>NZ_QRVG01000004.1:18174-121072 GCF_003459245.1 Collinsella sp. AF23-2
AGACGGCGTAGTCCTGAGGCTCGCGGCCGTAGTAGGCGTCCAGGTAGAGCTCCTTGATCTCGCTCATGAGCGGGTAGCGCGGGTTTGCGCCGGTGCACTGGTCGTTGAATGCCTGCTCGGTCATCTCGTCGAGGGTGTCGAGGAAGTACTGCTCGTCAACACCGTAGTCGGCGATGGTCTTCTTGACGCCGATGAAGTCCTTGAGCTCCTCGAGCTTCGTGATGAAGTTCTCGAAGACCTCCTTGTCGTCCTTGCCCTCGATGCCGCAGTACTTGGCCATCTCGGCGTAGTTGTGCAGCGCGTTGGGGTAAGGATACTGGGAGAAGGTACCCATCTTGACGGGAGCCTCGGCGGCGTTGTAGCGCATAACGCGGGTCAGGATGACGGCGTTGGCGAGGCCGTGGGGCAGGTGATGGAAGGCGCCGAGCTTGTGAGCCATGGAGTGGTTGAGGCCCAGGAAGGCGTTGGCGAAGGCCATACCGGCCATGCAAGAGGCGTTGTGCATCTCCTCGCGGGCATGCGGGTCCTTGGCGCCGTTCGTGAAGCTGGAGGGCAGGTTCTCGAAGACGAGCTTAGCAGCGCGCTCGGAGAGGCCCTTGGTGTAGTCGGAAGCCATGATGGAGACGTAGGACTCGATGGCGTGGGTCATGACGTCGATGCCGGAGGCAGCGGTCAGGCCGCGCGGGGCGGTCATGCAGTTGTCGGCGTCGACGATAGCCATGTTGGGGAGCAGCGCGTAGTCGGCGAGCGGCCACTTGATGCCGGTCTCCTTGTCGGTGATGATGGCGAACGGCGTGCACTCGGAGCCGGTACCCGAAGAGGTCGGGACGGCGACGAAGTAGGCCTTCTTGCCCATCTCGGGGAAAGTGAAGATACGCTTGCGGATGTCCATGAAGTCCATGGCCATGTCCTCAAACTTGCACTCGGGGTGCTCGTACATCATCCACATGATCTTGCCGGCGTCCATAGCGGAGCCACCGCCGACGGCGATGATGACGTCCGGCTCAAAGAGAGCCATCTGCTTGGCGCCGCGACGTGCGCACTGCAGCGACGGATCGGGCTCGACGTCGTAGAAGCAGTCGTGGGCGATGCCCATCTCGTCGAGCTTGGCCTCGATGGCGCGGGTGTTGCCATTCTTGAAGAGGAACTGGTCGGTGACGATGAAGGCGCGCTTCTTGCCCATGACGGTACCGAGCTCGTCGAGGGCGACGGGCGTGGAACCCTTCTTGAAGTAGACCTTCTCGGGAGCGCGGAACCACAGCATGTTCTCACGGCGCTCGGCCACAGTCTTAACGTTGATCAAGTGCTTCACCCCAACGTTCTCGGAGACGGAGTTGCCGCCCCAGGAGCCGCAGCCCAGGGTCAGAGACGGCTTCATGCCAAAGTTGTACAGGTCACCGATGCCGCCGTGCGAGGACGGGGTGTTGATGACGATACGGCAGGCCTTCATGACGTGCTCGAACAGGCTGATCTTCTCGGCCTGGGCGGGGTGCACGTACAGAGAGGCGGTGTGGCCCGGGCCACCGGCGAGCACCAGGTGCTCGGCCTTGTCGACGGCCTCCTGGAAGTCCTTGGCGTGATACATGGCCAGGACCGGGGAGAGCTTCTCGTGGGAGAACTCCTCCTTGGCGGGGTCGGTGGAGGTGACCTCGGCGATCAGGATCTTGGTCTTGGCGGGAACCTCGATGCCGGCGAGCTCAGCGATCTTGGCAGCAGCCATGCCGGGGATGCGGTGATCGAGGGCGCCATTCTTGAACATGGCGGCACGCAGTGCCTCCATCTCGGCACCCTGCTTGACGAAGTAGCAGCCGCGCTTCTGGAACTCGGCCTTAACCTGGTCATAGATGGTGTCGATGACGGTCACGGACTGCTCGGAAGCGCAGATCATGCCGTTGTCGAAGGTCTTGGAGTGGATGATGGAGTTGACGGCGAGCAGCACGTCGGCGGTGTCGTCGATGACGACCGGGGTGTTACCGGCGCCAACGCCCAGGGCGGGCTTGCCCGAGGAGTAGGCGGCCTTGACCATGCCCGGGCCACCGGTGGCGAGGATGATGTCGACGTCGCGCATGACCATGTTGGTCAGCTCGATGGAGGGGACATCGACCCAGCCGATGATGCCCTCGGGGGCGCCGGCCTTGACGGCGGCGTCAAGCACGAGCTTGGCGGCGGCGATGGTGCACTTGGCGGCTGCCGGGTGCGGGGAGATGATGATGCCGTTGCGGGTCTTCAGGCTGATCAGAGTCTTGAAGATCGCGGTGGAGGTGGGGTTGGTCGTCGGGATGACGGCGCCCACGATGCCGATGGGCTCGGCGATCTTGGTGATGCCGTAAGCCTCGTCGCGCTCCAGAACGCCACAGGTCTTGGTGTTCTTGTAAGCGTTGTAGATGTACTCTGCGGCGTAGTGGTTCTTGATGACCTTGTCCTCAAGAACGCCGCGGCCGGTCTCCTCGATGGCCATCTTCGCCAACGGGATACGAGCCTTGTTGGCGGCCATGGCGGCCTCATAGAAGATCTTGTCGACCTGCTCCTGCGTGTACGTAGCAAAAAGCGCCTGGGCCTCTCGCATCTGAGCGAGCTTAGCCTCAAGCGCCTCTACGTTGTCCACAATTGCGGGAGTAGTGTTTTCCGGTGACTTTTTCACCATTTGTGTCTCCTTGCGATCGGAGATTTACCCTACGACTTGCATGATAGCAAGAAATTATTCGGCGAACGGCAAGATTCCCGTAAAAGGCATACTAAAACGCTTCAATAAACTGAAGCGTTTTAACTAAAACTATCTGCCAGTGCATCGCCCCGCTCATTAGGGACAGACTAATATAAGTATTTCAATGGGAAAACGGGGAGAACGGGGCATCTGTTTGATAATCGCTATTCGCGGGTCGCTGTTGAGTCGGACACGCAGGCGGTGCAGCTTCTCGATTATATCCATCTCAATCCTGTGAAAAGTGCAATCGACTCACTCGAGACGTACCGTTGGTCAAGCTTTAAGGCATATCAGCTAGGCTATGATTCCTTTGACATCTGCAAACACTCATGTAAGTCTGTCCCCAATGAGTGCAAAAGGCGCCCTCCTTAGGGGAGGGCGCCTTTGGTAAGTTCTATGTGAACGCGAGGTCTTTGACCCGGAGAGTCCGAGGTACTTGTTGGTAAGACCTTATTTAGGAGCGCGCAACCTTGCCAGACTTGAGGCAGGTGGAGCAAACGTTCATCTTGCGACGGTGACCATCGACGACGACGTAGACGCGCTGGATGTTGGGGCGGAACTTACGGTTGGTGACGCGGTGAGAGTGGCTGATGGAGCGACCGGCAACGGGGTGCTTACCGCAAACTTCGCAAACTTTGGACATAACTGACCCTCCTTGGGCGACAAACGAACATGTCGCGTTAACAAACAAGCCTGAACTATAGCACAGAAGCAGCTCCCTGTGCGTAATCTACACAGAGATATTCCTCTTTTGGCGATAGTGCTCACGCTACGGCCCTGGACGTAGATCCGATTTGCGTGCAGCAGAGGGGATTATGCCAGCTCGTGCGTGCGTTTTCAAGCTCGTCCCACAAATATATATAGGTTTATGGAGCGCCTGCGCCCGTTTACGGATTGCTCTGTATTTATGCTCGCAATTAAGCTCGAGGTTGGCTACACTATCCCTTGACCATTAAAGGGGTACGAGATACCCACATGGAATTACATTGCTGCCAAAGAGCAGCACTTCCTGTGGGTGTCTGGTCCGCTTTAAGCGGTCGGGCATCTATTTTTTTGACTGTGTCAGCAGTCAAGACATGTGAGGAAGGAGATCGATGGGCACGACTTCCCCCAAGGCGGTCATCATGGACGAGACCGCCGTCAACCGAGCGATGACCCGCATCGCGCACGAGATCCTCGAGCGCAACGAGGGCTGTGAAGACCTCGCTCTGGTCGGTATCGTCACGCGCGGCGACCTTCTGGCAAAGAAGCTCGCCGAGGAGATCAAGGAGATCGAGGGCGTCGACGTTCCGCTCGGCAGCCTCGACATCAGCTTCTACCGCGATGACTATGCGACCAATTTCGCTCCCGCGATCCACGCTACCAACATTCCCTTCAGCGTCGACGGCAAGCGCGTTGTGCTGGTGGACGACATCCTGTATACGGGCCGTACTATCCGCGCCGCTCTGGATGCCGTCATGGACCTGGGCCGTCCGAGCCGCATCGAGCTGGCAGTTCTCGTTGACCGCGGTCACCGTGAGCTCCCCATCTCGCCGGACTTTGTCGGCAAGAACGTTCCCTCGTCGCATGAGGAGAACGTGCACCTATATATGAAGGAAGTAGACGGCCGCACCGCTGTCGAGATTAACGACGTCGCGCCGGGTTCCCATGTGGGCTCCGCGCCGCTGGGAGGTGAGTAGTACCGTGGCGTTCAACCATAAGCACCTGATCGACATTACCGAGTACTCCGAAGAGGACATCAAGCTCATCCTCGAGACCGCCAAGGCGTTCTCCGAGGTCAACGAGCGTGCGATCAAGAAGGTCCCCACGCTCAAGGGCAAGACCATCGTCAACATGTTCAACGAGCCCTCGACGCGCACCCGCAGCTCCTTCGAGCTCGCCGAGAAGCGCCTTTCGGCCGACAGCCTCAACTTTGGCGGCTCCTCGACTTCCACGGTCAAGGGCGAGAGCCTCGTCGACACCGTCGAGACCCTCAACGCTTACAAGATTGATTGCATCGTCGTTCGCGATAAGCACGCCGGTGCTCCCTACATCGTCACGCAGAACTCGCCCGCGAGCGTTATCTGCGCCGGCGACGGCAAGCACAACCATCCTACGCAGGCCCTGCTCGACCTGTACACCATCTGGGAGCACAAGGGTGACTTCCACGGTCTGAAGGTCGCTGTCGTCGGCGATATCGCGCACTCCCGTGTCTGCGGCTCGCTGATCCCCGCCCTTAAGATCATGGGCTGCGAGACCTACGCTGTCGCCCCCGGCACGCTGCTGCCGCCGGCGCCCGAGGTTCTGGGTTGCGACCACGTGACGAGCGACCTCGATTCCGTCCTGCCCGAGCTGGACGTCGTCTACATGCTGCGCGTGCAGCAGGAGCGCCTTGAGGGCGCTCCGTTCCCCACGATTCGCGAGTATCACAAGCTCTTCGGCCTGACCAAGGACCGCGAGAAGCTCATGAAGCCCGATGCGATCATCTGCCACCCGGGCCCCATCAACCGCGGCGTCGAGTTCGACTCCTATATGGCCGACCACCCGCAACGCTCCGTCATCCTGGAGCAGGTCTACGCCGGTATCTGCGTGCGTATGGCTATCCTGTATCTGCTGCTTGGAGGTGCCGATAATGGCCTTGCTTCTTAAGAATGCCCACGTCGTCGACCCGTCCGTCGAGCTTGACGGTGTCGTTGACGTCCTGATTGACGGCGACAAGATCGCCGAGGTCGGCGAGAATCTCGCCGTCGAGGGAGCCGAGGTCCGCGACCTTTCCGGCAAGTACCTCGTTCCCGGCCTGGTGGATATGCACGTTCACCTTCGCGAGCCCGGCTACGAGGTCAAAGAGGACATCGAGAGCGGCACCCGCGCAGCTGCCAAGGGCGGCTTTACCGGCGTGTGCTCCATGCCCAACACCGATCCGGTCACCGATAACGGCACCGTCGTGGAGTTCGTCAAGTCCCGTGCTGCCGAGGTCGGTCACTGCCGCGTCTATCCGTCGGGCGCCATGACCCGCGGTCTTAAGGGTGAGGCCATGTCCGAGATGGGCGATATGGTCGCCCACGGCGCCGTCGCCTTCACCGACGACGGTCGCGGCGTGCAGGGCGCGGGCATGCTCCGTCGCTGCATGGACTACGGCAAGATGTTCGGCAAGGTCTTTATGAGCCACTGCCAGGACGAGGACCTGGTCGGTCACGGCCAGATCAATGAGGGCAAGGTCTCGACCCGTCTGGCTCTCGAGGGCTGGCCGGCTGTCGGCGAGGAGCTCCAGATCGCCCGCGACATCGAGATTGCCAAGCTGACCGGCGCCAAGCTGCACATCCAGCACATCTCCACCGCCCATGGCCTGGAGCTCGTGCGTGCCGGCAAGGCCGCTGGCGTTCAGGTTACCTGCGAGGCCACGCCGCATCACATGTTCCTGACCGAGAACGACCTGGACGAGACCTACAACACCTCGCTCAAGGTCAACCCGCCGCTGCGTACCGAGGCGGACGCCGAGGCCATCCGCCAGGGCGTCATCGACGGCACCGTCGACGCTATCGTCACCGATCACGCTCCCCACACTCCGTGGGAGAAGGCGCGCGAGTTCGAGCTTGCGCCCTTCGGCATGATCGGCCTCGAGACCTCGCTGTCGCTCGTGCTCACCGAGCTGGTCAACACGGGCAAGATGAGCATGGGCCGCATGGTCGAGCTCATGGCCATCAAGCCTCGTGAGATCCTGGGCCTTGACCAGGTTCAGGTCAAGGCGGGCTCCGTTGCCGACCTGACCGTGTTCGATCCCGCTGCTACCTGGACGGTCGGCGAGGACGGTTACGAGTCGCGTGCCGAGAACTCCGGTTTTGCCGGCCGCACGCTCACCGGTCGTGCCACCGATGTGTTTGTCGGCGGCAAGCAGACGCTCGCCGACGGCTGCATCTGCTAGCATAGCCTTATCGCTTTTGTGCGCGGTGCCCTTGCGGTGCCGCGCTTTCTGTTCGCCTGAACCATGCAACCGCATGGGGGATTGGAGCGTCTATGCCCACACCTTCCACTGCACGCATGCACGACTTCGAGGTCGTCTCGAACCAGGAGATCGCCGACGGCATCTTCTCGCTCGTTATCTCGGCCCCCAAGCTTGCAAGTGCGCTCAAGCCCGGCCAGTTTGTGAACATTGCCGTGCCCGGCGATGCGTCCTCGCTGCTTCGCGTGCCCCTGAGCTTCTATCGCGCCGACGCCCAGACCGGCACCGTCGAGCTGTGGTACGCCGTCGTGGGCGACGACACCCGTCGTCTGTCGCAGATGGCCCCCGGTTCCACCTCTAATCTGCTGGGCCCTGGCGGCCGCGGCTGGCTTGTGCCCGAGGGCACCAGGAAGGCGCTGCTCGTTGCGGGCGGCATCGGCGTTCCGCCTGTGCTGTGTCTTGCCGGCGTGCTTGCCGAGCAGGGTGTTGATGTGGACGTGTGCCTGGGCTTTGGCACCGCTTCCAAGGCCGTGGGTGTCGATGAGTTCCGCGCGCTGGGCGCCACGGTTAACGTGTGCACCGACGATGGCACGCTGGGCACGCACGGTTTTTGCACCGACCCGGCAGCCGAGCTGCTCGGCGAGGGCGGCTACGACTATGTGGCCAGCTGCGGCCCCGCTGTCATGATGAAGAAAGTCGCCGCCGCTGCCGCCGAGGCCGGTGCGTACTGCGAGGTGTCCCTCGAGCGCATGATGAGCTGTGGCTTTGGTGCCTGCAACACCTGCAATGTCGAGACGGTCGACGGTATGAAGGGTGCCTGCATGTGCGGCCCCGTGTTCGATGCTTCCAAGGTGGTGGTCTTCTAGTGGGTACCGTGAACATGGCCGTCGATTTCGGCGGCGTCAAGATGCAGAACCCCATCAACACCGCAGCCGGCACCTTCGGCTACGGTTGGCAGTTCCAGAACTTCTTTGATGTCTCCCAGCTGGGTGCCATCACCACCAAGGGCTGCGCTGCCGAGCCCTGGCCCGGCAACCCCGCGCCCCGCATGGCCGAGATTCCCGGCGGCATGATCAACTCCGTGGGCCTTCAGAACCCCGGCGTGGCCGCCTTTGCCCGTGAGTCCGGTCCGTGGCTCGAACAGCTGTCCAAGGACGGCTGCCAGGTCATCTGTCAGGTCGCCGGCCATTCCGTTGACGAGTTTGTCCGCGCGCTCGAGATGTATGTCGAGCTGTGCCCCTGGGCTGCCGGCTATGAGATCAACGTGAGCTGCCCCAATATCGCCGCCGGCGGTGCCGCCATGGGCTCCTCGCCCGAGGGCGCCTCTGCCGTTATGGCTGCCTGCCGTAAGGTGACCGATAAGCCGCTGTTCGTGAAGATGGCGCCGGTCAACGTCGCCGAGATCGCCAAAGCCCTCGAGGCTGCAGGCGCCGACGGCCTTTCGGTCATTAACTCCATCCAGGGCATGGCCATCGACGTTCATACCCGCAAGTCCCGTGTGGCCAAGCCCAAGGGCGGCCTTTCGGGCCCGCTGTGCCACCACATCGCCGTGCGCATGGTCTGGGAGGTTGCCCAGGCCGTCGATATCCCCATCAACGGTGTCGGCGGCGTCATGACCGGCGAGGATGCGGCCGAGTTTATTCTGGCCGGCGCCACCTGCGTGTCGGTCGGCATGGCCAACTTTGTTGATCCGTGCGCCTCGATTAAGATCGCGCACGAGCTCGAGGCCTGGGCAGAGTCCCAGGGCGTAAAGGACATCAACGAACTGGTAGGTGCGTTCGAATGCTAGAGACCGATGCCCGCGACCGCGTAATCGTCGCCCTCGACTGCGACCGTGAGCGTGCGCTCGAGCTTGCCCACGAGCTTTCGGGCCATGCCGCCTGGCTCAAGGTTGGCATGACGCTCTATTACGCCGAGGGTCCCGAGATCGTCAAGACGTTCAAGGAGCTGGGCTTTAAGGTCTTCCTCGACCTTAAGTTCCATGATATTCCGCATCAGGTTCGCGGTGCCGCCCGTTCGGCCTCGCTTGCTGGTGCCGACCTGCTCTCGGTTCACGGCTTGGGTTCGGGCGCCATGCTCGCTGCCTGCCGCGAGGGTGCCGAGGAGGCGCGCGAGGACCGCGCCAAGCTCGTCGCCATCACCGTGCTCACGAGCATGAATCAGGATGCCTTGAGCGAGATCGGCGTCGAGTCGCCCGTGGCCGAGGAGGCCGCCCGCCTGGCAAAGCTCGCTCAGGCCAACGGCATCGATGGCATCGTGTGCTCGCCGATGGAGGCTCACGACATGCGTGAGCTGCTGGGTCCCGATGCCCTCATCGTGACTCCGGGTGTGCGCCCGGTGGGTGCCGCCTTAGGCGACCAGTCCCGCGTGGCGACGCCTTCCCAGGCTATCGAGCGTGGCGCAAGCCACATTGTGGTGGGTCGTCCCATCACCGGCGCCGACGATCCGGTTGCCGCCTTTGACGCCATCGTCACCGA
The DNA here is from genome assembly GCF_003459245.1 of Collinsella sp. AF23-2. Lineage (GTDB taxonomy): Bacteria > Actinomycetota > Coriobacteriia > Coriobacteriales > Coriobacteriaceae > Collinsella. The sequence continues at coordinate 27,275 of NZ_QRVG01000004.1, forward strand.
GCTGGTCGAAAACGTCGCGTAAAAGATTCCCCTAAGTCACCACTTTTGGGTCTCATTAGCACAAAATAGCCCCTGTGCCTGCGTAAACTTTCCCATCCTTTGTGTGGAATCGCAGGTCAGTGGCTTAACTTTGGGCGCAGTATATTGCACTTTTTGCGGGTATCGTCTAACCTATGGAGCCGCGATTAGGCATTTTGTACGTTCTACGTGCTAAAATGCCAATTATTGAATCAGATATAACCCAACTATTTGGAGGTACGAATGGCACTCCCTCAGCTTACCGACGAGCAGCGCAAGCAGGCTCTTGAGAAGGCTGCTGCCGCACGTCACGCCCGCGCTGAGCTTCGCGAGCAGATCAAGAAGGGCGAGAAGTCCCTCGAGTCCGTGCTCAACTCCGATGACCCCATCGCTTCCCGCATGAAGGTTTCCACCCTCATCGAGTCTCTCCCCGGTTATGGCAAGGCCAAGGCCGCCAAGATCATGGAGGAGCTCGGTATCTCCGCTACTCGTCGCGTCCAGGGCCTCGGTGTCCGTCAGCGCGAGCAGCTCCTCGAGCAGCTGACCAAATAAGTGAGCGCTCAGGATTCCAAGCTCTTTGTGATTTCTGGACCGTCAGGCGCAGGCAAGGGTACGCTCGTCACTCGTGTGCGCGAGCGCCGCTCGAACCTGGGTCTGACGGTTTCGGCTACCACGCGAGCACCACGCAAAGGTGAGGTCGACGGCGTCAACTACTTTTTTCTGACGCGCGAGGAGTTCGACCGCCGCGTGGCAAACGGTGAGTTTGTTGAGTGGGCCGAGGTCCACGGTAACTGCTACGGCACGTTGGTGAGCGAGGTCACATCCAAGCTCGCCTCGGGCTCGTCTCTGATTTTGGAGATCGATGTCCAGGGCGCCCTGCAGGTGAAGGAGCGTTTCCCCGAGGCCGTGCTGATCTTTATCAAGCCGCCTTCGCTTGAGGTGCTCCGCGAGCGTCTAGTCGGTCGCGGTACCGAGACGCCCGAGACGATTGAGCTGCGTATGGCAAACGCCGCCGATGAGCTTGCCCTTGCCGACCGCTACGACGACGTCGTGGTGAATGACGATCTCGACCGCGCGACCGATGAGCTCGTTCGCGTTCTCGATATGCATGAAAGGATCTGAGGTCCGTGTCCGTTGTAAAGCCTTGCATTGACGATCTTCTGGAGAAGACCGATCACAACCGCTTCCTGCTCGCTTCGCTTGCCTCCAAGCGCGCCTGCGACATCAATAGCATGCTGCGTGGCCAGCACAACCGCGTGCTTGCCGTCCAGGATGTCGATGACATCACCATCGGGCTTTCCGGTGCCGATACCATCTCGATGGCTATGGACGAGATTGTCGACGGCGACATCTCTTACGACGAGGCCCGTTACGAGAAGGCGCTCGGCCACAAGGTTGCTGAAGCCTAAATGGCAGCTCGCGTCTGCCTGGTCCACTATCACGAGGTTGGACTGAAGGGCAAGAACCGCGCACATTTTGAGCATATCCTCATGGATAACATCAAGGCGGCCTTGGCCGCCTTTTCCGTGAACGCCGTGTCTCGAATTTCCGGTTATATCCTCGTGACCTTTAACGAGCATCAGGCCGACGAGGCGGCGCGTGTCATTCGCACCGTCCCCGGCGTTGCCCGTGTGTCCCTGGCGTATCACACCAACCGCGACCCGCAGGAGTACTGCGCCGCCGCTGTGAAGGCGCTGCGCGAGTTTGGTTCCTTCGATTCGTTTAAGGTGCACGCCAAGCGCTCCAATACTGACTATGAGCTCACCTCGATCGATATCAATCGACAGGTTGGCGAGGTGCTGTGTGAGGCCTTCCCCGATAAAAAGGTTCAAATGCACGACCCCGATGTGATGGTGCACGTACTGGTGGTCCAGGGTAGCGTTTATGTGTACGCGCGCTCCGAGCGCGGCGTGGGCGGTCTGCCGGTGGGTTCTGCCGGCAAGGTCGTGACGCTGCTGTCGTCGGGTATCGATTCTCCGGTGGCGACCTGGATGCTCGCGCGTCGCGGCGCGGTGTGCGTGCCGGTGCATTTCTCCGGTCGTCCGCAGACGCCTGATACGAGCGAGTATTTGGTGCAGGACATCATCCGTGCGCTTGAGCCGGGTGTCCAGATCGGCCGCCTGTACGTGGTGCCGTTTGGCGACTGCCAGCGTGAGATTTCGGTCACCTGCCCCAGCAACCTGCGTGTGATCATGTATCGTCGCATTATGTATTCGGTTGCCGAGCGCATTGCGCGCATCGAGGGCGCCAAGGCCATCGTTACGGGCGAATCGCTTGGGCAGGTTGCCTCCCAAACGCTTGAGAACATCATGGCCGTCAACGAGGCCGTGAAGATCCCCGTGTTCCGTCCTCTCATCGGTTCGGACAAGCAGGAGATCATCGCGCGTGCTGAGGAGATCGGTACGTTCGATATCTCGACTGAGGCCGCTCCCGACTGCTGCACGCTGTTTATGCCGCGCCGACCCGAGACGCACGCTAAACTCGATGCCGTGCATGAGGCCTGGGAGTTGTTCGATCATGAGGAGATGATCGAGCGCCTGCTTAAGCAGACCGAGTACATCGACTTCGAGAGCAACACGTACAAGGCCCCTAAGACCTTAAAACGCAAACATTCGGAGCTTGCTCCGCGTGAGATTTACCAAGATCACGAATAAATTTGTGCATAGACCGACGATGCGCCTGCATCGTCGGTCTTTTGCTATCTGGGCATTAGGCGATAAACGGTTCATTTGTCGACGTTTGCCTGAATAAATGGACATTATTGCGCAAGGTTTTGGTCAGCTTTTGGTTTGACCGCGAAAACCGGTTTTGGGGCGTGGCTGTTGCGGAGCTCCTTTCCTGACACGATGGTGTTGGGAGGTTTTGCTATGGCGCAGCGCGAACAACATGAACGAGTCAAAAAGATGGACCGCTGGGCGGGCAAACTGCTCGGTCATAAGGCAGTGGTGATGGCGATACTGGTCGTCATTGCGATGGCGAGTGGACTGGCAATGGCGAACCTTGGCGGCAGTGCCGGCGGCGTGTCGTTTGAGCGTACTGATGGTTCGGGCTCGTTAGTGGAGCCGGGATCCGGCGATGCCTCGAGCGGAAAGACATCCGAAGGCTCTTCGACTAAGGCTTCTGCCGCGGCAGAGGTCTATGTCGATGTCGATGGCGCCGTTGTGTCGCCCGGCGTATATCGTCTCAAGGACGGCGCGCGGGTGGCTCAGGCGATTGATGCCGCCGGCGGGCTGGCGCCCGAGGCAGACGTCACGGGGCTCAATCGGGCATCTAAGGTCGTCGATGGACAGAAGATTCACGTTCCAACGGTAGGGGAGCAGCAGGCGTCCATTGCGGAAGCCGGTGTTGATGTTGGGGCTTCCGCATCGTCGGGCGTTAGTGGCGCAACAGGTCTAGTAAACATCAATACGGCAAGCGCAGAAGAGCTGCAGACGCTCTCGGGCATCGGCCCCTCCATGGCCCAGTCGATTATCGATGAGCGGACAAAGAACGGTGCTTTCGCCTCGGTTGACGATCTGATGCGTGTGTCGGGAATCGGCGAGAAGAAGCTTGCCAAAATCAAAGATTGCATCTGCGTATGAGTGCGACCGAGCGCGAGCACGTGATGCCTCCGCGGCCCCTGATTCCGTGGACGATGGCCCTGTGTGCCGTCATGTGCATGAGCTGCGTCTTGGTGCTCAACATAGCCGCTGATGCGCTGCTGAGGGAGCGGGCGCCGGCGGTCGGGCCGCTATGGGCCATTCCCGTTGCGGCAGCGGTATTCGTTGTGCTGGCTCAATCTTGTGCGCGGCTTGCCCCTTGGAAGCGGTGGCTGTATGCCGCTTCCGTCGGTCTCGTGGCGGGAGCGGTCGTCTCGGCGTGGTGGGCCGTGGACGTGCTCAGTGCCTCGAAGGCGCTCGATGGTCGAGCGGCAAGCAGCCTCGAGTTTGTCGTGCAGGGTGACCCATCCATAAACGACGACGTGTATTCCTATACCTGCGAGGCACGCGCGGACGGTAAGAACTTGGCAACGGTTCGCCTATCGTGTGATCGTGAGCTCAAGGTCGGGGCGCACGTGCGTGTTATCGGTCGCGTTTCACGTTTTGAGAACGATGCATATGGACGATCGCGCGTGCTCCGAGGCGAGGTGCGCAAGGTTAAAGCCGTTCGGATTGTGTCGGTCGATGAGGGTTCTCCGGGGCCGCTGCTTCGGCTGCGAAATGGGCTGCTTGCGTCCATCGCGCCTGCGACCGACCCGGCGCGTGCGCTCATAGCCGGTGTCGTCTGCGGTCGTTCGGCCGAGCTGCGCGTCCAGCCGGCGGGCGACTGGTTTTCGGTGACGGGAACGGCGCATCTTATCGCCGTCTCGGGCAGCCATTTGGCCATCGTGGGGTTTGTAATCGAGGGTGTATTGCAAAAGATTCGGTGCCCACGTTGCCTTCAGCGGGCGATATTGGCGATAACGCTTGTGGGTTACGCTGCCTTTACTGGCGCGTCTCCCTCGGCCGTGCGTGCGTGCTGTATGGTGTTCGCGACGCTTGTCGTAAACGGCGCGGGGCGTCGCCGGCACGGCCTTTCGGCACTCTTCGTAACCATGTCCATCTTTGTGCTACTGCGGCCGACGGTGCTGTTCGAGATGGGCTTTCAGCTTTCATGTGCCAGCGTCTTTGCCATTCTGTGCTTTTGCCCCTATGCGACCTACGCTTTGAGTGAGCTGGGTGTGCCATCGGGCGTTGCCAGCATGCTTTCCGTCACGCTGTGCTCGCAACTGGCGACACTTCCCATTACCATTCCTGCCTTCGGTACATTCTCGCTCATTGCTCCGTTGGCAAATGCGGTCATCGGTCCGGTTGTGAGCGTATTGCTCGCTGTGTCGATCGTGCTGGCTCCCTTTTCGCTCGTGGGACCGTTGCGGACTTGGGCTCTCGTTGTGCCCATGATTGCCGCCCGTTGCGCGCTGTTCTTCGAGCAGCTGTTTGCCGCCATGCCGGGTGCATCCGTGGGCGTGCCGCCCGATAGCATGTGGATTTACCTAGTGCCGTGTTTGCTGGCGGTTCTGCTGGTCTGGTGGCCGCGTCCCCGTGTACGTCCTATGGCGGTGGGGCTTGCATGCCTGGTGCTCTTGGCTGCGATTCCGTACGTCTATTGGGATCGATTTGCTCCGCCTTCGGTGACGGTGCTCGATGTGGGCCAGGCCGATGCGATTCTTATCCGCCAGGGCGGCGCAGTAGCGCTCGTCGACTGCGGGCTCGACGAGCGCGTGGTGGCGGCTTTGGTTCGCAATAACGTGCACCATATCGATGCCGTCTTTGTGACGCATTGGGATGAGGATCACTGGGGTGGTCTTCCCGATGTGCTCGAACAGTTTTCGGTTGGAACGATTGCCGTTGCGGCGGATGCGCTGGAGGATGCTCCTGCCGAGGTATTGAACCGACCTGGCGTGGAGTATCGGCAGGTGCGCCGTGGGGATACGGTCGATATCGGCTCATTTTGCGCCCGCGTGATGTGGCCATTCGAGTCCGTGGATGGCGAGGGAAATGAGGATTCGCTTGTCCTGCTGCTCTCTTATGTTCAGAAAGGCAAGGGCCTGCGTCTGCTCCTCACCGGTGATGCCGAGCTCGACCAAGAACGGGAATTCGTGCAGGAGGTGGGGGATATCGATGTCCTTAAACTTGGGCATCACGGCTCTAAGGTTTCAGTCGACGGTGAGTTACTGGACGTCCTGAAGCCCGAGCTTTCCCTCGCAAGCGCCGGTGAGGGGAATCGATACGGCCATCCGTCCGATGCCTGCATCGATGCCGTTAAGGAAGCGGGCGGCGTGTTCGCGTGCACTATCCAACACGGCGACATTACCGTCACGCCGACTGCGAATGGCTTTGCGATGCGATGCCAGCGATCGTGACGATCGTCGTTGGCGTGTGGTGGGCCCCTGGGCTAGAATGGCACGGAGCGAATACGAAGGCCTGCGGGAGGGGAGCGCAATGTCCGAAACCGGTCTGCTGCCGGCATATCTGATCGTCGGTACCGACGGCGTCAAGCGCGATCACGCCGTCTCGCGTATGAAAGCGCGTCTGGAAAAGTCGGGTATGGTCGAGTTCAACCTCGACGAGCGCGACATGACCAAGGACCCCGATATCGAGTCCATTATCGGATCGCTTAACACCTTTCCGATGGGCAGCGAGTTTCGCCTGGTAATCCTTGACGGCTGTTCAAAGCTCGCCAAGGCGGTCTCGGAGCCGCTCGTTGAGTATCTGGCAAGTCCCAGCCCCACAACGGTCTGTCTCATCATCGCCGACTCGCTTGCCAAGAACACGCGCCTGTATAAAGCGATCGCCAAGATCGACAAGAAGGCGGTGATCGATTGCTCCGGCACCAAGCGCTGGGAGCTCCCACGCCGCGTGCAGCAGATGGCGACGCAACACGGCAAGTCCATCTCGACGGCGGCCGCCGAGGAGCTCGTCTCGCGCTCGGGCGAGAACACCCGCATGCTCGATAACGACTTGGCCAAGCTTGCCCAGATGGTCGAGGCCCCCCAGATTGAGCTTGCCGATGTGGAACGCTGGATCGTCCGCACGGCCGAGGTTCAACCCTGGGACTTTCTCAATGCGGTCTCGGCCCGTGACATGCGACGCTCGCTCGAGCTCTTCAATCTACTGCCCGCCAAGAGTTACGTGTGGACCTACACATTGCTGTGCGGCCGCATCCGTGAGCTGATCGTCGCCAAGGCGCTTGACTCTCGTGGGCAGGGGCGTGAGCTCGCCGCGACGCTCAAGCTTCAGGCCTGGCAGGTCAAGAATCACCTTACCTGGGCACGTCGCTTTTCGATGGCAGAGCTCGTCGCAGCGCTCGAGGGTGCCGTTGATGTGGAGCTCGCGCTCAAGGGTTCGGCCGATTCTCAGACTGCGCTTTTGCTCTGGATTACGAACATCTTGAGAAAATCGTGATGATACCTGCCTATTTGACAAATTCGTTCTATCCCTTTGAGGGGGAGCGTGCTATAGTAGGCGCTTGCATGACCTCACCGTGTCTCAGAGGTGTCATACATTTTTTGCAAGGAACTCGAAAGGAACTCCAGAAGTGGCAAACATCAAGTCTCAGAAGAAGCGTATCCGCACCAATGAGGCAGCTCGCATGCGTAACAAGGCTGTCAAGTCCGAGCTCAAGACGCTGACCAAGCACGTCCAGTCCGCCGTCGCCGAGGGCGACGCCGAGAAGGCCCAGGCTGCCCTCAAGACCGTCACCAAGCGTCTCGACATGGCTGCCGCTAAGCATGTCATCCACAAGAACCAGGCTTCCAACCGCAAGTCCGGTCTTGCCAAGCTCGTGAACAGCATCAACGCCTAAGTTGTAAATTTCACACCACACAGATTACGCGCATAAATGGAGCCTGTTTTATGGAACAGGCTCCATTTTTTGTATCGCTCGGGTAAGATAGTCCGCATGAATACTTCAATTGACATTTCCCACATCCGTAACTTCTCGATTGTTGCGCACATCGACCATGGCAAGTCCACGATCAGTGACCGTATTCTCGAGCTCACCCATACCGTTGACGAGCGCGACATGGAGTCGCAGCTGCTCGACACTATGGATATCGAGCGCGAGCGCGGCATCACGATCAAGTCCAATGCCGTTCGCGTGTCCTATGACGCCGATGATGGCGAGACGTATCAGTTCAACCTGATCGATACGCCGGGCCACGTGGACTTTACCTATGAGGTCTCGCGTTCGCTGGCAGCTTGCGAGGGCGCGGTGCTCGTCGTGGACGCCACGCAGGGCGTCGAGGCGCAGACCGTTTCCAATGCGACGCTCGCCATGAACGCCAACTTGGACATTGTTCCGGCCATCAACAAGATCGACCTTCCTTCGGCGCATCCCGACGAGGTTAAGACCGAGATCGAAGACGATCTGGCCATTCCCGCCGACGATGCCGTGTGCGTGTCGGGCAAGACCGGCGAGGGCATCCACGATCTGCTGGAGTCCATTGTCTTTTTGATCTCGCCTCCCAAGGGCGATGCGAACGCGCCGCTCAAGGCGCTCATCCTGGATTCGTACTTCGACGAGTATCGCGGCGTCGTCGCCACGGTGCGCGTCTTTGACGGCTCCATCAAAAAGGGCGATACCCTGCGCATGATGCAGGCCGAGGGCGACTTTTTGGTCGACGGCGTGGGTGTCAAGCGTCCCGCCGAGACGCCAGTCGACGCGCTGACGGTCGGTGAGGTGGGCTATGTGGTCACGGGCCTGAAGGACCCCGAGGCCGTGCGCGTGGGCGACACCCTCACGTGGGCGTCGAATCCCTGTCCCGAGCCGCTTCCGGGCTATCGCGAGGCCAAGCCCATGGTCTACACGGGCCTGTTCCCGATCGATAACAAGGACTACGAGAACCTGCGTGACGCGCTCGATAAGCTGCACGTCAACGACCCGTCGTTGGTGTGGGAGCCCGAGACCTCGGTGGCGCTCGGCTTTGGCTTCCGCGTGGGCTTCCTGGGCCTGCTGCACATGGAAGTCGTTAAGGAACGCCTGGAGCGCGAGTTCAACTTGGACCTTATCGCCACGAGCCCCTCGGTGGACTATCACGTCTACAAGACTGACGGCGAGATGATCGATGTCCGCAGCCCGCAGGACCTTCCCGAGGCCACGCGCATCGAGCGTATCGAGGAACCCTACCTCAAGGCAAAGATCATCTGCCCGCCTGAGTACACGGGTGCCGTCATGCAGCTCGCCATCGAGCACCGCGGCGTCACAACCGACATGATCCACCTGACGAGCAAATCGGTCGAGATGCGCTTCGATATGCCGCTTGCCGAGCTCATCCTGGACTTCTTTGACCAGCTCAAGAGCCGCACCAAGGGCTATGCGTCGCTCGACTACGAGTTCAACGAATATCGTCCCTCCGAGCTCGTCAAGCTCGATATTTTGCTTTCGGGCGACGAGGTGGACGCGCTTTCGTTTATAGTCCATAAGGACAAGGCATATGGCCTGGCCCGTGGCCTGTGCGACAAGCTCAAGGAAATCATCCCGCGTCAGCTGTTCGAGGTTCCCATCCAGGGTGCTATCGGCAACAAGATCATCGCCCGTTCCACCGTCAAGGCGCGTCGCAAGGACGTTCTTGCTAAGTGCTACGGCGGCGATATCTCGCGTAAGCGCAAGCTGCTCGAGAAGCAGAAAGAGGGCAAGAAGCGTATGAAGGCCATCGGATCGGTCGAGGTCCCGCAGGAGGCCTTTATGGCGATCCTCAAGGTGGACGAGTAGGTCCATGGCGCTTTCTGATTACAGCAAGCGGCTGCTGGGCGCCTATGCCGAGCAGCCGTTCCTTATGGCTCCCATGGCGGGCGTTACCGACCCCGCCTATCGCATCATGTGTCGCCGCCGTGGTGCCAACCTTGCCTACAGCGAGATGGTGAGCGTGGCAGGCCTTGCCTATGCCAGCAACAAAACGTGGCGCCTGGTGCTGCCGGCCGACGAGGAGCAGCAGATTTGCGTGCAGCTCTTTGGCTCCAAGCCCGATCAGTTTGCGAGCGCCGTCGCCGCCGTCGAGGAGCGCGTTGGCGATCGCCTGTCGCTGATCGATATCAACATGGCCTGCCCGGCTCGCAAGGTTGTCACCAAGGGCGAGGGTTCGGCGCTCATGCGCACGCCCGACCTGGCGGAGAAGATCGTCGAGGCCACGGTGGGCGCGGCGCATGTGCCCGTGACCGTCAAGATCCGCAAGGGCTTTTATGCCGAGGACCGTAATGCCGCGACGTTTGCCCAGATGCTTGAGGGCGCAGGGGCTGCCGCAGTCGCCGTGCATGGTCGTTGCGCCACGCAGCTCTACACGGGCCAGGCTGATTGGTCGGTCGTCGATGAGGTCGCAGATGCCGTTGAGATTCCCGTGATCGGTTCGGGTGATGTGTTCACCGCCGAGGATGCCGCGGTGCATCTGCGAAACTCGGGTGCCAGCGCGGTGTTTATCGCGCGCGGCATCTACGGCAATCCGTGGGTGTTCGGTGATGCTCGCGCCCTTGCGCTCGATGGCACGCCGGTTCCTTCTCGCTCCTCGGTCGAGCGCCTGGAGGCTCTGCGTGAGCACCTGACGTTGACGCACGAGCTTCTGCCGCTTATGTCGCGCGCCCGTACGTACGCGAGCTGGTATCTAAAGGGCATGCCCCATGCCGCCGCCTGGCGCGCTCAGGTGGTGCGCTGCTCCACGTACGAGGAGTTTATGGCACTGGTCGATGATATCGAGCGCGATGTGGTGGCCTGCGAGGCTGCCCTTGCCGCCGGCGAATCGGTGCCCCCTCATCCGCTGGAGGCTTAAGGGTGGCCGTTACCGCGCTGTACGTGCACGTGCCGTTTTGCGCCCAAAAGTGCCGGTACTGCGACTTTGACTCGCGCAGTTTTTCTCCGTGCGACCTGAGTGCTGCGCTCGATGTCTATTTTGAGCAGTTGTTCGCGCGCCTCGATGCTTTTGGCAAGGCTGGGGCCCTTGACCATATCCGCACCGTCTATGTTGGCGGCGGTACGCCGTCGCTGGCGGGGGAGCGCCTGGTGGAGCTGGCGCGGCGTATTCGTGCGTGGTGCGCCCCCGTTGAGTTTACCTGCGAGGCCAATCCCGAGTCGCTGACCGCCGAGCTTGCCACTGCGCTTGCCAAGGTTGGTGTCACACGCGTCTCTCTGGGCGTGCAAACGCTCGATAACACCGAACTTACCGCCATCGGCCGTATTCACGATGCCGATCGGGCGTTTGCCGCCATCGCGACGGTCAAGAACGCTGGGCTTGACGTGTCGTGCGACCTTATGTGCGGACTTCCCGGGCAGACCGCAGCGAGTTGGAAGCGCACGCTCGATGGCGTGCTGGCGGCGGCTCCGCATCATGTGTCGGTCTACCCGCTCACGCTTGAGGAGGGGACCCCCCTTTATCGCATGGCGTGCCGCGACGAGTCGGTCGAGCCCGACGAGGATTTTCAAGCTTCGTGCATGGATGTGGCGCGTGAGCGTCTGGGTGCGGCCGGCTATCACCCGTATGAGGTGGCAAGCTATGCGCTCGACGGCCATGAGTGCGCCCATAACATTGCCTACTGGACCGGACGGGGTTACCTGGGCCTTGGTCGCTCTGCCGCGGGCATGCTCGACGCCGAGGATTTCGACCGTCTTGCAGGGTTGTTCCCCGGTGTTTCTTCTCGAGGCGATGCGTACCGCGTGCGTCTGGTGCAACGTGACGATGACGCGACGGCGTTCGAGACTGAATATCTGTCGCAGCGTGAGGCTGCGGCTGAAGACCTGATGCTCGCTTGTCGCATGACGCGCGGTATTGCGTCCGATCTGTTGGTTCGTGCAGCTTGCGTCATCCCAACGGGCGAGCTGGCAGCTGCCTGCGATCGCGCGCTCGAATTGGGTCTTGCCACTTGGGTGCCCGAGACGCTCGGAGTCCATGAGGGACCCTTCACTTCGGCAGACGTCCTCGCGGGCCATGTCCGAGCTCGTCTGGCGCCGACACACCTGGGCTGGCTCGATGGAAATGTTCTGTTCGAGCTGTTTTGGGATCTAGCTTAGGCCGCTCGGGTAGAATTACCGGAATATATACGCTGCTGTGAGCAGGAGGTTGCCACGCATGGCGACGATGAACGAAAAAGATTACTACGAGATTTTGGGTGTCTCTAAGGACGCCACCTCGCGTGATATTCAAAAGGCCTTCCAGCAAAAGGCCCGCAAGCTCCATCCGGACGTCAACAAAGAGCCGGATGCCGAGGAAAAGTTTAAAGAGGTTTCCGAGGCCTACGCCGTGCTTTCGGACGAGCAGAAGCGTTCGCGCTACGACGCCATGCGTTCGGGCAACCCCTTCGCCGGCGCTCCTACGGCTTCGCCCTATGGCGGCGGCTACGCCGGCAGCGCGGGCTATGGCAATCCCTTTGAGGGCGGTTTTCCCTTTGGTGGCGCCTGGGGCCAGCCGCGTCGCGGGCAGGCTGCCTACAATCCCGAGAACGGCGCCAACGTGGTCGTTGATATCAAACTCGACGCCAAGGAGGCCAAGGGCGGTGCCCGCAAGACCGTCCGCTACACGCGCTTCGATACCTGTAACAACTGCGGCGGTTCGGGCTCCGTTTCGTCTGAGCATGCCCATACCTGCCCGAGCTGCGGTGGCCGCGGCCACATCGACGTCGACCTGTCCTTCCTGTTTGGTGCGGGTACGTTCCAGTCGGTCTGCCCCGAGTGCGGCGGTTCCGGTAAGGTCGTGGCCGACCCCTGCCCTGATTGCGGCGGCAGCGGTCGTACTCGCGTAACCTCCGAGCAGACGATTGAGTTTCCTGCCGGCACGCACGATGGCGACGAGGTCCGCATTGGCGGCATGGGTCATGCTGGCACCAACGGTGCCGCGGGCGGCGATCTGGTCGGCCGCGCCCATGTTGAGGCCGAGCGCTTGGAAGGCAAAGCTCGTACCGGTTTTTACCTGATGGGCATCGTGGCGCCGTTTTTGGTACTCTCGGCCATCTCGGGCGTGTTCTCGGCCTTTGCCATGATGTGCTTTATTCCGTTTGCCATGGGCCTGTTCATGGTGCTTTCGGACGGCGTGCTTCATCGCAGCCTGCTGTGGTGGAAGCGCGGTGCGATGCAGTTTGCCAACGGTTTTGCCAACGGCTTCATGTTCGCGCTCGTGTCGGTTTGGTTCGCGAGCTGTTCGCAACGGGCCATGCTTTCGCCGTACCAAATGCAATAACATCAAACCCTCTGTTTGCGGTCGGCCCTGCTTGGGTATAGGACGCACTGTGACAATAATGAAAGTCGGAAGGATTCGGTCGTGTCGGAAAATAGGGATTACTACGAGGTACTTGGCGTCGATAAGGATGCCGACGCGCGGACCATTAAGCGCGCGTTTCTAAAGAAAGCCCGTACGGTACACCCGGATGTTTCGGACGACCCCGAGGCCGAGGCCAAGTTCAAGGAGCTTAACGAGGCCTATTCTGTCCTTTCCGATGAGCACAAGCGTGCTAACTACGACCGTTACGGCACCGCGGACGGCCCCGGTGGCTCTGGTTATGTCGACATCAACGATATCTTTGGTGGCATGGGCATGGACGACCTGTTCTCGTCGTTTTTTGGCGGCGGTGCCGGTGGTGGCGCCCGCAGCCGTCGTGAGCGTCGTCGCGGACGTGACATGGCCATCTCGCTTTCGGTGACGCTCGAGGAGGCGGCGCTCGGCTGCAAAAAGACGATCAGCTATGATCGCCTTGCTCCCTGTGAGGACTGCAACGGTACCGGTAGGGCCGAGGGTGCACAGGAAAAGCAATGCAGTCGCTGCCACGGTACGGGCTACGTCACGACGGTTCAGCGATCGTTTTTGGGCCAGGTTCAGTCTTCCTCGCCTTGCCCCGACTGCCATGGCGAGGGCACGGTTATCGACCATCCCTGCGAGACCTGCGACGGTCAGGGCCGCACGCCTTCGCACGAAAAGATCGACATCGATATTCCCGCCGGCGTTTCGACCGGTCGCCAGCTGCGTGTGAGCGGCTTTGGCGAGGCCGGCCTTCGCGGCGAGCCTTCGGGCGACCTGATTGTCAACGTGCGCGTTGCCGACCATGAGCGCTTTAAGCGCAACAGTGACGACCTGTACCTGGTGAGCGATATCTCGATTGCGCAGGCTGCGCTCGGCTGCGAGATCGAGGTCGAGGGCATTATGCCCGACGAGGTCGTTAAGGTGACGGTTCCCGCCGGCGCCCAGTACGGCGACACCGTGAGCGTCAATAATTACGGCATGCCGCGCATTGGCGGTGGCGGTTCGCGTGGCCGCCTGATCGTGCAACTGCGCGTGGTCGTTCCCACCAATCTTTCCAATAAGCAACGCGAGCTGCTCCGTGCTTTTGCCGATGAGATGGGCGATGACGTCGCTTCCGGTAAGAAGTCGGTGACCGACCGTATCAAGAGTGCCCTCGACGATATCCTCGATTAAGGAGCCCGCGTGCTCGCACCCCATATTTCCGTCGTCAACCTCGGCTGCCGTGTCAACCGGGTTGAGTCTGACCGTATCACTGCTGATCTTATGCGCCTGGGCTTTGCTATGGTGGAGCCCCAGGATGCCGATCTGATCGTCATTAACACCTGTGCCGTTACGGGCGAGGCCGAGGCCAAGACACGTAAGGCCGTCCGTCATGCGCTGGCCCATCCAAACGAGCCTTATGTGCTCGTGACCGGTTGCGTGGTCAATTTGCATCCCGAGGAGCTGTTGGAGCTTTCGGATCGCGTGATCGCCGAGCCGTCCAAGATCGATGTCGCCGAACGTGTCTGCGAGGTGCTGGGCGTTGAGTCCGATAGCGTTCCCGCCTGCAGCGATGGCGAGGTGGTCGATGCGCTCGGTCGCTCTCGCCTGGGCGTGAAGATCCAGGACGGCTGCAACCATCGCTGCACCTATTGCATTGTGTGGAAGGCGCGCGGCCCCGAGCGCTCCGTGCCCGTCGAGTCCGTGCTTGAACAAGTTCGCGAGGCCCAGGAGGCCGGCGTGCCCGAGGTGGTGCTGACCGGTGTGAACCTGGGTGCCTACGATGGCAAGAGCGCGACCGACGAGCATGTCGAAATCGATGAGCTGCTCGAGGCCATCATGGAGCGCACGACTATTGCGCATGTGCGCATTTCCTCGGTCGAGCCCATGGATATCTCTGAGCGCCTGCTTAAGGTTATGGCGCGCTATCCGCAGCGTATCGCCCCGTTTTTGCACCTGCCCGTGCAGTCCGGCTGTACGGCGACCCTGCATCGCATGGGTCGTCCCTATAGTGCGGAGGCCTTTGAGGACACGGTGCGTATGATTCGCGCCAACTTGCCCCAGGCGTCTCTTTCGTGCGATGTCATCGTCGGTTTTCCTGGTGAGACGGACGAGGAGTTCGAGGAGTCGCTGGCGCTGTGCCGCCGTGTGGGTTTCTCGCGTATGCACGTGTTCCGCTACAGCAAGCGTCCCGGTACCCTTGCTGCCGACATGCCCGACCAGGTGCCGCCCGAGGTTATGGCCGAGCGCAGCCGTCGTATGCGAGACACGGCGCAGGAGCTCGCTATTGCCGATGCTCGTCGTCGCGTGGGCACTGTCGAGCGTGCCGTGCTCGAGTATGGTGACAACCTGACGCTCGGTTCGTTCCATCATGCCCGTCTTGACGATACCTGTGGACTTACAGCCCCGTGCCTGCTCGATGTTGCTATCATCGGAGTCGATGATTCCGGCTTGGTCCATGCGCGCAGGGAGGTCCATGGAAGCCTCGAAGATTAGACTTACCGTTCCCGAGGGAATTGATCCCTCGCGCGTTTTGGGCGCCGGCGACGGCGTCCTTCGCGAGGTCGAAGACTTGGTTCGCGCCCATGTGGTTGCGCGCGGTGACCAGATTGCCGTGAGCGGCGACCCGGACGAGGTAGAACTCGTGGCGCGTTTTTTCGAACACGCTTTTCGTGAGGCGGCTGCCGGTCGCACGCTGTCTGCCGACGACGTCTCGCGTTGCTTGGCTGTCCTGCGCGATGGCGAGCACGACGCTTCGTCGCTGCGCGATGACGTGCTGCTGTCGTATCGCGGCCGCGTCATTCGTCCCAAGACGCTCGGCCAGAAGCGCTATGTTGACGCCATCCGCTCGCATACCATCACGTTTGGCCTGGGTCCCGCCGGTACCGGTAAGACCTATCTAGCCATGGCCCTCGCCGTCGCCGCGCTCAAGCGCCACGAGGTGGGTCGTCTGGTGCTTACGCGGCCCGTTGTCGAGGCGGGGGAGAATTTGGGCTTTTTGCCCGGCACCCTCGAGGAAAAGATCGACCCTTACATGCGTCCGCTCTACGATGCCTTGTTTGACATGATGGACCGTGAACGCACCGATGAGCTCATGGAGCGTGGCGTGATCGAGATTGCCCCGCTTGCCTACATGCGCGGCCGAACGCTGAGCGACGCCTTCGTGGTACTCGACGAGGCACAAAACACCACGCCTGAGCAGATGAAGATGTTCCTGACGCGCTTGGGTTTTAACTCCAAGTTCGTGATTACCGGCGACCTGAGCCAGCGTGACCTGGTGGGTCGTCGCGGCGGTCTTGCCGATGTCGAAAGAATTTTGGGTCGCGTCGACGATGTGGCGTTTTCTCACCTCGAGCGTGCCGACGTGGTGCGCCATGCCCTGGTTGGCCGTATCGTTGAGGCCTATGATGCATACGACGATGCGCGTGAGCAGCGCGCACACGATCGAAAGGAGTCCCGTTGAGTGTATTGATCAGCAACGATGCCGAGCTCGATACGCTGCTCGATGCCCAGGAGGTGGAGCACATCTGCGAGGTCGTGCTTGCCGCCGAGGGCGTTGAGCGTGAAGTCGAGATTTCCCTTTCGTATGTCGACGAGGACGAGATGCACGAGCTCAACCACGAGTGGCGCGGTATCGACCGCACCACCGATGTGCTCTCGTTTGAGTGCGATTCGGCCTTTGACGATGACATTCCCGCCGATGAGACGCTCGAGCTCGGCGATATCATCTTGGCCCCGCAGGTTATTGCCCGTCAGGCCCCCGGTTTTGGCAATAGCCCCGCTGACGAGTGCCGTCTGATGCTCGTTCACGGCATGCTGCACCTGCTGGGCTATGACCACATCGAGGACGACGAGGCCGAGGTTATGGAGGCCCGCGAGGACGCTATCCTGCGCGATCTGGCGCTCGAGCGCGGCGAGGATCCCAAACTGGTTCACGTCGGCCCCATCACCAATCATGCCCACGACTAGGAGCCGTTTATGATTCCCGGATCGAACAAGGACCATCCGTCCTTTTTAAAGTCGTTCTCCTACGCCATGGAGGGCTTCGTCACCGCCGTCAAGACCGAGCGCAACATTAAGGTCATGCTCGTGGCGGGCGTGTGCACCGTCATTGCCGGCTGCATCGTGGGGCTCGACATTGCCGAGTGGGCCACGATTATCATCTGCTGCGGCCTGGTGATTCACGGCGAGCTGTGCAATACCGCCATGGAGGCCATTGTCGATCTGGCGACCCAGGAGCTCCATCCGCTGGCAAAACGCGCCAAGGACATCGCCGCCGCCTCTGTATACGTTCTTTCCATCACCGCCGCGATTGTGGGCGTGCTGGTATTTGCCCACGCGCTCGGCTTTATTTAGAAAGGGATTCCCATGTCCGACAATATGCAGTCTACCGATGAGATTTTGGACGACGAGTCCCCGGATGCTAAGGCGACCGAGGCCTATGAGGAAGTCGAGGAGTTCGACCCGTTTGAGGGCATGAGCGACGAGGAGCTCGACGCCCTGTGCGATGAGGACGACAGCCTCGCGGGCTTTGGCGACGTTGAGCCCGGTTTCCGCAGTGGCTTCGTGGCCTTGGTCGGCCGCCCCAACGCCGGTAAGTCAACGCTGCTCAACGCCTGCTATGGCAAAAAGGTCGCCATCACCTCGCCGGTGGCCCAGACGACCCGCCGCCGCATGCGCGCCGTCGTCAACCGCCCCGGCTACCAGCTGGTCTTTGTCGATACCCCGGGTATCCACAAGCCCAAGGACGGTCTAGGGTCCGAGCTGAACAAGAGCGCGCTGTTCGAGCTGAACGATGTCGATGTTGTCGCGTTTTTGATTGATGCCACCAAACCGATCGGCAGGGGAGACGCCTGGGTTGCCGAGCGTGTCAAGAATGCCCGTTCCAAGAAGGTCCTGGTGCTCACCAAGGCCGATGAGGCCGACCCCGCACAGGTCATGGAGCAGCTTAAGGCAGCCCACGAGCTTATGGACTTTGACGACGAGATCGTGACGTCGTCGGTCAAGAACTTCAACGTCGATGCCTTTATCGAGACCGTTGCGCACTTTTTGCCCGAGGGCCCGCGTTGGTTCCCCGAGGACATGGGTACCGACGCTTCTGACGAGACGCTCGTTGCCGAGTTTGTGCGCGAGAAGGTCTTGCGCCGCACCCGTGATGAGATCCCTCACTCCGTTGGCGTAATCTGCGACGCGCTCGAGCAGACCAAGAAGGTGCTGCGCGTGCACGCCACTATTTACGTCGAGCGCGAGGGCCAAAAGGGCATCATCATCGGCAAGGGCGGCGAGATGATCAAGCATATCGGTATCGACGCCCGTCGCGATCTTGAGCGCATTTTTGGCACGCAGGTCTTTTTGGAGCTGGACGTGAAGGTCAAGGCCGGCTGGCGTGACGACGAGGCCCAGATTCGCCGCTTTGGCTACAACGCCGAGGACTAAGGACGCGCAGCGCGCATGGCAGGCTCCCGGACATATCGCACGAAGGTGCTCGTGCTCGACAAGACCAAGCTCAAAGAGACCGATCTGATTCTGACGATGCTTGACGAGCGGGGTCGTCAGGTTCGTGCCGTGGCAAAGGGGGCCCGCAAACCCGGTGGGCGCTTGGCGGCGCGCTGCGAATTATTCTGTACCGTCGATATGCTGCTCGCACATGGACGCTCGCTCGATGTTGTTTCTCAGGCCGAGCTTTTGGAAGCGCCGGTTGGCGCCGCGCCCGATTACGAGACGACCTGCGCCGCAAGCGCGATTGCCGAGGTCGCGCGCGTGTGCTCATTCGAGGACGCCGAGGACCCGTTTACCTTTGCCATCACGCAGCGGGCGCTCACGCTTGTCGGCTGTGGGCTCGACTCGGCACATATGGACCTGCTCGTGGCGGCCTTTGTCTTTAAACTTCTGTCGCACGTGGGCTATCGACCCGATTTTTCGGCCTGCGTGCTGTGCGGAGACCCCATGCTGTCGTACTTTTCGCCCCAGGCGGGCGGGCTCATGTGCGGTTCGTGCGCGTCGAGCGTTCCGGGTGCCGAGCTGGTTTCGACCGGTGAGGTCGAGTGGCTGCGCGCCCTCATGTCCATGACCTTCGATGCACTCATGGTCGAGCGAATCGACCCGCATACGGCGGCGTTCTTGCTCGGGCTTTCGCATGTGTGGGCTGCGACGCACACCGACCAGCGCCTCCGTGCGATGGAATTCATGTTGGGTCGGTGATGATGCGCATGGGCGGTCTGCTTGTGGTAACATACCGACCTGTTGGTACCTCGACCTTGGATGCTCGCTCCACCGACGGCTTCCCAGTCCGAGGCGAATAGTGTCGCCCGCGGGCGACAAGAAACGAAAGGTGAAACAATGACTGTTTCCAAAGAGCGCAAGGCTGAGCTGACTGCCCAGTTCGGTAACACCCCGGTCGACACCGGCAACCCCAAGGTTCAGGTCGCCATCCTGTCCGAGCGCATCAAGGAGCTGACCGAGCACATGAAGTCCCACCAGAAGGACTTCCACACCCGTCGTGGCCTGCTCATGCTCGTCGGCCGTCGTCGTCGTCTTCTCTCCTACATCAAGAAGAACGACATCGTCGAGTACCGTGAGCTCATCAAGGCTCTGGGCATCCGCGACAACATCCAGTAGTCGCGGATAGGTACAAACCCGCAGGTAGAACGCTTGCATAAAGGTTCTGCGTCCTAATTTGTCCTTACGGGTACCTAACTAATTGCCGAAATAGGCTCTATCGACCGCCTCGATGAACATCTGTTTGTCGGGGCGGTCGTAATTTTTACCGAGAATATTCTTGGCTGCGTGCCCCATCATCTTGTCCACCATTTGGGCGGGGACGTTGTACTTCCACAGCATCGCCGTGGCCCACGTGTTGCGCAGGTTCTTCATCGGAAGGTAGCGCACCGTTATGTCTCCATTTTTAAAGTCCTTGCGCCAGAACTGGTTGAGCGTACTGCGGTCGTAGGGGTAGCCGGTGCCACGGTCTACCAGATAGAGCTCGCCCTCGGCCCGGCGCTCTGCGATGATCTCGCGCAGGCGCAGGCTCCACGGCTCGGGGATGACGATTGGTCGGTAGCTGTCCTTGGTCTTTAGCGTCATGAAGCCTTGGGAGTTGAACCCGAACTGCCGATGGAGGTCGTAGACGGCATAGGTGTGGCCGTTGTACCGCTCGAACGAAATATCATCCACGCCCGCCGCCGACGCCTCGCCGACGCGGCACGAACCGATTCCCATGAGGATGCAGTTCGATTCATAGCGCTTGCCCTCCACTTCCTTTAAGAGCTGGTGGAGTTCTGGGAGCGTGTACACTTCGAGTTCACTGTTGGGGGTCTTGTCGTTCTTGGGCATTTTGTATGCCACGTCCTTAAAGTAAATCCCCTTTACGCCGTGCAGTTTGGCGCACGTCACGAGGTTCCCGACCGTGATGTTGGACAGTTTGGCAACGGACGGCTTCAGCGTCTTCAGCCACAGCTGGTATTCGTTCACGTCCACCTTGTCGAGCGCCGTCTTTTCCCAGCGCTTCTCGATGTGCGCCGCCCATTGGGTCACGTACAACTTGCGCGTGTTGTCGGCTAACTCTCCCTTCTCCACGCGGCTGTTCAGCTCGGGCAGATACCACTCATACCAGCATTGCGAGAATGTCGGGCACGGTATCACGCGCTCGTTGGGCGGCAGGTGGTGGAGCTGCCAAAGGCGGCGCAGCTCATCGTCCGCTTCGCGCGAGGTGCAGGGATAGAGCGTCTTTGAACGGCGAACGCGGTTGAGCCCGTCCCACTCGCACCACCTGATGCGCCATTTGTTCTTGGTGATTTTGGTCTTCGTCCCCCATGACGAACGTGTCATAATTAAAAAAGTCCCTCCTGTCGGGCATAGCCGACTCTAGCAATGCGGATGGGATTGTTTAGCGCTCCACTGGTCTTGGCGGGTTAGTGGGGCGCTTTCTTTTATAAACAGAAAATCTGTTTATAACTACATGGTCGAGTTCAGGACCCTCACGAATTCCTGCGCCTGGGAGCGGCTGCTCAGCCTGTAGTCATAGCCCGTCCGCAGCCTGTTGTTCAGGATCACCTGCTTGCCCTTAACCCTGTACACACCGGTGACGTCATTCAGATAAACCACCTCTTCATGCGTGCCAAAGAAGCGGTTCTTCTTGAGCGTGGTGATCCGGTTCGGGAAGATGCAGATCTCCTTAAAGACGCCGGCGCCTTTATCCCTGAACAGCAACGTGTCGTTGTCCATGTTTATTCCTCCTTGTCTTGAGTGGTTGAATCATGCTTAGCGTTTAGCTTTGCTTCGAGATCGCAGAACTCATCAACTGTCATATCGAGCGAATTGATAATCACCAAGGCTTTCTGCCATGTTGGCTCCTTGACCTTTCCCTTTAAAAGACGCGACAAATAGGGCGCAGTGATTTCGTCTGAAGTAATGTCTACGGACCTTAGGTTCTTCGCATCCATTACGGCTTTTAGGGTTTCGGTGAATGCCATGAGACCCTCCTTCTGTCGATTGAATTGTACTCAATCCGAAAAAAATTGCCAATAGACAAAAAATCTTATTGCAAAGTTGCCAATTAACAACTACCTTATGAGTTGTCAATTAACAACAACGAAGGAGGTGAGCGTATGGACAAGATTACCGAAAAGGTAGGTGGATGGCTTCAGCGCCCAGGCAATACCAAGAAGAAGATGGCGGCTGAGCTTGGGATTACCCCCGATTCGCTTACCAACAAGCTGACTGGCGAAACGCCGTGGCTTTGGAGTGAGGTCGTTGCTGTTGCGTCGATCGTCCGATGTGAAGTGTCTGATTTCTGCTAGCCAAAACCACCAAGCCCATACCCCCTAAAAGTCAAAAGGGAAGGAGGAATGGATGCCTGACACGGTCCAATGGACGCTCAATTTCTGTGCTGGCATGTGCGTAGCTCTGTTATTTGAGCTTGTCCGCATTCAGATAAAAGTCGACGACATAGAAAAGCGTCTGCGCAGCCATCGCATAAGGCTGAGGGATGCAGCTGAGAAGCCCGCTGACAACAGCGAGAAATAGCACTCGCCGCAGGACCCGCTTCTTACGAGAAACGGTCTCCACCACGATTTTTAGCTTGCTATGTCGGTCAGTTCTGTTCATGCCGACAAATCTATGGGGAGTGTCCCCCAAGACCAGAAAGAAGGAGAAGGAAATGACGATTGAGGAGCTTGAGAAGCGCGAACGCGATGCTTACGAGGCTTTCATGGAAGCCGACTGGATGCACGCCGACATGCGCCTGAACGAGTGGCTGGATGCCGCCCATGAGCTTAACGAGGCGATGGGACTGTGATTGCCGATTGGTTCGAGCGCCACCCGATTGTCGGCTTCGGGCTTTTCTACGCGGCCTACAGGGCCGCAGAGATTTTCATCACGACTCTGAATGAGGCGAACAGGCTGTGAAACGCAGGTCTCCAGACTTTGAGAAGGGCTTTAACTACTGCCTGTTCCTCAACGTCATCGTACTTTTAGCCGTCCTGTTCCTCGTGCTTTTGGTCAAAGCCCTAGAAGGATGCTTATGAGCTTGAGTATGGCAGCTTCGTAAATGAGCGAAATCGCCACCCTCAGCAACCTTGGAATCCTATTCCAGACCATTTCGCAGAAATCTGCGAAGTCACCGAGACCGACCCGCAGGCGCAGAAATGCAGCGCGCGGGCTTTCAGGAACGGAAGCAAAATCCCGTTTCCTCATATGACGGTATGTCGAATTCCTCTTGATCATGCCGGGGACTATATTCCGATGTTCCCCCGCCGAACGTTTGCGCTGGTAGATAGCGCACTTCTGTTCATCCGCTCCGCACCCGTCGCCATCGGCGCTGGGCTTTTTGGCCTTCTCCTTGACGCCGATCGCAAGGCGGTACCTGTGTCGCCGGCTGGCAACCCCAGGCGACATGGAACGCAGTGACACCCATACCAAGCTGTTCCGCCTGACGAGACGGGCGCGTAGCGGATGAATGGAGCGACCTTTGATAACCGCATCCGCCATTTGCCGTGAGCAGGGGGAGCCTGTGACGGCTGCAATGGCTCGGCAGCTGGCTCCGTTGAAAAGCCAGACGGTCAGGTGCGGTGCCTGGCAGTAAGTCTCAGCGTCGTGCGGTGCGCATCCGCGAATCAAGACTTCGTAGGTTCTCGATTCGTTCTCTGTCCGTCCGTTACCGCGAGGATGTGCACCTCAAGGCGCTGAGAAAAGAAGAGTGGCTCCGAGAACACTCCTTTGAATTGGAACGCAGGGGAGTGAACGGGAGCCACAGGCAAACACCCACCAAAGGAGGTGGACGCATGAATCATACCAAAAGCGCCTGGGCCAATCCGCTCAGCGAGTTCCAGCAGTCGATGGATGCGGCGGCGGAGAAGTTGCGCAACCAGCTCGAAGACCTCGAACCGTACTGCGGATCGCAGGCGCTCAAGTTCGCCGTCAGGGCGGGTCTGCAACCGCAGATGGCCTACACGGTTTCCGAGACGTCCAGGTATACGGGGGTCTCGGCAAGCACTCTTTATGCGGAGAACAAGGCTGGCCGACTGCCATTCAAGACGGTCGGCAGCAGGAATGCGCTCATAAGGGTGGTCGACGTCGACAAGTGGATGGAGGGACGCTCCGATGGCCGTTAAGGTTTTCGATTTCCTGTCGGACCGCTGGATGCGGCTCAACCCGAAGCTGCGCAACGCCATCGTCTCGACCGTCCTTATCGCGGGGCTCATCTTCGCGGGATGGCTCGAGGGCACCGCTCCGAGCGGCATGTACTACTAGGAGGTGCCGATGGTCGGCTTCTTTGGATGGACCGCCGAGCGCGGTCGAGACGGCAGCTGGTTCGCGACCAAGTTTGTCGAGAAGGGCCCAACGAGGGGCAGCGCGACCGGAATCGTCTGCTCGCGCCATCTACTGGTCAACGTCAGCAAGGCCGCGAGCAAGGAAGCTGCGATGCGTGAGATCAAGCGTCTCTACGTAATCGGAGCGCTGCAATGACGAAACCGACCGAAAACAATGGAGAAAATGTGGAATCGGGGGTAGTTGTCCCTCGCAAAAGGGACAACTCATATTTCTGGCGCTCTGACGAGGACAGATACATCAGGACGCACAGGATGGACGGCTATCTGCTGCTGTCGGAGATGATGACAGGCCGTGGATGGCCGAGGTCTCCCGAAGCCATCAAGAAGCACGCCAAGAGGGTGCTCGGAATCAACCTAGGCAAATACCCCGAATCGGGGATGCACCGCTGCATCTCGTGCGGGAAATGGGACGTGCGCCCCAACTCCCATGCCGGGCGAATGGGGCTCTGCCCCGCCTGCTGGAGACGAAGGCAGGCGGAGGCAATCCGCGAGGGCATGGACGAGAAGAAGGCCGAGGCCGAGTACCAAAGGGAAAAGAAGCGCAGACGCGATGCGAGAAAGCGCCTGCAAAGAGAGAAGGAAAAGAACAATGGAAGAGACTGTGGAACAGGTTCAGGCGAAGCCCGAGCCCGTGAAGATCTCGGCGCTTGAGCTCGAGAACGTCAAGCGCATTAAGGCCGTGGCGCTGCGTCCGACCGAGAACGGCCTGACCGTCATCGGCGGTCGCAACGGCCAGGGCAAGACCAGCGTGGTCGATGCAATCTCGTGGGCGCTCGGCGGCAAGCGCAAGCAGCCGTCCAAGCCCAACCGCGAGGGCAGCGCGACACCTGCGAAACTGCACGTGGAACTGAGCAACGGCCTCGTGGTCGAGCGCTCGGGCAAGAACGCATCGCTCACGGTGACCGACCCATCCGGCAAGAAGGCAGGCCAGAAGCTTCTTGACAGCTTCATCGAGGAGCTCGCAATCGACCTGCCGAAGTTCATGGTCATGACCGACAACGAGAAGGCACAGGAACTGCTTCGAATCATCGGCATCGGCGGCGAGTTGGATGAGCTGGACAAGAAGCTTAACGAACTGAAGAACGAGCGCCTAGACATCGGTCAGCGCAAGCGCGCCAAGGACAAGATCGCAGAGGAGATGCCGTTCTTCCCCGATGCCCCCGACCACCGCGTGTCTCCCGCCGAGCTCATCGAGCAGCAGCAGGCAATCCTCGCCAAGAACGGCGAGAACCAGCGCAAGCGCGAGAAGGTCGGCATCATCAAGCAGCAGCGCGACAACCTGAACTTGCTGTGCGACAGCCTCAACAGCCAGATCATGTCGCTCAACGAGGAGCTGAAGCGCAAGACCGAAGAGCTGATGAAGCTCACCGAGGACTACCAGACTGCTCTCAGGGACGCAGCCGACCTCGAGGACGAGAAGACCGATGAGATCGAGCAGAGCATCGCCAACATCGACGCGCTCAACCAGAAGGTCGAGGCGAACGAGCGCCGCAAGCAGGCGCTGAAGGATGCCGAATCCCTTAACGACGATTACCAGAGCTGCAACAGCGAGGTCAATGCGGTCGAGAACCAGCGCAAGAAACTGCTCGAGACCGCCAAGATGCCGCTGGACGGCCTGACGGTCGAGGACGGCAAGCTGGTGTACAACGGCGCGGTCTGGTCGGACATGAGCGGTGCGGAGCAGCTTCGCGTGGCGACGGCGGTCGTGCGCTCGCTCAAGCCCGAGTGCGGTTTCGTCCTGGTCGACAAGCTGGAGCAGATGGACTCGCAGACGCTCGCCGAGTTCGGTGCCTGGGCTGAATCCGAGGGCCTTCAGGTCATCGGCACCCGCGTGGCGACCGATGACACCTGCTCGGTCATCATCGAGGACGGGCGCGTGGTCGAGGGCGCCGGGCAGCTGAAGGCCGAGATGCCTGAGATTAAGGTCGAGATTCCCGAAATCAAGATTCCCGAGGTCAAGATTCCCGCTGCCATGAAATTTGGAGGTAGCTTCTAATGACATTCCAGATCACCCGCGGTCAGCGTCTCCGCCCCCAAAAGGTCGTCATCTACGGCCCCGAGGGCGTCGGCAAGACGACGCTGGCGGCTCAATTCCCAAGCCCCCTGTTCATCGACACCGAAAGCTCGTCCGACTACTTGGACGTCCCGCGCCTTCCCGCCCCAACGAGTTGGCAGATGCTGCTCGATGAGGTCACGTGGATTCGCGATTACCCCGAGGAGTGCGGAGGCACACTTGTCTTGGACACCGCCGACTGGGCGCAAAAACTTGCAGTCGATGACGTGTGCAACGCCATGGGCTACAAGAGCATCGAGGATGCCGGATACGGCAAGGGCTACACCTACGTCACCGAGCGCTTCGGCAAGCTGCTGAACCTGCTGAGCGAGGTGTGCGAGCGCGGCTGCAACGTGGTCGTTACCGCCCATGCCATCATCAGCAAGTTCGAGCAGCCTGATGAGATGGGAGCCTATGATCGCTGGGGCCTGAAGCTCATCGACGGCAAGAAGGCCAGCGTCGCGGCGATGCTCAAGGAGTGGGCTGACGCTGTTTTGTTTGCCAACTACAAGACCATCGTCATCACCACAAGCAAGGACGGCAAGGTCGGCAAGGCCCAGGGCGGCAAGAACCGTATGCTCTACTGCTCCCATGCCGCCACGTGGGACGCCAAGAACCGCTGGGGCCTGCCGGACGAGGTTCCCATGGAGTACCAGCAGTTGGCACCGTTCATCCCCGTCCCGCAATTCGCACGACAGCAGCCGCAGGTGGTCGAGACGGTCAACGTCTCCACGGTCACGCCCGAGCAGATCGAGCAGGCACGGAGCATCCCAGACCCGTTCGAGCCGAAGCGCCCGGCATACCTCAAGCCGCTCTACGACCTGATGCGGCGCGACGGCATCAGCGCGGAGACGGTTAGCGAGGCCATCTCAACGCGCGGTTATTTCCCCGAGGGCACGCCGGTCGACACCCTGCCCGAGGACTTCGCGAAGTTTTTGGTGTCGGCCTGGGACAGCATGCGCGACTACATCAATTCCGGCATGGCAGCCGGTCGAAAGGAGTAAGAAATGGCAAACGATATGGGTCAGTCGTTCGAGTGGGACGGCGAAATCGATGCGATGGAGAACGAGTTCGAGCTTATGGAGCCCGGTGAGTACTTGGCCACGGTCGAGAACGTCGAGCGTCAGCAGTTCAACGGCAGCGACAAGATGTGCGCCTGCCCCATCGCCAAGGTGAACGTCCGCTTGGACAACGGTCGAGTGCTCTCCGACCGCCTGTTCCTGAATTCCAAGAGCGCTTGGAAGATCACCCAGTTCTTCGTCTCGATCGGGATGCGAGCGGTCGATGCCCCCAAGGAGCAGAAGCTGAGGATGGATTGGGTCGGCGCGGTCGGTCGCCGCTGCAAAATCAAGGTCGGCACCCACGAGTACAAGGACAAGACCTACAACGAGATTTCCGAGTGGATGAAGCCTGAGGCGCAGGCCGCGGCACCCCAGCAGCACGTCTACGGCAACGCCAACCCAGAGCCTGTCTCACCTGCATTGCAGGGCATGATCAACCAGACCTTCCAGCAGGCGCAGGCCGCGCAGAACGGGGGCTTCTAAGGAATGAGATTCAACCTGCGTCCCTATCAGGAGCAAGCCATAGCCGCAATCGAGGAGCGCTGGGAAGCGGGAGACCGCGCAACGCTCCTCGTTCAGGCAACGGGCACCGGCAAGACAATCGTCATGGCCGGCGTCACTGAGGACGCGGTCCGCGATGGCGGTCGCGTCCTCATTCTTGCCCACCGCGGCGAGCTGCTCCAGCAGGCAGCCGACAAGCTGCAATCATCCACCGGACTGCGCTGCTCGGTCGAGAAGGCCGAGGACACGAGCGTGGGGACATTCGAGCGCGTGACGGTCGGATCCGTCCAGACCCTGTGCCGCGAGAAGCGCCTTCGGGCGCTCGGCAGGGACAGGTTCACGCACATCCTCATCGACGAGTGCCATCACGCCGTCTCATCGAGCTATAAGGCGGTGCTCGACTACTTTGCCGGCGCGAAAGTGCTGGGCGTGACAGCGACGGCAGACCGCGGTGACCGCCAGAACCTCGGCAAGGTGTTCGACTCACTGGCGTTCGAGTACAACATGCCCGAGGCCATCAAGGACGGCTACCTGTGCCCGATCAAGGCACAGACCGTGCCGCTTCAGCTCGACATCTCCAATGTCTCGGTTCGCTCCGGTGACTGGGCGGCAGACGAGCTGGGAACGGCTCTCGACCCGTATCTTCCGCAAATCGCCCAGGAGATGAAGAACGCCGGGCTTGAGGAACGCAAGACGGTCGTGTTCCTGCCGCTGATCAAGACCAGCCAGAAGTTCTGCCGCCTGCTCAATGAATGTGGGTTCCGCGCTGTGGAGGTCAACGGGCAGAGCGAGGACCGCGCGCAAATCCTCAAAGACTTCGACGGCG
Source organism: Collinsella sp. AF23-2 (assembly GCF_003459245.1). Taxonomy (GTDB): domain Bacteria; phylum Actinomycetota; class Coriobacteriia; order Coriobacteriales; family Coriobacteriaceae; genus Collinsella. The sequence continues at coordinate 55,275 of NZ_QRVG01000004.1, forward strand.
GCAAATACGATGTGCTGTGCAATTCACTCCTTTTGACTGAAGGGTGGGACTGCCCGAGCGTCGACTGCATCGTCAACCTCCGCCCGACCAAGAGCCGTGCGCTCTATGCCCAGATAGTGGGTCGCGGCACTCGCCTGTCGCCCGAGACTGGCAAGACCGACCTGCTGTTGCTCGACTTCCTGTGGATGACCGAGCGTTTGGAGTTGGTTCGCCCTGCAGCGCTCGTTACGAGCTCTCGCGAGGTCGCGCAGAAGATGACCGCAATGGTCGAGCAGGCGGGATGCCCGGTCGACCTGCAGAAGGTCGAGAGCAAGGCATCTGACGAGGTGGTCGCTGAGCGCGAGGAGGCACTCGCCAACCAGCTTGCCGAGCAGCGCAAGAAGAAGGCGAAGCTGGTCAACCCGCTGCAGTACGAGATGTCGATTGCCGCCGAGGACCTGAGCGGATACATCCCCGAATTCGCCTGGGAGATGGCACCGGCCACAGACAAGCAGAAGGCCGCGCTCGAGAAGTACGGCATCGACGCGTCCGAGATCTCCAACGCCGGCAAGGCAAGCAAACTGCTCGACCGAGTGAAGAAGCGCCGCGACAGCGGACTCAGCTCTCCCAAGCAGATCCGCCTGCTCGAGCGCCGCGGCTTCCAGCATGTCGGCACGTGGTCGATGGAGGCCGCGAGCTCGATGATTTCCCGAATCAGCGCGAGCGGCTGGCGAATCCCGAGTGGCGTGAACCCTGCGACGTACGTACCGAGTGAAAGGAGTGAGTAAGATGGCGATTGGATTGCCGAAGGACGCGAACGGTGCGATCGTCCCGTTCGACACAACCATGATGTACCGCGAGAACGGTAACCAGTTTCATGTGACCGATTTCTTCTATGAGGCGAAGCCGGATAAGTGGTTCGCGCGAAGCGGAAGCGAATGCATCGAGACCAACAAGCTGTATCTCGAAAGCAAGAAAAAGGTCGCGGAGTGCAGGGCCGAGGACGTTTTGGTAAACAGGCCCAAGAAGACAACCCCGCAGAACGCAGCACAGGCCAACAAGAGCGTGACCCTATCCACGCTCCCCGAGTATGCAACGCCCAACGAATGGGCCGAGGCTTTCAACGTGAGCCTGAGGACCGTCTACAGGATGTGCAGCCTTGGGGAGCTAATGACCGTGAAGGTTCGCGGCAGCATCCTCATTTACCGCGACCTATCCTTTGTACTGCTTGGGCTAGATAGGTGATAGCAATGGCGAATATCGAGCTACCAAAAGATGCCGAGGGCCGCGAGATTCCGCTTGATACCAAGGTGCTGTACGACAGTGATGGAATCGAGTTTTTCACTGACAAATCCATGTATATGCGTGTGACCGATGAATGGTGGTTCTTTGGGCATTTTGGTTCATCGGTCTCTACGCATCGGATCGCAGCGACGAGACTGCACCTCACCACGCCTGACAGCTGGGAGAAGCTGGAAGAGGACTTGGGAAGAGCGGCAGAACGCAGTGCTGTTACTTCATACTGTCGATATTTCAACACCACTAACAGATGCGTCAATTGTTCGATTCACAACGACGATGGCTGTTGCACACATAAAGACGAGCGTGCTTTCGGGGACATTCTCGACCGTATTCGCAAGCTGAGGGGTGAGGACGAATGATCGACGAAACCAAATCGAAGCCCTGCCCGTATTGCACTGGCGAGCCCGTGGACTTCGCCGATGATGCGGACTACGAAATGACAATCTTTTGGAAAGGCGTCGGTGAGCCTGTTATCCGCTGCAACGAGTATCCGTATAGCGTCCTCACGCCCAACTTCCAATCGCGCCGTATTTTCTTCTGCCCGATTTGCGGTCGCAAGCTGACGAAGGAGGACGAATGACGGCTAAGGCATCGACCCGGTACAAGGTGAGTAAGAAGGTTATCAAGCGCTACCTAGCCGACCATGACCTCACGCAGAAACAGTTGGCACAGATGGCGGGTATCACGCCCAGTGCGCTTAGCGCCCTCATTCGTTGCCAGCGTGACATGCGCGTGGGCAACTTGTTCGCGCTCGCCGACGCGATGCGTATGGATCCGCGTGACCTTGTTGAGAAGGTGGACGAATGAGCTACGAGATAACCGAAGAAGCCCAGATAGCCGCCGACTACACAAAAGCCGTTAGCAGGCTGGTTGAGGATCGCGAGGAGTGGATTGACTCGTATCACCCGGAGTACGAGAAGATGCCACGCGAACTAAGCAGGACGAACGTTCTGAACAGCATCCGTTCGGCGCGTGTGTTGCTGCTCAGGCTCTACAAGATGGTGGAGGTAGATGAATGATTACCGATGAAGAACGCCGCAATGTAGCGGCGAAGGAGGTCTAGCCATGGCATACAGCGACTACGGCGCGTTCGTGTACCTAAACGGCGAGCGCAGAACCGACAAGGAGGACGTAGGCGTATGCGACACCGACGAGGCTTCATTGCCTACTGGACTTCGCATATACGCGAACATCATGAAACACTCTGGCGGCTGCGAGTGGTTCGAGTTCTCGCACCACGGAGTCATGGGAGACGGCAACGTCCGCGTCGGGTGCTACAAGCAGTATTGGCCAGAGGTCTACGAGTGGGAGGACGGCAAGGATAAGCCGACCAAATACACGTTCGATGACCTTTCCCGCAAGTTCGGGTGGGACGATTACGAGGAGTACGACAACACGAGGTACGCCGCCGACAAGTACGACAAGGAGTTCGACTTTTTGGGATGGCACTTCCACTTCTGGGGCGACGATAACGGCGGTACTCCGAGGTACGGAGCGACCATGAGCCGCGACGGAGAGATCTGGGAGTGCGACTACGACTGTATGTTCGGAGCTGGTTTTGATGACATTCACTAGCGACGAAGAGCGCCGCGAGATAGCCGAGAATCTGCGCCGCGAGATCCTATACACGCGCGGGTCACTGGGGCGATTGGTGGATGCGTCTCCATGAGGCCGTGACTGGCTCTGAGGACTTCCCGTGTCCCCAAGAGACCATGGCTGCAATCGCCGACCTAATCGACCGCGGCGAGTGCGAGAACGTCTACGACGAGAACGAAATGGGAGCCTGCGACAACGGCTTCGAGTGCTCGGTCTGCGGATGCAGGGTCGAGGACGAGGAGCACTACCACGTGAGCGGAGAGTGGAACTTCTGTCCCAAATGCGGCAAGAGAGTGCGGCCGAAAAATGAGTGACGTCTACAAGCTGACGCAGAAGAGCGTCTGGACAAACAATATCGGCAGGCACACCACCTGGTATCTGCTGGATGAGCACAAGATGGGCTATTACATCGACTACATCGAGTGGACGGTGCAGCGAGGCTGGGGGCTTCTCAGGCTAGATTCCGAGTGCATGGCCTTCCGCTACAACGGCAAGAAGGGTTGCGTGACCAGCTGGAGCGAAGTCGATACCGTTCTCGGCATGGGACCGTAAGAGGCATTCGAGACCATCTGCGAGCACCTCGGGATTAAGGTGAGATACCTCTAGCTGGAAAGGCCGGAACAATTGAATAGCAAGGGAAGGACGGTCGTGTATATGGCGACCGTCCTTTTTTCAATCGCCGCGATAATCGCGGTCTGTCTTTACGGAGAAATGAAATGAATCCCAAAGGACCTAATCTCAAGGTCGTGCCGATCATGCTTGACGGCGATGACCTTTTGCCGAAGTACGCCCACGGCGTGGAAGACGCCGGGTGCGACCTCAAAGCGAACATTCCCAACCCAATTACCATCGAGCCTTGGAAATCGGTTTGGGTCGGCACGGGAGTTCATCTGGCGATGCCGGAGGGCATGTTCGCGCTCCAGGCACCTCGCTCGGGACTCAGCTGCAACCATGGCATCACGCTCGCAAATGCGCCGGGAATCATCGACCCCGGCTATCGCGGCGAGATTCGCTGCAAGCTGGTGAACCTGAGCGATGAGCCCTACACGGTCTACCCGCTGGAGCGAATCGCCCAGCTGGTGTTCCTGCCGTTCGTCAATGCCGTGTTTACAACGTACGACAGCCTGCCGGAAAGCTCTCGCGGCGAGGACGGCTACGGTAGCACGGGGGCGATGTGATGGCAGATCAGGTGGGGAAGCGCTGCGCCACGTGCAGGTTCGCAAAGAACCCGCACACGACCAAGAGCACCGTGGTCGAGGTCAAGTACCTGACGTGCTGGCACAACCTGCCGCACGAGTGCCAACCGTGGAACAGGTGCAATTTCTGGGAGTCGAAGGAGGTCGAGCGATGAACGGCGTCGACAAGCTAGTCCAGAAGAAACTGATGGAAGCCGCACGCGCGGTCGTTTTCTTGGAGGGAATGAGCACGTGGCTTTGGACGAAGGTCGGTCCCGATCTCGCCGATGAAGCCGTTGTCGAGTTCGAGAGGCGCGTCTCCGCGATAGCCGAGTGTTTCGGTCTGGACAGGGAGAACCGCTGATGTGCCAAGTGATGGGAATCGATATGACTGAAAACGAGATAACGCTGACGAGGGATGCCGGGTGTCCCGAGCACTACAGAGGTGATGGGTTCATCACGTGCTCCCGTGCCATGAAGTCGGCGCTCGCCATGTGGCCTGCCGCCATGGTGCTGTGCAGCACGATGTCCATCTGGTGGTGGTGCTGCGCATTCAAGTACATGTGGAGGTGCATGGTCAAGGGCAAGACGCTCGAGTACATCGACAAGGCAATCGACTGTCTGTACAGGCTGCGCAAGGAGATCAAGCCGTGCGTGAAGTCGCAGATGAAGGCCGACCGCATTATCGTCGGCAAGAGCGTTGAAGACCGATGAGCTCGCAAAAGAGAGGGAAAGGACAAGACAGATGGCAGGACATGAGACCGTGCGCTCGACCGACCTGAGCGCACTCCAGGGCATCTTCTTCGAGGAGCTGGACAACTTGATGTCGCTCGACATCAGCGGCGATGACGAGGCGATCGAGCGCGAGATCAACCGCGCGAAGGCGGTGTCCGATGTGGGCGCACGCGCCATCGAGAACGCGAACACCGCCGTGGTCATCATCCGCGCACGCTCCGAGATGGCCGGCGCGAAGCTCGCGAGCGTCCCCGCGATGCTGAAGGCCTAAAGACGATGAGCAGGGTCATGACGAAGGCGGAACATGCGTGGCTTCTCGACATGGCTCCGCGATTCCGCTCATGGGACGATCTTCTCGCCTCGTTCGAGTGTGCTTTCGGCTACCGACCGAAGCGCGAGACGGCACAGAGCTATACGTCCAGGCACGGCGTGAAGCTGATGAGCACCACCGTCCGCTGGCTGGAGCATCCGGAGTTTGACGAGTTCCTGCGTGAATTCGTTCCCGGTCACAGCCAGGGCGAGATCATCGACGAGTTCGATAAAAGGTTCGATATAAGGTTGAGGGTTACCCAGCTCAAAGACCGCGAGGCGACGCTGGGCCTGAAGCAGGGCACGTTTGGAGGCAGGTTCGCGCCGGGCACCGTTCCGCCCAACAAGGGCAAGAAGCTGACCGACTACGTCAAGGACGAGGCGAAGCTTGCGAACATCCGCAGGTGCCAGTTCAAGAAGGGCGAGGAAGTCCACAACGAGTGTCCCATAGGAACCGAGCGCGTGAGCAGGGACGGGTATATCGAGGTCAAGGTGCCCAAGGAGGATGCCGACGACCGCCCCCACGGATGGTGGAAGCCGAAGCACCGGCTCATTTGGGAGCAGGTCAACGGTCGAAAGCTCCAGAAGGGCGAGAGCGTCATGTTCGGAGACCGCGACATGACGAACTTCGACCCCGAGAACCTCGTGATGGTCACGCAGGCGCAGCGGCTTTTCATCAACAGGCACAACATTCCCTACCACGATGCCGAGTCGCTGCGCACCGCCGTCTCCATGGCGAAGCTGAACGAGGCGATCGTGACCGCCGAGCTGAGGCCGCGCAAGTGCCCGTGTTGCGGCAAGACATACAGGCCGCAGTACAAGGCGCAGCGCACCTGCCGCGAGTGCCTGGACTCGGGGCGCAAGGCTAAACGCAGCTACGGCATCGCCGTGTGCGCGAAATGCGGTGCGACATTCGAGAAGCTGAGCGTGCGGGGGAAGTATTGCCCAAAGTGCAGGAAGAGGAAATTCAGAAAGGAGAAGAGCTGATGGAAGACCATAGCGACCTTCTGGACGCGCTCTCGGCAATCGACCCGTCCACGTTGAACTACCAGGAATGGCTGGACGTCGGCATGGCGCTCCATGAGAGCGGGCTTCCGCTCGATGCCTGGGACGAGTGGAGCCGCAGGGACGCCGGCAGGTACCACGAGGGCGAGTGCGAGCGCAAATGGCGCGGATTCGGCTCGGGGCAGACCAGGGTCAAGTCGGGCACGCTCGCGAAGATGGCGACCGAGCGCGGATGGGTCCCCCCGCGCATGTCCCAGGGAATGGGCGAGGCGCTGTCGTGGGACGGCGAGATCTCGACCGCGCTCATCGACCCGTCATGGGTGGAGCCGGTCGAGCTGCCCGAGACCGACAAGGCAGGTCCCGAGGAGCTTGTCGAGTATCTCGGCCACCTGTTCGACGAGGATGATGTGGTCGGCTACGTGTGCGAGAGCTGGGACCGCGAGGGCAAGTGGCTCCCCAAGTCCAAGGGCTGCTACTCGCGCACCGCCGGCGAGCTGATGCGCGAGCTGAAGAAGTACGGCTCCATCGAGCAGGCCCTGGGCTCATACGACGACCGCGCCGGCGCATGGATCCGCATCAACCCGCTCGACGGCAAGGGCGTGGGCAACGCGAACGTCTCCGAGTTCAAGTACGCGCTGGTCGAGTCCGACACGCTGCCCAAGGAGAAGCAGCTGGCGCTCATGCAGGAGCTTCAGCTGCCGTGCGCCGCAATCGTCGATTCCGGAAAGAAGAGCCTGCACGCCGTGGTGAAGGTCGACGCCCGCGATTACAACGAGTACCGCGACCGCGTCATGCGCCTGTACGACGTTTGCCGCAAGAACGGTCTCGACCCCGACACCCAGAACAAGAACCCGAGCCGCCTGTCGAGGATGCCCGGTGCCATGCGCTCGGGCGAGCGGCAGCGCCTCGTGAGCGGACCGTGCGGCAAGGCGTCGTGGGCCGAGTGGTGGGACTGGATGCAGGAGACGACCGACGACCTGCCCGACCCCGAGAACCTGGCATCCGAGTGGGAGAACATGCCAGAGCTCGCGCCTCCGCTCATCGACGGAGTGCTGCGCCAAGGCCACAAGATGCTTATCGCGGGGCCGTCCAAGGCGGGCAAGTCGTTCGCGCTCATCGAGCTGTGCGTGTCGCTCGCCGAGGGAAAGCCGTGGTTCGGCTGGGAGTGCGCGCAGGGGAGGGTGCTCTACGTCAACCTCGAGCTCGATTCCGCGAGCTGCCTCCATCGTTTTAAAGACGTGTACAGGGCGCTCGGTTACGCGCCCGAGAACGTCGGCAACATCGACATCTGGAACCTGCGAGGGCGCTCCGTCCCCATGGACAGGCTGGCGCCGTCGCTCATCCGCCGGGCGCTCAAGACGCGCCCCATCGCCGTGGTGATCGACCCCATCTACAAGGTCATCACGGGAGACGAGAACAGCGCCGACCAGATGGCGGCGTTCTGCAACCAGTTCGACAAGGTCGCCCAGCAGGTCGGGTGCGCCGTCATCTACTGCCACCACCACTCCAAGGGCCTGCAGGGACAGAAGCGCTCGATGGACCGCGCGTCCGGCTCCGGCGTGTTCGCGCGAGACCCGGACGCGCTGCTGGACATGACCGCGCTCGAGCTGACGGACGAGTGCACCAAGGCGCACTACGACTGGCGCAGGCAGCACGCGATCTGGGATGCTTTCGACAGGTTTTTGCCGGAATGGCGCTCGGATGAGAAGTTCGTCGGCATCGATTCCGCCGACGATCTGCAGAAGTGGGCGAACGAGTCGGCAAACGGCGCACCCATCGAGTTGCGCCGCGAGCTCGAATCCATCCACGAGGGCTTGCGGGAATCGTCGCGCGGATGGGCGGCGTGGCGCATCGAGGGCACGCTTCGCGAGTTCCGCAGCTTCAAGCCCAAGAACCTGTGGTTCGAGTATCCCGTTCATTTACCGGATGAGACGGGTGCCTTGGCGGACTTGAAATGCGAGGGCGAGTACGACCCGAGGGCGAGCCACTCGAAGGGTAGGGAGGCATCCCAGAAGACCTTCAAATCGGAGCAGCAGCAGAAGGTGAGCCTGATCCGTGAGGCAATGGGGCAGTGCGCCGAGGACGGGGTTGAACCGACAAGGGTCAACGTGCTCGAGCGCATCGGCGAGGTCGAGTTCAGGGGCAAACCCTTTGACATGAGGGCGCTGAAATACGCAACTGGAAACAACGCAAAATGGAGTCCATTCCGAGTAAAGGAAGGCACCGATTTGCTCTATGACAAGAACAATCAGGCGCTTGATTTCGACGGTGAAATCGACCTTTCGAACTAGGTTCTGATTTATATAACCCACGGGGTACAAACCCTAGGTATTACAGGTTTGTAGGGGTACAAAAACAGGGGTACAAACCTATTACTACGTAATAGGGGTTTGTACCCTACACCCAAGGGTGAGTACAGACACGTGCGTGCGGGCTAAAGCCGCGCCCGCACTCGTACGCGTGTGGCTAACGGTCTGTACACACCCCCGCGGTGTAAACGGGAATTCCGCGTTTCGCCGCTTTTCAAATTTTTCGACAACTGAATCAAACGAGAGGGGTTCGCTATGAAATTCGACCCATGGACATTCGTCGGCTATCTGGTCGCGCTGGCATTGGTCGCGCTCGGGCTGCTGCTCATCCTGTGGGGCTGCCTCGCCGTGCTCGCGCAGATCAGGGGGCTGTGCTGATGGCGGGGGAGTGGTCGGCGTTTCTCGCCATGCCCGTGCCCACCGTCACGCACAACGCCCTCGAGCCGTTCATGCGCAAGGGCAAGCCAAGTATCCGCAAGTCCGATGAGCTGAAGGAGGCCGAGGACAGGATCATCGCCCGCATTATCGCCAAGGGCGTGCCGGACAAGCCGCTCGGCGGAGCGCTGAGGCTGCACGTGACGTGGTGCTTCCACGTGACCGGCGACCACCGGCAGGGCGAGCCGCACCTCACGAAGCCGGACACCAGCAACCTGCTGAAGACGCTCGAGGACTGCCTGACCAGATGCGGGGTGATCGGGGACGACTCGTTCATCTGCTCGCACGACCTGACCAAGGGATGGTCGGACCCGCAGGGAATCTACGTCCGCGTCGAGTGCATCGGCTTCGATTCGGGGGACGGCGCCGCGACTATTGGCACAGGGAAGTAACGGGAGAAGGGACACAGGCAATGGGAGGAAACAGCGCGGGCCGCGTGCAGACGCGTAGGTTCCACAGGCTCAAGGCGGAGTTCTTCGCCAGGTGCCAGGCAGAGCGCCCGGTGTGCTGGCTCTGCGGTCAGCCCATCGACTACTCGGCCGACCCCGGCACGACCGCCGACTCGCTGACGCTTGACCACCGCGTGCCCGTGAGCAAGCGACCTGACCTGCAGGAAGACCCGGCGAACTTCGAGCCGGCACACTTCGCGTGCAACTCGAGACGAGGCAACGGCGAGCCGCCCGTGAGCCTGGGAGTGCTGAGCCGCAAGTGGACTGCGGACTGACGGGGAGGGGCGGTAAGCGATCTACCTGCGGGTTTGGCGGACTACCATCCGCGTGTGCCTTCTTCCTCTCTCCCCGATATTTCGATTTGGAATAACCGCAGGTAGAGGGGTGTTTTTGATTGATGTTCGGGGAAGATGCCCTGAAAAAGCCGGCGGACGAGGTGATTTTGGATGAAGTTGGATGAACTTAAAGGCTTCTCAGAGACGTTTGAAGATGCCGTTTTGCACGCCGACTGGCTGAGAGACCAGTACGGCAATATTGCCCCGAAATTCGTGGCTACGGTCCGTCTGGGGCGGTCTTTAGCGAAGAAACTCGATAAGCTTGAGCAGCACGACTGGATAAACGCTGCCGACAAGCCCGACACGACCACCGTGAGCCAGTACCTGAAAGTCCTGGATGCGCTGAAGCTCAACCCGAGCTGCGACAAGTCCATCAAGGCCGAGCCGCAGAGGAAGAAGACGAGCTCGCTGGCGGCATTCACATCAGGATTCAAGGTCGTGAACGGCTGATGGGCGTGCTCTGCGTCAAGGTAGACGAGAAGGGCTACGCCGAGCCGCGAATCTGGACGAAGCCGCTGCGCGAGCTCACGCCCGAGACCTCGCTCGGCTTCGAGGTCATCGACTACGCCCGCGAGGTGCTCCACGTGGAGCTGCGACCTTGGCAGAAGTGGTTGCTCATCCACGCGCTCGAGCTGAACGAGGACGGCAGCTACCGCTTCAAGAAGGTCATCGTTCTCGTCGCTCGACAGAACGGCAAGACGATGCTCGCCAGCGTGCTTTCCAGCTGGTGGCTGTTCGTCGATTCGCAGCGCCATCCCGAGCGCGTGCCGCCCGTGAAGTTCAAGATCGTCGGAACCGCCCAGAACCTCGACATCGCGCGCGAGCCCTGGTCGCAGGTGCGGCTGTGGTGCAATCCCGAACCGCCAAGCGAGGCGGAATCGGAAGTCGCGATAGCCGATCTGCAGGAGGCGACCAACAAGGTCTCGGACACCAACGGCAAGGAGTACATCCAGGCGGCATCGCTGGCTCATTACGAGATCCGCGCCGCCAAGAACGCCCGCGGCAAGCCCGCCGCCCGCGTCCTCATGGACGAGCTGCGCGAGCAGGAGAACTGGGTCGCGTGGAACGCCACCTCGCAGACCACCAAGTCGTTCTGGAGCGGTCAGCTCTGGGGAATCTCGAACGCCGGCGATGCGAAGTCGGTCGTTCTCGCCGCCCAGCGCAAGGCCGCCCTCAAGGTGGTCGCCAGCTGGGAGAAGCTTGTCGAGAAGCGCGGCATGGATCCGTTCGAGTGGGCGGACAAGCACGACAACGCGATAGGCATCTTCGAGTGGTCGGGCCGTGACGGCTGCGAGCTCGACAGCGACGAGGACCTCCTGCAGGCGAACCCCTCGTGCGGCTACGGCGGCATGACGCTCAAGTCGCTCAAGTCCGACATCGACGGCATGACCGAGGCGTCCTTCCGCACCGAGGTGCTCTGCCAATGGGTCACGGCCGACGTGGACCCTTACGTCGACGTCGAGACATGGGAGTCGCTCACGGACAACGACAGCCGAATCCCCGAGGACGAGCGCGTCGTGCTCGCCATCGACACCAGCGAGGACCGCAAGACGACCTACATCGCGGTCGCTGGAGCGAGGGGCGACGGCCTTGATCATGTCGAGGTCATCGCTCGCCGAGACGGCAACCTGTGGGTATCGAAGTACCTCAAGTCCGTGCAGGAGGCGTGGGGCATCGACGAGGTCGCCTTGCAGTCGAAGGGATGCCCTGCGGGGGACTTCCGCGACATGCTTGAGGAAGAAGGATGGACGGTCCATGCCATCGAGGGCAGCAAGCTCGGCTCCGTAGCAGGCAGCTTCAAGGATGCGGTGCTCGACGGGACCATCCGACACACCGACCAGCCGGTCCTCACGCAGCAGCTCAAGTGCGCCGTGACGCGAAAGCTCGGCGAGGTCGATGTCTGGACGCGCAGGGCATCGCAGGGTCAGATCTCGGCGGTTGTCGCCGCGAGCGAGGCGCTCTGGGCGCTGCGCAACTGCGAGCGACCGAAGCCCAAGGCCAAGCCTTCGCCCTATCCGCTGACGATTATCTAGGAGCTGATACATGCGTTTTTCCGACCGCATCAGGGCGGCTTACGATGGCTTCACGGGCAAATCCGAGACTGCCGAGAATGCCGCCAAGCAGTCCGAGACCACCGCGCAGCACGCTGTTCCGTATGCGCCGATGGTTTCCCCCGGTCTCGCCGAGGACATCGCATTCGGCGATTACGACCGCCGCGACCTGTGGGCCGCCGAGTACAACGTGCGCATGGTGGTCGATTTCGTGGCGAGCAAGATCGCGGCGCTGCCCTTCCATGCGTACCGCGTGAAGCCGAACGGCGACCGCGAGGAGGCTCCGGACTCCGAAATCGGCAAGCTCATCGCGGACCCCAGCTACGTCGCGAACGAGACCCGTTACCGTCTCATCCACTCGCTGGTGGTCGACATGATGCTCAACGACCAGTGGCTGATGCTGCTCACGATGGACAACGACTACGACTACCGCCTGCGCCGCATCCCGTACGGCACGTACTCCGTGCGGTACAACGCGCTCGCGGAGCCGACTGGCGTCCAGATCACGCTGCCCAACGGTCAGGTCAACTACGAGCTGCCTAACAAGAACGTCCTGCTGTCACTCGGCTACCCCGGCGCGGTCGGCAACCCCAAGCCCATGTCCGGCGCTTTGGGGCCGCTGCTCACCGAGGCGCGCGAGCTGGCGAGCTATCGCCGCTTCATCGCCCAGAACGGCGGTCGCATCCCCGCCTACGTCAAGCGACCCGCCGGTATGCCGTGGGCGAGCGAGAATGCGCGGAATGACTTCATCCAGGGTATGCGCGCCTACCGCAAGGGCGGCGGCAAGGACGGCGGCTGGCCCCTGCTCGAGGACGGCATGGAGATCGTCACGGTCGACGCTTTCAAGCCCGTCGACATGGCCGACCTCGACGCACGCGACCGTATCGGTATTGCCGTGTGCAATGCCTACCATATCTCGCCCGAGAACGTCGGTATCCGCACTGGCAACAAGTCGAGCGTGGAGGCCTACAAGGACCAGCTTTGGAACGTTGAGCTGTCGCCTTACGTCGTCCAGCTCGAGCAGCAGCTGAATCAGGTCATCCCCAAGGCGGTCGGCGAGGAGGACGTATTCATCCTCGCGAACATGGATGCGCAGCTGCGGGGTACCCCCAGCGAACAATATAAGGCGTTGAGCACGGCCACCGGTCGCCCGTTCATGTCCCTGAATGAGGGCCGACGCAAGCTCAACCTTCCCGCCAAGGAGGACGGCGACGAGGTGATCGTCCCGCTCAACGTCACCCAAGGCGGTCAGCCGTCCCCGCAGGACGGCGGCAATACCCAGAACGCCCAGACGGGCGCGAGCCCGAACGGGAGGTAACTAGATGAGCAAGCTCGATTTCCTCAATTTCGAGGTAAAGGCAGTCCCCGAGGAGGAGGGCGTGTTCGAGGGATACGCCTCCACCTGGGAGCGCGACCTCATCGACGACGAGATCACCAAGGGCGCATACGCCGAGACGCTTTCCGCCGACTACCCGGACGGCGGCGCGGGAATCCCGCTCTACTGGGGCCACAACTACGATTCCCCGCTCAACTGCATCGGCGAGTCCCTTTCCGCCTGCGAGGACGAGAAGGGACTGAACGTCAAGTTCAAGTTCGACCTCGACACGAATGAGGGCAAGAAGGCGTACGACCTGCTCAAGCGTGGCCTCGTGCACCAGATGTCGGTCGGCTTCCTCGCCCAGAAGACCGCTTGGGTCAAGGACGAGGGCGACCAGTGGTCGCACCGCCGAATCGAGAAGATCAAGCTCTTCGAGGTTTCCGTGGTGCCCATCGCCTGCAACCAGCAGGCCGAGGTCACCAACGTCAAGAGCGGTCGAGCCATCTCCAAGGACAACGAGTCCCTCATCCAGCAGGCCGTCGATTGCCTGCAGGATGTGCTCAAGAATGTCGGCTCCGATGACGATTCCGATGAGGATGAGTCCGAGGAGACCGACGAGAAGGCTCATGCACTTGCCGAGCGCAAGTCTGAGATAGAGAAAATCGCCGAATACTTCGGCGGAGTCACCGATTAGGAGGACAAACATGCGCATTAAGGAGCGTATCGCCGCCGAGAAGAAGGCGGCACAGGACATCCTCGCCAAGGGCGAGGAGAATCTCACCGATGAGGAGTTCGAGCAGCTGAAGCAGCACGTTGCCGAGTCCAAGAAGCTCGAGGAGCGTGCCGCCCTGCTCAAGGACGGAGCCGAGATCCTCGACAACGCCGCCGAGGGCAAGAACCTCGAGCAGAAGAAGGAGGAGAACGCCGTGGCCGCCAAGAGCATCGGCGAGCATTTCGCCAACGAGCTGAAGGCCAAGGGCATCGACGTCGCTCAGGCGAAGACCATCAACTTCGAGACCTCCGAGTTCAACGTCAAAGCCTCTACCGACGTGAATGTCACCGGCGGTCCCGCCGGCTCTAACGCCCCGTACCTCACCGAGCTCGACACCCCCGTGTTCGCTCCTCGCCAGGATCTGCTCATCGTCAACCTGTTCGGCACCGGCACCATGGGCGGTCAGGTGCTGAAGTACCCGGTCTACGGCAAGCTCGAGGGCAAGCCCGGCGAGACCGCCGAGGGCGCAGCCGCCGCGCACACCCACTTCCCCGACCCCACCTGGGAGAATGATTCCCTCCACACCATCACGGACCTGTGGGAGATCACCGACGACATGATCGACGACCTGCCTTACGTGGTGTCCGAGATCAACGACCACAACGACTATGAGTTCGACTTGGTCAAGGAGGACAAGATCTGGAACGGCGACGGCACCAGCGACAACATCAAGGGCCTTGTCGCTCGAATCCCGGCTGACTCCGTGATCGACAACACCAGCACCGAGCCGCTCGAGGACCGTATCTTCACGGCAGTCACGATGATCAAGAAGAACGTCAACCGCACGGCTGACGGTCTGGTCATCAACCCCGAGGACTATAAGACCCTGCGCCTGAAGCGTGACAAGAACGGCCAGTACTACGGTGGCGGCTTCTTCCTGCCGCCCTACAACGGCACCGGCACCCTCGTCATCCAGCAGACCCCGTGGGGCCTGCCGACCGTGGTCACCCCGACCCAGGCGAAGGGCAACTGCGTGGTCGGCGCCTTCAAGACCGGCAAGGTCCTGTCCCGCGGCGCGCGCACGCTGAAGACCAGCGACTCCCACAAGGAGAACTTCGGCTCCGGCATCACCGCCTTCCGCCTGAAGGAGCGCTGCACGCTCCAGGTCAAGTACCCGTACGCCTTCGTCAAGGTGTCCACGGACGAGACCAAGGTCGTCGCGCAGTCCGACGATTCCGGCATCGAGGTCCAGTCCGACGAGCCCGTGGCCGATGCCGAGACCGCCGAGGCCACCAAGACCGCCAAGACCGCCAAGGCTGCGAAATAGCCTCGGCTGACTGATTGGAAGGGGGCATCATGACCGAATCTTTCCTCGGCGACCATACCGACTACAGCGGGCTCGATGCCCCCATGTTCAACGCCGCCGCCGTGAGCGCCATCCGCGGCTACTGCGGGTGGCATATCGCGCCGTCCATGGAGTTGTCCGGCAGGGTCGGTTCCGCTGGCGGCAAGATCATCCGCATCCCCGCGCTCAACGTGACCGAGGTCACGAAGCTCGCGCTGACCGACGGCACTGACCTTCTGGACGGTGCCCAGTGGAACACGGCAGGCCTTGTCGAGCTTGCCGCGCCCGTCGAGCCGTGCCTGAGCGCCATCGAGTACACCGTCACCGCCGGATTCAACACGGATGACGTGCCAGATCTCATCGCGGTCGCGCTTCAGGTCTCCCGACGAGCCGCCAGCGCCCCCGCGGGCACCGTGCGCTCCCAGAGCGTCAACGGCGCTTCGGTGAGCTATGCATTCAGCGGGTCCGGCGCGACTTCCATCCAGCTCATGCAGGACGAGCGCGAGATTCTCGACAGGTACAGGATTGCGAGGCTCCCGTGAGTGGCTCGGATTTCGGCAACTTCGGTCGACCGCTCAAGCGCCTCCGCGCACCCCTTGTGGAAGACCCGTACAATCCCGCACGCACTGTGTCTGACTGGGACGGTGAGGTCGATGAGCTCGCGTTCAACGGCTTCATCGCCACGGCATCCTCAGTCATGACGCCAGATGGCGCACGCGAGCAGGCGGCAACAGCCGTCACGCTCACGGTGGCTGATCCGAATGTCGACATCAAGCGCGGCGACCGAATCAAGGACGGTGCACACGTCTACACGGTTGATGTCGTGCCGTCGGTCGATGCTAACCCGTTCACGGGCTGGCAGCCTACCCTCGAGGTAGGTCTTCAGGAGGTGGAGGGCTGATGCCTGCAGCAGGACAGACGAAGGTCAAGTTCAACGACAAGTTCTTCGATGACATCCTCCACAGCGCAGGCGTCGAGAACATGTGCCTGTCCAAGGCGCAGCAGGCGCTTGCGAACATCCGCGCGACCGCGCCCGTCGACACCGGCGCGTACCGCGATGGGTTCCGCATCGAGGTCCACAAATCGGCGCACCGAAACAGCTACCGCGTGGTAGGTCACGACTGGAAGACGATTCTCCTTGAGTACGAGGGCGGCTATCTCGCCCGAGCCCTGAAAGCGGTGAAGTAGATGCAGATGGTTGTCCCTCCCGATCTGGAGATGTTCCTCTGTGGGTATCTCCGCGCCGTCCTCGGCACGAATATCGAGGTCGACAATCGCGAGCCGTCAGACTTCGACGGCGGCACACCCTATTGCGTGGTGCGCGACGATGGGGGCCAGAAGACCGGTCTCACCACCTTCGACCGCTCGGTCGGCATCTCCATCTATGCGGGGAACCGGCAGAGCACACTCAAGGCCGGAGAGCTTGCCAGACGCGCCTTCGCCGCGCTCACATCGCCGACCATCGCCCACGAGAAGGGGTCTCCCATCGCGGCGGTCATCGATGACGGCTGCAACGGGCCGTACCGCGTGACGGACCAGCACGATTCGAGCAAGTGCTACATGACGGTCGAGTACTCGGTCGTCGGTGCAATAGAGGATTAAGGTTAGGGCTTTGCCCTGGAAAGGAGCTTGCAATGGCTAAAGACAAGCAGGGTAACGACCTCGCAAACGTAGGTGTGCCCGTAACCGGTGCGATCTGCATCGTCCCGTACGCCGAGGGCAACGTCATCACCCGCACCATGATCAGCAAGAAGAACGCCACGCCGAAGCTGCCCGAGGTGTACGCCCGCGGTACCTCCTGCCTCGGTCTCATCGCCGGCGACGGTGCACCGCAGGATTCCACCGAGAAGGGCGACCCCATCGAGTTTTGGCAGGGGGGCTACACCCTCAACGGCGAGACTGCCATCTACACAGCCTTCACCATCGCCGAGGACACCGACCTCTCTCGAGAGCTCTGTTTCGGCGAGAAGCCCGATGCCGACGGCGTTATCGCGGTCGACACCTACACGCCCGACACCAAGTGGATGGCGTACGAGGAGATCACCTACAAGAACGGCAACGTCGACCGCCGCGCCGGCGTCATCAAGGTGACCGCCAACGAGCCGGGTCAGGCCGAGCGCGGCTCCGTCCTCGGTCGCGCCGTCACCGTCGAGTGGGTGCGCGATGACCTCTACGAGGGCAAGGCTTACATCGAGGCTCACTGCACGCCCGCCGATGTCACGGTAGCCGCCTCTTCTGCCGCCGCTGGCAAGAATTCCTAAGCGAAACACAGCTTTCCCTTCTCTCGTTGGGCATCGCGCTTCGGCGCGGTGCCCTTTTTTTATCGGGGGACCCCAGCCGAACAATGTCCATGTCGTAAGAGGCCATTCGAGAGAAGGGAAAGTCGAGATGGCTGAAGAGAAAGAGTTCGAGCCGACCATCGAGGACTTCGAGAACTGGACCGAGGAGAAGGAGCAGGCCGAGTTCGAGCGCATCGCCGATGCGAACAAGGTCATGTATGTGATCGGCGACAACACGCTGTTCGTCCGCACGTCCGCCGGCAACGTCTACCGCCTGCCGATGTGCCCGAGCTATGCAGAGGTGTCCGCAATCCAGAGCGGCACCGATAACGATGCCTTCGAGCACCTTTGCACGCTTATCGAGGGCGGCAAGGGCGGCACCGATGCCGTCGAGCGCTTCAAGGCCGAGCCGCTCCAGACGATGGTCAAGATCCTCGAGGTATTCGGCGAGAAGTTGGCTAAGACCCAGGGAGCGACCCTGGGGGAATAGCCCGCTTCATCGCCGAGCTGAAGGAGCACGAGGACGCCGCGAGGGCAGATTTCGCGGCAAGGGGATGGAGCCTGCAGGCCGACCTCGGAAGCAGGCTCCGCTATGCGGACGCGATCGCGCTGTTCAGGGCGCTCTCAGGAGACCCGGCGACCTCAACGGGTGCGCACGTGGCAGGCCTCAAGTATCCGACCAGCTTCGCTGACATGTTCGTCGTGGCGGCGCTGACGCAGAACAAGTTCCCATCTCCCATCCCGACCGAAGAGGAGCAGTTCCGAGCTGCCTCCTTCAAGGCCTCTGGCGATGAAGCGCAGAAGGCGGCAGAGAACATGGCGCCGCTGTTCGCTTCGCTTTACGAGTAACGAGATCGGGGGAGATCGCGCATGTCATCTGAGGTCGGTTCCGCACATATATCGATTTTTCCCGTAATGACGGGCTTCCGCTCAAAGGTCAACAAAGAGGTAAAGTCGACCGGCGACGAAGCCAGCAATTCATTTAAAAGCGCATTCAGGAACGCAGGCGGCATCAGCGGTCGGCAGCTTGGAAAGCAGCTGAAGGAATCCTTCGCCGCATCCTCCAAGGGCTTAGCCGACGATGCCCTCAAGGTCTTCACCGATGACGTGAAGGCCGCGACCAACGAGCTGAGCAAGGCTCGCATGAAGCAGGCAGACGATGCCGGCAGGGTCCGTGTGGCCGAGATGAAGCTGCAGGATGCCGTCGCCAAGTACGGCGAGGGCTCCACGCAGGCAGTCGCCGCCGAGGAGCGCCTGGCATCCGCACGCCGTAAATCCGAGCAGAGCGCCGCCGCCGTAAAGGACGCGACCGAGAAGCTGAACGTCGCCAACGAGTTCGCCGCCAAGGCGCAGCAGGATTTGGCGCAATATACGAACCAATCGTCCAACGCCTTCGCCCGCGCCGCCAAGAATTTCCTTGCCGGTGCTAAGTCGCTGGATGCGGGCAAGAGCTCCGCTACCGGCATGGCAGGCGCTTTGGGTTCCATCGTCCGCGCCGCATCCGGTATCGACATGTGGGGGCCGATCGCGGCGAAGGCGACAGCCGGTCTCGCCAGGGTGAAGGCATCGATCGCCGACTTCGCCAGCAGCGCCAAGAACAGGATGCAGATTGCCGCAGCCGAGATCGGAAACGCCATCTCGGACGGCCTGTCCCGTGCTGGCAGCAAGGTGCAGGCTGTTGTTGGCAACATCGCATCGAAGCTGCCGCAACCGATTAAAAGCGTCTGCTCGACCGCGCATACGTGGTTCGCCAATGTCGAGACCGCGGCTAAATCCGTCTTCGACAAGCTGCCCGATTCCGCGAAATCGGGCATCGAGGGCGCGAAGAGCGCAATCTCCTCCGGCTTGTCCGCACTCGGCAGCATCGGCTCCGCCGCCGCCAACGCCTTCAAGGACGTGTCCACGGCTATCGTGGGCGTGGGTGCGGGTGTCACCGTGGCGCTCGGCAAGATGGCGCTCACGGGTGGCTTCAACCGCGCCCTCAGCATCGAGGACGCGCGAGCGAAGCTGAAGGGTCTCGGCCACGATGCCGGCAGCATCGACGAGATCATGAACAACGCCCTGGCTTCGGTCAAGGGCACCGCCTACGGTCTGGGAGACGCGGCGACAACGGCGTCACAGCTCGTGGCGTCCGGCGTCAAGCAGGGCGACCAGCTCACGAGCGTCCTCAAGACGGTCGGCGATTCCGCGCAAATCTCAGGCCGAGACTTCACGGAGATGGGCTCGATCTTCTCCAAGGTAGCCGCATCCAATAAGCTCCAGGGCGAGCAGGTCAACCAGATTCTCGACTCCGGCATCCCCATCCTGCAATTCCTTGCCAAGCACTACGGCATCACCGCCGAGGAGGCCCAGAAGATGGTGTCCTCCGGCAAGGTCGACTTCGAGAACTTCGCAGCCGCCATGCAGGAGAACCTCGGCGGTGCGGCGCAGTCCGCGGGAACCACGTTCAAGGGCGCGATGGCTAACGTCAAGGCAGCTTTCAGCCGTCTCGGCGAGAAGGCCATGACCCCCGTCCTGAACGGCCTGCGCGACATCTTCAACGCCGCAATCCCGCTGGTCGATGCCGTCACGACCAAGCTGACTCCCGTATTCGAGCAATGGGGTGACCTGGTCTCCAACACCATCGCGCCGAAGATTGTCGATGCATTCGAGAAGATCACATCCGTGCTCAGCGGCGACAGCTTCTCGGGTTTTTCCAGCGGGATCATGGCGGCAATCCCATTGGTCGGCTCCCTGGTCGCCGCCATGGGAGGCACGGGGCTTCTCGGCACCATCGGCGAGCTTCTCGTCAACGTGCCCATGGTCGGCCCGGCCCTGAAAGGTCTCGTAGGGGAGTCCGCGCTTCTCGGCAACGCGCTCAAGCTGCTCGGC
Source organism: Collinsella sp. AF23-2 (assembly GCF_003459245.1). Lineage (GTDB taxonomy): Bacteria > Actinomycetota > Coriobacteriia > Coriobacteriales > Coriobacteriaceae > Collinsella. The sequence continues at coordinate 75,480 of NZ_QRVG01000004.1, forward strand.
GGTCCTGTCGGTGTCGTGCTGTCGCTTCTCGCCGGTCTCGTGATGATCAGCCCGACATTGCAGCAAACCCTGAGTCAGGTCGCCGGCACCATCGGCTCATCGCTGATGGATGCCTTCAGCACGCTCGCCCCCATCGCGCAGGACATTCTCGGCAAGCTGTCTCAGGCGGCATCCGAGATCTTCCCCGTCCTCGAGGATTGTCTCGGTCAGCTCTTCTCGGCAATCGGCAATGTGGTGGCTCAGCTGGCTCCGGTCGCCGCCGAAATCCTGCAACCGCTGCTCGACTGCATATCCCAGCTCATCGAGCCGCTGACCAACATCCTGACGGTCATCATGCCACCACTCACGAGCATCCTCGACGGCGTGATAGTCCTAATCGGCAGCGTCCTGTCGTTTGTCGGCCAGCTGGTCGCGGGAATCGAGTCGCTGCTGCTGCCCATCATCACGGCGGTCATTCAGGGCATCTCCGACCTGCTGACCAAGTGCAGCCCTTGGCTCGACCAGCTCGGTTCCACCTTTGAGACCGTCATGGACCTCATCGGCGATGCGCTTGAGGTGGTCGGCAGCGCACTCAACCAATTCATGTCTGTCGCGGGCTACGTAATCGAGCAGGTCGTTCAGTTTTTGGTGAGCACCCTTGAGCCCGCCTTTGCGGCGATGGCCCCGTTTATCTCGGGAATCGTCGCATCCGTAAACCAGGTGATTAGCTCGATTGCCCAGATCGTTCAGGGCGTCGTCAATTTGGTTGCCGGGCTGATTTCGGGGAATTGGTCCCAGGTCTGGCAGAGCTGCCAGCAAATCGCCAGCGGCGCCGTCGGTGCGCTCGGCGGCATCCTGAGCGGAATCTACAACGCCGCGATGGCTGCGGTCTCTGGCGCGGGGACTTGGCTCTGGAATGCAGGCAGCCAGATCATCGCCGGTCTCTGGAACGGCATCTCGGGTGCCATCGGCGGCCTGTACAACAACATCAGGAATGCGCTTTCTGGCTTGGTCGACGAGGCGATGAGCGCACTCGGCATCCATTCGCCTTCGCGCGTCTTCCGCGACAAGGTCGGCAAGTTCATCCCGTCCGGTATCGGCGTCGGCATCAAGCGGAACACCCCGGCGCTGCTCTCAGATGCCGACAAGATGATCGATGCCCTCGTCGACCGCGTGAGCGGCGCGTCCGCGGCTGTTGACGTGGCTGCTGGTATGTCGCTCGCATCTGGCGCAAACGGCGCTCAGGGGGCATCTGGCGGCGCTGGCGGTCTATCCGTGGATGACATCGTGCTCGCAATCGTCACGGCACTCAGCAAGATCGGTGCGCTCAAGCTCGATGTCGACCTCAAGACGCTCGCCATGCTGCTCGCGCCTTGTATCGACTCTGAGCTCGGCAAGCGCGACGCAATGGAGGTCTAAATGGCTGATTCTAGGTTAGGTATCTACTTGCGCAACAAGATGTTCGTCGATGACGGCACGGTCACCGTGAACGGCGTCAGGCTCGGCGATATGGGCTGGTATCTGACCTCCGCGCCGGAGGTCGATGCCATCTCGTTCGACACGTCCTACACGACCGTCACCGGAGCCCACGGCTCCCGTGATCTTTCGCTGACAGACGGCAGCGGTCTCGCCTATGCCGGCAGGCGCACGGTGACGCTCCACCTGCGTACGGTCGGCACGTGGCAGGAGGCGGTCAAGTCCAAGATTGCGCTCGGCTCCATCGTCGGTCGCGATGCTCGCGTCACATGGCGTGCGCTCCCCGGCGATTTCGTCGGCAGGCTCGAATCGTCAAGCCCCAGCGAGGTCTGGCAGCGCGGTGTGTTCGCCTACTACGAAATCGACCTGACGATGAGCGCTATGCCAATGCTGTACGGCAGGAAAACGGCGGTGAGCGGTACGAAATTGACCGTGAGCGGCAACTGCCGGGTGTTCCCGACATTCACCGCCACGCTCAAGGCCGAGAAGAAGCTGAAGATTTCCCGCGCGGACGGCGTGTTCATCGAGGTCGATGCCGAGAGGATCTTTGCCGCCGGCGCCGTCGCCGTCATCGAGACCTCGCCGGCCAAATCGCGCGGCGTGTACATCAATGACGTCTTGACCTGCCCGACACTCACATCGGATTTCTTCGACCTGCCAGTTGGGGACTCGACCATCACAGTGGTCGGTGCAAGCAGCATCACGACATCATATGAGCCGCTCTGGCTCATCCCCTAGGAGACGGTCAGATGTCCAAGAGATTCATCCATTTCAGCCGTTTCGGCGCATACCTCGGCGAGCTCACGCCGATGCAGGCCACGCGCACGCGCAATGTCGACCAGTGCGGCGTTGACAAGGTGGAGCTCGTCCTGATGGACAACGGTGTCAACAAGTACGACCGCATCGTGTTCTGTGATTCCATGGGGCGCACGTGCGAATGGATCGTCATGTCCTCGCGCGAGTCGAGGGCGAAGAGCATACCTATCTGCACCGTCAACTGCTACGGCTCCATGCAGGAGCTATCGCGACATTTCATGCCGACGCTACGCCGCGGCTCCAAAGACACGCCCGAGCAGGCTCTTGCAAAGGCACTCGATGGCACCAGATGGTCGGTAGGCCAGTGCGACGAGGGCAGCGGCGAATACAGCGTCTACCACAAGTCCTCGCTGGCTTCCGTCAAAGATATAGCCGAAGCCTACAAAATGGAGGTCGAGCCGGTAATCGAGTTGTCTGCAGACGGCAACTCCATCGCCAAGCGCTCGGTCTGCCTGGTCAAGCGCCTCGGTCGTGCCAATACTGCGCTGCGTCTCGACTACGGTAGCGGTCTGTCCGGCATTGACCGAGTTCTGTCCGCAGATGACGTGGTTACGCGCTTATATTGCTACGGCAAGGGCGTACAGACAACGGATGACGATGGAAATGCGACTGGCGGATATTCGCGTAAGATCACATTTGCCGACATCAACGGCGGCAAAGAGTACATCCAGGATGATTCACTGCTCGAGGTCTGGGGCGTGCCAGGTCCCGATGGGTCGCTCATGCACACCGAGGGCATCTTTGAGGACGGAGACTGCGAGGACAAGGCAACGCTTCTCGCCGAGGGCAGGGCTGCGCTCGCCGAGCGCTCGAAGCCCATCGTGAGCTACGAGGGTACGGTCGAAGCCCTCGGTCGCGCGGGATTCGATGCCAGCGCCTGCGACCTCGGCGATAACCTCCAGATGGTCGACACCACGTTCCCAAAGCCGCTGCGACTGAGCGGTCGCGTGCTTGAGATCGTGGAAGACCTGCTCAGTGACGGCTCGCCGTCCACCGTGAAGGTCGGCAACGTCATCGAGGGCATCGTCAAGCGCTCCGATCGCGTGCAGCAGACAATCGACCGCCTGACGAGCAGCGCCGGCAGTTGGGACAGCGCCGCCACGCTCGGCAGCGCCTACCTCAATGGGCTTATCGACGGCCTGAACAAGGTGATGAACGAGACCGGCGGCTACACCTACATCAAGCCCGGCAAGGGCCTGTTCGTCTACGACAAACCGGAGGATGCCAACCCGACCATGTGCATCCAGATCGGCGGCGGCTACTTCCGCATCGCCGACGGCAAGAATTCGGACGGCACGTGGAACTTCCGCACGCTCGGCAACGGGCATGGTTTGGTGGCCGATGCGATCGTCTCCGGCACCATCAGCGCCAACCTGATCAAGGCCGGCATCATCAAAGACAAAAGCGGCAAGAACTACTGGAATCTCGATGCCAGCGAGGTCCGTCTAGGCCCCGGCGCCAAGCTTGACGGCAAGGACATCGCAACAACGAACACTGTGGTCAAGTCCACGGTGAAGCTCTACGCGAAGAATCAGTCCGACACAGTGCCGCCTCTGAACATGCAGAATCCCGAGTTGGGATGGTCTGAGGACATACCGCAATGGTCGAACGGCTATTTCATCTGGGAGATGGACCGCATCACCTACGGCGACGGCTCGGTCAACCATTCAACGCCCGTCCTCGTGGCTGCGCTGAATAAGGCGAACCAGAGTGCCTACGACCTCAACCAATCTCTCAACGACCTCGATACCACGGTCAACGACCTCGCCACAGACGGCGTCGTGACCGAGGCTGAGAAGGCTGCGGTCAAGAAGATTCAGCAGACCATCGACAAGGAGAAGGACGAGCTGACAACGCAGTTCAACGGTCTGAAGTCCAACAAGTCGTTGAATCAATATTTCATCGGCAATGTCCTAGGCCCAACGTACAATTCTGCTTTCGGTACAGGCGGCTCATACGGCTCGCTCAACACCGCCATCTCGGACGTGCTCAAATGCACCACGAAGGAAGCGCTGGACAGCGCCATGGCTACCTATAAGTCCTGCTACAACACGCACTCAGGTAATGTCAACACATATACCGCCGCGGCACGTCAGGCGCAGCATGCCATCGAGCAACAGGATGCCAAGTCTATGGCGCAGGGTCTGCTCGACAACTACGACGATGATTTGAACCAGCTCAAGATTTTCAACCGTCTGACAAACAACGGTACCGAGCAGGGCATCTACATGCAGGACAACAAGCTGTACATGAACGCCAGCTACCTTGCCGCAGGCATCATCGCAGACGTGACCAACACGAACAGCTGGAATCTCAAGACCGGTTATCTCAAGACGACGCGCGGCACCATCGGCGGATTCACCATCGACAAATATAACATCTCCAACAACAGGCTGTCGCTTCAGGACGACGGTCCTCATTTCATCTATGACGGCAAAGACATCGGCTTCATCGGTAGCAACCATCTCGTCGAGCACCCAAGCGTATACGGACTTAACTTCAATCTGAAAGAGTCCGGCGGCTATATGTCTTGGGCTGCGATGAAGAACGCAGACGATCCGTATTACGCAATGAAGCTGACGTATGCGAACAAGCCAAACATCGGTTTCACGGCCTATGCGCTCAACGCCGGATGCGATCTGGACATGCACAACTGGTCGATTAAAAACATCGGCAACGGATGTACCAATACGCTTCGATTTACCGTTGTCACCAACGCCAACAAAGACGGAAGCTTTACGTTCTCAAACGGATGCAGCATGAAGTTCGAGGGCGGTTTGCTTACACACTTTGCATGGCCTGTGAATAACTATTCGTAGAGAAGAGAAAGGATCGCAATGGAGGATATGAAGTACGTAATGGAAGCAGGTGTTCCGACGGCAGGGGCTGGTGAGCCAGTTGAAGTCCAGGGGACCAGCACGACTTTGGCACGTGATGTCAAGCGCATCGATTCCAAGGTGAATCTGCTTTTGAAAGCCTTGGGAGTAAGCACAGCAAGCCTGGAGGACGATACCGTTGAAGCTAACTAACGAGAAGATCGCTGCAATGTGCCGAGACCTCGACAACGGCGTGCTGGATAACGTCGGCATCGTGGGCTACACGGCGGCGCGAAACTACCGCGCCTTGCACGACGTGGCTGAACCATTCCTCACCCAGCGCAACAAGTTGATCGTGGAGTACGGCGAAGCGCAGTACGACGATGACGGCAACATCAACGATTATGTGGTCGACCCCAAATCGGAGAAGTTCGCCGAGTTCGCCGCTAAGTACCAGGAGCTTGCCGATATTGAGTGTGAGGTCGAGATTCTGACTCTGCCAGAGGAGAAAGCAATTGACGCCATCAGTGGCGCTCAGCTGCTCCAACTCGATTGGATGTTCGAGCGCGACCGAGACTGATCCGGCGGGGGACAGCTGTCCGATTATTGACCGCAGCAAGCAACTAAGGGGGTCAGAATGGCTCTAGACAACTTCCGTCGCATCACCATCAATGTGGACACGGCAAATGATTACATCCCGCCAGTGACGCTCTCCGGCGGCGATTCAAACGGTCGCACGCTTTTGGTCAAGCTTACGGACAACGGTAAGGCGATCACGTCCGCCGCCGGCATCACGGCGAAGCTGGCGTACGCCGATGGGTGCGGCAACAGCGGCTACAAGACGATGACCCCGGTCAGCGGTTATGAGACCGCCGCCTGGGAGTGCGCGGCACCCGGCAGCGTGCTCAAGACCGATTCAGCGCATCTGTGCGTACAGTTCTGGCAGGGCTCCGATGTGGTCTGCACACGTGTCTTCCATGCTTCGGTCGACCGAAATCTCGTATCGCTCGAATCCGGCACGACCAGCGGCGATGCGGTCAAGGAGCTTTACGACACGATCGCGAACCTCAATCAGGTCATTAATCGCGCCAACGCATCAGCGAACAAGGCTGATTCGTCCGCCGCTTCGGCAGATGCGAACGCCGACGCCGCGAACAGGGCGGCAAGCGCAGCCACCGCCGCAGCAAAGCAGGCCAACGCCGCGGCATCCGCGACCAAGCCATACTACATGCAGGCCGCGGAGCCCGCCCGCGACAAACGCGTGGACGGCATGCTCTGGATGCAGACCAACGAGAGCACCAAGAAGATCGCGGCATTCAACCGCTGGGATGCAGGGCTTCCCGGCACGGCGCTGTGGCCCGGCGCCACGACATTCCCCTCCGACAGCACATTCCCCGATGAAAAGGGCGCTTGGACCGCCTTCGGTATCTAACGAAAGGACACCATAATGGCATTCGAGAAAATCGTATTCGCAATGAAGACTTGGAAGGACAAGGTCTCCGGTAACACTCCCGTCACCGCCGCGGAGCTGAACCGAATCGAGAAGGGAATCAGCGACTGCGCGAAGCAGACCAATGCTCTCGGGGATTCCGTATCCCAGAAACTCGGGAAGATACAGGAGGCAAGTTATGCAGGCATGGCTTGGCTCACCATCGGGAAAAGCGAAGATGACCCGGATAGACGAGGGCTAGCCTGGTCGGACAACGAGCTCGTTGTTATTCGCGGCGGAAAGCATGTTGCGAAAGTTAAGCTGACGCCGATAAACGTATCGTCCGACCAGACGGACGCAGAGCTTAGCTAGGCTACTTCGACAGCGCGACCTTGGTTGATTCACCCGTCGCGCTGTTCATGTAGCTGAACTTGTCGGCAGAAAAACCGAGCGTCACGACCGAATCGTCGGACATCGTAACCTCGACGATCACATCGGTCGTGTTGTTGTTCGACTGCCTGAATCGCACGTTTTTGACCGTTGCCGTAACGTACTTCTCGCAGCGGGATACGGAAAACTATTTGTCCTTGTTAAATAGAGCGATTCTTTTACTCTCGGTCTCGTTAAAGACGAGAATACTGTCACTTAAGAAGTTCACCGTAATCCTGGTTGCTCCGAGTTGAAAACCGAAGGTTGGCAAATTTTGGTTATTAAGTTCCACTTTCGCCGTAATGTCGTTGGAAGTCCGGAATACGGAATGCTACTGAACACTCTGCGAAAAATTGGAGTTTTTGAAGTAGATGCTTACGGTTTTCCCGTCGTTTCTTTTGATGTCGATTGATGCGCCGCCATCATTCCACACCGAGAAGTACACAGCGACAGCCTGTTGCTTTAGGCCAAATCGGGATACGGAATGCTCTAGCTCAGCGTCACGTACTTCCAGTCAGTCCAATTTGAGCCGTTGCGTTTGTTTCTGATCGCTATCTTGTCGGAGCCGAATCCAAACGCGAGCTGCGCCGAGTAGGTTTTATCACCGAAATTTTGCTGGATGACAATGCAACTATTTCCTCCAAGTTTAGACGGGAACCCTTTCGGGTCGGGTGACGTATTAAGAATGAGCGCCGTGGGTGGGTTGTCCAAATCGTTAACTTCCATCGCGTAAACGCGGGATACGGAATCACATCTCCATCGCCGCTGTGTACGAATCGCTCGCCCTAGCCACGACCGTGCGGAAACTCTGCAAATAGTGGCTCATGGCCGTATTCACCGTTGAATGCCCCAGCGCCACGACGATGTCCTCGATGGCTGCACCGTGCTCAAGCGATATGGTCGCCCACGAGTGGCGCAGACAAGTCATGGGCACATGCGGCAGGCTGAATCGCTTACAGAATGCGCGGAACTTGCGGGCGACGGCGTTGGGGTCGAGCAGGCACAGGCGCCCAGACCTACGCGCCCCACGTATCGCACGAAGGCGCTCCAATGCAAAGCGCGGCAGTTTTAGCTTGCGGTCAGACAGCTTGGTCTTGCATCCCGTCTCGATGACCTCGCCGCCCACGACGTGCAGGCCACGCTGTACGTGAACCCATCCCGAGCGCCAGTCCACATCCTCGATTCTCACGGCGCACGCCTCACATCGGCGAAGCCCGAGAGCGGCACCCAAGAGCACGGCGGCCTCAAATGGCTGTCCCACGATTGCTTTCAGCGTAGTGCGCTCCTGCTCAGCGGTCAGTGTCGGTCGGCGCACGGTTGGCTTTTGCGGCAGCTCCACGCCCTGCGTAACGTCCCAGATGCGCAGTTGGTGGCGGCGCAAGACCCAGCGGTATATCTGGCGGAATGTCTTGTAGGCCTTCTCGGCGGCACCGGGCAGGTCGAACGAATCCACCCAATCCTGTACCTCTCCAAAGCTGATCGTCTCTATCTCGCGCCCGCCCCACATCGGCATCAGGTGGCAGCGGATGGCGCTTCGGTAGCCCTCCAGCGTGGTGGCGCGCAGGCGCTTACATTTGTCGGCCATGTACTCAGTGACGGCGGTGGAAAACAGCATTTTTGATCAATCCAATCTCTTAGAAATCCCAGACGTTTCGCATGGTAGACCTCCGCGTTTCGTCTGGGATTTTTGGCTTTAAAGCGCGGGGGACATGGCTTGGATACTCGCAATAAATACCAAGCGTAGGAGGGGAGGTGAGTGGATGGAAGTGCTAAAGCTCTTTGCGCCTTATGGCCCTGGCTGGCTCGGCGGCGCGGCACTGGCGCTCATCGCCTTTTATTTCGGAAAGCAATTTCTCGAAGAGTACAAGCGTCAGAACGAGCGCAAGGCCGGCATCGACCTCAAACGCGAGGAGCGGAAGCAGGCCGAGGTCGACGAGCGCGCGCAGCGGGACCGCGAGCGCTCGCAGATGGAAGGCCGCATCGCCGCGCAGATGGAGCGAAGCAACAGCCTCATGGAGGCCATGAAGACCCTCATGGAGTCGGTCGTGGCGTCCAACGAGGTCCTGCACAACGACCTTGCGCACAGCCAGGCGAGAAGCCAAGGCATGGCGCAGAAGGTCGACCACATCTGCGACCGGGTTGACCTGCTCTACGACAAAGAAACATGCAGATAGGAGGAAAAATGACTACCGATGACATTATCCACAAGCTGACGAGCCGCAAGTTCTGGCTGTGCACGGCTGCCTTTTTGGGCTCCGTCGCGACCAGCGTGGCCGGCATCGCCACGGACAACCAGACCGTCGCCGCCATCGGCACGGTGTGCGGGGTCGCGAGTGCGGCCATCTACGCCGCGGCCGAGCAGGCCGTGGACGCCGCGCGACTCAAGTCGGGAGGCGAGCATGACGGAGACTAACGCCGAGCCTAAGCGCAAGCTGCCGTTGCGTAGCGCCTTTGCCGTTGTCCTCGCCCTTGTGGCAGCGCTCGCCGCCCCGCTCAGCGCCGAAGCCTACCAGAGCCAAGATGCCTACGTGAGCAATGGACACGGCTACCTCAACGCCCAGTACTTGGTTATCCATGAGACGGCGAACCCCGGCGCATCCGCGTGGAACCACGTGCTGTACTGGCGCGGCAATGATACCTACGCGGTACATCACGTCATGGAGCTGGACGGCTCCACGGTCTACAACACGGTCGAGGAGAATCGATTGTGCTGGCATGTCGGAAACGGCAACGGCTACACGATCGGCATCGAGTTGGCGCATGCCACCAATGCCTCTGACTTCTCCAAGCAGTGGAATGAAGCAGTCAAGTGGGCGGGCGATGAGCTCCGCGCCCACGGTTGGGACACGTCTCGACTCTTGAGCCACTACGAGGCAGCTCAACGCTGGGGCGGCAGCGACCATACCGACCCGAACGGATATTTCCGTCAGTACGGCAAGACGTGGTACGAATTCAAGCAGGCTGTCGCGGCTTATCTCGGCAGCGGCTATGTCGCACCCATCGCTCCCACCAACGGTAATGGGGGAACGTACCAGCCATCCACTTCTGCCACGCGCACGAGTTTCCCGAAGTCCACGGGCAAGAGCGTCAACATCCACTACGCTTTGCACAATCGCGGCGGCGGCTGGAACGAAGTCGTGACCAATTTCGACGACAGCACCAGCGAGGGCTTTGCCGGCGTACCCTATGGATCGCACGACATGCTCATTGCCTGGGTTGATTCTGGCACCCTCATGTATCGAGTCCACACCAAGGAAAGCGGCTGGCTCGACTACGTCCAGACCGCCAACTACGGTGACTCCGTCAACGGCATGGCGGGCATCTGGGGCCAGACCATCGACGGCGTGATGATGTACTACATCACCCCGTCTGGCGAATGGAAACAGGTCTACTACCGTGCTCAGGACGTTGCACACGCAAACTGGCACGATGAGGTCTGCGATGACGGCTCCACCTACGGCGGCGATGACTACGCTGGCATCTATGGCTATGCGCTTGATCGTCTCCAGTGCTACGTGTCTGACGGTACCCGCCGATGATGGGCATCGTCGTAGCCTTTATCCTCGGCTCCACCTTCGGCAGCCTGATTTTCTTCATGGCTTTGTGCATTGTTGGCGCGTTTCGAGACGATTAAAATAAAGGCGCAATACAAACCTCATTTGAGGTTATTGGCCCCGCTCCCGAATTGATGGAAATGGGGCCAATTTTTTATCTAGCGGTTGCGCCCGCGTCCTAACTCAGACCATAAGTTCTGAAATATGCAGGTCTATGGAGACCTTACAAACTGTATAACTGCACTATGGAGCACTATGCTAACCTATGGGAGCCTTGGTATGTGTAACATCCAGTAAGGATTTGTACATGCTAAGAGCGTCCTGCGCAGCGGGGCGCTCTTTTTGTGTAAGGGCGCGAACAATCACGCTCTGAAGCGTGGCGGGGGCAGGGGGCCCGCGTCACATGAGAAGCCCACAGGCAAGGGGCCTGTGGGGTAAAGGAGAACAATGACACTCGTATCCAAGACCTTTGAGCTGTACGGCAAGACCTACACCTTTGAGTCCGGCGAGCTTGCCAAGCAGGCCACCGGCGCCTGCCTGGTCAAGCAGGGCGACACCACGATGCTCGACACCGTGGTTGTCTCCAAGGAGCGCAAGAACTACGACTTCTTCCCGCTGACCGTCGACTTCAACGAGAAGATGTACGCAGCCGGCCGCATCCCGGGTGGTTACCTCAAGCGTGAGGGCCGTCCCAGCGAGAAGGCCACGCTCACCGCGCGCATGATTGACCGTCCGATTCGCCCGAGCTTCCCGGACGGCTTCCGCAACGAGGTGCACATTGTCGCCACCTCGCTCGTCGCCGACCAGGTCAACCCCTTCGACGTCATCAACGTCATGGGTGCCTCCCTGGCCATGACGCTCGGCGGCGTGCCCTTCGAGGGTCCGCTTGCCTGCGTGCGCATCGGCCGCAACGTGGAGACCGGCGAGTTTATCGTCAACCCCACCTATGAGGAGCGCGAGAACTCCGATCTGGACCTGGAGCTGGGTGGCTCCGCCGACTTCATCTCGATGGTCGAGGCCGGCGCCGAGGAGATCTCCGAGGACGACATGCTCGCCGCCATGAAGTTTGGCCAGGAGGCCCTTGCTGCCTTCTGCCAGGCTCAGGACGAGTTTGTCGCCGAGTGGGAGCAGGTCAACGGCGCCATCGTCAAGAAGGAGTACCCGCTCGACCAGCCCGTCGAGGAGGTCCAGGAGCGCATCTTCGCCCACTACGACGAGATGGCAGCCGCCCTTCGCGACGCCGACAAGCTCTCCCGTATCGGTAAGGTCGAGGCTCTGAAGGAGTCCATCCGTGCCGAGTTCACCGAGGAGGAGCAGTCCGCTTGGGAGCGCGAGATTCCCGTGGCGCTCAAGAAGCTCGAGAAGAAGGCTATGCGTACCATGGTCGTCGAGACCGGCGAGCGCGTCGACGGCCGTGCCGCCGATGAGATTCGCCCCATCATGGTGAAGGATAACTACCTGCCGCTCGTTCACGGCTCCGGTCTGTTCCAGCGTGGCCAGACCCAGGTGCTTTCCGTCCTGTCGCTCGGTATGCTCAACGAGGGCCAGCGTCTGGATACCATCGAGCCCACCGAGGGCAAGCGCTACATGCACCACTACAACTTCCCGCCGTTCTGCACCGGCGAGACCGGCCGCATGGGCAGCCCCAAGCGCCGCGAGATCGGCCACGGCAACCTGGCTGAGCGCGCTTTGCTTCCGGTGCTCCCCGACGAGAACGAGTTCCCCTACGCCATCCGCGTCGTCTCCGAGGTCATGGAGTCCAACGGCTCCTCTTCGATGGCTTCGACCTGCGGCTCCACGCTCGCCCTTATGGACGGCGGCGTGCCCATTAAGCGCCCGGTCTCCGGTATCGCCATGGGCCTGATCCAGGAGGAGGGCAAGACCGTGGTCCTGTCCGACATCCAGGGTCTCGAGGACTTCCTTGGCGACATGGACTTTAAGGTCACCGGCACCACCGAGGGCATTACCGCTCTGCAGATGGACAACAAGGCCACTGGTCTTACCTTTGACATCTTGGCCCGCGCCCTGCAGCAGGCCAAGGAGGGTCGCGCCTTCATCCTGCAGAAGATGCTCGATGTGATCCCCGAGCCGCGCCACACCACGCGCAGCACCGCTCCGCGCATCGTTTCCATCCAGGTCCCGACTGACAAGATCCGCGACGTCATCGGTTCCGGCGGCAAGGTCATCCGCGGCATCCAGGACGAGACCGGCGCTTCGGTCGACATCCAGGAGGACGGCACCGTCTTTGTCGGCGGCACCGGCGAGTCCGTCGACCAGGCCGTCGAGCGCATCAAGCTCATCATCAAGGTTCCCGAGCCTGGCGAGGAGTACACCGGTCGCGTAGTCTCCATCCAGCCCTTCGGCGCCTTCGTCAACCTGCTGCCCGGTAAGGACGGCCTGTTGCACATCTCCCGCGTTGCCAAGGGCCGCGTGGAGAAGGTCGAGGACGTCCTCAACGTGGGCGACGAGGTCAAGGTCGTCGTCATCGAGGTCGACGATCGCGGCAAGATCTCGCTCGATCGTCTCGACAAGCCCGAGGCTCCGGCTCGCACCGAGGGTGCCTCCGAGGGCGACGGCGAGCACTTCCAGCGCCGTGAGCGTTCGCGACGCGAGCGCTCCGAGCGCAGTGACCGTCCGCGCCGTCCCGGCGACAACGGAGGCCGCAAGCCCCGCCGCCACCACGACGCCGAGTAACAGCCGTACATAAGCAGCTCATGCAAGGGCGACTCCTAAGGGGTCGCCCTTTTGTTTGCGCCCGGGAGGGCCGCATATGAAGTTTCCTGCTCTACAGTCCTGCGCAAGACGGAAAGCACATTAAGTGCTTTCCTTTGCGTGCGGAACTCGCGATAAACTTCATATGCGCCCCTCCCGGTCGCAAGCAAAAGGGCTGGTTAGTGTCGCTCGCTATTTAGTTAGACAGTCTATTCAGTAGTCAGATTTCAGATCTGTAGATAGCCGCAGCAGCATCTTCCCATATAAAACCGACCAAAACAAACCTGTCCTTTTTTGGCAGGTTTCCCGTGGGGCGGGCGCTGATGAAGTTTATCGCGAGTTCCGCACGAACAGGAGGCCACTTAATGTGGCCTCCGTCGTGAGCAGGACTGTAGAGCAGGAAACTTCATCAGCGCCCGCCCCACGGGAAACCGGCGGGATAGACCAGTTCAGATGGGGCTTTGATGCATGGGTGGTCTGTTGTTGTGCAAATGGGTATCATACTGGGGTTACTGCATCGACTCGGTGATGCATGTTTGTACGTTCCCGGCGGTCGGTTTGCCAGAAGCGCCCCGTCGGTTGTTCCAGACCCGTTTCGAAGAAAGGAAACAACACTCACTTATGGCAGCTAAAAAATCATCTCCCTTGAAGATCATCCCGCTCGGCGGCCTTGACGGCATCGGCAAGAACATGACGGTCTTCGAGTGCGGCGACGACATGGTGCTCGTCGACGCCGGTCTCATGTTCCCGGATGACTCCCAGCCCGGTATCGACCTGGTGCTTCCCGACTACACCTATGTTCTAGAAAACGAGGAGAAGCTACGCGGTATCGTCGTTACCCACGGCCACGAGGACCACACCGGTTCGCTTCCGTATCTGCTGCAGGATCTCAACAATAAGGTGCCCATCTTCTCGAGCAAGCTGACGCTTGGCTTTATCGAGGGCAAGCTCTCCGAGTTTCGCATCCGCGCACCTAAGTTCCGCGAGGTCAAGGGCGGCAGCCATGTCAACCTCGGCGGCATCTCGCTCGACTTCTTCTCGATGACGCACTCCATTCCCGGCGCTCTGGGCGTGTTCATCCGCACCAATCAGGGCACCGTCATGCACACGGGCGACTTTAAGCTCGACCAGACGCCCATCGATGGCGTCACGCCCGACTATGCCGCTATCAGCCGCTTTGCCAAGCAGGGCATCGACCTGCTGCTTTCCGACTCCACCAACGCCACGGTTCCGGGCTTTACCAAGTCTGAGGCCGAGGTTGGTCCCAACCTGCTGCACGCCATCAAGAATGCGCCGGGTCGCGTGTTCGTCGCGTCGTTCTCGAGCCACATCCATCGTCTGCAGCAGATCTGCGATGCCGCCCGCAAGTGCGGCCGTAAGGTCGTCGTGACCGGTCGCTCCATGCTCACGAACACCCGCGTGGCGCGTGAGCTTGGCTACCTCAACATCGACGACGCCGATATCATCGATGCCTTCGACATTGACAACCTGCCCGACGACAAGATTGTCGTCATGTGTACCGGTTCGCAGGGCGAGCCTCTGTCGGCCCTTTCGCGCATGGCCAACGGCGAGCACAAGACGCTCTCCATCCACGAGGGCGATACCGTCATCCTCTCGGCAACGCCGGTCCCCGGTAACGAGAAGGCCGTTCAGCAGGTCGTCAACAGCCTGGCCAAGCTCGGCTGCGACGTGTGGGATAAGAACCGCGCTCTCGTTCACGTCTCCGGTCACGGTAGCCAGGAGGAGCTCAAGCTCCTGATGGCCATGGCCAAGCCCACGTACTTTATGCCGGTTCACGGTGAAGCCGTGCATCTGCGCGCCCATGCCCAGCTGGCCCGCAAGATGGGTCTCAAGGACGATCATATCTTTATCCTCGACAACGGCGACACGCTCGAGATGCGTGGCGGTATCGTTAAGCGCGGTACGCCCGTCGAGTCCGGCGTCGTCTACGTCGACGGCCTGCGTATCGGCGATACCGACCCCATCGTCTTGCGCGATCGTCAGAAGCTCGCCAACGACGGTATGGTTACCGCTGTTGCCATCGTCTCGCTTAAGCACAAGAAGATCGAGGCCATCGAGTTCTCGGGCCGTGGTGTCTCGTTTGCCATCGACGACCAGTTCTCCGAGGATGCCTCCGCATCCATTATGAAGACGATCGAGAAGGGCAAGTTCGGCTTTACGAGCAGCGGTTCCGATGCCATTCGCAAGGCCGTACGCGATTCGCTCTCTAACTTTATCTGGAGCCGTACGCGCACCCGCCCGATGATCATCCCGGTCGTCATGGAGGTTTAGTTTGGCGCGCGGATCTGCACAAAACGCCAAAGGCAATAAGGCCAATAACCAACCGGCATCTGCTAAGGGTGCCGGTTCCCATCTGCGTGCCAATAAGGGCCACGAGTCCGAGTTTGATGAGTTCGAGCCCCTGGTCGAGCCCTCAGCCAATCGCGATATCGCCGGTGTGGTCATCGCCGTTTTGGCGATCGCGTCCTTCATTGCCGTGATCTCTCCGGCAACAGCGCCCGTGACGGCTGCGGTTGCCGGTTTCTACCACCTGGGCTTTGGTCTGGGCGCCTACGTGCTGCCGATCGTCATCTTGCTGTTTGCCGCCACGCTCTTTTTGGGTGAGGACTCGCCGCTCAACGTGCGCTCTGTTGCGGGCGGCGCCTTGGTCTTTATCGCCGTCGTCTCCATTCTTTCGCTGATGGTGCCGGGCACGAGCGATTCGTGCGACCTTATGTTTACGCCGCAGAACCTTTCCGTGTCGGGCGGCTACATTGGCGCCTTTATCGCAAGTGCCTTGCAAAACGCCCTGGGTAAACCTATCGCCATGGTTGTCTTGCTGGGGCTTGTCGTCGTTGGTTTGGTCATTATCGGCTTTTCGGTGGGTGGCGTTTTGCGCTCCGCACGCGATCGCGCTGCCGATTTTGCCGAGCGTCGACGTGCCGATGTCAATGCGAGCCCGTGGGGCGATGAAGAGGCCCTGTCTGTTCCCGGCGTCGCTCGTCCGCACCTGAGCATTCTGCGCCAGAAGGGGACTGACGCCGCGGTGACCACGGTCATGGGTGGCGATGTCGACCCGGTTTTGGATGACGACGAGGACGATGACCCATTTGTCGACGTATCCGAGTCGGTTGAAGCCGAGCGCGCCAAGACCACGCTGCTGCCGCGCCGCCATGCCAAGAAGGGCAAGGCTGCGCCCAAGCTCAACACAAGCGAGCCCGACCCGTCTTGGTCCGATAGCGAGATTGAGCTCACCGAGGGTGACGACGAGGACGACGAGGCTCCGCTCGAGACCGCCAAGACAACCTTGCTGCCGCGTCGCCACGCCAAGCGCGGGCAGGTCACTGGACAGCTTTCGATGGAGGACGATCCGGACAAGGTTGACGAGTCCGAGCCGCCGTTTGCCGTGAACCCTGTTTCGGCCGCACCTCAGATTCCCGACTTCTTAAAGCATCCCAAGGTTGCCGATGCGCCTGCCACGAGTGCTATCGAATCGGCTGCGGCTCGTGATGGGGGAGTGGACGACGGCGCCGCAGATAACGAGGGCGAAGAGGAGGACGGCCTCAAGCTTCCGCCGCTCGAAATCCTGCATGCCAACCCGCAGTCGGCTTCCGCCGCGTCTTCGGACAAGGAGCTGGAGCAGACCGCTGAGTCACTGCAATCCACCTTGCTTGAGTTTGGCCGCAGTGCCCGCGTGGTCGGCTGGATCGCCGGCCCCACGGTGACGACCTTTAAGCTGCAGCCCGGTGAGGGCGAGCGTGTGAGCAAAATCTCGAGCCTCGAGGACGATATCGCGCTTTCGCTCGCTGCCCAGTCGGTGCGTATCTTTGCCCCGATCCCCGGCACCTCGCTCGTGGGCATCGAGATTCCCAACCGCAAGCGCCAGAACGTCAATCTGGGCGACGTGCTGCCCTATGTGAAGGGCGGTCCGCTCGAGCTCGCCATCGGCCGCGACGCCGAGGGCACGCCGGTTGTCGCCGACCTCGCCAAGATGCCTCACCTGTTGATTGCCGGTACGACCGGTTCTGGTAAGTCGGTGATGATCAACTCCATCATCACGACCTTGCTCATGCGCGCCCTTCCCGAGGACGTTCGCCTGATTATGGTCGACCCCAAGCGCGTCGAGCTTGCGGGCTATAACGGTCTTCCGCATCTCTATGTGCCCGTGGTGACCGAGCCTAAGCAGGCCGCGAGCGCTCTGCAATGGGCTGTGTCCGAGATGGAGCGTCGCCTGAAGGTCTTCGAGCGTCTCAACGTGCGTAAGATCTCGACCTACAACGAAAAGCAGGCTGCTGGCGAGTTTGAGCATTACGACAACCCGCCGCAAAAGATGCCCTACCTGGTCATTATCATTGACGAGCTCTCTGACCTGATGATGGTCGCCGGTAAGGATGTCGAGGCCTCGATCGTGCGTATTGCACAGCTGGGCCGTGCCGCCGGTATTCACCTTATCGTTGCCACGCAGCGCCCCAGCTCCAACGTGGTGACGGGCCTTATCAAGGCCAACATCACCAACCGCATCGCCTTTAACGTCGCCACGGGCATCGACTCGCGCGTCATCATCGACCAGATGGGTGCCGAGAAGCTCACCGGTTTGGGCGACATGCTGTTCTCCAAGGTCGACTGGGGCAAGCCCCGCCGTATCCAGGGCTGCTTTGTCTCGGACGACGAAATCAACGAGATTGTCGAGTTCGTCAAGTCGCAGAGCGAGCCCGACTACCACGAGGAGATTCTGTCCGCCGTGGCGCCCGCTTCCATGTCCATGGCTGGTGGCGGCATTGTCCGCACCGGAGTCGCCGAGCCGCAAGACGATGATCCGCTCATTTGGGAAGCCGCCCATATTGTGGTGGAATCGCAGCTGGGCTCCACATCTGGCCTGCAACGCCGCCTGAAGGTTGGCTATGCGCGTGCCGGGCGTATTATGGACATGCTGGAAGAAAAGGGTGTCGTCGGCCCGCCCGACGGTTCCAAGCCGCGCGAGGTCCTGTTGGACGAGGAAGGGCTTGCCGCGCTGGAATCTGTCGACGCCGAGATGGCACGTGAAGATCGTGAGTTTGGAGGATTCTGATGGCTGCACGCTTTGGTGACATGCTGCTCGAGCAGCGTCGCCGAATGGGCCTTTCCATTCAGCAGGTCGCCAACACCATCAAAATCAGGCCGCAGATCATCGAGTTTTTCGAGACCGGTAACTTTGCTTCGATGCCGCCGCGCGGCTATGCGCAGGGCATGATTTCGAGCTATGCTCGTTTTTTGGGCCTCAATCCGCGCGAGGTCGTCAATGCCTACTTTGACGAACTGATGGCATACGAACGCGAGACGTCGCAGCAGGGCGGTCGTTTCCAGGACGCCGCCGGCTACGTCAATTCGCGTTCCTCTGTCGATAACGGGCGCTTCCTGATGGTTCAGGGCGGTCGTTCGACTCGCTATGGACAGCGTCCTCAGCAGGCCGGTTATATTACCGAGACGGGTTCGGGCGAGGAGATTCGCTCGCAGCGTGACCGGTTCCGCAGTACGCCGATGCCCGAGGACCGTGCACTTCCCGCTGCCCGCGGCGTGGCGCGTGACCCTCGTGCCGGCTACGGCGACGGCGGCTATTCCGATCGCGGTCACCGTGGTATCTCTGCCGGTCGTGCTCGCGGCGGCTATGCGGACGCCGATACCACGCAGGTGACGCCGCGTCTTCGCTCTCAATCACAGCCGTATGGCCAGCGCTCTTCGGCTCCGCGTGCGGGCCAGCGTGGCTATCAAGGCCGCGGTGAACTTGCGCCCCGATCGGGTCAGCGCAGCCTTCAGGGCCAGGGTGGCTATCGCGGCCGTTCCGATAGCCATCGTGGCCGTATGCCTCAGGGAGGCGGCCGCAGCAGTTCCAGTCGTGGACGCGGCGGTTCCCGTGCTCCTCAAAACAACGGACTCGATCCGCGTATCGTCTACGCCGGTATCGGTGCCGTGGCGTTGCTGCTGATCGTGCTCATCGTGGTACTTCTGCGCGGCTGCGCATCTTCGACGCCCGAGACCACGCCCGAGACGCCCACTGCTACCAAGACGACGACCAAGAAGTCTTCTAAGAAGACCGAAATCGTCGACGAGGATGAGGACACCGATGAGGCGACGGATGAGTCGACCGATTCGGACGCCACCAAGACGACGGCTAAAAAGGAAGAAAACGAGGTAACGAAGGTCAAGGTCTCCGTTGCCAAGGGAAAGACCGCCTGGATTGAGGTCAAGGTCGATGGCAAGTCGGTCTATGGCGCCCAGGCGACTGGCCCCTTTGAGCAGGAGTACACGCCTGAGTCCTCGATCGAGATCACCACGTCCAAGCCTTCCGATGTCACCGTTACCAAGAACGGCGAAAAGGTCCGTTACGATACCAAGACCTCGGGCGTGGCGCGTGTGACGATCACCGTTCCCAAGAAGGAGACGACTGGTTCCGAGAATGGTGAAAGTTCTGATGGTACCGACACCACCGATGGTACCGACACCACCGACGGCACCGATGCCCAGTCCACGGATGGCGCCGATACCGCAACTGACGGCCAGACGTCCACCGATTCTACCGACTATTCGTACGATAGCTACTAAGTCGCTCGTACGCGAAAGGAAACATCATGGCTAAAGATTCCAGCTTCGACGTCGTGTCCGAGGTCAACATGCAAGAGGTCGACAACGCCTTCCAGCAAACCACGCGCGAGATTTCCCAGCGCTATGACCTGAAGGATTCCGGCGCCACGATCGAGCTTTCGAAGGGCGACAAGCTCTTTACGATCAACGCCCCGGCCGACTTTGTCTCCAAGCAGATTATCGACGTGCTGAGCTCCAAGCTCATCAAGCGCGGCATCGACCTCAAGGCTGTCTCGTGGGATGCTCCGCAGGCGGCATCGGGCGGCACCGTGCGCGTGCTCGGCCATATCGTCGAGGGTATCGACCAGGCGACCGCCAAGAAGATCAACAAGGACATCAAGGACCAAAAGCTCAAGGTCAAGGTGACTATCGAGGCCGATAAGCTGCGTGTTTCCTCTGCTTCGAAGGACGCGTTGCAGACCGTGATCCAGTTCCTGCGCGACCAGGACTACGGCCAGCCGCTGCAGTTCACCAACTACCGCTAATATCATTCGAAAGGACTGCTCTCCAACATGGATACACCGTTGGGCTCCGTGCTCTACATCACCCTCGGGTGCGCTAAGAACGAGGTTGACACCGACCGCATGCGTTCTCTTTTGACCGCCGCGGGCTACGAGGAGGCATTCGACCCACAGGATGCCGATATCGCCATCGTCAATACATGCTCGTTCCTCGCCTCCGCAACGTCCGAGAGCATCGAGACCACGCTCGAGCTCGCCAACGAGGTTCAGGACGGCGTTCGTTCTTGTCCCATCGTCATGTGCGGCTGTGTGCCGTCGCGCTATGGCGACGACCTGCCTGACGAGCTGCCCGAGGTCGCTGCCTTTGTGAAGGCCGACGAGGAGGACGGCGTCGTGGCGGTCATCGATGGCGTGCTGGGTGTCGAGCGTGAGATCGCTGCCTATATTCCGCAAGTCAAGCGCACTGTCGAGGGCGCCGTTGCTTACGTCAAGATTTCCGATGGCTGCAACCGCTTCTGCAGCTTCTGCATGATCCCGTATATCCGCGGTCGTTATCACTCGCGCAATGCCGAGAGCATTATCTCCGAGGTACGCGACCTGGTTGCCGGCGGTGTGCGCGAGATCGTGCTGATCGGCCAGGACACGGGTATTTGGGGCACCGACTTTGCCGACGAAGACGCCACCGATGGCTCGCCGCGCAATCTGGCGCAGCTGCTGCATGCCGTCGCCGAGGCCGTGCGCCCGCACAACGTCTGGGTCCGCGTGCTCTATCTGCAGCCCGAGGGCATGACCGACGAGCTTATCGATACGATTCGCGATATGCCCGAGGTGCTGCCCTATATCGATATCCCCGTGCAGCACTGCGACGCGCGCATCCTCAAGGCTATGCGCCGTTCTGGTTCGCGCCAGGAGCTCGAGGACCTGTTCCGCGATCTGCGTGAGCGTATCCCCGGCATCGTGATCCGTTCCACGGCCATGGTCGGCTTCCCGACCGAGACCGACGACGAGTTCCGCGACCTTATCGACTTTATGGACACCGTCGGCTTTGACTACACGAGTGTCTTTGCCTACTCGCAGGAGGAGGGCAGCCTGGCCGCTAAGATGGAGGGTCAGGTCGATGAGGAGGTCAAGCTCGAGCGCGCCCAGGAGGCCATGGACCTGGCCGAGTCGCTCGGTTTTGCCGCCACCGCCGCACATGTGGGCGAGCGCGCCCAGGTGATTGTCGACGGCATCGAGGAGACCGAGGACGGCGCCGAGCTGATCGGCCATGCTTGGTTCCAGGCGCCCGATTCGGATGGCGCGGTGCACTTGGACGCCAGTGAGGCGTCCGTGGGCGATATTCTGACGGTCGAGTTTACCGATAGCTTCTGCTATGAGCTTATCGGCCATGTTGTGGAGTAGGAGAGCATCGTGGCAAACGAGAGCAATAAGGAACTGACGAGTGTTTGGACGCCCGCCAACATCGTGACGTGCGTTCGCATCGTCTTTATCCCGGTGTTCATGATCGTGTCGGCGCTTTCTCACACGAGTGTTGCCGGTACAGATTGGAGCACCTTCGACGGCCCGCTCGCCGCCGCTGCCTTCATTCTGTATGTGATCCTGTCGTGCACCGATAAGGTCGACGGTTATCTGGCGCGTTCGCGCAATGAGATTACCGACTTCGGTAAATTCTTGGACCCCATTGCCGATAAGCTGCTGGTGTTCTCGGCTCTGCTGCTGTTCTTGGATTTTGGCGCTGTGACCGTGTGGTCCGTGTTCATTATCCTGTTCCGTGAGCTTCTGGTGAGCGCCCTTCGCATGGTCGCGAGTGCCGCCGGCGTGGTCGTTGCCGCCGATAAGCTTGGCAAGTACAAGACGGCGACCACGATGGTCTCCATCTGCGGTTACCTGTGCGTCTTTGCTATGGCCGGCTTGCACCTTGGCCCGCTGGCGCTGACGCTCGGCATCTACTCGGTGTCGCGCTTCCTGTACGCCGTTGCCGTTGTCCTGACCGTTATCTCGGGCGCCCAGTACTTCTGGAACTGCCGCAAGATCGTCTTTTCGGTCTAGGTTCTGGTGGGTATGACGGACTCTTTTGAGCAGATCTCCGCACATAACGAGGAGCTGGCGCGTCATATTGTCGAGCGCGCGAGCGCTCGGGGCGTGACGGTTTCGACGGCTGAGTCGCTGACAGCAGGTATGATCGCCTCGACGATTGCCGATATCCCGGGCGCCTCGGCGGTGCTGCGTGGCGGTGCGGTGACCTACTGCGATGAGATCAAGCATCGCGTTTTGGGTGTTGATCAGGAGACGCTCGACCGCTATACCGCGGTGTCGCATCAGACCGCGCGCGAGATGGCGGCGGGTTCGCTGGAGCTGTACCAGAGCGATATTGCAGTGAGCGCAACGGGTTATGCCGGCCCCGGCGGCGGCACTGAGGACGATCCGGCTGGCACTTTCTATATTGGCTGGGCGTATCGCGCGGCTGATGGGGAAGTGCCGGTCGTGGACTCTGTGCGCTGCCACTATGAGGGCGACCGTTCGTGTGTTCGTGCCCATGCGGTCGCGGAGGCATTGGGACGCATTGCCCTTGTGCTCAACTCTATGGAATAGACGTGTTTTAAGGGGCCTTCGGGCCCCTTAATTGTGGAGATAGGGACCCCTGACGAATTTAGCGTTTGCGCTGGTCATAGGTGTATTTTTGCCTTTCTTGTTCTTATTTGCCCCTTTGTGGTCAAGCATTTGGTCAGTGTTTGGTCGGCGTTTGGTTGGGTTTTGGAAAGACTGCCTGCATATGATTGGCCTGAACGGTTGACCACGAACAGCCGTTCGTTTATTATCGATGCAGGTTGTTAAGAGGAGGGCTATTCATGGCCAAGAATTCAGGTCCCGTACGTACCGTTCATGCTCGCACGACGGGTAAAGAGCGCGATGAGATGATCGCCACCACCAAGGCCGAGATCGAGAAGAAGTTCGGTCAAGGCTCCATCATGAGGTATGGTGACGGCGGCCCCGAGCTTGAGGTTGAGGCCATCCCCACGGGCGCTCTGGCACTCGATGCCGCTCTGGGTATCGGCGGTGTGCCGCGCGGCCGTATCGTCGAGATTTACGGTCCTGAGTCCTCCGGTAAGACGACGCTTTCGCTCGAGATCCTGGCCGAAGCCCAGGCAATGGGTGGCGTGGTGGCATTTATCGATGCCGAGCACGCGCTCGATCCCACGTATGCCGCGCGCATTGGCGTGGATATCGACGAGGTACTGATTTCCCAGCCTGATACGGGTGAGCAGGCGCTCGAGATTGTTGACATGCTCGTGCGTTCCGGCGCCATCGATGCCATCGTCGTCGACTCCGTCGCCGCGCTGACCCCGCGTGCCGAGATCGAGGGAGAGATCGGCGATACCACGGTCGGATTGCAAGCTCGTCTGATGAGTCAGGCGCTCCGCAAGCTCGCCGGCTCGCTGTCCAAGTCCAACACGACATGCATCTTCATTAACCAGCTGCGAGAGAAGATCGGCGTCATGTTCGGCAACCCTGAGACCACGACGGGCGGCCGCGCCCTTAAGTTCTTCTCTTCGGTGCGTATCGACATTCGCCGCATCGACAGCATTAAGCTTAAGGATGAGGTTATCGGTAACCGCGTGCGCGCCAAGGTCGTTAAGAACAAGGTGGCAGCTCCGTTCCGTTCTGCTGAGTTCGACATCATGTACGGTACGGGCATCTCTAAGGAGGGCTCGATTCTGGACATGGCTGTCGAGTGCGGCATTTGCAAGAAGATGGGCTCCTGGTTTGCCTATGGCGAGGACAAGCTCGGCAACGGTCGCGAGGCCGCCAAGGCGTTCCTGCGCGAACACCCCGATTGCGCCGACGAGATTGAGCATAAGGTCCGCCTTGCCTGCGGGCTTGAGTTTGATGACGATGCTCCGTCCGAGGTCGAGCTGACCGATCAGCCTGCGCCTGAGGAGTTTGACGAGCTTTACGCCATCGATGGTTCCGCCATGCTCGATGATGACGACGAGTAGCGGTTACGCTCATGTCGTATACGGTGACCGAGGCCACGGTTGTCCTTCCCGATAAGAAGGCGGCCTCCTCGTTCTCGAGCGGGTATGCGTCCAAAAAGCCTTGCGCACATATCGATTGTGAGCTTGAGGGCGGTTTTGAGCGGTCCATTTGGATTCCCGTGCGGGTCGCGCGCCTGTATGTCAAAAATCGCCCCGATCTTCCCTGTGATTGGGATAACTTTCGTGAAGCGGTGCAGCTCATCGAGCGTAAATGTGCACTTACCATGGTGACCGAGATGCTATCGCGACGCGACCATGCGACGGGTGAGGTCCGTGACAAGTTGGCACGCTACGGCTTTCGCCAGCCCGCGATCGATTTCGCCGTCGAGCGCGCCACCGAGTATCGCTTTTTAGACGAGAACCGCTTTTGCTCGTACTTTATCGAGGAACGCAAGCGGCGCGGTTGGGGACAGCGTAAAATCGAGACCGAGCTCAAGCGCCGTCATGTCGTGCTCGATGACATTCCCGGTTATCCCGAGGATTATTTTGCCGTCGAAGACGATTTGGCGCGTGCGTCAGCCCTGCTCGCCAAGCGGCGTGTTCCAGAGACGCGCGGATTCGAAAAACTGGTTCGGTTTTTGATGGGCAAGGGCTTCTCGTATCACATCGCCGCCGATGCCGTTAAGGCACGTCTCGATGCCGAACGTGAGGAATGTGCGGTTTAGGCGTATGCGTTTTGTGGCCCTGCCGTTCACCGCGTTTTAGCCGCCGTGCTGGGGCCATTTATTTGACAGTTGTTGTGGTTCAACGTACGATAAACACTGTCATTTGCTTTGTGATATGTGCTCATCTGTGATGAGTTTGTTTATATGTTTATCTGTATCCGACCCGCATAAGCTGCGCCCATATTACTCAAATGTCGCGAGCCGTTCGTAAGGACGGTTCGCTTTGTTGTGTAACGAATCCATAAAAAGGAGTGAGCATGCCTATCATCGCAGCGCTCGTTGGCATCATTTTGGGTGCCATCGCCGCCATTGCCTACATGCGCACCGCCAAGCAGGGTAGTCTTCACGAGGCCGACGAAAAAATCCAGTCGGCACACGCACAGGCTGAGTCCCTGATCGGTGATGCTAAGCGTCAGGCCGAGACCCTCAAAAAAGAGGCTCTGCTCGAGGCTAAAGAGGAGATCATCAAGAACAAGCAGGCCGCTGAGGCCGAGGACAAGCAGCGTAAGAACGAGATTCGTACGCTCGAGAACCGCGTGATGCAGCGCGAGGAATCTCTCGATCGCCGCAACGACGCTCTCGACAAGCGCGAGCATCAGCTGTCCAGCCAGGCCGGTCAGGTCGAGAAGCGCTCCCGTGAGCTCGAGGAGCTCTGCGCAAAGCAGACCTCCGAGCTCGAGCGTATCGCCGACCTTACCCGCGAGGACGCGCACAAGGAGCTCCTTGATAAGGTTCGCGGCGAGGTCACCCACGAGGCCGCCACGATCATTCGCGAGTCTGAGCAGCAGGTTCGCGCCGAGTGCCACAAGACCGCCCAGGAGATTCTGTCTCTGGCGATTCAGCGCTGCGCTGCCGATCACACTGCCGAGGTCACCGTTACCTCCGTGCACATTCCCTCTGATGACCTCAAAGGCCGTATCATCGGTCGCGAGGGTCGCAACATCCGGACCTTCGAGCAGGTTTCCGGCGTCAACCTCGTGATCGACGACACGCCCGAGACCGTCGTTCTTTCGAGCTTCGACCCGGTCCGTCGTGAGACCGCCCGCGTCGCCCTCGAGAACCTCATCGCCGACGGCCGCATTCACCCTGCCCGTATCGAGGAGATGTATCACAAGGCCGCCGACCTGGTTCAGCAGCGCGTGCGCGAGGCTGGCGAGCAGGCTGCCTTCGATACCGGCATCCACGATCTGCACCCCGAGATCGTCAAGACCCTTGGTGCCCTGCGCTACCGTACCTCGTTTGGTCAGAACGTGCTTCAGCATTCCCTCGAGGTCTCTGATCTGTGCGGCGTGATGGCTTCCGAGCTTGGCCTGGACGTTGTGACCGCCAAGCGCGCCGGCCTGCTTCATGACCTGGGCAAGGCAATCGACCACGACGTCGAGGGCCCGCACGCCGTCATCGGCGCCGAGCTTGCCCGCCGTTATGGCGAGAAGCCCGTTATCGTCCACGCTATTGAGGCTCACCATGCCGATGTCGACCCCAACACGGTGCTCGATGTCCTGGTGCAGGCCGCCGATGCTGTCTCTGCCTCTCGCCCCGGTGCCCGTCGCGAGTCTGCCGAGAACTACATCAAGCGTCTTGAGAAGCTTGAGGAGATCGCCAACTCCCATGACGGCGTCGAACGTACCTATGCCATGCAGGCCGGTCGCGAGGTCCACGTCATGGTCCAGCCGGACAAGATTTCCGATGCCCAGTCCACGGTTCTGGCTCACGATATCGCCCATCAGATCGAGGAAGAGATGGAGTATCCCGGTCAGGTGCGCGTCGTCGTGATTCGCGAGAGCCGCGCTGTCGATATCGCTAAATAACATGAGCGACGCGAACGAGCTCATCTCATTTATCGCGTCGATGTCGGGGGAGGGCAACCTTCGCGTCGAGGAGAACCTTGGCGAGGGGTATGTCCGCCTCCGCGTTTCGGAGGCCGAGCGGCGCCAGGCTAAGCACGACATTCAGCATGTCGAGGACATCGTCATCGAAATGCTCCGTAATGCTCGCGATGCCGGCGCCGACAAGGTCTATCTCGCCACGACCAAGGAAGATGGCGTCCGCACGCTTGTCTTTCTGGATAACGGTTCTGGCGTTCCGCAGGATATGCAAGAGCGAATCTTTGATGCCCGCGTTACCTCCAAGCTCGAGAGCATGAAGATGGACCGTTGGGGCGTTCACGGTCGTGGCATGGCATTGTTTTCGATTAAGCAGAACGCCGACGAGGCCCGTGTGGTCACGTCCGGCGTCGATCTTGGTTCAGCCTTCAAGGTGAGCGTTGCGGCCGACCGCCTCAGTGAGCGTGCCGATCAGTCCAGCTGGCCCCAGGCCGTCAAGGATGAGGACGGACGTTATGTCTGCGCTCGCGGTCCACATAATATTATTCGCGCTGCTTGTGAGTTTGCGCTCGAGGAGTTGCGTGGTTGCGATGTCTATCTCGGTTCTCCGTCTGAGATTGCCGCGACCCTTTATGCTCAAGCGTCAAGTCGGCTCGATACGTCTCGTCTCCTGTTCATTGATGACGAGAGCGAGCTTCCGGTTGTCGATCGTTTAGGCCTTGCTTCTGATGCCGAGGACTTTATCCGTATTTGTTCGGGTTTGGGTCTTGAGATGTCCGAGCGCACGGCCCATCGCATTTTGGCAGGGCAGATTAAGCCCGTTCGCGGTGTGACCGCGCGTCTGCTGCGCGAGCGTGATTCGTCCTCGCATGCGCCGACTCCTGTCGATCTCGCGAAGGATCGTCGCGGGCTACGTATTGCCAAGGATGACATGGCACAGTTTTCGCGCGCTGTGGAACGCGACTTTAATGACCTTGCCGCCCGGTACTATCTCAACCTTTGCGGCGACCCAAAGATCCGTGTTTCGCGTGATCGAATCACCGTGACCTTTGATCTTGCCAAAGAGGAATAGTGCCTTTACCGAGTCCACTCGGTACGATACAGTTGTTGCAGTTAAAACGTACTTTTAAATGCAGGAGTTTCTTCATGGATTGCCTGAAGGTATCAAGCAAATCATCGCCCGCGTCCGTTGCCGGCGCCATCGCCGGCATGGTCAAGGATGGTGTACCCGTCAACATCCAGTGTGTCGGCGCCGGTGCCGTCAACCAGGCTATTAAGGCCGTTGCTATCGCGCGCGGTTTTTTGATTCCAACCGGTTTTGATATTTCCTGCGCGCCCGTGTTCTCCGACATCCTCATTAACGGGGAGTCGCGCACGGCCATCCGCCTTTCTATCTACGTTCACCAGATCAATCGAGCTGCTATGGATAACGTCGTCATGGATGATGTTAAGCCTGTGGCATAGCTTCTGCTTGCCTTGTTTCGCTCCCCATCGTTAGGACTTATGCACATGGACCAGCGTTCCGTACGCGATATTCTTGCCGGTAAAACCTACTTTATCCGCACCTTTGGCTGCCAGATGAATCAGCACGACTCCGAGCGTGTGAGCGGTCTGCTTGATTCGTATGGCTGCCTCATGGCGCTCGATCCCGCGCATGCCGATATCGTTGTCTTCATGACGTGCTGCGTGCGCGAGGCCGCCGATACTCGCCTGTACGGTCAGTGCAATTCCTGCAAAAGCCTGCCGCCTTCGCCTTCGGGCAAGCGCGTGGTTGCCGTTGGCGGTTGCATCGCGCAGCGCGATGGCGAGGGCCTGCTCACCAACGTCGATAACGTCAATGTCATCTTTGGCACGCATTCCATTGCACATGTGGCCGAGCTCATTGCCGAGGCGTTCCGTGATGGTAAGCGTCATATCCGCACCAATGAGCATGAGGATACGGATGCCATGAGCATGCCGTGGCATCGCGAGACTCAGTATCACGCCTGGGTGCCCATCATGACGGGCTGCAATAATTTCTGCACCTATTGCATCGTGCCGTACGTGCGCGGTCGCGAAAAGAGCCGCCCCTTCGAGGAGATTGTCGACGAGGTGACCGGTTTGGTGCGCCAGGGCGTGCGTGAGATTACGCTGCTGGGCCAAAACGTTAACTCATATGGTCGCGATCTGTTTGGCAAGCCGCGTTTTGCCGATCTGCTGCGTGCCGTGGGCGATACGGGCGTGGAGCGCATCTTCTTTACGTCTTCGCATCCCAAGGACCTGTTGCCCGAGACCATCGACGCCATGGCCGAGACGCCTGCCGTTATGCCGCAGCTGCACTTGGCCGTCCAGTCAGGTTCGACGCGGATCCTCAAAGAGATGAATCGCCGTTATACACGCGAGGACTATCTGGGCCTTGTCGATCGCATTCGCAACCGCATGCCCGATATCGCGCTCTCGACCGACATTATCGTTGGCTTCCCGGGTGAGACTGAAGAAGACTTTGAGCAGACGCTCTCACTTGCCGAGACGGTCCGCTATGCTCAGGCCTATACCTTCATCTATTCCAAGCGCGCCGGTACCCCGGCCGCCGAGATTGACGATCCTACGCCGCATGAGGTTATTCTCGAGCGTTTCAACCGTCTGGTTAAGGTTATCGAGACCACGGCACACGAGTATAACCAGGGTGAGCTTCATACTGTGGTTCCGGCGCTCATTGAGGGAACGAGTAAAAAGAACGACGCGGTCCTGCTGGGCAAGAGTCCCAAGAATCAGACCGTGCATGCGCCTATCCCCGAGGGTTACAGCATCGATCAGCTTGTTGGTAAGATCGTTGATGTTGACGTTGACGTTGCCAAGACCTGGTATTTGTCCGGCTCCGTTGTGGGCGAGCCGCGCTAATGGTTTCTCCCGGGGCAGGTCTTTCCGCCGTTGCGATCGTCGGTCCGACGGCGGTTGGTAAGAGTGATGTTGCCGACCGTTTGGCAGCTCGTCTTTCGTCCGAAGTGCTGTCGTGCGATGCGATGCAAATCTATCGCGGCATGGACATCGGTACCGCAAAGATGGCGCCCGATGAGTGCACGGCGCCGCTGCGTCTCGTCGACATTGTAGAGCCGGGTGTGGCATATTCTGCTGCGCTTTATCAGGCCGACGCTCGCGCGCATGTTGAACGTCTCCTTGGTTCGGGTTGCCTGCCGGTTTTTTGCGGAGGTACGGGGCTGTATCTCAAGGCCGCCCTCGATGAGATGGACTTTCCCTCGGGTGAACTTGAGGACGATCGTCGTGCGGGCTATCAGGAGCTTGCCGAGCGTATTGGCGAGGAAGAACTGCATGCCTTGCTTGCCGAGCGCGATCCAGAATCGGCTGCTGTTATTCATCCCCATAACGTGCGCCGTGTGATTCGTGCGCTCGAGATGCATGATGATGGCGTCTCCTATGCGCAGCAAAAGTCGCAGTTTAGTGTTCCGCACGAGCATTATCATGCCCTTTGGTTTGGTCTGACGCGTAATCGCGAGGTGCTCTACGAGCGCATTAACCAGCGCGTCGATCTGATGTTTGAGCAGGGTCTTGTCGATGAGGTCCGCGGTCTTATGGGCCAGGGGCTGGGTGATGCCCTGACGTCGATGCAGGCAATTGGCTATAAAGAGATCATTGATGCTTTCAATGGCGTGATGAGCATGGATGAGGCTCGCGAACTCATTAAGATGCGTTCGCGTCGTTATGCCAAGCGTCAGCTTTCGTGGTTTAAGCGCGATGACCGTATCGTGTGGTTTGATATGGATGAATGTACGATCGATGAGGTCGTTGAGGATATCCTGCATCGTATTGAGGCTGCCTAATGCCCCGTTTCCCCCTTGTTCCCACGGCACCCGAGCCCGAGCGTGCCATTTTAGTTGGTGTTGAGTGGCGCGACAATGCATGGCCGCTCGATCGCTCGCTTGATGAGCTGGAGCGTCTTGCCCACACAGCTGGTGCCCAGTGCGTGGCACGCTTGTCGCAGCGTTTGGTAAAGCCGTATCCTAAATCGTTTATCGGTTCCGGTAAGGTTGAAGAGCTGTGCGGCCTGGTGCATCGCATGGATGCCGATGTCGTTATTTTTGACGACGACCTGACCCCCTCGCAGCAATCCTATTTGGAGAAAGCCGTGGGCGAGCCGGTAAAGATTATCGATCGTACTGCACTGATCCTGGATATCTTTGGCCTGCATGCTCAGACGCGTGAGGGACGCCTGCAGGTACAGCTGGCACAGCTTCAATATTTGTTGCCTCGCCTGCGTGGCATGTGGAGCCATCTCGCTAAGGAGCAGACGCGCGGCGGCATCGGCTCACGTTTTGGTCAGGGCGAAAGTCAGCTCGAGGTCGACCGTCGCCTCATTCGTAATAAGATCGCTGCGCTTCGTCGTGAGCTCAAGCAGGTTGAACAGCGTCGCGATGTTCAATCCAAGAGTCGCATTGAGTCCCCGGCGTTTCGCGTCGCGTTAGCCGGTTATACCAATGCCGGTAAATCGACGTTGCTCAATCGTCTGACCGGCTCTACGGTACTTTCGCAGGACAAGCTGTTTGCTACGCTCGACCCGACGACGCGTTCGTATCGTCTGCCCGGCGGTCGCGGCATGACGATTACCGATACCGTCGGCTTTATTCAAAAGCTGCCGCATGGTCTGGTCGATGCCTTTAAATCGACGCTGTCCGAGGTTTTGGGTGCCGATCTAATTCTCAAAGTCGTAGATGCGTCTGACGAGGACTATGAGCGGCAGCTGGAGGCTGTCGACCGCGTGCTTGATGAGATCGGCGCCGGAGAGCGTTTAACGCTGACCGTATTCAATAAAATCGATCTTCTCGATAGCGTCGATCGATTGAGTTTCCGTCGTCGCTATCCGGAGGCCGTTCTGTTCTCGGCCCAAACGGGCGAGGGGCTCGACGATCTCGTCGACCGGATTGCTCGCGAGGCAGCTGCCACCGATGTGTTGCTCTCCGCTGATATCCCGTATCGTGAGGGCGCTCTCATCACGCTGGTGCATGAGCAGGGAACCCTTCTGCATGAGGAATATCTCGAGGACGGCGTTCGCATTGTGGCGAAACTGCCGGCTCGTATTGCACCGCGGCTCGAGCGTTATCGTACGGAATAAACGATTTCCAGCACGCCTAGAATGACTGGCTGATGGAGCAGGTAGAACGGTAAGGCATGCCGACCCAGGACTGCGAGCGCCGGGATAGGATTGGCGTATGCCCATGCTGGCGCTTCGAGACTTGATGCTTGTGCTGCCTGGGCAGCAAAAAAGCCGGTAAGGTACATAAAGACAAACGGTATGAGCGGATAGTAATCTCCCGAAACAAAACCCGGGCCTGGGAATCCAAGCCATGCCAGGTAGGGGAGTGGGTAGACCGCCTTTGGAATGCCCCAGGTTAGGGCAAAAAGAACAAGGCACGCTGCGATGCCCCATGAGCCCGGTAATTTTTGGAGTAACGGACGGGTGAACGCAACCACCGCGGTGCACACCGCCATGCAATAAATGATGCCAAAGTTCACTGAATCGTCGACCGATACGAGCGTTGTTGCGATCCAGACGACCAAAGCTGCGGCAGCGTACTTAGCCGCTCGTTTGGCATTGTTGCGTGAGAGCGTGCACATCCAACCCGCGATAAACAAAAATACCCAGCTGATGCTGGCGCGCCAGATGTCTTGAAAGACTGACTGGGTAAACCAGGGCATATCCCAGCCGTACAGGTAGGCGAGATCATAGCAAGCGTGAAATCCTGCCATAGAAATCATCGTAAACCCGCGGACGGTATCAAAGATGGTGATGCGTTTTTGCATTACGAGAACCGGCGCATTAAACCGACAACTTTTCCCAAAATAACGGGGTTCGTCGCATAGATGGGCTCCATAGCGTCGTTCTCGGGCTGCAAGCGCACACGTCCCTGCTCCTTGTAGAACGTCTTGACGGTCGCCGAACCATCAATCATGGCCACGACAATTTCGCCGTTCATGGCACTTTTTTGTTCACGGACGATGATGTAATCGCCATTGAAGATGCCGACATTGATCATTGAGCTCCCATGCACCTCAAGGATAAAGGAACCCTGATCAGTGGCGATTTCGGTCGGGATAGTAAACGTGTCTTCGATATTCTGCTCGGCCAGAATGGGAATCCCAGCCGCGACGCGACCAACGAGCGGCAGCGAGACCGTTCCGCGAGGTGCGGTGGGCTCGTCAGATTTAGAAATTGAGACAGAGGAACCATCCTCGTTAAAGAGTTCCAGGGCGCGCGGTTTGGTGGCATCGCGCTTGAGTAGCCCGCGCGCTTCAAGGGCAGAGAGATGGGCGTGCACGGTGCTGGGGGAGGAAAGGCCCACGGCAGAAGCCATCTCGCGCACGCTGGGCGGATAACCCTTCTCCTGCTGATATTCCTTGATGAAGTCGTAAATTTGCTGCTGACGCTTGGTAATTTTGCGAGCCATCAGGGCATCCTCTCTACCCATGTCAAACAAATGTTCGAATTTTGCTTGACAGGAACAACTGTTCGAAGATAATAATAACCGAACATTCGTTCTCGCGCTAGACATTTTTGTCCGCGCGGCTTGATAAAACTGTTCTCAGCAAAACACGCGAGAGGAGAACATGATGAACGTAACGAATATGGTCCAGGGAAACCTCGCCCTTAAGCTCGAGACGCCTGCAGAACCCACTTTTACTGTTGTTCAGGGTGGCCGCTCCGGCATTCAACCTTTGACCGTAAAGCCTGCTCGCAATCAGCAGGCTGTAGTCGCGCCGGCCCGCGTTGCCCTGAAGGTTCCGACGATTGTCGCCGTCGCCGTTGCGCTTACGCTCTTCTTTGTCCTCGCTACTTCGGTCTTTAGCGCTCGTCACGCCGCGTATGCCGAGTCCGTTTCCAACATTACTTACGAGACCATTCGCGTTCAGACTGGCGATTCTCTTTGGTCGCTTGCCGAGGAATATCCAATCGAAGGCCTTTCCACGCAAGAGACTTCCGACATGATCCGTAACGTCAATCATCTGGAGCATGGTTCGCTCGCCGCCGGTGCGCATCTTAAGGTTCCTGCTCGTTCGTAATCATTATCGCGCTGCGCATGGTACCCTTGTTATCGTTTAAGAGGAGGTACCATGCGCTGTCCCAAATGCGGCAAGGCACATACCCGCGTCGTTGATTCCCGTATGCAGGAGTCAAATAACACCATTAAGCGCCGTCGCGAATGTTGCTCGTGTAACTATCGCTTTACAACGTTCGAGCGATGCGAGGACCCTATCGAGGTCATTAAGTCAGACGGAACCAAGCAGCGGTTCGATCGCAATAAGCTGCTCGTCGGCTTGATGCGCGCCACCATCAAGCGCGATATCGACACTAAGAAGCTCAATGAGATTATCGACGACATCGAGGTCGAGCTGCGCTCTCGCACACTGACGGCCGTCACGTCCCATGAGTTGGGTGACATGGTGCTCAAGCGCTTGGCCAAGATCGACAAGGTTGCGTACATCCGTTTTGCCTCGGTCTACCGCGATTTCAAAGACGTCGATGAATTTCTGCAAGAGCTCGACAAGCTAAGGTGATTCCATGTCCAACATTACCGTCAACATAAAGCGTCTCGACCCCACCGTCGAGCTTCCCAAATACGCCCATCCCACCGATGCCGGCTTGGATCTACGCTCCAACGAAGACTGCGTCCTGAAGCCCTTCGAACGCCGTCTGGTCTCTACGGGGCTGGCCATCGCCCTGCCCGATGGCTACGCCGGCTTCGTCCAGCCCCGCAGCGGCTTGGCCATCAAGCAGGGCTTGTCTATAGTCAACACGCCGGGCCTCATCGACGCTCACTACCGAGGAGAACTCAAGGTTATCCTCATCAACCTGGATCCCACCAACGACATCCAAATCAACAAAGGCGACCGCATAGCCCAACTCGTCATCCAAGAAGTCCCCACGGTCAATCTCATAGAAGTAGAAGAACTAGACAAAACCGACCGAGGAGCCGGCGGTTTCGGTTCTAGCGGCGTATTGTAATGTCCGCTCACCCGTGGGAGGCCCCCTATATATCATTCCATGCTCAAACATTCTCGCTGCGCTGCGAAACTGCGCGTGGAACGATATATAGGGGTCTCCCACGGGTGAGCTACGTTTACTTGCTAGCGGCTACGCCGGGTTCGCCCCAGTTAGAGCCTGCGAAGGTAGAAACAAATAATCTAATAACAGTTAGTTGATACGACAAAGGAACTGTTCCTTTGTCGTATCAACTAACCAGTAAGAATAATATTGTTACAAGCAAGAAGCCTCCCGTTCGGGGCTCACCCATATCGTTCCACGCGCAGTTTCGCAGCGAGCGCAGCGAAGCGAGAATGTTTGAGCATGGAATGATATGGGTGAGCCCCGAACGGGCGGGATTAGTGCGCCCTGCGCAGCGAGAATGTTTGAGCATGGGATGATATATAGGCGGGTCGGGCCGGTCAGCGGACAGTAAATCACTACCTGATATGCGCGGGTTTTCCGCCCCAGTAGAAGCGGCAGAAGGCTCGTTTGCGCTTTTGGGGTTTGCCTACGAGCTCCATGGTTGCGATGGCTATGTCTTCGGCTGCGTGGGGGCGGCGTAGTACTTCGCCGTTGATGAGTAGGGCTTTGAGTGATTCGGGATGGTCGTGCAAGTGACGTAGGGTAACGATGAGCTCTCGTGCGGTGGTGACATGCATGCTGGCGCCCATGCCGGTGAGCATGGTGGTGTTGGCCTTTTCCTGGCCATAGGACTTGCCCAGCAGAATCATCGGCAGATGTGCGCATAGGCACTCGGTGACCGTGAGTCCGCCCGATTTGAGGATTGCCAGGTCGCACCCGTGCATGAGGGCCGCCATGTCGTCGACATAGTCCAGCACCGTGACATTTTCGAGCTTCATGGCATCGAAGAGTGTCTTGAGGCGGGCGGCGTATTCCTTATCCTTGCCCGGCAAAAAGACAAAGTGCATGTCTTCGAAGCTGCGTAGGAAGGGGAGGGTGCGGTCCATCTCCGCGCGAAAGCGAACGTACGGTTGAGGCAAGCTGGCACCGGCCATTACCAGCACGACGGTCTTGTCGGTGGGGAGATTGAACTTCTCGAGTTCTTCCTCGCGATTGTAGTCCGTATCAAACCCGGCGCGAATGGGGATGCCTGT
Organism: Collinsella sp. AF23-2; assembly: GCF_003459245.1. Lineage (GTDB taxonomy): Bacteria > Actinomycetota > Coriobacteriia > Coriobacteriales > Coriobacteriaceae > Collinsella. The sequence goes on from NZ_QRVG01000004.1 coordinate 111,427, forward strand.
AATGCGGATTTTGGTCTCGGGAACTTTACGGGGGCGAAGTGTCTCGGCCATAAATTCGTTGGCTACGCAGAACAGGTCGGTGTCCTTGTGGGGCCAAAAGCCTTCGACTTCATAGTCTGTTGGTACGCAGATGACCGGATAATCGATACCCGTAATTACGCGGGCGCCCACGGCAACATTGGCTGCTGTGATGTGCGTTGCAACCACGGCTATGGGCCTGCGGCTACGAATATATTCGTTGAAGGCGGGGAACATAATTCGCGACCATGCCGTTCCGCCACCCCAGAGAAGATGTCCCGTAAGCGTATATCGCCAGGTCAGGTCGTAAATGGGGCGCGTGGCTCCCGTAAAAGAAGCCGCGGTCTTATTGCCGTCGAATTTAATACGTCCAAAATCAAGGATATCGAGCACTTCAATCTCAATATCCTCGGGGATGCCATTGGTGCCGCGGATGAGGTCGAATGCCTGCGCAATCGCATTTGCGGCGGCCTTGTGGCCCGAGCCAACGGAGGCGTGCACGATGGTCACGAGAGGTTTTTGCTGAGCCAGGAGCGTGGTTTGCTCCGATTGGGGAGTGCTGTGCGTGAGCAGGGGAGCGTCGTCACTCGTCTGCGCCTGGTCCATCGATAACTCCCCTTCAGCTTTGTAATACGGATTTATCATTGTAGTGCATGAGTGTCACGTTCACGTAAATTTGGGTATGAGCGCAAAGAACGACAACGTTTCGACGAAAGGACGCTTCATGACTACCGATAAGCCGATCGATGTTGCGATTATCGGTGGCGGCCCCGCGGGCTATGCTGCCGCCATTTATGCTGCGCGTGCTAACCTGACGACGACCGTGATTGAGCAGGGCATGTCGGGAGGGCAGATCGCCACAACCAATGAGGTCGAGAACTATCCGGGTATCTCGCTCCTGAGTGGCGCCGAACTCGGCGAGCGTTTTCAGCAGCATGCAGAGGGCCTGGGAGCACAGGTTGCATGGAGCATGGTTACGGGTGTCGATTACGATGCCGATGCAGCGTTGTTTACGGTGCATCACGATATGGGCGATACGCTGGCCCCGAGCGTTATCGCTTGCATGGGTGCCACGCCGCGTCCGGCAGGTTTCGCAGGCGAGGATACGTATCGCGGTCGTGGCGTTTCATATTGCGCAACATGTGACGGCATGTTTTTCCGCGGCAAGCAGGTTTTTGTAATCGGTGGTGGCAATTCGGCATGCGAAGAGGCTCTGTTCCTGTCCGACATTGCCAACAGTGTGACCATCGTGCTGCGCCGCGACCAGTTCCGTGCGCCCGATGGTGTTGTTCAGAAAGTACTCGCAAAGGACAATATTACAGTTAGGTACCAAACTAGTATTGTGGAGCTATCGGGCGAAGCCATGCCAACGACGATTACCTTTAAGGACAATGCATCCGGCGAGACTCATACCGAGTCATTTGAGCCCGGCTCGTTTGGCATCTTTGTTTTTACCGGAACGCAGCCCCATACCGAGCTTGTTGAGCATCTAGTCGATCTGGCGCCTGATGGCGGCATTCTGACTGATGAATCCATGGCGACCCGCACGCCAGGTCTATTTGCCGCTGGCGATATCCGTTCCAAACGTTTACGCCAGGTTGTGACCGCTGTTTCGGACGGAGCCATAGCGGCAACGAGCGCATACGCGTTTCTCCGTGGATAAGTACGATAATATATCTTATGTAAGGTTGCTATCTTTTAACATAGTGGTTGGACAGTGCATCAATGTGCCGTCCAACCACTTTTACTTTGCGGCTATGTAGTATGCAAAACTATATAACCTAGAATACAATATAGAAAACGAACGGGGGCCTCTTATGAACCATGCTAAACATGTTATCCCGATGTCCGATACGTCGGTCAGCATTAAGCCTGAGGATATTCAGCCGACGGTTCTGCCGGATGCATTTATTCAGTCCGATATGGTGGGTAAACTCAACGCGTTGAGCCTGCCACGCTATGACCAGCTGCCCAACGTAACGCTCTATCGCGATCAGGTTATTGAATATGTTGCGCTGTGGATGGAGCCGCTTTCGATTTGCGTAGAGCAACCCGTTATCACGCCATCGATGATCAATAACTACGTAAAGGTCGGCCTCGTTCCTGCTCCGGTTAAAAAGCAGTATGGCCGTGAGCAGATTGCGCGTCTCATCGCCATTTGTATCTTTAAGCAGGTGCTGCCCATCGCTGCGGTTCAGGCGCTCTTTAATATTCAGCGCTTGAGCTACGACGCTCCGACGGCTTTCGATTATGTTGTCGATCAGCTCGAGGCATCGATTCGTGCGGCGTTTTCTGTTGAGCAGACTCCCGTGCCCGATACCGCACATCAGGTTACGCGCGAATCGTTGCTCGTGCGCAGTGCGGTATCGTCCTTCGTTTCGAAGGCGTATCTGATGAGCTATCTCAAGTTCAATGGGTTTAATAGCTAACCGAGGTATAAGATGGGCGGGATAAAGAGCCAATGGCTCCTTATCCCGCCCATACGTTTGTCTAGTTGGATATTATCGGCCCGACGCCACGCCCATACCGTAGCCGATAATGAGGCCGTGCATCTCGGCATAGTATGAATCTAGCCCGTTACAGGGCATGATAATCGTCTTGGAGCCGGGCCAATGCTCCACAATGCGGCTGGCAAGTGCTTGGGCGCCCACCTCATTCTCGACATGGTCGATAACGACCTCGCCGCCGGTAAAGCCTGCGGCCTCCATGGTGTCGACAATCTTGGTGAGCATCTTCTTTTCGCCGCGGGTGTGCCCAACGAGTTCAATTTTGCCCGCTTCGCTCGCCGTGCCCAAAATGCGGATATTGAGCTTGTTGGCAATGACGCCGGCTGCCTTAGGGATACGTCCGGCTTTGGCCAGGTTTTCGTAATTGCACAAGCTGAAGAGGATTTTGCTGTTCTGCTCAAGGCTATTGAAGTATGCGCAAGCGTCCTCGAATGAGACATCCGGATTGCTTGCAAGATACCGGTCGAACAGCAGTAAGATCAGGTCCATTTTGCCGCCGGCTCCGCGTGAATTGACCAAATGAATTTGACGGTTCGGCTCCTCGGCAAGAACCAAATCGCGTGCCGTGGCGGCGGCGTTATAGCTCCCCGATACGCCCTCCGAGATGGGCATACAAATCGTCTTGTCGGCAAGCCTAAAGAGTTCGGTCCACTCGCCTACGCTCGGACAGGCGCTCGAAGAAGCGCTCGACTCCGCCTGCACGGCGCAATTGAGTTCGTGAACGTCGAGCGTGAGGTCATCGACGAACTCGCGCTCCCCCACTCGAATTTTGAGGGGTGCAAATGCAAAGGTGGTATGGGGCGCGGTCGGTTGCCAATCGCGGAGGTTACAGCTCGAATCGGAGATAAGTGCCCAGCTCATAGAGGGTCCTTTCTATATGCTTCTCAATCATTATAGCTATATTGCTCACCGATGAAGCGTGCATCTAGTATTGAAAACTAGCACATTAGGATCATGTATGGAGCACGGTCATAAATAAATGAACCTCGCAGCTCAAAGGCCACGAGGTTCACCTTCGTTCGCTATACAGAGTGACTTAGTAGCGCACGAAAATGTAGTTGTTGTTCATACCGGCTGCGACGGAACTGATGATGACGCCCGTTTTGTAGTCGGAAGCATGGATCATCTGACCATTACCGATATAGATGCCGGTATGGTAGGAGTTAACCACAACATCGCCGGGTTGCGGATCGGACACACGGGTCCAACCCATGAAGTCGACCGTGGTGCCCAGACGGCAGTAGCGTCCCGTGAGGCAATAGCTTACAAAACCGGAGCAGTCAAAGCTGTTCGGCCCAATGCCACCCCAAGAGTAAGCGTATCCGAGCTTGCTATAGGCACGCGAAACAACGGAACCGCCGTCAACGGACTGGCTCGGTGCGGAAGGCGTCGGAGCCGGAGCCGGAGCCGGAGCGGGCGTCGGGGGCTGCGGAGTGGGAGCGGGCGCGGGCGTGTTTCCGCCGCCGTCGTTGGTCGTACCGCCACCCTTGTTGGTGTTCTCGGTCGTACCGGCAGTCTCGTTGCTCACCGTGGCCTTCTCGGCGGTGCTGGCGTTGATGCCGGCCTGCAGCGCGGCGTTGGCCTCGGCCTCGGCGGCAAGCTCGGCCTGCAGCTGCGAATCCAGGGAGTTTACGACGTTCTGGGCTTCAGCCTGCTGGGCGTTAAGCTCGTCGACCTTCTTTTGCGTGGCGGCGACGTTCTTCTCCTGCTCGGCCTGCTTATCGGTGAGCTGCTGCTTAAGCTCCTTGACCTCTTGAATGGTCTGAGCTTGCTTATCGGAAACTTTGCCGTAGTAGAACAGACGGTTGAGCATATCGCTCAGGTCATCGACACCCGTCAGAACCTGAAGCAGGCTCAGACCGCCGGTTTTGTACTCGCCGGCGACATAGGTTGAGAGCTTAGCCTGACCATCGGCGATCTCCTGCTGCTTTTGCGTGATCTCGCCGGCAGTCTGATCGAGCGCCTGCGTCTGCGTGGCGAGCTCATCGTAAATCTGCTGAGTTTGGGTACCGATCTGCTCGAGCTTCGTACGAGCAGCGGCAAGGTCGGATGCGGTATCGGCGTAGGCAGGAGCCGCGAGGCCCAAGCCCAAAACACAAGCGAGGGTTGCCGTAGCAGCGCAGCGTGCCATGTTTTTGTGCGTGTTTGCTGTGCGCATGTAGCTTCCTTTCCAGTAACTAAGGGTAACGGCTAGTCCACCGTCACCAGGCTAAAGAGCTCCACATCGTCATCAGACGGCGTGAGCTTCTCGCGCGGGTTGAGAAACGCAAGCTCAAGGATACAACCGTAACCGATAAGCTTTGCGCCCATATCTCGCACCAGTTTACCTGTTGCCTCGACGGTTCCGCCCGTCGCGACCAAGTCGTCCAGAATCAACACGGTATCTTTAGAGCTGATAGCGTCGGCATGGATCTCAATGGAATCCGTTCCGTACTCGAGCTCGTAGCTCTGGCTCACAGTCTTGCGCGGTAGCTTGCCCGGTTTACGTGCGGGAACAAAGCCGGCGCCAAGGGCTACAGCTACCGGTACGCCAACCATAAAGCCGCGAGCCTCGGGACCCACGACCTTGGTGATTCCCATGCCGGCAAAGTGCTCGGCGAGGGCATCGGTCATGGCTTTGAGCGCCTCGGGATTGCCAAAGAGCGGCGTGATGTCTTTAAAGATGACTCCGGGCTCGGGATAGTCGGGGATGTCGACGATTTGAGATTCGAAGTCGTACATTGCATGACCTTTCAATGGGTTCCCGAAATTTCAGCAGCGGTTATTTGCCCGCGGTGGCGGTGCCGGATTGCGAAGGGGGGACGACCTTGAGCGGCTTGACGAGAGAATCCTTGTGCGAAGCCGGCGCGGCTATCTCTTCGTTTTTGGCCTTGGTGGACTCGGAGCGAGTGATTTCCTCATCGAGTGCATCGATGTCGGCGTCCTCGACCACGGCGTTGAGCGACTCAAAAACGCGGTTCTTGAGCAGCGCGGTGTGCACGCCCTCCGTCAGGTCGTGAAGCTTCTTAAACGCACGCTCGAGCTTGGCGTCGCGCTCGTCATCGGAGGTATCCATGCCGAGCATGCTCACAAGCACCTGCTCAAACATCGAGGACTCGCGGTTGGCGGAAGACACGTACTGACGCAGGTTGCGCGGCTCGATATGGAAGCGCGACAGCTCGGAGCAGTAGCGGATGATCGGAAAATCGCGACCATCGACAAGCTCGCGATTCTGCGGACTCTTGATGATGCGAATGAGGTCGTTCTCGGCGAGCGAGCGGATAAACGAAATTTCGACGCCCAACATATCGGGAATGGTCTCGATGGGATGCAGCTTTTGCTTAGTCTCCTTGGGCTCCGTCTTGAGCGGAACATCGGATAGCAAGCCCACCTCGTAGGCGAGCGTTGACAGGTCCGTGGCGTTTTCCAAGCGCTGCTTAATCACGTTGAGCGGCATGTAGCGGGTCTTCTGCAAGTGCAGGATGACCTCCAGACGATCAACGTCCTCCTTAGAGTACTGACGGTATCCCTTAGGCGTACGATGAGGGGTAATGAGCCCCTCATCCTCTAGAAATCTAATTTTTGAGTTCGAAAGATCGGGGTATGCGCCTCGAAGTAGGTTGACGACTTGGCCGATACTCAGATAGTTGCGTTCGGCCATGCCCTACTCACCGGTTTCGATGCGCTCCGGCGTGCTCTCGTGGTAGATGAGCGTAAACGTACCGATCTGAACGGAAGAACCGTCGTGCAGCGGGGCTGCATTGACAATGGCACCGTCGACCCAGGTACCATTGAGCGAGCCCAGGTCCTCGATGCGAGCGCCGAGGCCCTCGCGAATAATGCGCGCGTGGCTGCGCGAAACGGTCATGTCATTAAGGAAGATGCCGTTCGCGGGATCGCGGCCGATGGTGGTCACGTCGTCCTCGAGCTCAAAGGCGGCACCAGTCTGCGGACCCTTGACGATGGACAGGACGGGGGCGGTGATGCGCACGTTGGCCATGAGGTCGGGAACGGTGACGTCGCTTGAAGGCACGCGGAATACGCAGGTAGCGTCAGCAGTCTTATCATTCTGAGGCATATTGTTAACCATGTTGTCCATGACAACCCCTAACTTATCGCGGACGTGCCGCAAATAATGAACCGTACGTAATCATACCCCAACGAATCAGTCTTCGATTTCAGGGTTCAGAAAGTCGATGTCCTCGTCCTCGGGATGCGCGAGAGCCTGTTTAATGGCCACTCCGCCCTTAATGGAGTAGATGACAGCCGTGAGCATGGAGAAGATCACGCCGCCGTACACAAAGAAGATGCCGAGGGGCACCGAGCTTCCGTTGAGGCCCGGGAAGGCCGTAAGGGTTGAAGATAAAAGGTGCAGGCCGTCAATAACGGGGAAACCGAGCAGCATGAGTGAGAAGCCGGTCATGAGCAGCGCCGTGGCAATCTTTCCGGGAAAGACCACATCGATGGGGCGACGGTGATAATGACGCACGATAAGCGTGCCGATGCCCAGATAGATGTCGCGGCCAATAATGAGTACGCAGACCCAGATGGGCAGCTCTCCGCGGACCACCAGTCCAAGTACGCCGGTGAACAGCAGCGCACGGTCGCAAATGGGATCCATGACCTTGCCGAGCCACGAGACCGTCTTAGTCATGCGGGCGATCTGACCGTCCATCCAGTCGGTGGAGGCGGCAACGGCGTAGATAACGATGGCGATGACACGGTTGTTATCCGTCACAAACAGGTACAGAAATACCAGGGTGAGGATCAGGCGCGTAAAGGTGATGAAATTGGAGATCGTAAAGATCTTATTCGACGGGTAATCGGAAGTGCCGATAAGCTCCTTTTTGATCTTCTTTTTGATGCCCACAGGACTCCCCCGCTGGTTAACGACAAAACTTTCGATACTATACCCGTTCCAGCGATGTCTATCCAGCGCAGCCATAGAGAGTCCAGACATGTGGAGGGCGCCTCTGGGCTGCGCTGGATTCTGCATTTGTGTACATCAGCCTCCAAAAGCGACATTTTTCGGCATCTTTGGTGGCTGGTGTACACGTTTTGATTCGGTGATTACATCGATCGGGAAAGTTGTTGCTTTAAGCAAATGCGTACGGGTCGAGAAGGGCTGGCACCAAAAGAGCCCAACGGCCGTTACGGCTTCGTTAGAAACGCGCCCCATCATGGATGGTGAACCCGAAAGGTAAGGCGCGCGGGCACGGCGACTCGGCCCGCGCGCCCGGAAGAGAAAGGATAAGCCCATGGATTACATGCTCGAGACGCGCGGGCTCACCAAGCGCTTCGGCCGCGGCGACCAGGCGCAGGACGCCGTGGCCGACGTGAGCCTTCATATCCGCGAGGGCGAGGTGTACGGGCTGCTCGGCCCCAACGGCGCCGGCAAGTCGACAACGCTCAAGATGATCTGCGGGATGCTGCGGCCGACGGCCGGGGAGATCCTCTTTGCCGGGCACGCCTGGCGCCGCGAGGACCTCTACGCAATCGGCAGCCTCATCGAGGAGGCGCCGCTCTACCCCAACCTCACCGCGCGCGAGAACCTGCGCGTGCGCACCACGCTGCTGGGCCTTCCCGAGAGCCGCATAGATGAGGTGCTCGCCGCCGTGGACCTCGCAGACACCGGGAAGAAGCGCGCCGGGCGCTTCTCGATGGGCATGCGGCAGCGCCTGGGGCTCGCGCTGGCGCTGATCGCCCGGCCACGCCTGCTCGTGCTCGACGAGCCCACCAACGGCCTCGACCCCATCGGCATCGAGGAGCTGCGCGACCAGATCCGCGGCTTCGCGGCGGCGGGCACGACGGTGATCGTCTCGAGCCACATCCTCTCCGAGGTGCAGCAGATGGCGGACACCATCGGCATCATCTGCGGAGGGCGCCTCGCCTACGAGGATGCGCTTCGGCCCGGGCAGGACCTCGAGGAACTCTTCATGAGTTTCTGCCGGGAAGGGCGACGAGCACGCGGGGAGGTGGCGGCATGACGGGCGAGAAAGGCGGCCTGCTCGCGGGCCTGCGCGCCGAGGCCCTGAAGTCGCGCCACGCGGCACCGGTTCGCCTGGCCGTGCTCATGGCGCTGCCGATGCCGCTGCTCGGCGCGATGCCCTACCGGGGCGTGCAGATCTTCAGCGCGTGGAACTACTGGTACGCGCTCTTCCTGCCCGTGTCTCTCTCGCTCGTGGTGGCGTGCGTCGCGCGGGCGGACGCTCGCACGCGGATGCGGGGGCTTCTGGGCCTGGGCTTCCCGCTCGGGCGCGCCTGGTGGGCCAAGGCGCTCTGGTGCCTCGCTCTCTGCACGCTCTCGAACCTCGTGGTCTTCGGCATCTACCTCGCGGGATCGGCGTTCTCCTCGCAGGGCCTCACGGCCGCGGGCACCCTCACGATGCTCCTCTGCGCGCTCGCCAACACGGTGACCGCGGCGTGGATGATCCCCGCAGGGCTCTTCCTCACGGCGCGGCTCGGAATGCTCGCGGGCATCTTCTGCCCGCTCGCCGCGCAGCTCGTGGGCGGGTTCGCCTGGTCGCTGGTGCCGCTGCCGCAGCTCTTTCCGCCGTCGGCGAGCATGGTCATACCCACGAGCTTCATCCCCGTGCTGCCGAGTGGCGAGCCACTCGCGGCGGACATGGCGCTCGGCGGGGCGCTCGCGGCGGACGGCATGCTCACGCTAGCGGGCCTTGCGGTCAGCGCGCTCGCGTTCGCCGCGCTCACGGCGGCGGGCGCGGCCTGGTTCGCGCGCTCCGAGGAGAGGTGATGGCCATGACACGACTCTCCGACCCGACGCCGCGCATGACTCTCCCGCGGGCCCTGCTCTCCGAGGCCCTGCGCCTGGCGCGCTCCCCGCTCACGGCGGTGCACCTCGTCTGCGGCCTGGCAGCCGGTCTTGCCTGCGGCGAGTACTTCTCCGTAACCCGATGGGACCCGGCGCTGGGCGCGGACGCCTACGCCCAGTTCCTCGGCGCCCTCATGCCGCTCATGTCCGCCATCGTCTGTGGGCTCACCGTGGACGACGAGCGCGCTGCCGGGCGTCTCGCCAACCTCACGGCGGTCCCCTCGCGCGGGCGCGCCGTCGCGGCGAAGCTACTCGCCCTTGCGGCGCTCGGCGCGGGCGCGCTGGCCGTGGCGCTCGGCGTGTTCGGGGC
>NZ_QRVG01000040.1 GCF_003459245.1 Collinsella sp. AF23-2
ACCTCAAGTACCGCCGCTACTACCACCAGTTCGACTACTAATTTCATTTGGGGGAAACCGCAATGAGGCAATACATCTTTGCCAGCCACGCGCATTTTGCGACCGGCATCAAAGAGAGCACCGAGCTGCTCTCGGGCGCGCGCGATAACGTCCACGACCTGTCGATGTTTGTCGACGGCCGCACCGACGTCGCCGAGGAGGCCGCCAAGCTCCTGGCGACCTTCGACCCCGCCGACGACGTAATCGTGTGCACCGACCTGTTTGGCGGCAGCGTCAACAACGAGTTCACCAAGATCGTCCAGACGCGCCCCAACGCCTACCTGGTTGCCAACATGAATCTGCCGCTGCTGATCCAGCTGCTCTTTTCGGACCAGGAGGCTCCCGCCGATCAGGTTATCCGCGAGATCCTCGCGGCTGACGACACGCGCGTCAAGTTTGTCAACGACCTGCTGACCGATGCGGATGACGAGGAAGAGTTCTAGTCACCGCCTGCTATTAATGGGGCCGGGTTTCCGGCATGAGACCTTTGGGGGTCAATCATGATTCAACTGCTTCGCGTCGACCATCGTCTGCTTCATGGCCAGGTGGCCGTCTCTTGGGTCCAGGGCTTGGGCTCCGACTGCATCTTCTGCGTTGGCGACAAGGTTGCCAACGATCCCGTCTGGAAGACTACGCTCAAGATGGGAAAGCCGGCCAACGTCAAGCTCGTCATCAAGGACATGGAGCACGCCATCGAGGCCATCAACTCCGGTGTTACCGATAAGTACAAGATGATCATCTGCGTCGCCAGCATCGCCGAGGCCAAGCAGCTTGTCGACGGCTGCCCGCAGATCACCTCCATCAACCTGGGCAACACCAAGTCCAAGGACGAGCAGCGTCCCGATGCCCGTAAGATCTCCCGCCAGATCTTTGTGACTGCTGCCGAGGAAGAGGACATTCGTGAGCTCGTCGGCCGCGGTGTCGAGGTCGAGATTCGCGCTCTGGCCGACGACCCCAAGGTCGATGCCCTAAGCGCCCTCTAATTGGGAACCACGGGCGGCGCGCACGGCGCCGCCCCTATTCGTGGGCGTACCGGATAAACGCTTTACCCGTTACCCCCATCTACCGTTCACCGGGAGTACACGCCCGTTGAGCGATTGGTATTAAATAGTTTTCTCATGACTATATAATTGGTATCAAATCATTTGCACCGGTTTAGGTGTTAACAGCACACCGGTACAAGCTGGATCTGTCTAGGCGATTGTCGGCATGGAAAAGGGCGCGCTGACAAGTCGGGAATCGCCGCGCGGATCCAAGAGGGATCAAAGGGAGGAACAATGCTTGTTCAAGCGATCCTCATCGGACTTATCGCTGCCTTCGGTAAGCTCGATTATCAGCTCGGTACGCTCTATGCGTTCCGCCCGATCGTTCTGTGCCCGCTCGTCGGCATAGTCCTCGGGGACCTGCAGTCCGGCCTCGCCATCGGTGCGAGCCTCGAGCTGCTCTTCATGGGTTCAATCTCCATCGGCGCTTACGTGCCGCCCGATGAGTGTATTGGCGGTGTGCTCGCCTGCGCCTTCGCTATTCAGCTGGGTCAGAGCACCGAGGCCGCTATCGCGCTCGCGATGCCCATCGCCACTCTGTGCCTGGCCATTAAGAACGTCGTCAACGCCGGTATGCCCCTTCTGGTCGACCGTGCCGACGTCTTTGCCAGCAAGGGTAACCTCAAGGGTATCTACGCTATGCACTGGATTATCGGTCTCGTGATTGTCGTCCTGGCCTTTATCCTGTGCTCGGTCTCCTTCTATCTGGGTGCCGACGCTGTTCAGGGCCTGCTCGACTTCATCCCGACGTTCGTCCTCGATGGCTTTGGCGTCGCAGCCAACATCCTGCCTGCCATGGGCTTCGCCATGCTCGGCCGTCTGGTGCTTACCAAGCAGCTCGTGCCGTTCTACTTCCTGGGCTTCCTGCTGTGCTCCTATGCCAACGTGCCCGTCCTCGGCGTCGCCCTGATCGCAATCATCATCGGCATCGACAAGTACGACCTGCTGGGCCTTGGTGGCGCCCAGTCCCAGCTTTCTGTGGAAGGGGATGAGGACGATGACTTCTAATTCCGAGAACCAGATTACTCGCTCCGACCTCATTAAGAGCGCCGTGAACACCGGCGCCCTGGGCATGGAATTCTCCTGGACCTACTACAAGCAGATGAACATTGCCTTCTGCCTGATGGTCGCCAACATGCTCAAGAAGATCTATGCCGGCCGTCCCGATGATTACGCCGAGGCCTTGCACCGTCACAGCGCATTCTTCAACATCACCCCGCAGCTCGCTCCCTTCGTGGGTGGCATCGCGATGGCCATGGAAGAAAAGGTCGCTCGTGGCGAGGTTGAGCCCGAGAGCGTCAACGACATCAAGGCCGCCCTCATGGGTCCGCTTTCCGGCCTGGGTGACTCCTTCTTCCTGTCCACCCTGCGCGTCGTCGCCGCTGCCGTGGGCATCAGCCTGTGCCAGGCCGGCAACGTCTTTGGCCCCATCGCCTTCCTGCTCGTCTACAACATCCCGGCGTTCCTGATTCGTATCTTTGGCGCTATCAAGGGTTATGAGCTAGGCATTGGCTTCCTCGACGAGGCTCAGAAGACCGGCCTGATGCAAAAGATCATGGCCTGCGTCGGCATTGTCGGCGTTATGGTCGTCGGCGCCATGAGCAAGGACATGTTCTGGGCTTCGTTGCCCATCGCCATCGGTCAGGGCGACTCCGCCCAGACTCTCCAGGACATCCTGGACGGCATCATGCCCGGTATGCTCGGTATGGCCGCCTTCTGGCTCTACTACTGGCTGCTCTCCAAGAAGATCAACCCGATGGTCCTGATCCTCTGCACCATGGTCGTGGGCATTATCGGCGCTTACTTTGGCGTGCTTGCCTAATATGTTCGAATCGCGCTTCCATCGCGTCTAACGGTTGCGTCGATCTTTGGGGGGCTTGTCGCATCTGCGGCGGCCCCCTGTTTTTTAAAACTCCGTACGAAAGGGGAGGGCTATGGTCGTACCCGAGCTTTCGCTCATGAACATCAACCATCGTTACTACAGCATCGAGACGTTTTTTAAGGCTGCAGGTGAGGCCGGCTATCGCAATATCGAGCTGTGGACCGGCTCGATGCACCTGTATGTGGATTGCCATGAGCACGATTCGGTGGATAAGATTCGCGATCTTGCCGCCCAATACGGTATCAAGATCGTGTGCGTGTGCCCCGAGCAGAACAACCCCAAGCCGTGGAACGTCGCGGTGCGCGGTGAGGCGGGCCAAAAACGCATCCTCTCGTACTTTAAGAATGTGATCGACGTTGCCGTTGAGTTGGGCGTGCCGCAGATTCTGGTGACGAGTGGTTGGGCCTATCTGGACGAGCCGGCTGAGGACGCCTGGGCCCGCAGCGTTGCCATGCTGCGCTCGGTGTGCGACTACGCCGATACGCGCGGTATTCGCGTCGCGCTCGAGGCCCTGCAGCCGTCGGAGTCCGTGTTGGTCAACACCGCACAGGATGTCGCGCGCATCCTCGAGGCGGTCGATCGCCCCAACCTGAAGGCATGTATCGACTTTGGCGCCATGGAAGTTGCCGGCGACACAATCGACGGCTACTTTGAGGTTTTGGGCGACAAGATCGTTCACACCCACTTTGTCGATGTGGGCGGTGGCACGACGCATCTTGCCTGGGGCGACGGCGAGCGTGATATGCGTGCCGACCTCGAGGCACTCATGCGCCACGGCTATACGGGCTATGTCTCGGCCGAGACGTGTGACGGCCGCTACTATCAGGATCCGTCCAAGGCGACGACTCAGGTTATCGAGATGTATCGCCGTGTGACAGCGGAGATGGAAGCCGAATAACTAAACTGCACGGTTGCGCCGGAAACGCTTGGGCGGGTCTGGCGCAACGCTTTTATAGCTGGCGAGTTGTGGGGAACCCGTTGGCAGTAGCGCTCGAAATAGACAACTATTGGCGTTGTAATACCACTCGGGCGAGGAAACCGACCGTTCGCCGCAAATCTCCGTGAGTTTGGATTGGTATTAAATAACAAGCAATCGTATGGCTATAATTGGTATCAGCAAGAAGCGCGATGTATAGAATTGCGCACATGTGATGGGAGGACACACATGAAGGAGACCGAGAAGATCGAGATCATGCACTTCGACCA
>NZ_QRVG01000041.1 GCF_003459245.1 Collinsella sp. AF23-2
CTGAGTCCTGAGGCCGTTGCAATGAAAATGAGAATCAAGGTCAAAAAGACTGGTTTGTGGTGCGATGCGGCTTGTGGGGCGGGCGGGGGTCGGTCCGTGGTAGACTATCGAACAACGTTTATTAATCGCGCGGTATCGTTGCCGTGAGAAGGGGTTGCGCCATGCAGGAGCTTGAGGATCGTATTCGCCATGACGGCATCGTAAAGGCCGGTAACGTCCTTAAGGTTGATGCCTTCCTCAACCACCAATGCGACGTTGAGCTGTTCGACCACATGGGCGCCGAGTGGGCCCGTGTGTTCGAGGGTGTCGAGATCAACAAGATCCTGACGATCGAGGCTTCGGGCATTGGCATGGCTTGCATTGCGGCTCAGCATTTTGGCGGCGTGCCGGTGGTCTTTGCCAAGAAGGCCCAGTCCATTAACCTCGACGGCGAGCAGTATGCCACGACCATCTACTCCTTTACCAAGCAGAAGGAGTACCCGGTCATCGTGGGCAAGCGCTTCCTGTCCGAGGGCGACAAGGTCCTGATTATCGACGACTTCTTGGCCAACGGCTGCGCGCTCGAGGGTCTTATCAAGATCTGCGAAGCTGCAGGTGCCGAGGTATCCGGTATTGGCATTGCGGTGGAGAAGGGCTTCCAGGGCGGCGGCGATAAGCTCCGCGAGCGCGGCTTCCGCGTTGAGAGCCTGGCCCGTATCGCCGATATGGACTGCGAGACCGGCGAGATCACCTTCGCCTAAGCGCGCAACACAAGCGATTGGTATGCGATGTGACAAAGGGATTGTCCCTTTGTCACATTTTTTGCATGAGGGGAGGTGTTGATATGGATGAGAACAAGATGGGATGGCGCGAGTATGCGCGCTATGCCGAGATGTCGGCCGAGGAGTTGGCGCGCGATTGCGAGGTGCAGGTGTTTCGCGCGACGGGTCCGGGCGGACAAGGCGTCAACACGACGGACTCGGCGGTGCGTATGAAGCATGGGCCCACGGGGATTACCGTGACGGCACGCGAGAGCCGCAGCCAGTTTCAAAATCGCTCGAGCTGCCTGCGTAAGCTGCGCGCCGAGCTTGAGCGTCGTGGGCGTCCGCCGCGCCGACGCGTAAAGACCAAGGTGCCTCAGCGCTCCCGTCAGCGCAGGCTCAACGACAAGCACTTCAATGCCATCAAAAAGGCTAACCGTCGCAAGCCGGGCAGCGACGAGTAGTTGATTGCTCCACTGGCCTTGCTAGCGGGCGGGGTGCCAAACTTGGAGGGCGCTGCCGAGGACGTCAACCTCGATGCGCGAGGCGACGATGGGCTCGCCGTCGGCCTGGATGGGGTAGTCGGGCTCCTCAAAAGTTAGCTCGGCATGGCGGCAGCGGCGCATGCGAACCGGTGGCAACTTGGTATGGTGGCCGTCCTTGGCCGAAAGGAACATAGGCAGGGCTACCGCGCGAGGGACGGGGCCGCAGGCGTAGCAGACGTCGAGCATGCCGTCGCAGGGGTCGGCATCGGGGCAGATGCGATAGCCCGAGCCATAGGTAGGACCAAGCTGAATCGCCATGATGATCGCCCTCACGCGCTCGGCGGGCGCGCCGTCAAAGCTGACTGTCATGGGGTAGTTGCGATAGCGCAGGCCAAACTGCTCAAGTCCCGAAAGGGTGTAGAGCGGAGCACCCGTCAAGCCGGTCTTTTTGCGCAGCTCGGTGGTGCCAAGGCCGATGGCGGCATCAATACCGACGGAGAGAGTCTGGTCGTAATACTCGACGATCGCCTCGCCGTTGCCGCTTGCGGGGTTCCATGAGCGAATCCGCCCGATGTCCTGACGCTGCAGCTCACAGGTGAGTAGCGCGCCAAAATCCTTGCCGGAGAAATCTTCGATATCGAGCGTCTGGGCAAAATCGTTGCCGGAGCCCACGGGCAGGACGGCAAGAGCGGGGCGGGCGTCCTCCTTTTGCGTCATAAGCCCGTTGACGACTTCGTGGATCACGCCGTCGCCGCCGAGTGCGATAACGGTGCGATAGCCCTGAGCCTGTGCGGCAAGCTCCTTGGCGTGTCCCATGTGCTCGGTTAGCACCAGGTCAAACTGGGATGCGCGCGCGGTCATATCCAAAAAGCGTTGCAGGCGCTCGGCAACTTCGCGCGCCGCACCCGACTGGGCGGCTGGGTTGGCGATGATGAGCGTGCGACCAAAAGCAGTTGCGTGCATGGGGCGACTCCCGGCGTGTGACATGACGGTGCGGTCGCGCTCAGGTCGAATTGCCCCCGATTGTGGCTGCACGGCGATTATTACATCTACTCTATCAGGTCGTTGTGGCGCTCGATAGCATCCGCTACCGTACCGCCCTCATCCACAATAAGCGAGCGGCGCTTGGGTGAGATGATGCGCTGGGCGGGGTACACGCCGCGGTGTCCGCCGGTTAGGTAGCTGATAAAGGCCACGATGACAAAGAACCCGGCGGCCGTGCCGTGGAACAGGTCGATGGCCATCATGCAGGTGGTGATGGGCACGTTGAGGCCGGCGCAGAACACGCCGAGCATGCCGAGAGCCGCCAGAAAACTGGGGTCAAGCCCGGTAAGGCAACCGATCCAGCCACCGAGTGCCGCACCGATGCCAAACAGGGGCGTGACCTCGCCGCCTTGGAAGCCCGCGCCCAGGGTAAGCGCTGTGACGACCAACTTGATGGCTGCGTCCGCCAGGGTGGTGTTGCCTGCAAATCCGGCGCCGGAAAGCCACGTGGAAAGGCCGGCGTAGTTCCAGGCGTCGAGGAGGGCATAGGCGGCCAAAACCACGAGTGCGCCTATGAGTGCGCGGACGAGGTAATTGGTGATAAAGCGACTGTACAGGCTTTTGACGGTTCGAACCGACCAGGCAAAGAGGCGTGCCGTCAGGCCGAAGATAATGGCGCTGATAACAACGATGACAACCGTCCGTGGTGTCATGTTGGGAACGCTGGCGATGACATTCGTCTCGTACTCGGTTCCCAAGGCAAGCGACGTAAAGTAGCCGGTAAACGAGGCGACCAGGCAGTAGATGCCCGCGGTGTAGTCGATCTTGCCGATAAAGCACATCTCCATGCCAAAGAAAGCTCCGGCAAGGGGCGAACCGAATACGGCGCCAAAGGCGGACGAGATGCCGGCGAGCATGAGGTCGTGGTGGTCATGCTTTTTGAGGTGGGCGAGGCTCGAGATGTTGCTGGCGATGGTGCCGCCAATCTGTACCGCGGCTCCCTCGCGACCGGCCGATCCGCCCGTTAGGTGCGTGAGCGTGGAGCAGACGAAGGTGAGGACGGCCATGCGCATATGGATGAGGCGTGTGCCCAGAGCGGAGTCGATGACCAGGTTGTTACCTCGTTTGGCGGCAAGGCCGTGGTTTTTGTACACCCATGCGGTGGCAACGCCCACAACGGGAAGCAAGGTGTAGACCCATGCATGGTGCTCGCGATAGTCGGTCGCGATATTCAGCGAGGCCAAAAACGCCCAAGCGGCAACGCCCATGGCGAGCGAGACGATGACGACGAGTGCGAGCAGCTTGGCGCTCGCGAGTAGGTTGCGGGCGTTGCGGCGCGTGTCGGCAGCCAAGAGATGCTCGGAGCGGGTGAGCTGTTGCCTGCCTGCCATGATGACGTCGTTAAGGGAGAAGAAGCCGCCGTCGTCGAGCGGCTGGGAATGATCCTGCGCCTCGTTAGCGCTTTCGGGTTTGTCGTTATGAGCCATACGTTCCTCTTTTGGGTTGCAGCACGAGCATTATAAAACGCGGTAAACGCGACGAGCCGGTGGGTTGGTTTCCATTCTGTTTCGCGGCCTGCAACCGACAGGGGTTGATTTTCAATCTCAGCGCAACAGCCTGAACGGGCC
>NZ_QRVG01000042.1 GCF_003459245.1 Collinsella sp. AF23-2
TATCTTTTTAGTGCCCTCGGATTGGGTCATAGTGTCTGTCGGTACCAAAGCATCGGCGTTGCCTTGATCCAAACCTACCAAAAAGGGACAGGTTTATTTTGGTCGGTTTTATCTGGGCAAACGTGGTCGTCTATCGCAATATGGTCGTTGGGGACGTTCTTGTTTGACTAGTCGTTTAAGAACGTCCCCAACGACTACATAGCATGAGAGTGGATAATCTCCCGGTTTGAGCCTGCATTCAAGCTCAAAGTGGGAGATTATCCACTCTCATTTGTTGTATGTCCGAAAATCCACGCTCGTTTAAATTCTGCCTACATTTGCAGGAACAGTTCGTGGAGGCGGGTGTCTTCGTCGAGCTCGGGGTGGAAGGTGACGCCGAGCTGGTTGCCTTGGCGGGCGGCGACGATGCGACCGTCGACTTCGGCTAGGGCCTCAGTGTCGCCGTGCACTTCGACGATGCGGGGCGCGCGGATAAACGTCAGCGGCACCTCACAGTCGATACCGCCTACCTGCCCCTTGGTGCGAAAGCTGCCGAGCTGTCTGCCGTAAGCATTGCGCTCAACGAGCACATCCATGGTTGCCAAGCGCGGCGTCCCCTTATCGTCGTGGGCGGCAAGATCGCGCGCCAACAGAATCAAGCCGGCGCAGGTGCCCAGGACGGGCATGCCCTCAACAATGCGGGTGCGAAGCTCATCGAGCATACCAAGCTCGGCAAGTAACTTGCCCTGAACGGTGGACTCGCCGCCGGGGAGGACCAGGCGGTCAAAGTTCTGCTGCAAATCGGCCGCCTGCCTCATCTCGATACAACGTGCGCCCAGCTCGGACAGTCTTGCCTCGTGCTCGGCACAAGCGCCCTGGACCGCCAGCACGGCGACCGTTTGGTCTGCATAATCGCTCATGTGCGATCCTTTCTGCTGGACTAGCGCCCGCGCTCCTCCATGATGATCTCGATTTCGTCGGCGTTGATGCCCACCATGGCCTCGCCCAGGTCCTCCGAAAGCTCGGCGATGAGCTTGGCGTCGGTGAAGTTTGCCACGGCCTTGACGATGGCGGCGGCGCGCTTGGCGGGGTCGCCGCTCTTAAAGATGCCCGAGCCAACAAAGACGCCCTCGGCGCCCAGCTGCATCATCAGCGCGGCGTCGGCGGGGGTCGCGACTCCGCCGGCGGCAAAGTTTACGACGGGGAGCTTGCCCGCGGCATGGACCTCGCGCACCAGCTCGACCGGAACCTGCAGCTGCTTGGCTGCCTCAAAGAGCTCGTCGTCGCGCAGGGCAACAACGTCGCGGATCTGCTTTTGGATCTTGCGCATATGGCGCACGGCCTGAACGACGTCGCCCGTGCCCGGCTCGCCCTTGGTGCGAATCATCGTGGCGCCCTCGGCAACACGGCGCAGTGCCTCGCCCAGATCGCGGGCGCCGCAGACAAACGGCACGTCAAACTGGGTCTTGTCGATGTGATAGACATCATCGGCGGGGGAGAGGACCTCGGATTCGTCGATGTAGTCGATTTCGATGGCCTGCAGGATCTGCGCCTCGACAATGTGGCCGATGCGGCACTTGGCCATAACGGGGATGGAGACAGCTTTTTGGATGCCCTTGATCATCTTGGGATCACTCATGCGCGAGACGCCGCCTGCGGCGCGGATGTCGGCCGGGATGCGCTCGAGCGCCATGACGGCGCAGGCGCCCGCCTCCTCGGCGATGCGTGCTTGCTCGGGCGTGGTGACGTCCATGATGACGCCGCCCTTGAGCATCTGCGCGAGCTCGCGATTGAGTTTGACGCGATCGGCCTTGCTGGTCTGTTCTGCCATGGTTGCTCCCTTGGTTGGCATGTGCATTGCTTAACGGAACATCCTATCGGGGAGCTGGGTATGGCGAAATACTCAGTTTTCGAGATAATAACAAGGTCAGACTAATGCCAGATTGAATGATTCAATAAGGTCAGGTGATAGACCCATGCTTGACTACAATTTGGAAAATCGCGGCGAAGCATCGCTTTATGAGTATGTTTACCAGCAAATTCGCGATGATATTGTTGCTGGCCGTATTGCGGCGGGGGAGCATCTGCCGTCTAAGCGCGCCTTTGCGAGTCATCTGGGTATCAGTGTCATTACCATCGAGAATGCATATAGCCAGTTGCTTGCCGAGGGCTATATTTGCTCAATGCCGCGTCGTGGCTACTACGCGTGCGAGCTCCCGGATGCGCCGGTTTTGGCTTTGGCTGCGGGGGATATCGACCGAGATGCTGTCCCTGTTGGTCCCAGCGCGCATGATGCCATGGGGCAGGCAGAGCGATTCGACGCACTTTCTCCTTCCGCTTTGGAGGCGGCGCGGCTTTGGCAAAGTGCGCTACGGGCGACGCTGACGTCCGAAGACGAACGTGAAATCTTTTCGCCCGCACCGGCGCAGGGCACCGCTCGACTGCGACGTGCGATTGCGCGCCATCTGCGCGGGACAAGGGGCATGAATGTCAATCCCGACAATATCGTTATCGGTGCGGGCGCCCAGCTGCTCGATACCATGTTGGTTCAGTTGCTTGGCGCGGACAAGGTGTATGCCGTCGAGGATCCAGGCTATTTGCGCTTGACGCGCATCTATCAGGCCATGGGTTGCGAAGTGCGGCATGTCCCGTTGGATGCTGAGGGCGTGGACTTGAGCGCGCTGCAGAAAACCGGGACCGATGTCCTTCACCTGATGCCGTCTCATCAGTATCCGACCGGTCTTGTGACGAGCATTGCACGTCGCTATGCGTTGCTGAGCTGGGCCGCCGAGCGGCCAGGTCGGTATCTCATCGAAGACGACTTTGATTGTGAGTTTCGCCTTGCCGGCAAGCCGATTCCCGCGCTCGCGTCGATCGATGCCGCCCAGTCGGTTATCTACACCAACACGTTTTCGAAGAGCCTTTCATCGGCGTTACGTTTGGCGTACATGGTGCTGCCCGATGAACTAATGGAGAGGTTTAAACGCAACCTTGGTTTCTACGCCTCGTCGGTAAGTTCTGTTGATCAGGTTGCCTTGGCGCGTTTGCTGGAATCGGGTGATTACGAGCGACATGTGAACCGCGTGCGCGTTCGTGCTCGTGGGGCGCGTGATGGCCTGGCGGCGCTTGTACGGAAAACGTTTCCGGCAGGGGAAGTCTCGATCGAGTACGCGGACGCCGGCCTTTACTGCGTCGTGGCCGTGGAGTGTGACGCGGGCGGAAGCTCTTTTGCACGGGCCCTCACGCGCTCGAGCATCCCTTTTATCGATATCGGTGACTGTTTTTGGTGTGCCGATGGCGCATCTGTCCCTGAAAACTCAACTCAAATTCTTGTTCAGTATGACGATCTGAGTCCAAAAGTACTAACTACCTTGGAATTGCAGCTAATGGGGGGTGTTCCTATAGTTTTGTCAACTGGGAAATGCTCT
>NZ_QRVG01000043.1 GCF_003459245.1 Collinsella sp. AF23-2
ATATTGCCAGACCGGAGGGGCGCCGGGGGCGGGAATCTGGGCGTACACATTTCCTACACAGTTTGGGATTCTCAGCTGTATTTAAAAGTAATAAAGAGGGGACCTCGTTTCCGAGATCCCCTCCTCAGTCTATCTATAGAAATAGGCTTTCAAAGCCTTAGGCCAAGAGCTTGCGACCGGACTCCTCGATCGCGTCAAGTGCTGCATCAGCCTCGGCGGCATCCGCGCCCTTAGCGAAGATGTACAGCTTAATCTTGGGCTCGGTGCCAGAAGGACGGACGATACCCTTGTTACCACCCTCGAGATCGAACTCAATGACATTAGCCTTCGGCAGGCCGTTCACGCAGGTGTTGTAGTCCACGACGGCCTCAATCTTGGAACCGGCGAGCTCCGCGGGCGGGTTCTCGCGCAGACCAGCCATGATGCCGGCCATCTTTGCCGCACCCTCAGCGCCCGGATAGCTCAGCGAAATCGTCTTGTTGTGATAGTAGCCATACTTCTCGTACAGCTCGTGCATCGCGTCGGCGAGGTTCTTACCCTGCAGCTTGTAATACTGAGCCATCTGGCAAATCAGCAGCGAAGTGCTCACGGCGTCCTTGTCGCGCACGTGATCACCAGCCAGATAACCGTAGCTCTCCTCAAAACCGAAGATAAAGCGATCGACTTCACCGGCATCGGAAAGCGAGGTAATGATGTCACCGATGTACTTGAAGCCCGTCAGGCAGCGACGGAGCTCAAAGCCATATTCCTCGGCCAGAGCATCGACCATGGCGGAAGAAACAATGGTAGTAACCGCGACCTTCTTAGTGAGGTCCTCGCCGCGGGCGGCACGGGTCTTGCAAATATAGTCGAGCAACAGGACGCCCATCTCGTTACCGGTCAGCAGCAGATAGTCATCGCCATTCTTAACGGCAACGCCAACACGGTCGGCGTCGGGATCGGTCGCAAGCAGCAGATCGGGGTGAACCTGCTCGCAGAGATCGATGCCCTTCTGCATGGC
The DNA here is from genome assembly GCF_003459245.1 of Collinsella sp. AF23-2. Classification (GTDB taxonomy): domain Bacteria; phylum Actinomycetota; class Coriobacteriia; order Coriobacteriales; family Coriobacteriaceae; genus Collinsella. The sequence continues at coordinate 1,001 of NZ_QRVG01000043.1, forward strand.
CTGTCGGATCTCGGGGTTAGGATACGGGCAGGTCGGGAAATCGCCGTTAGGTTCCTTCTGCTCGGGAACAACCGTGACATCAGTGATGTCAGCGCGCTCGAGCACCGTGGTGACGGGAATGAGGCCGGTACCATTCAGCGGCGTATAGACAAGCTTGAGCGGTGCGCCGGCAATCTCCTCGGCAGAAAGATTCGTAACGCCGCGAGCGAGAACGGCGTCGTAATAACGCTCGAGGCACGAGTCATCGATCCATTTGACCAGGCCCTGCTCAAGAGCCTCATCGAAGTCCATGGACTTCACACCGGTGAACGTATCGGTCTCGGCGATAGCCTTAGAAATTGCATCGGCGGCCTCGCTGGTGATCTGGCAGCCGTCGGGGCCATAGGCCTTATAGCCGTTATACGGTGCCGGGTTATGACTAGCGGTCATGCAAATGCCACCGGAGCACTTAAGATCACGGACGGCCCAGGAGAGCGTCGGCACAGGAGAAATCTTGGGATAAACGAGGGCAGTCACGCCGTTTGCTGCAAGAATGGCAGCCGTCGTCTTAACGAACAGCTCACCTTTATTGCGGCTATCGCGAGCGATGGCAACCGTTGGATGCTCGAAGGTCGCATTGAGGTAGTCAGCGAATCCCTGGGTCGCACGACCGACCGTATAGATATTCATACGGTTAGTGCCCGCACCGATAGTGCCGCGAAGGCCGGCAGTACCGAAGGCGAGATCTTGGAAGAAAGCATCGGTGATGGCGTCCTCATCACCCTGCTCCTTCATCGTGTTAAGCTCAGCGAGGAGCTCCTCGTCCTTGACATTGGCAATCCAAGTATCAAGCAGCTCATGAACATCTGCCATGTGAGTCCTTCCTTCACAATCAATAAAACGACCCGTGTAAAACAGGACAAGCGCAGCAGTGCGCTAAAGCAAATATTAGTCCATTGAGAACAGAGAACCGACCAAAGAACGGTGAACGTCTATATTCAGCGGTGGATGATTAAATTGATTTAATTGCATAAGGAATGTTGCCTGTAAACGCAAAAAAGGGGGAGGCCGCGAGGCCTCCCCCTTC
>NZ_QRVG01000044.1 GCF_003459245.1 Collinsella sp. AF23-2
TGCAGACCTTTCGTCATGGCCTCCTACCTTTCTTTCGGGCCCCTGTCAGGGCCGATTCGTTAGCGCCCCTCCGTGTGAGGCGTTATTGCTGACGACATATTTATATCCAAAATCAGTCCATACTTCCACCTCGCCCCCGAACGGTTTTATATGAGGGGTGAACGGCATACACATATACTTCACGCATGGCGCACTTTGATTTAATAAAGTGTATTTACGTGCTAAAACGCGTTTTAATCCTAAAATCAAATGGAACTAAACTTTGTTAAACCATCCTCAAATTGCATATTTCTAATAAAGCTATGAATAGAATTAGCGATTCAAGCCGCGTCTCAACCATTTTCATTTTTATTCAGAAAAAAGTTTGTCCTATTCATTTCTGGTAAACAAATTACCGTTTACCAGACGCTTGATACCGTTCACCGGAAGCTCAGTATAAGGCCCAACGGATATCGGCTCGCTTTACGGCCCCATTTGTAACAACTTGACTTCTCGGTATAGAAAAACGAACCCGCTTCCCCTAGGGAAACGGGTCCGTTTTCGATTATCTTCGTCCTATTTGGATAAGGCCCTCGAAGATCATCGGAATCCTAGCGATCGAACTCCGCCAGCGCCTCGCCCAAAAGCCTCATGCCCTCGCGGAGAACGTCCTCGCTCGCGCAGTAGCCCAGGCGTGCGCCGCAGGGGAGCTCAAAGCGGCTGCCGGGAACCAGCAGCACTCCCCTCTCAGCCAACAGGCGCTTGCAGAACTCTTCGTCGTCCTCGGGAATATCCAGCTGGATAAACGAGGTGGACACGCCCTGCGGGGCCGTCCAGGAAACGCGATGCTGCGTATCGATCCAAGCCTGCGCGATATCGCGGTTGCCAAACACGATCTTGCGATTGCGCTCGAGAATCTTATCCTTGTGCTCAAGCACATAGGTCGCCAGGTCATCGTTGAACACGCCGCCGCAGATCATGGTGTAATCGCGGTGGGTACGGATGCGGTTGGACACCTCTTCGTCGGCCACGACCCAGCCCACGCGGGCCGCAGGCGTCGAATAGGTCTTCGACAACGAGTTGGTGACAATGGCCCTCTCGTACACGTCGACCATCGACATAAAGGACTCAGTGTTTTCGAGCGGCAGATACACCTCGTCGCACAGCACATAGGCGCCAGCCGAACGGGCGATCTCGGCAATCTGGCCGAGCGCATCGGCATTGAGCACCGTTCCGATGGGGTTCGATGCGTTGTTGATGCAGATGAGCTTGGTATTGGGACGCACCAAGCGCTTAAGCTCCTCGATATCGGGCTTCCAGCCAAGCTCCTCGCGAAGCTCCCAATACTCGACCTCGGCACCGGGCGTACGCGGAATCTCGTAGAGCGGCGCGTAGGTGGGCCACTCGGCGATGACATGGTCGCCGGGCTCGACTACGGCCATGATGGCGTTGAGGTTAGCGCCCGTGCAGCCATTGGTCTGCAGAATGTGATCGGGATTGACCTCGCGACGATACAGCTTGGCAACCTCGGCCTTAAACTCCGGAGAGCCCTCGATCCAGCCGTAGTTCATCTTCTCGCGGTCCAGGCGCTCGTAGAACGTGGCGCCGTCCTGCTCATCGAGCGCGCGCAGCTCGCCCATGGTGAGCGACGAGATCGTCGACTGGGCGATGTCCCACGTGGCGCTCTTCTCCCAAACGTTGAGCCATTCCTCAACGCCAATCGTCTTAATGTCCATGGCCAAGCTCCTTACAAAAGCAGTCATCCAACCGTGTTGACGTTCCTCATACAAGATTGGGGCGGCGCGAAAACCCGCACCGCCCCAATGGGAGACATCTAACGTCAGCTAGATGTATGTATTAAGACCTATACGGGTCCTAGAAGACCTTAGAGGTCCTCGCGCCAGAAGGGCATGCTCATGCAGCGC
>NZ_QRVG01000045.1 GCF_003459245.1 Collinsella sp. AF23-2
CCGGGGACCGGGTGCTGCGGGGAATCATCCTGGCGGACATCTACCGGACGGGCTCCTGCCCTCTATTCGAGTTAAAGTGTTTTCTCTCTAAGAGATTGTCTCCCTAGAAAGGAGGTGATCCAGCCGCACCTTCCGGTACGGCTACCTTGTTACGACTTCACCCCCCTCACCCTCCACACCTTCGGCGCCTCCCCCCTTGCGGTTGGGCCGGCGACTTCGGGTGCAGACGACTCGGGTGGTGTGACGGGCGGTGTGTACAAGGCCCGGGAACGCATTCACCGCGGCATGCTGATCCGCGATTACTAGCAACTCCGACTTCATGGGGGCGGGTTGCAGCCCCCAATCCGAACTGGGGCCGGCTTTCCGGGATCCGCTCCCCCTCGCGGGGTGGCATCCCTCTGTACCGGCCATTGTAGCACGTGTGCAGCCCAGGGCATAAGGGGCATGATGACTTGACGTCGTCCCCGCCCTCCTCCGCCTTGACGGCGGCGGTCCCGCGTGGGTTCCCGGCATCACCCGATGGCAACACGCGGCGGGGGTTGCGCTCGTTGCGGGACTTAACCCAACATCTCACGACACGAGCTGACGACAGCCATGCACCACCTGTATGGGCTCCTCTCGGCCACGGGGTCTCCCCCGCTTCACCCATATGTCAAGCCCTGGTAAGGTTCTTCGCGTTGCTTCGAATTAAGCCACATGCTCCGCTGCTTGTGCGGGCCCCCGTCAATTCCTTTGAGTTTTAGCCTTGCGGCCGTACTCCCCAGGCGGGACGCTTAATGCGTTGGCTGCGGCACGGGGGGATCGTCCCCCCACACCTAGCGTCCATCGTTTACGGCTGGGACTACCAGGGTATCTAATCCTGTTCGCTCCCCCAGCTTTCGCGCCTCAGCGTCGGTCTCGGCCCAGAGGGCCGCCTTCGCCACCGGTGTTCCACCCGATATCTGCGCATTCCACCGCTACACCGGGTGTTCCACCCTCCCCTACCGGACCCAAGCCGCGGAGGTTCCGGGGGCTTCGGGGGGTTGAGCCCCCCGCTTCGACCCCCGGCCTGCCGGGCCGCCTACGCGCGCTTTACGCCCAATGAATCCGGATAACGCTCGCCCCCTACGTATTACCGCGGCTGCTGGCACGTAGTTAGCCGGGGCTTCTTCTGCAGGTACAGTCTTGACTCTTCCCTGCTGAAAGCGGTTTACGACCCGAAGGCCTCCGTCCCGCACGCGGCGTCGCTGCGTCAGGGTTCCCCCCATTGCGCAAGATTCCCCACTGCTGCCTCCCGTAGGAGTCTGGGCCGTGTCTCAGTCCCAATCTGGCCGGTCGGTCTCTCAACCCGGCTACCCGTTGTCGGCACGGTGGGCCGTCACCCCGCCGTCTACCTGATGGGCCGCGGAGCCATCCCCTCCCGTCGGGGCTTTAGCCGGGGTGCCATGCGGCACCCCGGGGTATCCGGTATTACCCGTCCTTTCGGGCGGCTATCCCGGGGGAGGGGGCAGGTTCTCCACGTGTTACTCAGCCGTTCGCCACTCGCTTCCACCCGGAGGTGGGTGCCGTTCGACTTGCATGTGTTAGGCGCGCCGCCAGCGTTCATCCTGAGCCAGGATCGAACTCTCCGTCCAAAATAAA
>NZ_QRVG01000046.1 GCF_003459245.1 Collinsella sp. AF23-2
ATTGAGCAAATAGGCCGTTCCCGCACCTAGCCGAACGCCCCCGCGGCCCCTCCCGGGGCCCGGGGGCGCCGTTTTCCCAGTTGAAGGAACGGTGGAGATGTGTTTCGATGGGTCCGGTGGCCATGCTCCGCCCGCCGCCCGGCGCCTCTTCCCAGACTCAGCCGGACGGTCGGTCAGTCTATTCCGTTTTCCCTTAGGCTAGGACAGCGGGGCATCGCCCCTTTCCGCGCGCGCCCGCGCGATGAGCCCCGGCGTCAGGTCGAGCTCGCCGATGGGCACGTCCTCGATGCCGTACGCCTCCAGCAGCGCCGCCGCGTCGCCGCCGAGCATCGCCCGGAAGGCGCGGGCGGGCGTCGCGAAGCCGAGCGCGCCGCGGGGCTCGGAGTTCACGTGCGACATCGCCAGCGCCAGGTCGGCCGGGGCGAGCCGGTCGAACCTGAGGCCGCGGCCCTTGGGGAGCAGCTTCCTGATCTCGACGTGGTTGCGCTCGCAGGCGCCCTTCTGGTCGCTGCGCCTAGGGTCGCAGTAGAACAGCCTCGTCTCGCCGGGCCCCTCGCCGATGAGCGCGGCGATCGCGCCCTCGTCGGAGAACTCGGCGCCGTTGTCGGTGAGCACGGCGCGGAACACGCGGCGCGTCCCGTCGGCGCCGAGGACCGCCCGGACGCCCTCCAGGGCGCCCGCGACGCACCCGGCGGTCTTCTCCTCCAGCGGCAGCGCGAGCTGGAGCCTGCTGGGGCGGTGCAGCAGCGTGAGCAGGCAGGCGGAGTCCTCCCGGGCCCCCTCGACGGTGTCCATCTCCCAGGCCGCGGCGCACGCGTCCTCCCCGAGGGCGAGGAACGCGGCGTACGACCTGCGAGCGGAGTGGCGGGTCGCCGCCCGGCACGCGGCGCGCTTCCTCGGCCTGTAGCCGACCTTGCGCCTGAGCTCCATGTTGGTCATGCCGTCGTAGCCCGCCGCGACCCAGCGGTAGATCGTCGAGGGCGACAGGTCCACGGGGCCGCCGTTGCGGGCGGACAGCTGCTCGGGCGAGAGCCCCCGGCCCAGGCCGTCGCGGATGAGGGCGAGCGCCTCGGCCGCGGCGGGCTCGTCGGCGTCTATCCCGCGCCTGGACGAGACGAGGACCGAGTCGGCGCACAGCTGCGCGGCCCGGGCCTCGTAGAAGACGTGGGGGCGGCGCTTGCAGCCGATCGCGCGGTACCGCCCGCACCCGTTGCAGCAGCGCGGCCACGCGGCCAGGCGCGGGCAGGCAGCCGACAGGTCGGCGGAGGCGTCCACGCGCTCGCCGCGCCTGGCCTTCGGCGCCGTCACGAACCTGTGCGACGCCACCTCGGCGCTCACCGTCGAGGGCGACCTGCCCAGCTCCCTCGCGATCTCCCTGCATGACGCCCTGCGCTCCAGCATCCTCTGGACCGTGTCCCGCTCGTGCCTCGTGAGCCTTCCGTAGGCCCTCGGGACCGCCCTTGCGGAGCCCCTTTTCTTCTTTCCGGACATGCCGTCCTCCGATCTCCCGGGGCCGGCCGATCCGGCCCTCAGGGTATCGGGTTCCCACATTCATCCGCACATGTGCGGATGAATGTGGGAGGTGTTCGAATGAAGTCGATAATCAAGG
>NZ_QRVG01000047.1 GCF_003459245.1 Collinsella sp. AF23-2
GGTTGATTTTCAATCTCAGCGCAACAGCCTGAACGGGCCCCGCGTTTCCGCAGCTAGCGCAACGCGGAAATAGCCCCCGGCACCTGGCCGTCGCCTCGTTTCCGCAGGTGGAGAGGCCGTGGAGGCCGGTGCCCCCATGCCGCCGCCGCATGCTCCGCCAGCCCGCCGCGCAGCCGTTCCGGACTCAGCGCAACGGGCCCTCCGGCCCATGTCCCGGCCCGCCGCCTATCCCGCCAGCGGCCCCTCGCCCCTCGCGGCCCTGGCCCTGTCGATGCAGCCGGGCGTGAGGTCGAGCTCGCCGGGCGCCAGCTCCTCTATCCCGAACGCGTCCATGAGGGCGGAGGCGTCCTCCCCGAGGGCCGCCCGCAGCACGCGCGCCGGCGTCAGGAACCCGAGCGCCCCCCTCGGCTCGGAGTTCACCTGCGACATGAGCAGCGCGCAGTCCGCCGCCTCCAGCCGGTCGAACCTGGCCCCGGCGCCCTTGGGCAGCAGCTTCCTGATCTCGACGTGGTTCTTCTCGCACGCGCCCTTCTGCTGGCTCTGCCGGGGGTCGCAGTAGAAGAGCCTGGTCTCGCCGTCCCGCTCGCCGAGCAGCTCCGCGATGGCGCCCTCGTCGGCGAACTCGCTCCCGTTGTCGGTGAGCACGGCGCCGAAGGCGCGCCTCGCGCCGTCCTCGCCGAGGACCCCGCGCAGGGAGGAGAGCGCCGCCAGGACCGAGGCGCACGTGCCGTCCGGCAGCGGCAGGGCCAGCTGGAAGCGGCTCGGGCGGTGCAGGAGCGTGAGGAGCCTGGCGGAGTCGCCCCTGGAGCCCTCGACGGTGTCCATCTCCCAGGCCGCGGCGCAGGCGTCCTCGCCGAGCGCGAGGAACGACGCGTGCGACCTGCGCGGCGAGTGGGACGTCGCCCTCTTCGGGGCCCGGCGCGACCTCGGCCTGTAGCCGACCTTGCGCCTGAGCTCCATGTTCGTCATGCCGTCGTAGCCGGCGTCCACCCACCTGTAGACGGTGGAGGCGCTGAGCCCGGGGGTCGTCGCCGCTATCTGCTGCGGGGAGAGCCCGCGCGCGAGCCCGTCCCTGATGGCCGCGAGCTTGGCGGCGGCGCCCTCCTCGGTCTCGTCGATCCCGGACCTGCTCGCCGAGAGCTCGGCGTCGGCCGCCTCCTGCGCCCTCCTGGCGCTGTAGAACACCCTGGGCCTCCTCGAGCAGCCGTAGCCCCTCCTGTGCGAGCAGCCGTTGCAGCACCTCGGCCACACGGAGAGCCTGGGGCAGGCCCCCGACAGGTCCGCGGGCGCGGGCTCGCCGTAGCGCGAGCGCGGCGCGGTGACGTAGCGGTGCGCCGCCACCTCCCTGGTCACGGTCGAGGGCGACCTGCCGAGCTCCGCGGCGATCTCGCGGGCGCTGCGGTTGCGGTCGAGCATCCTCTCGACCGTGTTCCTCTCGTGCCTCGTGAGCCTCCCGTACGACCTTCCGGACGGCTTGGGTCTGGACATGCCGGCCTCCCTCCATCGCGGGCCGGGGGATTCCGGCCCCTCTGGGGTTGCCTACCCGGATTCGCGCCTCAGGACTCAGCGCAACGCGTTGCGCTGAGTCCTGAG
>NZ_QRVG01000048.1 GCF_003459245.1 Collinsella sp. AF23-2
GGGGTGTTCCTATAGTTTTGTCAACTGGGAAATGCTCTCCGTGCGACCGAATCGCGGCATGCTGACGCCAAGCCATTAGGCCGGTGGGCTTCAGTCTGCTCGGTGCGTTTCGGCTAGGCTGCGTAAGGCACCCTGTCTCGCATGACCGCGTAGATGACCTTCAGTCTCTTTCGCGCCAGCGCCTTGAGCGCCTTGCCGTGCGACATGCCCCGCTCCCGGCACCTGGTGTAGTAGTCGCCCCATCTCCCCTCTGTCCGGGTAAGGCAGTTACATGAGAATATGAGCAGGTTCTTCAGCCTCTTGTTGCCTTGGCGCGATGCCGTCACCGAGGAGATCGAGGTTCCCGACTGGCGGTTGCGCGGCGCCAGGCCGCAGTACGACGCGAGCCTGTCGTGACTGGGGAAGTCTTCGATGTCGATGGAGATCGCAAGCTCGGAAGCGGTTTTGGGCCCGATGCCCGGCACCGTCAGGAGGCATCGGTAGGTATCGTCGCCCTCGAGCAGGGCGGAGATCTCCGCCGTGATCGCCTCGATCTCCGCCGAGTTCTCGGATATCCTGCGCGCGAGCAGTTTCACCGCCCGGTCCTCGGCGGCGACGACCGACGCATCCGGCCTTGTCGAGGAGGTTGTCGAGCGGACGAGGGCCTCGATCTTACCGCGCGCCGCCCCACGCGTGAGCGCCGCCGCCCTGCGGGGCCCGGCGTCGGCTACCGACCAGGCCCCGCCGAGGGATGCCATGAGCCTCAGCTGGGGCCCGTCGGACAGGTCGACCAGTGCCTCGAAGGCGGGGCACGATTCCAGCAGGATGCTGCGCAGCCGGTTCTTATTCCTAGTGTTCTCGCAGGTCAGGAAGTTCCTCTGGGCGGCCAGCGCCCTCGCCGCCGCAATCGTCGGACCCGGGTCTCCGACCGGCAGGAGCGCGTCGGGGATGCCAAGCGCCGTCTTCGCGATGACCATCGCGTCTCGCTCGTCGGTCTTGGCGTCGCCGGCGAAGAGCCTGGCGGCCCCGTGCGCCGCGAGTCCCGGCAGGTACGCCGCCGACATCCCGGCCGCCCTGGCGCGGGCGAGCGCGAGGGCGCCTATGTTGCGCGACTGGTCGACGACCACGAGCGCATCGGGGAAGCGGCCGAACAGCGAGTCCAGGTCGTCCTCCCTGTTCGCGACGGGGGTGCTCAACAGCACCTCGCCATCTCGAGTCGCGACGCATGCCCAGTGGGACGATTTCCCGACATCGAGCCCGATGACGGCTTCCGGCATTCTAATTGGTGCCACGGTGGTATCCTCCAATCGGTAGGCCGATCGGAACCCCTCCCCGCGACACCCACATTACCTGGCCGTGGCGCTTGCGCCCGGCAGTTTCCTATCAGTCGTCCGGAGCGGCGAGCGCCCCCGGTGGCAACACCCCCCGGGCCCTCTACGGGGCAGGGGCAGACGGCCATCCGGAGGCGCCCGATCGGCGGCCCCTCGGGGCTTGCCCGTATCGTAGGCAATGCGCCGAATGCTCGCCATCGAAATTTATCGATGGCCTATTTCAGACTGTAATGGG
>NZ_QRVG01000049.1 GCF_003459245.1 Collinsella sp. AF23-2
GGTGACGCATAATTTCTTTCGCAAATTGACAACCGCATAGCGGAACACGGCCCGCGCCCCGTCATATGATTTCTAGCGGCTAAACAACAAATCAACGACGAAAGGGGCACGGGCCGTGTCTGCGAACATCGTAACAGTCGACGAGGAGTCGCTGCGCAAGGACATAAAGAATCTGGTGAGGAAGACCGTCGAGGAGACGCTCAACGCGCTGCTCGACGAGGAGGCGTCCGAGCTCGTAGGGGCCGGGCGCTACGAGAGGACGGCAGGCCGGGAGGCATACCGCAGCGGCCACTACGCGAGAAAGCTCGTCACCGGGGCAGGAGAGGTCGAGCTCAACGTGCCGAAGCTGCGCGGCGCGACCTTCCAGACGGCCGTTATCGAGCGCTACCGCAGGCGCGAGACTTCGGTCGAGGAGGCCATCGTCGAGATGTACCTCGCGGGCGTCTCGACCAGGAGAATCGAGGACGTCTCCGAACTCCTCTGGGGAGCGCCCGTGTCCTCCGGCACCGTCTCCAACCTCAACGAGAAGGCGTTCGCGTCCATCGAGGCCTGGCGCCAGAGGCCGCTCGAGGGCGATTACCCTTACGTTTTCGTCGACGGCATCTACCTCAAGCGCAGCTGGGGAGGGTCCTACGAGAACGTGGCCGTTCTGGTGGCCATCGGCGTCAACTCCACCGGCGACCGGGAGGTCATCGGCTGCGCGGAGGGCTACACCGAGTCGGCGGACTCGTGGCGCGAGTTCTTCTCGTGGCTCAGGGGGCGCGGGCTCTCCGGCGTGCGGCTCGTCACCGGCGACAAGTGCGCGGGGATGCTCGGTGCGCTCGAGGAGGTGTTCCCCGGGGCACGCTACCAGCGCTGCACGGTCCACTTCTACCGAAACGTGTTGGGAAGGGTGCCCGTGACCAGGAGGAAGGCCGTGGCGCGCATGCTGAAGGCGATTCACGCGCAGGAATCGCGCGAGGCGTGCTCGAGGAAGGCGGCGGAGGTGGCGGACGAGCTGGACGGGATGAGGCTCGGCGCGGCCGCGAGGACGGTGCGCGACGGCTTCTCCGAGACTCTCGCCTACACGGACTTCCCGCCGGAGCACTGGCGCAGAATCCGGACCAATAACGGTATCGAGCGCATCAACCGCGAGATCAGGCGGAGGACGAGAGTCGTAGGGACCTTCCCGGACGGCAACTCGGCCCTGATGCTGGTGACGGCGAGGCTGAAGTACATCGTGGAGCACGAATGGGGCAAGAGGAGGTACCTGGACATGTCGAAGCTGGAGGAGATGGACGAGCTGAGCAAGAAGGCGGAGGGCTAGAGCAAGGCGGGGCCGAGGCCGCCTCGATCAATTTGCGAAAGAATCTTGACGGTACCC
>NZ_QRVG01000005.1:0-1114 GCF_003459245.1 Collinsella sp. AF23-2
AGACACTATGACCCAATCCGAGGGCACTAAAAAGATAGGAGCCCCCGCTCGTGACCGCGGGTCGGGGCTGCGACAATGATGTTGAAGTGCCATAGGCGCAGCCGCGCCGCAACGAGGTTGGGAGGCTCCCATGCCAAAGTATTCTACCGCGTTCGGGATGGACGTCCACCTGAGGTCGACCACCGTCTGCGCCCTCGACGCGGACACCGGCGAGGCCGTGACGAGGAGGTTCCCCGGCAACCCCTGGGGCGAGATCGCCGGGTGGATGGACGGGTTCCCCGGGCCGTCGCTCGCGGCCTACGAGAGCGGCTACCTCGGCTTCGCCCCGCAGAGGGAGCTCGCCGGGCTCGGCGTCGAGTGCGTCGTCGCCGCGGTCTCGAAGATCCCCAGGTCGGCCGCCGACTCGGCCTCCAAGAACGACAGGAACGACGCCGCCAGGATGGCCAAGGCGATACTCGCCCACGACATCTCCCCCGTATGGGTCCCCTCCCCCGAGGTCGAAGGCATCAGGGACCTCGCCGGCGCCTACGACGGGGCGACCGCGCGCCTGGCGACCGCCAAGCAGCGGCTGCTCGCCTTCCTCGCGAAGCGAGGGTTCGCCTACGGCGGCACCACGCCCGCCGGCAACCCGAGGAAGTACTGGACCTACGACTTCCTGAGGTGGCTCGACAAGGTCAGGCCGGAGGACGATGGCGGGGTTCGGACGCTCGCCGCCCTGAGGAACGAGGTCGAGGCCGCGGCGGAGGCCCGGGCGGACCTGCTCTCCGAGTACAGGGCGGCCGTGGATGCCAGCCCGATCGCCGCGGAGGTGGCCGCCCTCCAGTCGATCAAGGGCTGCGCCTTCGCGCTGGCCGCGGCCTTCTCGGCCGAGGTCGGCGACTTCACGAGGTTCCGTTCCGGAAGGCAGGTCACGGCCTACTTCGGCCTCGCGCCGAGTCAGAGGTCGAGCGGCGACTCCGTGCGGCTCGGAGGCATCAGCGGCGCGGGCAACGCGCTCGTGAGGAAGCTGGCCGTTGAGGGCTCATGGTGCTACGCCGCGGCACGGCACCAGCCGAAGCTCATGCCGAGGGACACGGGCGTGCCCCTCGAGATAAGGATGCACGGGAGGAAGGGG
>NZ_QRVG01000005.1:1124-1483 GCF_003459245.1 Collinsella sp. AF23-2
TCATGGTGCTACGCCGCGGCACGGCACCAGCCGAAGCTCATGCCGAGGGACACGGGCGTGCCCCTCGAGATAAGGATGCACGGGAGGAAGGGGTCCGAGCGACTCCTGCGGCGGCGCGAGGAGATGCTCGCCCGCGGCATGCCCGCGGCGAAGGCCAACGCGGCCACCGCGGCCGAGCTCGTGAGGTGGCTCTGGGCCCTCGGCATGATGTGCCGGGAGGGCGCGGAATAGACATAGCCCCCGTCCCGGCGAGCCGGGCGGCCTTCGGGGACACCCCCTATTTCGCTGTGCGCGCGGAGCCCTCCGCATGCGCCCCGACAGACTTGGGGAACCCCGCCGAAGGAATGGAGTGCGGGCCG
>NZ_QRVG01000005.1:1493-111688 GCF_003459245.1 Collinsella sp. AF23-2
CGACAGACTTGGGGAACCCCGCCGAAGGAATGGAGTGCGGGCCGACAGAACGGTATCCGCGGATATGAGACTGAGCCGAAGGCGTCGACGACATGCCGGGGGCGGACCGGGACGGGTTAACGGCAGGCCCCGCCGACCGATTGCAAGCGGTCGGCGGGGCCATTGTGGCTCTTGACAGCGGATTGGGTCATATGAGCGAACGGGATGGTGCGCCCACAGGGGCGCATTTTTCTTGCCGCGCCAACTTTTTGGACCGTCGTGAGCCTACTGGAACATCCTCCAAAGTGGTTAATAAACCGCGCGCAGTGGCCCGTGCGCCCGCCGCCGCGATAGGGGGAGCGTCGCCTCTCTGCTCCAAAGCGGACAGACTCCTTACCCCGTACGCCTAAAACTCCCCAGTTGACCGAAAACCCGCCGTCGCTACTCCTCAACTGAGCTATAACGTTAAACAATTGCAGCGTTTTTGCATGGGGGAGTGATGGTATGACGCTACTGTATTTCCTTACCCTGTTTCCGCTGGTACCGGCGCTGGGCATGCTGCTCGCGCGCGGTGACCGCGCCCGCGATGCGGTAGGGCTTGTAGGCTCCGGCATTATTATGGCGGTGACAGTTGTAGTCGCCGTCATGTTTTTTGGCACGGGTCCTCAGAGCTTTGAGGTCGCCCCCGGCACCTCGCATGTGCTCTCGATCATCAGCTCCGTCATCGACGTAATTCTGTGCGCCGTCATCCTGTACAACGCGTTCAAATATAGGAACGCGCTTACCGGTGTGCTCGGCGTGGTGCAGCTGGTGGGCTCGCTCGCCTTTGCAGCTATGACGCTGCCCGCGACCGAAGCCGTCACGGCAACGCCGCTCTACCTGGATTACATGAGTGTGATCATGGTGCTTGCCGTCGGCATTGTCGGCAGCCTTATCTGCGTGTACGCCCTGGGCTACATGAAGGACTTCCAGGCCCACGACGAGCACGAGGCCGCGCTGCGCGGGCAGGCGGCGCCCGACCGACGCCCGCAGTTCCTGGCGCTTATGTTCCTGTTCCTCTCGGCCATGTTCGTCATCGTGACAAGCGACAACCTTGAGTGGCTGTTCTGTGGCTGGGAAATCACCACCGTGTGCTCGTTCCTCATGATTGGCTACACGCGCACGCCCGAGGCCATAAAAAACGCTTTCACCCAGATCATCCTCAACATGCTGGGCGGCATCGCGTTTTTGGCCGGACTCATATACCTGCACGTTAACGGCATGCCGCTGACCATCTCAGGCATGATCGAGCTTTCCGGCGCCGGAACCGCGCAATCCGCGCTGCTGGTCATGCCGGTCCTGTTGCTGTCGCTTGCCGCGCTCACCAAGGCCGCGCAGATGCCGTTCCACACTTGGCTGTTGGGTGCCATGGTTGCCCCCACGCCCACGAGCGCCCTGCTGCACTCGTCCACCATGGTCAAAGCCGGCGTGTTCCTGATGGTCAAGCTGAGCCCGCTCTATGCCATCTATCCCGTGACCGGCTTTATGGTCACGAGTGTGGGTGCCATCACGTTTTTGCTCGCTGCCCTCATGGCCATCTCGCAGAGCAACGCCAAACGCGTGCTCGCGTACTCCACCATCTCCAACTTGGGCCTTATCAGCGCCTGCCTGGGCGTCGGCGCGCCCGAGGCCGTGTGGGCCGCGATCTTCCTGATCCTGTTCCACACGGTGGCCAAGTCGCTGCTGTTCCTGTGCGTAGGCACGGCCGAGCATCATATCGGCAGCCGCAATATCGAGGACATGGACGGCATGTTCAGCCGCATGCCGCACCTGACGCGTCTGATGATGCTGGGCATTATGGGCATGTTCGTGGCCCCGTTTGGCATGCTCGTGTCCAAGTGGGGCGCCCTGGTGGCGTTTGCGCAGACCGGCAACGTGCTCATGATCATGGTGCTTGCCTTTGGCTCGGCCGCGACGTTCTTCTTCTGGGGCAAGTGGCTTGCCAAGCTTTCGGGCGTCGACCCCACGGCTCAAAACGTTGAGGTCAATGTCCATAAGACCGAATGGGTGGCCCTCAACACCATCGCCGCGCTGCTGATTCTGTGCTGCGTGGCGTTCCCGGTTATCTCGAGCGGTCTGGTGTCGCCTTACTTGGCCATGGTGTTTGGCCGCGTGCCGTACGTTATTGGCAAGGATGCCATGTATCTGATGGTGGTTATCGTGGCTTTTATCGCCGTGGTGCTGCTGACTTCATTCCGCGTGAGCAACAAACCGCACGTAAACGTATATCTTTCGGGCGTGGGAACCGACAATTACCGCCATTTCCGCGGCTCGATGGGACACGAGGTGAAGGCCGAAAAGCGCAATTGGTACTCGGAGGACGCCCTTGGCGAGAAGCGTATTGGCCCCGCGGGTAGCGTCGTGTGCTGCAGCATTATCTTGTTTGCGCTGCTGTGTTGCGCGTGGATTGGGCCCGAGAGACTTGCCATGAGTGCGCCCTCGGTGCTGCGCGGTAAGTATTTTGAAGGTTCGGGTGTCGTGGGCATATTTATTGGTACCGTGGCGTTTGCCTTGATTGCGCCGCTTGTGGGTGGCCTGATCGACGGCCTTGACCGCAAGCTTTCGGCCCGCATGCAGGGCCGTGTGGGCCCGCGCCTGCTGCAACCGTTCTACGACGTTGCCAAGCTGCTGCGCAAGGCTCCTGCCAGCGTAAACACCATGGACGATACCTATATGGCATGTGCGCTCATCTTTACCGTGGTAGGCGGCGGCATCTTTGTGTCGGGTTCCAACACGCTGCTGTGTGCTTTTATGGTGACGCTCGCCGCGATCTTTGTGGTGCTGGCATCCGCCTCGACGCAAAGCCCGTTTGCGCAGGTCGGCGCCGATCGCGAGTTGCTGCAGGTTATGAGCTACGAGCCCGCCGTTCTGCTGATGAGCGTGGGCCTGTATCTCGCCACCGATAGCTTTGATTCCATCGCCGTGACCGGGCAGTCGGCGCCCATCATCGTGTACAGTGCGCCCATTTTCCTTGCGCTGCTCGCGGTGCTCACCATCAAGCTGCGTAAGTCGCCGTTTGACCTTTCGTACTCGCATCACGCGCATCAGGAGATTGTCCAGGGCGTCGCCACCGAGATGAGCGGCAGCACGCTGGCCAAGATGACCCTTATGCACTGGTGCGAGACCGTGCTGTTTTTGATGTGGGTGGGCATGTTCTTTGTTTGGGACAACCCGGTGAGCTGGGTGGTCGCCCTGGTCGTCATGGCCGCGACGTATTTTGTCGAGGTGCTGATCGACAACACCTTCGCCCGTAGCACCTGGCGCAGCTGCTTTAAGCTCGGCTGGGGCGTGGCGCTGGTGTTTGGCCTGCTCAACCTTATGCCCATCCTCGTCGACGTGTTTATTTAGGAGGCGGCATCCATGGATCATAAAATGTCGCGCTCGCCGTGGGTTATTCATTACGACGGCTCGAGCTGCAACGGATGCGATATCGAGGTGCTTGCTTCGCTCACGCCACTGTTCGACGCGGAGCGCTTTGGCGTGGTCAACACCGGCAACCCCAAGCATGCGGATATCTTTTTGGTGACGGGGTCGGTCAATGCCCAGAACCTGCCCGTCGTGCGCCAGATCTACAACCAGATGCTCGAGCCCAAGTGCGTGGTGGCCTGCGGCATCTGCGCGTGTTCGGGCGGCGTATTCCGCGATGCCTATAACGTGATCGGCGGCGTGGACCGCGCAATCCCCGTGGACGTGTACGCGCCCGGGTGTGCCATTCGCCCCGAGACCATGATCGATGCCATCGTGGAGGCGTGCGGCATCCTGGACCAGAAGGAGGCCGTGATGCGCGCCGGCGGCGATCCGCTTACCGTGGGCGGTGCCGCTACCTGGGACGGTGGTGTTGAGCTGGGCGAGGACGGGTTTGTGGCAGCTGCGGGGGCCGGCGACGCGACCGCCGGGAAGTCCGCCACGCCCGCCGCTGCAAAGGAGGCCGAGTAATGCAAAAGGCTATCTATACCACCGTCGGGATCGACGAGCTCCTGTCGCATGTCCAGGCGCTTAAGGGCGTCGGTGCACGCTTTGTGCAAATGCACGCCGAGCGCAGCGTCGACGACGGCTCGTATCGCTTGGTCTATACGTTTATCAACGTTCGTGCTGCTCAGAAGCATATTGCGCAGGACGGCAGCTATGCGATTGAGAGCCTGGTGGTCAAGGGCATCGATCAGTACCAGGAGATTCCGTCCATCAGCTCGTACTATCCGGCGGTATTTCCGTTTGAGAACGAAGCGCACGACCTGTTTGGGCTTGCCATCACCGACATGCAGATCGACTTTAAAGGCTTTTTCTACCAGGTTTCGACTGCCGAGCCCATGAGCGTTATCACGCCCGAGGTGAAGGCTGCGCGCGAGAAGGCCATGAAGGTCCGCGCGGCTGCCGAGGCCAAGGCGCGCAAAGCCGCGGCCGAGAAGGCCGCCGCGGCTGCGGCCGCTGCGGGGGAGGGCGTTGTGGGCGCTGGCGATGCTGCGGGCGCCTCTGCTCAGCCCGCTGCGGCAACCGGCTCCGATGCTCAGCACGATGAGGCTGCTGCGAAGGCCGCGCTCAAGGCCGCCGAGATGGAGGCAAAGCTCGCCGCCATGGATCCCGAGAAAGCGGCCAAGGTCCGCGCGGCGCTTGCCGCCAAGGCCGCCCGCGACAAGCAGAAAGAGGAGGCGTAAGGCCCATGGCACATCGCTCCGTTATTCCGTTTGGCCCGCAGCACCCGGTGCTGCCCGAGCCGCTTCATCTGGACCTGGTGATCGAGGACGACCGCGTCATCGAGGCAATTCCGCAGATCGGCTTTGTGCACCGCGGGCTCGAGAAGCTCACCGAAAAGCGCGATATGCATCAGTTTGGCTACATCGCCGAGCGCATCTGCGGCATTTGCGCCGTGGGCCACAGCTGCGGCTATGCCAGCGCCTGCGAACGCATGCTCGACATCGAGGTGCCCGGCCGCGTGCAGTATATTCGCACCATTCTGCACGAGCTTTCGCGCATCCACTCGCATCTGCTGTGGCTGGGCCTGCTCGCCGACGCCTTTGGTTTTGAGGCGCTGTTCTATCGGTCGTGGACCCTGCGCGAGCAGATTCTCAAGATCTTTGAGCGCACGTGCGGCGGGCGTGTGATTCTGTCGATTAACGAGATCGGCGGCCTTAAGCACGATATCGAGGACTCCGAGCTGGCGGGCATTGTCCAGACGCTCGACGCCATGCGCCCCGACTACGAGGCCCTGGTGCATACGTTTTTGGACGACGACAGCTGCGGCGAGCGTCTGCATGGCGTGGGCGTGATCAGCAAGAAGGACGCGCTGGAGCTTTCGATGGTCGGCCCGTTTGGGCGCGCCTCGGGCGTGGACTATGACGTGCGCATGTTTGGCGACGGCGCCTATGCGGATCTGGCTGCGTTTGAGCCAATTGTCGCTACCGATGGCGACTGCTATGCCCGCTGCCAGGTGCGTTGCGCCGAGGTCACGCAGGCTATGGACATCATCAAGGAGCTTGTGGGCAAGATTCCGCACGACGGTATCGGTGGGCGCACCAAGCTTACGCCAGCCGACGGCGCGCGCGGCGAGGTTGTGATTGAGCAGCCGCGCGGCGAGGCGTATTACTATGTGCGCGGCAACGGCACCAAGAACTTGGACCGTTTTCGCGTGCGCACGCCGACGTCGCAAAATCTGGCGGGTCTGACGCATGCGCTGCAGGGCGTGCTCATTGCCAACGTGCCCATGATTATCCTGACCATCGACCCCTGCATTAGCTGCACGGAAAGGTAGGCACGGCATGAGTTTGCTGACATTTGCCAAGACGGCCTTGGGTTCTATGGTCAAGCAGCCGGTAACGGTGCGCTATCCGCAGGAGAAGCTCGCGGCACCCGAGCGCCTGCGCGGGCATATCGTCAACGATATGGACGTGTGCATCTGCTGCGGCATGTGCGCGCGCCGTTGCCCGGCGGGTGCACTTGCGGTCGATCGCAAGGGCGGAACGTGGTCGATTGACCCGTATGCCTGCGTGGTGTGCGGTGAGTGCATCGAGAGCTGCCCCAAGCACTGCCTGACTATGGACACCGCCCGCACTCCAGTCGCAGCGGACAAGACTCCCACAGTAGAAACCAAACCGGAATAGCGCTGGAATAGAACTGGAATAGGGGCCGGTGGGGCAAAAATGCCCCACCGGCCCCGCGCGTGAACGCGTGTGCGGGCCGCCACGCGACCCGTCCAGCCCGAAAATGACCCGCCTGCCACGAAATGGGCCCATTTACTACTTTTGGGCGCCAATCCCCAACCACGGCAAAAAATGTGAAAACAAAACCGCAGGTAGAACGCCTGCGGTTTTCCGGAAAACGGGGGTATGGTCGGGGGTATCGAGTCAAACGTAGTAGATGGGCAGGTTTCGTGGCGAGCGGTTCCAGCTGATCCCTTGGGAACGGAGGGAAACGGATCATTTTGGTCTCGCGAGGCTTGCGGAGGCGCTCGTGCAGGGCCGCCCGAACAAAACTATGCCGGTTTACTACGATGAACTCGACATTCCCGACCATGACTGCATTTTTCTAAATATCGCAAGCGTTCTACCTGCGGTTTTGGAAGCGCGCAATTTGCCGTGGTCGAAGGTGGGCGATTCATCGTAGTAAACCGACATAGTTTTGAAATGGCATTAAATCGATAGCAGCCATTTTGCTATGCCGGGGTGGTCGGTTGTTGGGTAATTACCCTCGCAGGTAGGCGATGGCGATCTGCGTGCGGTTGCGTAGGCCCATTTTGGCAAGGATCGAGCTGATGTGGTTGCGCACCGTGCCTTCGCCCATGTAAGCGGCGGCGGCAATCTCCTTGTTATCGAGGCCGCGGGCGATGAGCTCGGCGACTTCGAACTCACGGTCGGTCAGGCTGGCAAAGGCGGCGGGTCGGCGAGGCGTGCTGGCATCGGCGCCTGTCCCGTCAAAATCGATGTCCTCGATCGCCTTGCCCTCGAGCACGCGTTTGCCGTCCATGACCTGCGCCAACGCCGGTGGAATAGCGGCGACATCGGTTTTGATCAGGTAGCCGCGGGCGCCCAGCTTGAGCGCCGACACAATGTACTCGTCATCCGAGAATGTTGTCAGAAACACCACGCGCGCCGCAGGGTCGCGCTCGAGGATCTCGCGCGCCGCCGATAGGCCGTCGCGTCCCGGCATCTGAATGTCGAGCAGTGCAATATCGGGTGCGTGTTCGGCATAGAGCGAAACCGCGTCGTTGCCGTTGGCGCCGGTGCCCACTACCTCGATCTGCGGCTGGGCGCCCAGGATAATCTTGAGCGAATCGACCACTAGGCGGTCGTCGTCGACAACAATGAGCCTCATCGGGCCTCATCTCCTTGCTGTTTGGGGACGGTGGCAAACACGCGCCAGCCGCCGACGCCGGCGCGCGGGCCGGCGGTGAAGGTGCCGCCAAGCGCCTCGACGCGCTCGCGCATGGAGCCGAGCCCCATGCCCTCGGCGGCGCCGCGACCGCCCGTCTGGGTCCCGCCCATGCCATCGTCGGTAACGATGAGCTGGTAAAACGATGGATGCTCCATGCATCGCACAGCAACGTTTTGCGCGCGGGCGTGGCGCATGGTGTTGGATAGCGCCTCGCGCAGGACCGCCGCAAAGCAGTTGGCGACGTTTGCGGGCGCATGTTCGGTCATAACTTCAAGCTCAATCTGCGGGCCGCCGTCCGAGCGTGCGCCTTCAACAATGCGTTCGAGCTGCACGGAAAGATCGACGGCGTTGTCGTTGAGCGCGTGGACGCTGGTGCGCACAAGCTGGAGCGCCTCGTCAACGGTGTGCTTGACGTCGGCGAAATCGGCGGCGACGCCGGGTTCATCGGCGTGGACTATGCACAGGGCCTCGGTCTGCAGCGAGGTACGCGTGAGCTGGTGCCCGACGTTATCGTGGATCTCGCGCGCGATGCGGGCGCGTTCGGCGAGCGTCGCGAGCTCGACTTCGTAGTCCTGGCGATCGGCAAGATCGCGGTTGCGCGCTTCGAGCGCGAGGGCTCGTTCCTGCAGCTCGTCGCGGGTGCGGCGCATGCGCTGCTGCTCGCGTTCCAACTGGGCGGTGCGCAGCGATAGCAAGGTAGCGGCAACCGAAAGGATGGCAGTCAGCAGGAGCGTTCGGGCGGTGAGCGCGTCGGTGCGAAGGTCCGCGACAAGCGCAAAGACAAAGGTGGCGCCAATGCCCAGCGCGGCCCAGGCGTGCTCACGGCGCACCCGCCGCGCGATGTCATAGAGGGCGAGAGGCGCAAACGGCACAAACGGCGGCACGAAGACAGCCGCGATGATGTAAGCGCAGCTCGCGGTCTCGCTCGCGCGCCGGGCGCTTTTCCCCTGCGCGAGCTCAGCCAGCGAGGTGGCAATAACGCCAAGGCAAAACGCCGCGACCAGGCGAGCGTCCACAGCAAGGCCCAGAGCGGCTGCGATACAGCACGCCAGCACAATCGATTTGTCGAAAAGCCTGTTCATACGGGTATTGTACGCGAAGCCGCGCGTGGTGGAGGGGCCGCCCGGGGCAACCGTGACATTCCTCCCGCGCGGCAAATCGGCGTCGATCGCTCGCGCGAGCGGGGGTTTCGCCTCCGCCCCCCTCACTCGTGACAAAGCTCACTGGTGCGCGCCGCCCGCTCCTGCGATGATGAAATCGTACCGGGCCACGACCAACAGAAGGGCCGCCTCATGACAGACATCGTCCATGTCGAAAACCTCGTCAAGCGCTATGACGATCTTATTGCGCTCGACCACTTTAACCTGAGCATCGCCCCCGGCGAGATCTTTGGCCTGCTGGGCCCCAACGGCTCGGGCAAGACCACGTCCATCAACTGTATCCTGCAGCTGCTCGCCTACGACAAAGGCACCATCGAGCTGTTCGGCGAGCCCATGACGCCCGCCCGCTACGACCTCAAGCGCCGCATCGGCGTGGTGCCGCAGCAGGTGGCGGTGTTTGACGAGCTCACGGTGCGCGAGAACATCGACTATTTCTGCAGCCTCTACGTTAACGACCGCAAGCGCCGCCGCGCGCTGGTGGACGAGGCGATCGACTTTGTCGGGCTGGGCGACTTTACCAAGTTTCGTCCCGGCAAGCTTTCGGGCGGACTGGCGCGCCGCCTCAACATTGCCTGCGGCATCGCACACAAGCCCGAGCTCATCTTCTTTGACGAGCCCACGGTGGCGGTCGACCCCCAGAGCCGCAACGCCATCCTGGAGGGCATCTGCCGCCTGCGCGACGAGGGCGCTACGGTGGTGTATACCAGCCATTACATGGAGGAGGTCGAGCAGATCTGCAGCCGCATCATGATCATGGACGGCGGCCGCGTGCTGGCGCAGGGCACCAACGACGAGCTTAAGCGCATGATCCAGATGGGCGAGCGCGTGACTGTTGAGGTCGGTGCCGTCGAGGCCGCCACGGTCGAGCGACTGCGCGCCCTCGAGCACGTGCTTTCGGTCGAGCTGTCCGGCGGCGAGCTCGTCTGCACCTGCGAGGCGAGTCCGCACAATCTGGTCGACATCCTCGACACGCTGCGTGCTGCCGACGTGGCGCTCGGCCGCGTGTGGAGCGAACCGCCGACCCTCAACGACGTGTTCCTCGAGATCACCGGCCGCGAGCTGCGCGACTAGGGGGCAGCCATGTTCAACACCATCATCACTACGGTCAAGACGCTGCTGCGCCGGCCGAGCACGTGGGTCTGGGGTGCTCTCTTTCCCGTCGCACTTTCCACGATGTTCATGTTTATGTTTGCTAACCTCAGCTCCGACGGCAAGATCGACCCGGTGCCGGTTGCCGTCGTGGCGGACGAGGCTTGGGACGCTTCGACCTTTAAGGGCGTGGCGACGTCGCTTGCCAAGGAAGACAACGATCAGCTGCTCGAGATCCACGAGTGCGAGGATGTGGACGCCGCGAACCGTGCGCTCAAGTCCGGCGAGGTCGCGGGCATCTATACGGTTGATGCCGCGGGCACGCCCAGGCTCACGCTGCTGTCGAGTTACGACAGCTCGCGCGCCTCGTCGGTGCTCACCGACCGCAGCATCCTTGAAACGGTGGCAAGCTCGTATACGCAAAATGTCGAGCTCATGCGCCAGATTGCCCAGGACAACCCGGCGGCGCTCGCCGATCCGGCGGCGGTTGCGCACGCCCTGTCGCTCGAGGGCGGAACCCGCCGCATGAGCCTGACTCGTGCCACGCCCGATGGCACGGTCATCTACTATTACGCGCTTTTTGGCCTGGTCGCGATGATGTCTGCCGAGTTTGCCGCCTTGAGCGTCGTCGATTTGCAGCCTAATCTGTCGGGCCTTGGCGCGCGCCGCTGCGTGGGCGGTCTTTCCAAGACGGCGTCGCTGGCCGGCATTTTTGTCGGCTCGTGGCTGGTTTCCTTTGCATCGATGGCGGTTGCGATCGGCTACGTGCGCCTGGTCGTGGGCGTCGACTTTGGCGGGCGCGAGGGGTTGTGCCTGCTGGGCGGGGCTGCATCCGCGCTTGCCGCCACGGGCCTGGGGCTTTTTGTGGGCACGCTTCCCGTTAAGGGCGGCAAGGCATCCAAGTCGGGCATCCTCACGGGCTTTGCCACCACGTGCGCCCTGTTTGCCGGCCTCTACGGCGAGCCGGCGATGGCGCTTGCCGACGACGTCGCCCGCGCTTGTCCGGTCGAGTGCTGGCTCAACCCCGTCAAGCTCATCTGCGACATGTTCAATCGCCTGTATTTCTTTGAGGACCTGGGGCCCTTCGCTGTTCGCGCCGGCGCGCTCGTCCTGATGGCCCTGGTGTTTGTCGCCGCCGCTACGCTGATCTTTGGAAGGAGCCGCTATGAGCACCTTTAAGACCGCGCTTCGCATGGCGCTGGCGCACCCGTTCTACCTGCTCATCTATACGGTGTTCATCTCGCTCATGGGCGTATTCATCGCGGCTTCGGTGAGCTGGAACTCGTCGCAGCTTACCGAGTACAAGCCCTACGACACCAACGTGATCGTGGTCGACCGCGACAATAGCGACCTTTCGCGGGCGCTTACCAAGCACCTGGGCTCACGCTTTGACCTGGTCACGGGCGTCGGCGACGACACATACGACCTTGCCGACGCGCTCTCCAAGAGCAACAGCGCCAAGGGCAGTGCCGATTGCGTGTTCTTTATCCCGGAGGGGTTTGAGGACGATCTTGTTGCAGCCGCCCGTGCGGGGGAGGCCCTGCCCAAGCTCGACGTGACCTATGGTTCCGGCACCATGGCGGCGGCGCTTTCGTCCGCCGAGGCCTCGCGCTGGATCTCGCTCGCGGGCGCTGCGGCGGCGCTTGAACCCGCTGCCTCCAACGGTGACGTCGCAAGGGCCGCCGAGCACGCGGCCGCAAAGCGCGCGGAGGTCCAGATCGAGCAGGTCAAGGTCGACTCGACTGCTGCTACCACGCTCGAGTCGTACTTCAACTTTGGCGCGTACGCGATCATCTCGTCGGTCATCGTGTCGGTGGGACTGGTGTTTTCGGGCATGAACGAGCCCGAGCGCGTGCGCCGCATGGATGCCAGCCCGGTCTCTGAGCGCCAGCGTTCGCTCGCTGTGTTCGCGGCCGCCGCCGTGCTCGCCGTCTGCATCTGGCTCGTGTCGAGCATGATGGGCGTCGTGGGCTTTGCCAGCGCGGTTGCCGAGGTCGGCGTGGGTCGCGTGTGCCTAGCGCTGGCGGCAACGTTTGCCCTGGCGTGCACGCCGCTGGCTGTTGGCTTTATGCTGTCGAGCCTGGGTGCGCGCGAGGAGCTGCTCAACGGTGTGGGCAACTTACTCGGCATGCTCATGACGTTTTTGGGTGGCGCCTGGATGCCGCTGTCGCTGATGGGTTCGGCCGTGCAGACGGTGGCGCACTTTGTGCCGACGTATTGGGTGAACGACGCGATCGGCAAGGCGCTTACCTCTGACCTGACGTCTGCCGCGCTGGACGACATCGCCTGCGACCTGGGCGTCACGGTGCTCTTCGCCGCCGCCATCGCCGCCGTAGGCCTAGCCCTCGCCCACAACAAATCCAGCGTCTAGCCACCTAGTCATTGGGGACAATCTTTGCCGATCCGCCGGCAGGGCTGGCAGGGACTGTCCCAATATGTCGGCACTTGGGGACCACTCATTGGGGACAGACTTAAATGAGCGATTTCACTCATTTAAGTCTGTCCCCAATGAGTAGGTTGGAAAATAGTTCGCGCACGTCGCTTAAAAATAGTTCGCCCGGGTTTACTATTAGCCTAGAAAAGTAGCAGAAGGCTAACAACGGGGGATAGCATGGCGACAAAGCGTGCCTACGTCCAGGTCAACGGACTCAAGAAACACTACGGCGACGGCGATGCGCGCCTGACGGTACTCGACGGCATCGACACGTCCATCAACCGCGGCGAGATCTGCGTCATGCTGGGGCCCTCGGGCTCGGGCAAGTCGACCTTTCTCAACCTGATCGGCGGCCTGGAGGATGCCGACGGCGGCTCCATCATGGTGGACGGCTGCGATCTCACGGCGCTCAAGCCCGCCGATCTGGGCGAGTACCGACGCCGCGAGCTGGGCTTTGTCTTCCAGTTCTACAACCTGGTGCCCGACCTTACCATCAAGGAAAACATCGAGGTCACGGCGCACCTGTCCAAAAACCCGCTCAATGTCGACGATCTGCTGCGTTCGCTGGGCCTCTACGAGCACCGCAACAAGTTTCCGCGCCAGGTCTCGGGCGGCCAGCAGCAGCGCTGCGCCATCGGTCGTGCGCTCGTCAAAAACCCGGGCCTGCTGCTGTGCGACGAGCCCACGGGCGCGCTCGACTACAAGACATCCAAGGAAATCTTGCAGCTCATGGAGGACGTCAACCGCACTTACGGCTGCACCATCATCATTGTCACCCACAATGCCGCCATCGCGCGCATGGCAAATCGCGTGCTGCGCCTGCGCGACGGGCGCATCGTCGAGGACGAGCTCAACGAGTCGCCCGTCGCGGCCGCCGAGCTCGATTGGTAGGCGGCGCCATGACACCTCTCGCAAAACGTCTCCCGCGCGAGCTGCGCCGCAATATCGGCAAGTACCTGGGCATCTTTTTGCTTATGTGCGGAAGCATCGCCCTCACGTCGGGCTTTTTGCTCGCGGCGCATTCCATCGGCTGCCTCATTGACGACATGCGCGACGACTACACGATTGAGGACGGCCGCGTGACTACCTCCTTCGAGGCCACCAAAGATCAGCTCAAGGCTGCCGAAGACGCGGCTGAGGACGTCGGCGGCGTTACGTTCTACAAGAATTTCTCCATCGACGCCATCATCAAAAAGGCGGCTGGCGACGACGGCACCAAGCGCACCCTGCGCACCTACGCGCATCGCACCAAGGTTGACATTGCGTCCTACTGCGAAGGCAGGCAGCCCAAGACGGACGATGAGGTGGCAATCGACCGTGTCTTCGCCACCAACAACGACCTCGCCGTGGGTGATAAGGTCGAGCTTGAGGGCCGCACCTACACCATCTGCGGCATCATGACCCAGCCCGATAGCCAGGCGCTGTTCCTCGACAATTCGGACTTTACGGTGAACACCATCACGTACGGCGTGGCCGAGGTCACCGACGCCGGCTTTGCCGCGCTTGAGGACGCCGGCGGCGCGCCTGCCTACACCTACTCCTTTACCTTTACCGATCGCGACCTCCCCACCGCGGATCGCATCGATGCGGAGCAGGATATGGTCGAGGCGCTGACCGATGCCGATGCGCGCGTGGACGATCTGATCGATGCCGATTCCAATCAGGGCATTGGCTATGCGCGCGACGACGTGGACGGCGACTCCATGATGTGGATGACGCTGCTCAACATTATCATCGTGATCATGGCGTTTGTCTTTGTGGTGCTCACCGACGCCACCATCGAGGAGGAGAGCGCCATCATTGGCACACTGCTCGCCAGCGGCTATCGCCGCCGCGAGATCGTGCTGCACTACCTGGCACTTCCCGCCATCGTGGGCGTGGTCGCGGCGCTTTTGGGCACCGCGCTCGGCGTCGCGTTCTTTACCGAGCCCATGCGCGGCCTCTATTACGGTTCGTACAGCCTGCCTCCCTTCCAGGTGTACTGGAGCTGGGAGATTTTTGTGAAGTGCGCCGTGGTTCCCGCTGCCGCGCTCATCCTCATTACGCTGGTGGGCCTGCTTCGCAAGATGGGCAAGACGCCGTTGCAGTTCCTTCGTCACGAGGCGAGCGGCAAATCGGGCACCAAGCGCGGCCTGCAGCTGCCGGAGCGCATGGGCTTTGTCTCGCGCTTTCGCCTGCGCATCTTCCTGCGCAACCTGGGCAACTTCGCCACGCTCTTCGTGGGCATTGCGTTTGCCTCGCTGCTGCTGCTCTTTGGCCTGGCGATTCTGCCCACGATGACGCATTACGCCGACAACCTCGAGACAAGCCTGGTCGCCGAGCACCAGTACACGCTCAAGGCTCCGCTAGAGCTTGAGGGTACTGCCGAGGAGCGCGGGCAGTGGGCGGCGCTCGAGCGCTTGCAGTCGGTGGATGGTGCGCTGCTCTCCGCCGCTCAGGATGCCAGCGACGAGCTCGATGACGCGGCCGATGCGGCGCAGACGGCAGCCGATGCCGCGACCGCATCTCCGTCTGCCGAGAGTCTGGCCGCAGCGCAGGATGCGCTCGCCAAGGTCCAGGACAAGAAAGATACGCTTTATACGCGCCTCGATGACCTTGCCGATGCCCTCGGCTGCGACCGCGACGAGGCTATCGACCTGATCGACAAGGCCTCTAAGATCGACACTGACAACGACGACATCCACCCGGTCAATTCGACCGACAACGGCGCGGGCGCAATCGCGCAGGCCGAGAAATATGCCGTCTACCAGCTGCAATACGACCGCGGCGATGGTAATGGCGAGGAGACGATTTCCGTCTACGGCATCTCGCCTGATTCGCGCTACTGGAAGGGCCTCAACATCGGCGACGGGCACGTCGTCTTTGGCGGCGGCCTGCTCGACAAGTTTGGCTGGAGCGAGGGCCAGAAGGTCGAGCTTCGCGACAAGTACGAGGCTCGGGATTATTCCCTTGAGTACGCGGGCAAGGGCTGCTCCTGGGGCTCAAAGTCGGACATGAATATCTATATGAGCATCGATGACTTTAACGAGCTGTTCGACAACGATGCCGCCTACTTCAACGGCTATGTGAGCAACGAGAAGCTCGACCTCGACGCGCGCTACTTTGCCGGCGACACCACGCCCGACGACATGCGCGCCGTGGGCGACCAGTTTATCGGCATGATGAGCAAAATGATCGGCATGATGGTCGGGCTCGCGGTGTTTATCTTCCTGCTGTTTATGTACCTGCTGACCAAGGCGGTGATCGACCACAGCGCCCGTTCGATCAGCTACATGAAAGTCTTTGGCTATCGCGATAGCGAGATCTCGCATCTGTACATCCGCTCGATCACGCTGTGCGTGGCGGTGTCACTCGTGCTGAGCCTGCCCGTGATCATTGGCTCGCTGACCGCGATTTTCCGCTCGATGCTGCTCGCCTACAACGGCAATATCGAGATCTACGTGCCCGCTTGGTCCATGGCTGCATGCATCGGCATCGGCTTTGCGACCTACCTGGTCGTGGCGCTGCTACACACGCGCTCCATCAAGCGCGTCAGCCTGGCCGAAGCCCTCAAGGTGCAGGAGTAGTCATCGGGGACAGTCTTTGCCGATTCGCTGGCCGGGCGGCAAGCACTCATTTAAGTCTGTCCCCAATGAGTGCCTAGCGACTCGGCGTTGTGCTTGACTTCAACCCCACTTCAACGGGTACCATCCTCTATGTCTGTAACGCCATATAGACCGAGGGGATAGATCTATGACCGCAACCGCACCCGCAGCACCGGCAAAGGTGTACTTCACCAACCTGCGCACGCATGCTCGCGAGAGCCAGCTCGACAAGCTCAAGCGCCTCATCCGCCGCGCTGGTATCGAGCGGATCGACTTTGAGAACAAGTTTGTCGCCATCAAGATTCACTTTGGTGAGCTGGGCAACCTGAGCTTTTTGCGCCCCAACTACGCCCGAGCCGTCGCGGACGTCGTGAAGGAGCTGGGCGGCAAGCCCTTCCTTACCGACTGCAACACGCTCTATGTGGGTAGCCGCAAAAATGCGCTCGAGCACATCGACACCGCCTACCAGAACGGCTTTACCCCGTACGCCACGGGCTGCCAGATCATCATCGCCGACGGCCTCAAGGGCACCGACGAGGCGCTCGTCCCGGTCGAGGGCGGCGAGTACGTGCGCGAGGCAAAGATCGGCCAGGCACTCATGGATGCCGACATCGTGATTAGCCTCACCCACTTTAAGGGCCATGAGCAGGCCGGCTTTGGCGGCGCCATGAAGAACCTGGGTATGGGCGGCGGTAGCCGTGCCGGCAAGATGGAGCAGCACGCCGCTGGCAAGCCGAGCGTCGATACCACCAACTGCGTTGGCTGCCGTGCCTGCGAGAAGATATGCGCGCACAGCGCCATCACGTTTGACGGTACGCGTGAGCGCGAGCTTGCCAACGGCAGCACTCGCACGGTTCATGTGGCTGCCATCGACCACGATCGCTGCGTGGGCTGCGGACGCTGCATTGCGGCGTGCAACCAGGACTGCATCAAGCCCGACTATGATGCCGCGGCCGACGTACTCAACTACAAGATCGCTGAGTACACCAAGGCCATCGTCGACGGCCGCCCGAGCTTCCACATCTCGCTCGCCATGGACATCAGCCCCAACTGCGACTGCCATCCCGAGAATGACACGCCTATCGTCAACGACATCGGCATGTTCGCGAGCTTCGACCCGGTCGCCATCGACCAGGCCTGCGCCGACGCCGTCCTGGCGTCCGAGCCGCTGCCTAACACCGAGCTTACCGACAGCGCGGCCAAGATGGAGCATAATCACGAGCATCTGGAGGGCGAGCAGGCCAAGGATCCCTTCTGCATCACGCATCCCGACACCGACTGGCGCGCGTGCATCGCGCATGCCGAGAAGATTGGCCTGGGCACGAGCGAGTACGAGCTCATCGAGGTCAAATAGCGCCTAGCTATTGGACATATCAAGCGCTTTTGTAGCGCAACGTTAGTAAAAACCGCCCGTGAGCACAGCGCCCACGGGCGGCTTTTTGGAAGTGCTAGGGGCCAGATAGACCAGTAAACCGTACTATTTGCTTAAAAATTCTTGTCGAGGAACTCGTCGACCGTATTCCAGTAGAGCTCGGGGTCAACTTGCGCGCTCTTGGCGTGGGTGGCGCCATGGATGGTGAGCTTTTGCTTGACCTTGCTGGCGCACACGTCGTAGTTTTGGTCGAGCATGTCGTACGGCACAAAGGTGTCCTGGTCGCCGTGGATGAACAACATGGGAACCGTCGCGTGTTTGAGTTGCTCCACACTGCTCGCCTTATGAAAGTCGTAGCCCGCGCGCACGTTGCACACCAAGTTTGCTACATCGAGCAAGGGAAAACTGGGCAGGCCAAATACATCCTTGAGCTGCAGGGAAAACTCGTCCCAAACGCTTGTATAGCCGCAGTCCTCGATAATGCATTTCACATTTGCGGGCAGAGATTCCCCCGCTACGTTCATGGCAGTCGCCGCGCCCATCGACTCGCCAAAGACCAGGATGCGCGCCTTGGGATCGGCCGCAACAATCCGCCCGATCCACGCGACGACATCGAGTCGCTCGGGCCAGCCCATGCCGATGTAGTCACCGCCGGAACGCTCGTGGGCGCGGGCGGCGGGTGCGAGTACGTTCATGCCGCGGTCGTGGAATCGCTTGACGTATCGGGCCATACCGATGGGCTCGTTGGTATATCCATGCAGGCAGACGGCGTAGTCGTGCGTGCTCTCCGACGCAGCATAATACCAGGCGGCAAGCTCGGTCCCGTCATCTGCGGTGAGGCTGCTGCTCTCGCGGTTTTCCTTAAACCACGCCCGTGCCTCGCCCTCCTCGGCGTCAATCTGCTCGCCCTTTTCGGCGTCCTTGCCGTCCTGCATCATCTTCATGGTGTATGGCGCGCGGGGATTCAGCGCGAAGTCAAACAGAAAGTTGCCGGCAAACCCCAGCAGCGCGACAACGACTACCAACGTAACAATGCCGGCTATCTTGAACTTTCGATGGGGGCGTGCGCTTTGAGGCATTTACGGTTCTCCTTAAAGATGTTAATACATCAACATTTAATGCAAGCGCATTATGGACGTTCACCGTTGATGCGTCAACAGGCAAAGAATGGGTAAACAAAGGGTCACGTATGGTGCAAATTTCGCACGCACCCAGACGCTTTGATATAGTGTTGAGAACTCTTTACGTTGGAGGATGTAACCGGCATGTCCGATTCGAGCGACAGTTCTAAGCCGCGACCCAAGACCGCGGCCGTTCCACACTACACGGTGGGTGAGGAGATCATGAACTCCGTCACCCATGGTGTCGGCTGTCTGCTGGGTATCGCGGGCCTGGTGCTCCTGATTGTATTCGCTGCCCTGCGCGGCGGAGGCCCGGCCCACATGGCTGCGGCAATTGTCTATGGCGTCAGCATTATCCTCGAATACCTAGCCTCCACGCTCTACCACGCGATTCAGCCCGCGCGCGCCAAGCGCGTGTTTCGCATCATCGACCACAGCTGCATCTACTTGCTTATTGCCGGCAGCTATACGCCGTTTTGCCTCATCACGCTCGCAAACGACGGCGGCCCTGCGCTGTTCTTTGCCGTATGGGCCATCGCCATTATCGGCATCGCCCTCGAGTGCTTTATGCGCGAACGTCAACCGCACTGGGTAAGTGGCCTGGTCTACTTGCTGATGGGCTGGCTCGTTGTCTTTAAGCTGCCCGAACTTGTGGCACTGCTCAACCCCGTGGCACTTGCCCTGCTCGCCGTCGGCGGCGTGTGCTACACCGCGGGCGTGCCGTTCTATATCGCCAAAAACGTGCGCTATCTGCACAGTATTTTCCACTTGTGGGTGCTCGCCGGCAGCATCTTCCAGTTCATGGCGGTGATCCTCTTCGTAATCTAGCGACCGCGCCCATGCCCTCGCTTCCACGGGCGACCGGCGCAATTGCCCTATCCGTCACCTACGCTTACTACCCAACGTCCCGAATCTTGGAGGTTCGAGAAACTCCCGATGGACATAACCATCTCCCTTATCACCACCCTCGTTTTGACCCTCATCAACGGCTACTTCTCTATGTCCGAGATGGCGCTCACCACGGCCAAGCGCGCCGTGCTGGAGCATGAGGCCGAGGAAGGCGACAAGCGCGCCGAGCGTGCCATTAAGCTGGCTGCCGACTCCGACCAGCTGCTCGCCACCATCCAGGTCGCCATCACGCTCGTGGGCTTCGCCTCGTCCGCCGTTGCCTCGACGAGCCTGTCCGACCCGCTCGCCACGTGGCTCATGAGCTTTGGCATCGCGCCGCTCTCCGCCATCGCGCGCGGCCTGGCGCCGGTCATCATCACCGTCGCGGTCGCCTTCGTGTCCATCGTGATCGGCGAGCTCGTCCCCAAGCGCATCGGCCTGGCCAATGCCGAGGGCGTGTCCAAGCAGGTCGTGGGACCGTTGTCGTTTTTCCAAAAGATCGCCCGTCCGCTCGTGTGGCTGACTGGCGCTTGCTCCGATGGCCTGGCCCGCATTCTGCGCATCAAGAGCGCCGACGACCGGCAGAACGTCTCGGAAGAAGAGATCAAGTACATGGTCTCGGAGCAGGACGACCTGCTCGACGAGGAAAAGCGTATGATCCACGAGATCTTCGACCTGGGCGACACCGTTGCCCGCGAGGTCATGGTGCCGCGCGTGGACACCACCATGTGCGAGGACGACGAGACGGTCGCCGACGTGCTGTCTACCATGCGCCAGACCGGCTTTAGCCGCATCCCCGTCTATCACGAGGATCCCGACAACGTCGCGGGCATTGCGCACATCAAGGACCTGATCCAGCCCGCGCTCGACGGCAAGGGCGACCAGCCCATCGCCGGCTTTTTGCGCGACGCCACCTTTGTGCCCGACACCAAGGACATCCTGCCGCTGCTGTCCGAGATGCAGACCTCGCACGACCAGATCGTGGTCGTCGTGGATGAGTACGGCGGCACGGCCGGCATCATCACCATCGAGGACATCGTCGAGGAGATCGTGGGCGAGATCGAGGACGAGTTCGACCCCGACAACAAGTACCTCACGCGCCTTTCGCGCCGCGAGTGGCTCGTCGATGGGCGTTTTTCGTGCGATGACGCGATTGAGCTTGGTTGGCCGCTCGAGGAAAGCGATGATTATGAGACCATCGCCGGCTGGATTTTGGAGCTTTGCGACTCGGTGCCCGACATCGGAGAGGTGTTTGAGGTCGCGGGGTACAAGTTTAAAGTGCAGTCGATGCGTGGCCAGCGCATCTCGCTCATTCGCGTGATCGCTCCGGCCGAAACCGATAAGAAGGATTCCGAGTCTTCGGTAGACGAGCCGACGACGTCGGGTGCGGGTTCCGCGAATCCGCACGACGGCGACGAGTAGGACAAGGAAGAGTAGGGGAGAGTTATGGCAGGCCTGTTCAACATCCTTAAGGTCACCGTCAGCGAGGACAAGATCTGCGCGCACGTGCTGGTGAACCCCGGCATGCCGCTCATGACCTCGGAGGATATCGAGGCCACGGCGCGCGTGTACTACCTGGTGCCGGCGATTGCCAAGCACCTGTGCCTGGGCGATTCCGGCCGCGAGTTCCAGGACTGCATGGGTCAGACCGAGCTATGCCACCTGCTGGAGCATGTGACGGTTGAGCTCATGAACGAGACCGGTCTTGCCGGTAGCATCTCGTGCGGCCGCACGCGCGTAAGCGAGCATGACGAGCGTGTCTTTGAGGTCGAGCTTTCGTGCCCCGATGACGCACTGGCCATCGGTGCGCTGTCGTCGGCCACCTTTATGATGGACTGGGCGTACCTGCACGCCGACCAGCCTGCCCCCGACGTGGAAGGCACGGTCGCGGGCCTACGCAACCTGGTGCTGGGCATGCGCGCCGAGGCCGAGGGCAAGGATCCTCACGAGGCCGTCGCCGCTGCGAACGGCGAAGATACTGCCGAGGACGAGGGCGCTGACGAGGGCGATGTGCCGGTTGACGCCGAGCCCGTTGCCGATGCGACCGCCGAGCCCGTTTCCACCGAGCCCCAGGGCGTCCCCAACTTTGACGACGAGCCCCAGGTGGCGATTGATACCGAGGGCGCGGTTGCCGAGAACCACGAGGCCTCCGCTGCCGTCTTTGGCGGTGCGGCGACGGTTCCGGCGGGACCTGCGCATGAGGGCGGCCTGCCGCTCGTGGACGGCGCCGGCGAGGACCCGGGTGCCACGGTGGCCATGCCGGCTATGCCTCAGGAGTAGGCCTACGCGTTTATCACCATCACGTACCTGCGCCTTTGCCGTACGCAGATGAGCGGAGCGGCAAGTGATGCGCTGCGGGTATAATGGACAGCATTCAAACGGTGGGCACCGACGTGCCCGCAGGAGAGGAATGATCATGGGTAAGACTTTCAGCTTTGTCTCCGGCGCACTTTTTGGTGCTGCTGCTGGCGCTATTATCGGCGTTGCTCTGGCCCCGCGCTCGGGCGCCGAAACCCGCGCCATGGCTGCCGATATCGCCAACGACGCCTGGGACAATATGCGCGACACCTACGAGCACGGCGCCGAGGAGGCCCGTGCTGCGGTGAATGACTTTGGCCCGATGGTCGACGCCAAGACCGACGACCTGCGCGCCAAGGTCGACCTGGCCCGCGAGCGCATGGACCAGCTGCGCGAGCAGCTCAACGACGCCATTTCGGGTGGCAACGTGACGCCTGCCGCCGACGTCGTGGTCGAGAACGCCGTCGAGGCTGATGCCGGGGCTGCGGAACCCTCGACCGAGGCATAATGCGCGCTGGGGATTTTGTCGGCGCCAAGATCTATCGCAAGCCTACCGAGGACAAGCGCACCAAAAAGGACGGCACGCCGCGCAGCCCCAAAAAGCTCGGAAAGATTCACTTTCCGGTCTTTACCCCGGGCGGTACGCGCGTGGTCGGCTTTATGGTCCGCCAGTCCGATATCGCGGGCATGATCGAGCGTCCCGACCGATTCGTAGCGCTCGACGCCATTGGTGTCTACGAGGGCGCCATTGCGGTCGATGACGTCAAGGACACGTACGATGCCGCCGCCGCCAAGCGCCTCGACATCAACCTGGACGATTGCATCATCTGGGTCGGTATGGACGTGCGCACGGAATCGGGCGACGTCGTGGGCTATTGCTCGGACGTTGAGTTCAAGCCGCGCTCGGGCATCGTGCAGGCATTCTATGTGACCGCCGGTGCTGCTTCGAGTGTTTTGGTTGGTGACACGCAGGTGCCGCCGACGATGCTGCGCGGCTACGAGAACGGCGCGATGGTCGTCTCGGACGAGGTCAAGTCGCTCGGGTATTCGGGCGGTGCGGCTGCCAAGGCCGCCGAGGCCAGCGTCGTGGTGGGCGACAAGGTCAAAAAGGGCGCCAAGGTGCTCGACGACAAGGGATCGGTCGCCGTGGACAAAGGCAGTCGCGCACTGGGCAAGCAGCTCGGCAAGACGCGCGGCATGTTCAAGGCCTTTAAGGACGAATACCAAAAGGCGAGCGGAGGCTCGTCAAAAGCTACAAAATAGCGACGTACCAAATGATGGGAGGCAAGCCGGAGACCTGTTGCTCCGGCTTGCTGTGTTTATGGGGGAGGGCACATGCGCCAAAACGGATCCAACTTAAACGGGCGTTCGGGTGCGCGTCCGACGGCGCGCCGCGACCTGGGGCAGCTGCCCAGCGGTCAGCGCCGTCGCCGCCGTAAGCCCGGCGCGATGTACCTCAACCATAGCCGCGGGTTTAGCGACCGCAGCGCGCGCATCGGCAACGGGCGCTCGCCGCGCCGACCGTCCCGTCTGCCCTATGCGCTCATTGCCGTGGGCTGTGCGCTCGTGCTGTTTATCGCTGCCGTCGTGGGCTACGTCAACCGCAGTGTGGACGTGGAACTCAACGGGCAAAAGACCGCGGTGCGCGTGGGCTCTACGCTGCAGAATCTCATCGACGACCAGGAGTTGACCGATACCTACGACGCAGGCGACCTGCTGGCCGTCGATGACAGCGTGCTCAAGCGCCATGGCGGCGAAAAGCTGTCGGTTAAGGTGGACGGCAAGCGCATAAAACAGGGCAAATGGGATAGCCGCGAACTTGAGGGCGGCGAGAAGGTGACGGTCAAGGATGGCCGTAACACCTACGAGAAGCACGAGGTTCAGGCTACGGTTATCGAGCCCAAGCTCAAGGTCGAGGGCACGGGCGCTATCGAGTATGTGCAGACATGGGGTGTCCAGGGCCGCTCCGAGGTGTGGGTTGGTGAGCAGTCGGAAAAGACGCAGGACCGCGGCGAGGTTGTGCCCGCCACCGATTGCGTCGTTGCGTGCGCCAGCGTGGCGCCCAAGGGCAACAAAAAGTACGTGGCGCTGACGTTTGACGAGGGTCCGAGCGGCGCCACCAAACAGATCTTGCAGGTGCTCAAGGAAAAGGGCGTTACCGCGACGTTCTTCCTTTCGGGCGATGCGGCCGAGGCCTCGCCTGCCACGGCCAAGGCGATTGTCGATGCCGGGTGCGAGATCGGATCCAACAGCTACAGCGACGATTCGCTCAAGGGTCAGGACCGTGAGACGGTACGCGAACAGATCACGAAAGGCACCGATGCGATTAAGTCGGCGACCGGCGTGAAGACGATGCTGCTGCGTGCTCCCTACGCTGCCTTTGACGAGCAAAACTGGATTGATGCGATGGACCTGGTCTCCGCCGTGGTCTCGTGGAATATTGACTCGGGCGACTGGCTGCTCAACGGTGCCGACGAGCAGGTCTCAACGGTGCTCGATTCGGTGACGCCGGGCAATATCGTGCTGCTCACCGATAGGGACGAATGCGCCGAGCAGACGCTCGAGGCGCTGCCGCAGATCATCGACGGCCTTGTCGCCGACGGCTACAAGATCGTGACGCTCAGCGACCTGGTCAAGACGGACACGTCGCTGAGCAAAAAGCTCACCTCGCTGACGAAGGTCACCATGCCCAAGGACGCCGTGTTCCCCCAACTTGCCGAGGACGATGACACCACAGAGTAGTCATTGGGTAGTCGTTTAAGAACGTCCCCAATGGCTATGTCACGGATACGTCAGCGTTTGGTATGCCTGCAATGTGCAGCGCATAAATTCGATGCCGCAGGGCGATGCTGATGCTATAGTTACTGCGGTTAATGAGGGTCAAGAGAAAGGTTACAGGTGAAATCCAAACCTCGACCATACAGTCGATGACCCCATGCAGGTGCTTTTTGCGCATGCACGGGGTGTAAGCGTCGAGCGGCGTGCCGCCCGCGCATGCGTATACATATCCAGAAGCCCCCGGACGCCGCACGCGCGGCCGCGTCCGGAGGAATAATGATGGGGAGCACCATTGAATTATCTGAGTGAGATGCTCAAATTGCCAGTCTTGGACGTCGACGGCGAAAAGCTCGGCGTGGTCAACGATTTTGGCATTGCAACCGGCGAAGTTTTTCCGCACGTGACGTCGCTCGCGTTCCGCGGTCCCGGCAAGACGCCGTTCATGATCAGCTGGCGCAAATGGGTCGACCGCATCGACGAGACGGGCGTGTATCTCAATACGTCTGCCACCAATATTCGCTTCTCGTACCTGCAGCCGACCGAGCTCCTGCTGGCGCGCGACGTTCTCAATAAGCAGATCGTCGACACGCAGGGCATGAAGGTCGTGCGCGTCAACGACATCAAGTTTTCCATGTCGGGCGAAAATCAGCTGCGCCTGCTGGGTGCCGAGGTCGGCGCCCGCGGTCTGCTGCGTGCAATCAGCCCCGCGCTCGAGCACGTCGTCGAGGGCTTTATGAAGCACCTGGGCAAGCCGCTCAGCGAGGACATTATCGCCTGGTCCTACATGGACCTGCTCGACCGCTCGACCAAGAACATTCAACTCTCGGTGTCGCACAAGACGCTCGGCGAGCTGCACCCTGCCGACATCGCCGACATTATCGAGCAGCTCGACCCGCGCTTGCGTGCGCAGGTGTTTGCGCAGCTCGATACTGCCCAGGCCGCCGAGGCCATCTCGGAGTTCGATGACGACGAGCTTATGACCGAGATGCTCGAGGGCCTGTCCGACACCGACGCATCGTCGATGCTGGCCATGATGGACCCGGACGACGCTGCCGACCTGATCGACGAGCTTGATTACGAGAAGGCCGAGAAACTCCTGCGCCTGATGGGCGTCAAGGAGGAGAAGGCGATTCGTAACCTGCTGGGGTATGAGGACAACACCGCCGGCCGCATCATGACCTCGGAGTTTGTCTCCCTGCCCGCTACGGCAACGGTCGGTGACGCCATCGAGGCGATTCGCGAGCTCGACGAGGACTTCGAGAGCGTCTATTACGTCTATACCGAGGATCCGAGTGGCATGCTGACCGGCGTGCTTTCGCTGCGCACGCTGATCGTAGCCGACCGCGACGCCACGCTGGGTCAGTTGGCCTATCGCGACCTGGTCTATGTGTCGCCCGACGAGGACCAGGAAGACGTGACGGACGAGATGACCAAGTACGACCTGGTTGCCATCCCTGTCTGCGACGAGAACCGTCATATCCTTGGTATCGTGACCTTCGACGACGCCATGGACGTTATCGCCGAGGAGCATCAGGAGGACCTGCAGATCGCCGGTGTCGGCTCGGGCGATAGCGCGTCGGACGACTCGACGAACGTGCTCAGCTGGTTCGTGCATCGCCAGTACTGGGTTGTTGTATGGGGCATCGCGTCGTGCATCATGGCGACCGTGCTGGGAACGGCGCTCGGCTCCGCGCATCTGGTGGTGTTCCCCATGTGCGCCATGCCGCTCGTGCTGCTGGCGGCCTCGCGCATGGTGTCGTTCGTCAAGAACTACTTCCTGGAGTATGACGGTCACGACGACGAGCCCAAGCCGTATCTGGGATTCTTCTTCCAGAGCACGGGCATGGGCCTGATTCTGTCACTCGTGACCTACCTGTGCGCCCAGCTGGTGCGCACCGCTGCATTCCCCGATGCCTCTATGTTTGAGGAGCAGCTCTTTACCGGCTGCTTTAACATTGCCGCCATCATTTGCCTGGTTGGCAACATGAGTGCTGTGATTTACCTGATGGTGCTGTTCTGGCGTGACGAGCATGACCTCAACACGTCGGGCACCGCCATGAACGTTATTGCCGTCATGATCTCGTGTGTGGCGTATTGCATCGCCGCGGTGCTGCTCGCCATGTCAGTCATGGGCTAGGTGGTCGCGTGCAAAATACCAAGCAAAAGTCGGGCACCAAGCAAAAGCTGACCATCGCGGCCATCTTTGGCGCTATGGGTCCCGGTCTGCTGGCGGCGCTTTCGGGCAATGACGCCGGCGGCATTGCAACGTATTCCAGTGCGGGTGCCAGCTATGGCTACAAGATGCTCTGGATGCTTCCCGTCATGACTGTGCTGCTCATCGTGACGCAGGAGACCGCGGCGCGTTGCGGCTGCGTGACGGGCAAGGGCCTGGCATCGCTCATTCGCGAGCGCTTTGGCGTGCGCAAGAGTGTACTTGCTATGGCGGCGCTGTTGATCGCCAACACGGCTGTGACCATTTCGGAGTTTGCGGGTATTGCGAGCGGCCTTGCCCTCTTTGGCGTGCCGGCGAGCATCTCGGTGCCGTTGGTGGCGCTGCTGGTGTGGATGCTTACCATGTCGGGGAGTTTCCAGCGCATCGAGAAGATTCTGCTGCTGGTGAGCTGCGTGTTCGTGACCTACATCGTCGCCGCGTTTATGGCTGGCCCCAACTGGGGTGAGGTCGCGGTCGACCTGGTCGTGCCTAACATTCAAAATGACCCCAGCTACGTGTCGCTCGTGGTCGCAACGATCGGTACCACCATCGCGCCGTGGATGATTTTCTTGGCGCAGAACAACGTGGTCGATAAGAACGCGGGCGAGGACGACATCGTGCTGCAGCGTATTGATACCGTGAGCGGCTCGCTTGCCGCCGATGTTATTGCCGGCTTTATTATCATCACGACCGGCACGGTGTTGTTCCCGGCGGGTATTCAGATTAGCGATGCTGCCGATGCTGCCCGCGCGCTGGAGCCTATTGCGGGTCAGTGGTCTACGGTACTGTTTGCCTCGGGCCTGGTCGCGGCGAGTTTCTTGGCTGCCTGCGTGCTGCCGGGCGTTACGTCGAGCGCTATCTGCGAGGCATTTGGCTGGGAGCGCGGTGCCGACCGCAGCTGGGACGAGGCCCCGGTCTATCGCGGCATCATTACGGCCATCATCGGTATCTCTGCCGTGCTGGTGCTTATGCCCGGCGTCGATCTGTTCCAGATTATGATGACCTCGCAGGTCATCAATGGCGTGCTACTGCCCGTGGTTCTGGTGTTCCAGGTGGTTATCGCCGCCGACCGTCACATTATGGGCGCCAACCGCAACGGCCGCGTATGGAACGTGCTCACGTGGGCGACTATCGGCGTGATTACGGTGCTCACGGTCGTCATGTTTGTCCTGCAGGCGATGGGCTACAGCGCTTAACGCCCACTTTTGCTTCCGAACAGGCCGCAGCGATGGACTGCGGCCTGTTTTTTGCCCGCTATAGGGCATTAGTTATATGGCAGTGGACAAAAAATGCCAAATATGAGTACTGTTGCTAAGTGAATAGCATTTACATCCAAGAAGATAATGGACATAGCCGATAGTATGTTCATTAAAATTGGCTCCAATATGTCTTAAACCAGTCAGGTTGGCTGCTTTAGGGGGTTGTAGGGGTCGCTCGGACGTCATTTTGGGTGGTTTTGCCTGCTACTAAAATGGTAACAGTACTCATATTTGCCCCTTTTTGTCCACGACCCCTTGGAGCCGGCTCGAAAAGAGTGATTTTGGGTTGTTTGCTGCGGGTGTGGGCTTGGAAACAACGTTCGGGGTGGCGAGGCGCCCAGAATTTGGTCGCAAGGAGGGCGTTCCTCGGCTGTGTCAGGAGTGTCCCTGGGTGCCGGCACATAAGGAACGTCCCTAACTGTCGGAGGGGGTGCCTGCCGTGGCGCACCCCTCCGGATGTGGGAAGTTTGCGCTGCAGGTTACTTGTCGGTGCCCAGCTTGTGCGGCTTGAGAGCGAGCGCATTGACGAGCGCGTCGGTGGCAGACTTGACGGCCGCCGGCTGCAGATCGTTGACGTGATCCTCGGGATGCACGGGCAGGTCCTTCTTGACTGCATCGTGGATCAAGTTGAGGTACTCAGTCACGCCAGTGGTCGACAGGTGCGTGCCATCGCCATCGAACAGGTCGTTGCGATTGGCACTGTATCCGTACCAGTCGATAACGCGCACGTTCTTGTAGCGCGTAGCAGCGTTGGCGATGGCCTGGTTGGTAGAGCCAACCCACGGCTGCGGGCTGCGCGTGTTCACAAACACCACAATACGCTTATCTCCTGCATCGGTCATGATGGCGTCGATCTGGTCGTCGGTTACCAAGCCGTTGGTGCCCAGTGCAAAGACCACGATCTTGCCGGCAAGGTTCTGTTGGAGATAGCCCTCAAATGTCGCGCGGCCCGCATCAAACTGGCGGCCCTTTTCGGCATCGATATGGCTGTGCGGGAACACGCCGTCAAAGGAATCAACGGCGCGCAGCGACACGGAGTCACCGATCATCAACAGGTCGTAGGAGCCATCGGGGAAGCCGTCGTTGTCCTTGTCGGTGTCGTCGGCCGCCTGTTGGTCTGTGGGCGCGGTGTTTTTGGCTTCCTTGTTGAGGACTTCGGCGCCCTCACCGCTCAGTGCGGAGGTCTCCGGCAC
Source organism: Collinsella sp. AF23-2 (assembly GCF_003459245.1). Taxonomy (GTDB): domain Bacteria; phylum Actinomycetota; class Coriobacteriia; order Coriobacteriales; family Coriobacteriaceae; genus Collinsella. Next base: position 30,265 of record NZ_QRVG01000005.1, read on the forward strand.
AAAGATCAGGCCGCCCAGTGCAACGACCAACACGACAGCGCAGGCTGCGCAGACAGGGACGTGCGCGCGCACCCAGTTGGCGGGCGCGGTGGTGCCGTCGCGGAACTCGGATACGGTGCGCCCAAAGGCGCCCTTTCTAAACGGCGTCTCGATAAAGCGATATGAACATTCGGCTACGGCGACCACCAACAACACCTGCAAAATGTACTGCCACCACGGCGTATCGTTGATGTTGGCGACCGGGTTCATGAGCAACAGTAGCGGATAGTGCCACAGGTAGATGCTGTACGAGCGCTTGCCAACCCACACGAGCGGCTCGGCGGACAGTGCGCGGGCAACCATTCCCTGGGGCTGCACGCAGGCCGCGATGACCATGAGCGTGAGGATGGAGCATAGCAGCGTGCCGCCGCGATACTGGAACGCGGTGTAGCCGTTGGTGAGCGCGACCATGGCGGCAAGGCCAACCAGACCCACGACGCCCAACACATCGATGGATGCGGGCGAGGACCAAAAGCGCACGAGGGCGCTCGGCTGTGCCGGGACGGTCTCGGCTGCGTTGTCGGCCTTCTCGCCAGGCTTGCCCTCGGCGTTCTTGCCGTGCTTGGCGGCGCCAGCCAGGCGATTGAGCCCCAAACGATGAGCGAGACGCACCGGCGCCAGGTCGCGATCGGGGATAAAGGCCATCCAGGCGCCCAGCAGCAGCGAGAAGACGCGGGTGTCGGTGCCGTAGTACACGCGGCTGGGGTCGGCGGCAGGGTTGTAGAGCACCATCATGGCAAGGGCGGATACCGCTGCGAGTCCCAGGACCATACGGCGCGTGTTGGGTTTGCTCACATGCATGGACACCATGGCAAACAGCAGCGGTGGCCAAACCAGGTAGAATTGTTCCTCGATGGCGAGCGACCAAAAGTGCGTAAGCGGCGAGGGGTCGCCCAGGGCGTTGAAGTACGAAACGTCCTGCATAATCTGCCACCAGTTGTTAAAGAACAGCAGCGACGGCAGAATGTCGGGACGCATCTTGGTGAGCATCACGTGGTTGAAGACGGTGCACAGCGCACAGGTTACAACCACAACGGTCACCACGGCGGGGACCAGGCGACGGATGCGGCGGATCCAGAAGCTCTTGAGGTCGATGCGGCCGGTCTTAGCGACTTCGTTGAGTAGCAGGCGTGTGATCAGATAGCCCGAAAGCACAAAGAAGATCGTGACGCCAAGCAGGCCGCCCTGAGCCCACGTGAGGTTGAGGTGATAGAGCACCACCGCGACGACGGCAAGCGTGCGCAGGCCGTCGAGCGCAGGGATGTAGCGGGACTTGGGGCGAGCAGGCGTCTGCTCCGCGGCGGGAGTGTTGGCGCGGCCAGCGTTGTTGGCAGAAGCGCGATGGGGGCTCGCGGTGCGTCGCGGCTCGTTGGCACGGCGCTCGCCCTTCACGCGTTCGTGCGGCGCCGGCTCGTTGCCCGTGCGGCGTCGACCGCGCGAGCCCGATTGCGAGAATTGTTCCATAAAACATCATCCAATGACGAGAATAATCAGCACGTATTCATTGTAGCTGCCTGCCCCTGTGAATGCTTGCTGCTGGCGCAAGCTCAAGCGCGCGTCCACATCAAAGTGGACTAAAGTTATAGGGGGTGCGAGAGTGCACAATCGTTGGTCGATGGTGGGCGCAAAGCCCGAAGACGAGGAGGTTTCCATGGCGGATCACAGCATCGTTGCGGTGTTCGGCAGCATGAACATGGACCTTTCGGTGGCGTGCGAGCGCATGCCGCGCGCGGGCGAGACGGTCGATGGCAGCGGTTTTATCACCAACGCCGGCGGTAAGGGAGCCAATCAGGCCGTTGCCGCTGCGCGCATGGGTGCGCGCACGTGCATGATCGGCGCTGTTGGGCGCGATACCTTTGGCGATGCGCTTGTGGCAGGGCTCCAAGATGCCGGCGTGGGCGTTGAGTCCGTGACACGTCTCGACGACGTGGAGACCGGTACTGCGACTATCATTCGCTGTGAGAGCGACAACCGCATCGTGCTGTCGCCGGGCGCCAACCATGCGCTTGCGGGCGAGGACGTTGCCCGCGCACTGAGGCGCTTGGTGGCCGACGAGCTCGACGGCGATGCCAGCGAGATTGCCCCGGCTGCTGGCGGCGTCTTTATCGCCCAGGGCGAATGTGACCTTGCGGCGACGGCCGGGGCGCTTGCTTGCGCTCACGAGCTGGGGTTCTATACGATCTTTAACCCGGCGCCCGCCTGCGACCTGCCGGCAGGAGCGTGGCCAGCGGTCGACCTGGTCTGCCCCAACGAGACCGAGTGCCAGGTACTGACGGGCATTCTGCCCACGGATGATGCGAGTTGCGTCGCCGCGCTCAATGCGCTGCTCGACAAGGGCGCCGGGGCTGCGGTCATCACGTTGGGCGGCGCCGGCTCGGTTACGCTCGGCGATGGCGGTGAGCCGCTGCGCATGCCGGCGCTTTCGAGCGCGGTGGTCGATACGACGGCCGCGGGCGATACGTTTATCGGCGCGTTGGCGGCGGCTCGTCTGGAGGGCCTGCCGCTCTTTGAGTGCATGGCGGCGGGTGCTCGCGCCTCGGCGGTGACGGTGTCGCGCCTGGGCGCTCAGCAATCAATTCCCACGCGTGCGGAAGTCGAGCACAAGTTTGGTTTAGACGGTTTGGATGTAGACGGAGAAGCGGAGTAGAACAATGGCAACCAAGAAGCTGATCCTTGATCTGGATATGGGTGTGGATGATGCGATGGCGCTTGCCTACGCCATCGCGAGCCCCGAGGTGGAGCTCGTCGGCATCACCACGTGCTTTGGCAACGTGCGCGTCGAGCAGTCGGCGCACAACTGCTTGGCGGTGCTCGACCTGTTGGGTCGTCCCGAGGTGCCGGTGTACCTGGGCGCCGATCGTCCCATGAAGGCGACCGAACCCTACACGCCGCCGGCGTCCACCACGCTTATCCACGGCAAGAACGGCATCGGCGGCGCAAGCGTGCCCGCCTCGCCGTACGAGCCGGTGGGCGCGACGTCGGCCGACGGCAATGCGGCGGTCGATTACCTGATTGATGCCGCGCGTACCTATGGTCCCGATCTGGTCTACGTTGCGACCGGCCCGCTCACCAATCTGGCGCTTGCCCTGGAGCGCGATGCGGCGGAGATGATGTCTATCGGTCGCGTGGTCGTGATGGGCGGTGCGCTTACCGTGCCCGGAAACGTGAGCGCCGGTGCCGAGGCCAACATGGCGAGCGACCCCGAGGCGGCCGATGCCGTGCTGCGTTCGGGCCGCAAGCTCACTATGGTGGGGCTGGATGTGACGCATCGCGTGGTGCTCACGCGCCGCGACGTTGCCGGCTGGACGGGCTCGGGCACTATGGCTGGCTGCGCGTTTGCGAGCATGGTCGAGCACTATATCGGTTCGTACGAAATGAACGCGCCCTACCTGGGCGGCTGCGCGCTGCACGATCCGCTGGCGGTTGCCGTGGCGATTGATCCCACGCTCGTGGGCGCGCTCGGCTGTAACCTGCGCGTTGACTTGCTGGGCGAGTATCGCGGCCGCACCATCTGCGACGAGCACTGTCTGTCCGATCCCGACAAGAGCGCGCTTGTGGCACTCACCGTGGACGCCCCGCGCTTTCTGTCCGAGTTCAAGGCGCGCATGGCCCGCATCCTAGGCTAGGCTCGGGATCGAAGCACGCCCATCTGCTCGATGTGGCCGCTGGCGGGCCGACATCTACCGTTCGCCAGCCCGATGGTCCCCGGGGCGGGGAGAGCGCTATAATGCATTCTGCATCTTGGATTGTTACTCCTGTGTGGAGGCATGCCCAAGAGCAATACAACACGGATTGTTACGTAAGGCATGACCGCAATAGCACTGCTATTGGCTATCATGCCTTTTTCTGTGAGTGTTCTTGAAAGGAGGTTCACCATGCTTGCAATTAAAAAGCTTAACAACAACGCGGTTCTTTGCCGTGACGGACAGGGGCGAGATGTCATCGCCATGGGCAGGGGCGTCGGTTTCGGCGGAGATTTTCCTCGAGAGCTCCCTCTTTCTAAAATCGAGCATACGTTTTACGACATTGATCCTAAAGGACAAGATGTCATGAGGGATCTTCCCTCGGATATCGTGATGTTTGCGGCGAAAGTTATGGACATCGTTGCCAACGAACTGCCCTACGACCTCTCGACCAATGCGACGCTGTTCATGGCTGATCACCTGTCGTTTGCCGTTGCGCGAGCCCAAAAGGGGGTCCGCATCGCGATGCCTCTTGCCTATGAAGTGCGGGAGACGTATCCGAAGGAATACAAGGCTGCCCAGTTTATCGTCATGCGACTCGAGAAGGAGCTCGGAGAGCGGCTTCCCAAGGATGAGATTGCCAGCATTGCCATGAATCTCGTCAATGCGCGGGTTGTTCAGGCCATCGAGACCGCGAGCAAACCCACCAAGCAGTTTGACGATATGCTAGAAGATGTCACTGAGATCGTCGAGAGTGATTTTCGCATCATCGTTGACCGCGATTCCTACGATTTCACTCGCTATGCCACGCATCTGCGGTACCTGTTCAAGCGCATTCAAGCCGGCGAGTCGCTGAACAGCGCCAACATGCAGATGTACAAGAACTTTCGTGAGGAGTTTCCGCAGTTGGCAGAGTGCGTGAAGCATATCGGTTCCTATTGTCGTGAAACGTGGGACGCCACGCTCTCCGAGGAGGAGGAACTCTATCTGATGATCCATCTCAACCGGATCATCTCCAAAAAAGGATTGTAACCCGTAGCCATTCGGGGCATGACCTTTGCCGATTCGAACAGTAAGCCAAGATTGTGCAAAGGAGCCAATGATGGCAAATTACAAAAAGGTGGCAGAGCAGATTCTCTCCACTGTGGGCGGGGCGGAAAACGTGGCTTCGGTTACGCATTGCATGACGCGCCTGCGCTTCAACCTCAAGGATGAAAGCCTCTCGAATGATGAGAAGCTTGAGGACATCTCGTCTATCATCAGCGTCGTGCACGCCGGAGGGCAGGTGCAGCTGGTGGTCGGGCCCACGGTCGACAAGGTCTACGACGAGGTTTGTAAGCAGGGCGGATTCGAGGTCACGGTATCGATTGACGAGGAACTCGATGGCCCTCAGCTTAGCTGGAAGGAGCGCTTGGCGCCCAAGCACCTCTTCAATCAGCTGCTCGATGCCGTGAGCGGCGCTATCACCCCGATCCTTCCGATCTTTTGTGTCGCCGGTATCTTCAAGATGCTCGTTATTCTGTTTGGGCCCGAAGGCGCCGGTTTTATGTCCGAAACGAGCGACCTGTATCGGATCCTTTCCCTGGTGGGCGATGCGGCGTATTACTACTTCCCGGTGTTTGCCGCCTATAGCTCGGCTAAGAAGTTCAAAACGAGTCCTGTGCTGGCACTGCTCATCGCTGTTGTGATGATTTATCCCGACATGCTCGTTATTGTTGAGGACGGAAAGCCTTTCAGCGTCTTCGGCATCCCCATGCAGCTCGTCAACTACACCCAGGCTGTTCTTCCGGTCATCTTGATCACCTGGGCCCAGTCCTATGTTGAGCGCTTCTTTAAGAAGATCTCGCCTGATATGTTGCGCATTCTGATCGTACCCGTGGGTACGGTGCTCGTGATGTTGCCGGTCGCGCTGTGCCTCTGCGGCCCTGCCGTCCAATTTGTCATGGGCCTTGTGGCCGATTTCATCATTTGGCTCGCCTCTGTTGCCGGTCCCGCTGCGACCGCGGTTATCGGCGCATTCTGGAATCTGATCATCGCCACCGGCATGCACGTGCCGATCTATACCGCCATATTGCCCGCCGCGCTCCAGAACGGTTACGACGCCATCTTATACCCCGGCACCGCGGTTGTAGCCTACACCACGCTTGCCATCGCGCTCGCCTATGGCCTGCGCACTAAGGACAAGGAGAGTCGAGCCACGGGCTGGAACTTGTTCATCACCTATGCCTTCGGTCGCGTGAGTGAGCCCATCATCTACGGCATCCTGTTTCGCGACAAGAAGGCTCTTGCCTGGAACATGATTGGTGGTGCTGTCGGTGGTCTGCTGGTAAGCCTTCTTCATGCCAACGTCTATATCTTCACTGGCGTTGGTTTCCCATGGATGAACGTGCTCATGTTTGCTCAGGATATCATCCCTGGCACCATCGGGTGTCTTGCTGGCGGTGCCGTGACGTTTGCGTTGGCGATGATTTTTGGATTTGAAGGACAGGAGAAGATGCCGTTGAAGTCCAAGAGCGGCGATTCTGAGGCCGTTGAATCCGTCGAGGCATAAGAGGCTACTACACAAATATGCTCCCCAGCCGTTGCGCGGTCCGACCCCTTGGCCGCGCAACGGTACTGTGCTGTTGCGCGGCACTTGCCGAGTCCGTTGCGTTCGACAGTGTGGGCCGGGAATTTGATAGAAAGGACGACACCATAATGTTTAGAGAAGATTTTTTATGGGGCGGGGCTCTGGCTGCAAACCAGTGCGAGGGAGGATGGAACGAAGGCGGTCGCGGTTTAGCCAATTCCGACATGCTGCCGTTTGGCGATCAACGCATGGACGTCATGCGGGGAGACCTTGATCCGCGTGCGTTGGCACCCGACAGCTTCTATCCCGCTCGCAAGGGCATTGATTTTTACCATAGGTACAAGCAGGATATTGAACTGTTTGCCCAGATGGGTTTTAAATGCCTGCGCTTATCAATCGCCTGGAGCCGCATTTTTCCCAAAGGAGACGAAGCCGAGCCCAATGAAGAAGGCCTTGCCTTTTACGAGGATGTTTTTAGGACGTGTCGCGCGCATGACATTGAGCCTTTGGTGACGCTCAACCACTATGATGTCCCCATGCATCTCGTCGATGCGTATGGCGGATGGCGCGATCGCAGGTTGGTCGACCTGTTCGAGCGATATTCGCGTACCGTGTTCGAGCGCTATCGGGGATTGGTCAATTATTGGCTGACCTTTAACGAGATCAACATCATGACGCAGGCGTGCTTTATGGCGGCGGGGATCATCTTCGAGCAAGGGGAGAATCGCTATGCAACGGTTCACACGGCCGTGCACCATGTATTGGTTGCGAGCGCCCGTGCGGTCGGGGCGTGTCATGAACTGTGCCCTGGGGCGAAGATCGGTTGCATGCTCAACGCAGGTGTCTTCTATCCGGCTACATGTGATCCGGACGATGTGCTGGCTGCGCAGGCTGAGAATCGCAGCCATTACATGTTTACCGACGTCCAGGTGCGCGGTGCGTACCCGAGCTATGTTCTCAAGGAATACGCCCGCCATGGTTTTGAGGTGCCCTATCGGGATGATGACCGCGAAGTACTGGCTGCAAACCTGGTCGATTTCGTCTCGTTTTCGTATTACTCGACGCGCGTCGCAAAAGCGCATGCGGAAGGTCAGTTCGATTCGAACCTTCTTCGCTCGGCGCCTAATCCGTATCTAAAACAGGAGCCTTGGGGGAGGTTTATCGACCCCAAAGGGCTGCGCGTCACCATGAATGAAATCTGGGATCGCTATCAAAAGCCGCTGTTCATCGTCGAAAACGGTTTGGGTGCTCCTGATGTGCCGGAAGATTCGGGTGAAATAGAAGACGACTATCGAGTTGAATACCTGCGGGCCCACATCGAGGCGATGAGGGAGACCGTCGAGCTCGACGGGGTGGAACTCATGGGATATACCTGTTGGGGCCCGATCGATTTGGTTTCGGTCGCCACAGGACAGATGCGTAAGCGCTACGGGTTTATCTATGTCGATCGAGACGATAGCGGTGCGGGCTCGTTTGAGAGACGTAAAAAGAAAAGCTTCGAATGGTACCGACGCGTAATAGCAAGCAATGGCGAAGACCTTGCGTAATAACGTTAAGATGGACAAATACGCCCGTTGGGGGAATAGTCGCGCCGCTTCGCTTGACAACAGGCTAAACTAGCTATTAAACATTTACTATTCTGTTTAGATTGAATTTGCGGTCGTTTAGTTGTCGAGTCACGGGGCGGTCAGGCCACGATGCTCGACCGCGACCGTTACTAGGGGGAACAATGGCCAAAGCAAGTGTCCGCGAGATCAGCCGCATCACCGGTTTTTCGCCCGCAACCGTGTCCAACGCGCTCAACCGCAAGCGCAGCGTGAGCGAGGAAACCGCCAAGGTCATCCTGGAGTGCGCGCAATCGCTCGGTTATCAGCAGTCGACGCAGCTCGAGAGCATTCAGTTTGTGCTCGCGCGCAAGACAGGCGCCATCCTGGACGAGAGCACCTTTCATCCCGCAGTCATCGAGGGCGTGGAGCGCCAGGCGCGTCGCCACGGCATGAGCACGAGCTTTGTCTCGCTCGACTTTAGCGACCTGGACGCCGTGCGCCCGCAGGTCGAGGGCCTGATCGCCGACCCGTCCGCCGCCATCGTGCTGATGGGTACCGAACTGGGCGAGGAAGACTACGCCCTGTTCGCTAACGCCGCCGCCCACCTGATTGTGCTCGATGGCTGGAGCGACCGCCAGTACTTCGATGCCGTGGTCATTGCCAATACCGATTCGGTGCTGCGTGCCGTGGACTACCTTATCGAGAAAGGTCACAAGCAAATCGGCTATCTGGCGGGCGACCTTCGTATCCGCAACTTTAAGGACCGCGAGCGCGGCTATCGCCAAGCGCTTGAGGATGCGGACCTCGAGGCAAACCCGGCATGGCGCGTCACGCTGGGCACCACGCTCGAGGGCGCTTATCGCGACATGGGCGCGTGGCTCGACAATGCCTCGCACGACGACCTGCCGACGGCTTTCTTTGCCGAGAACGACGTGCTCGCCGTGGGTGCCATGCGCGCGTTCAACGAGCACGGCATTCGCGTGCCCGAGGATGTCTCGATCATCGGCTTTGACGACCTATCTCTGGGCGCCTTCTCCAACCCGCCGCTCACCACGGTGCATGTTCCCAAGCACGAGGTGGGTGAGATCGCGGTGCGCCGCCTGGTGGGCAACATCCGCAACCCCAAGAGCTACACCTGCAAGACCGCCGTGTCGACCTATTTTGTCGAGCGCCAGAGCGTGCGCGAAATCTAGGCGAAGGCGGCATCGTCTGCGGCGTGCCAAAGCACACTAGGGCAGTAAACATAGCGTCATTCAGAAGAGGATCCTTCGGGGTCCTCTTTTTGTTTCCCTTGTATGTTCAGTTCGTTTACATACCGTTTAGGCTGATTTCTCTACCGCCTACGGGTATTTCGCGCTAAACTTCTAAACAGAAGAGTAAAACATTTAGTAAACAGAACAAAACGAAACATGCGTCTGTTTACTGAACATGTGACTAGGGGAGGACGTACATGGATAAGATCAAGCTTGGCTTTGTGCCCACGCGCCGCAGTATCTTTAGCGCGCCGGACGCGATCAAGTATCGCGGCCTTACGGCTGATCGCCTGCGCGAGATCGGCGTCGAGATCGTGGATATCGACGACATCAACGACGAGGGCCTGCTGTTCGACGACAGCCATATCGCGCCTATCGTCGAGAAGTTCCGCGCCGAGGGCGTCGACGGCATCATGCTCTGCCACGCCAACTTTGGTACCGAGTATGTCTGCGCCCGCCTTGCCCGCGAGCTCGGCTTGCCCGTGCTGCTGTGGGGCCCGCGCGACGAGCGCCCCGAGCCCGACGGCACCCGTCTGCGCGACAGCCAGTGCGGTCTGTTCGCGACCGGCAAGGTCCTGCGCCGCTTTCAGGTTCCCTTCACCTACATGACCAACTGCCGCCTGACCGATCCCGAGTTCGAGCGTGGCGTTTGGGACTTCTTGGCCGTGTGCAACGTGGTCAAGACCTTCAAGCACACCCGCATCCTGCAGATGGCCACCCGCCCGTTCGACTTCTGGTCGACCATGTGCAACGAGGGCGAGCTGCTCGAGAAGTTCAACATCCAGCTTTCGCCCATCCCCATGACCGAGCTTGTCCAGGCCGTGCGCGACGCCCAGGCAGACGAGCAAGCCATGGCAGCTATGCTCGCCCACATTGCCGACAGCTTTGAGATCTGCATCCCCGAGGACAAGGTCCCCGCGGTCGCCGGTCTTGCCATCGCCATGAAGCGCCTGGTAAAGAAGTACGGCTGCAACGCCGGCGCCATTCAGTGCTGGAACGCTCTGCAGGACGAGTTGGGCATTATGCCCTGCGCCGCCAATGCCATCCTCAACGAGATGGGTATCCCCATCGTATGCGAGACCGACATCCATGGTGCCATCACCGCGCTGATGGTCGAGGCCGCCGACCTGGGCCGTCACCGCGGCATGTTCGCCGACTGGACCGTGCGCCATCCCGATAACGAGAACGGCGAGCTGTTGCAGCACTGCGGCCCCTGGCCCTGCAGCTGCGCGGCCGTCAAGCCCAAGCTCACCTACCCGCTGGCCTTCGATCACCCCGGCGCGCTGACGGCCGAGGCCAAGCACGGCGACCTCACCCTTGCCCGCTTTGACGGCGACAACGGCGAGTACTCGCTGCTGCTGGGCAACGCCCGCGGCATCGACGGCCCGGCCGGCATGGGCACCTACCTGTGGGTCGAGGTCGAAAACCTCAAGCGCCTCGAGGCCAAGATCGTTGAGGGTCCCTACATCCACCACTGCGTCGCCATTCACGCCAACGTGGTGCCGGTGCTCTACGAGGCGTGCAAGTACATCGGCATTGTCCCCGACCTGTACGACCCCATCGAAGAAGACGTCAAAGCTTACCTGCGAGGAGAGTAGAAATGGCAACTATCGAAGAGCTTGAATCCCTGCGTTGGGACCTTCGCCGCGATTGCGTCGATATCATCATGGCCGGCGCCGGCGGCCACATCGGCGGCGACATGTCGGTGATCGACGCCCTCATGACGCTCTACGCCAACCACCTCAACATTTCGCCCGAGACCGTCGACGATCCCAACCGCGATCGCTTCGTGCTCTCCAAGGGCCATGCCATGGAGGCCTACTACGCGGTACTCTGCCACGAGGGCTATCTGGACCTCGACGACGTCAAGGCCCGTTTCTCCAAGTTCGGCAGCCCCTACATCGGCCACCCCAACAACAAGCTCAAGGGCATCGAGATGAACTCCGGTTCGCTGGGCCATGGTCTGCCCGTGGCCGTCGGCATGGCGCTTGCCGGCAAGATGGACGGCCGCGACTACCGCGTCTACACCATCATGGGCGACGGCGAGCTTGCCGAGGGCTCGGTTTGGGAGGGCGCCATGAGCGGCGGCAACTACCAGCTCGATAACCTGTGCGCGCTCGTGGACCGCAACCGCCTGCAGATCAGCGGCAGCACCGAGGACGTCATGAAGCAGGACTCGCAGGAGGAGCGCTGGGCCGCCTTCGGTTGGAACGTGCTCTCCATTCCGGGCAACGACATTCAGGCCATCGACGCCGCGCTGACGCTGGCCGCCGAGACCAAGGGTAAGCCCACGGTCATCATCCTCAACACGGTGAAGGGCTATGGCTCGCCCGTTATGGAGGACAAGGCCGCCTGGCATCATCACCTGCCCAACGATGAGGAATATGCCCAGATCATCGCCGATTTCGCTGCCCATAAGGAGGCTATCAATGGCTAACAAGATCGCCAACCGCAAGGCTATCTGCGACGCGCTGCTCGAGGCCGCCGCAACCGATAAAGACATCGTCGTCCTGTGCTCCGACTCCCGCGGCTCCGCATCGCTCACGCCGTTCTTCGATCAGTATCCCCAGCAGTCTATTGAGGTCGGCATCGCCGAGCAGGACCTGGTGAGTATCGCCGCCGGTATGGCCTCGTGCGGCAAGAAGGCCTGGGCCGCCTCGCCGGCGTCCTTTGTGACCACGCGCTCGTATGAGCAGTGCAAGGTCGACGTTTCGTACTCCAACACCAACGTCAAGCTCATCGGCATCTCGGGTGGCGTGTCCTACGGCGCTCTTGGCATGAGCCATCACTCCGTGCAGGATATCGCCGCCATGAGCGCGATTCCCAACATGCGCGTGTATCTGCCGAGCGATCGCTTCCAGACCGCCGAGCTCGTGCGTGCCCTGGTCGCCGACAACAAGCCGGCCTACATCCGCGTGGGCCGCAACCCGGTGGAGGACGTGTACACTGAGGACGAGTGCCCGTTCCAGATGGATCGCGCCACCTGGGTGCGCCGCGGCACCGATGTGACGATCGTCGCTACCGGTGAGATGGTCCGCCACGCCGTGGACGCCGCCGATCTGCTGGCCGAGCAGGGCATCTCGGCGACGGTGCTCGATATGTACTGCGTCAAACCGCTCGATGCCGAGGCCGTGATCGAGGCCGCCGGTGCCACGCGCGCCGTCGTGACCGTCGAGGAGCACAGTCCCTTCGGCGGCCTGGGTTCCATGGTCGCGCAGGTCGTGGGTGAGCACTGCCCGCGTCCGGTCAAGTGCCTCTCCCTGCCCGATGCGCCGGTCATCACCGGCACGAGCCCCGAGGTCTTCGCGCACTACGGCCTGACGGGCGAGGGAATCGCCAAGACGGTCGCCGAGGTCCTTCCCGCAGAGTAATTGGTGCATCGGGGACAGGTTTGCACCAATCCTTTTAGGTTGAATTCTGAGCAGGCCGGCTGCGCTCTCATGAGCCGGTCGGCCACTCGCTCCTTGTCCGTCGGGTTTTAGTTTTGAATCGACGGGGGAGACAGGAGAGTACATGAGCAAATACATCATCGGAATCGATCAGTCCACACAGGGTACTAAGGCGCTGCTGGTGGACGAGGGCGGCCATCTGATCCATCGCGCCGACCGCTCACATCGCCAGATTGTCAACGAGGCCGGCTGGGTGAGCCACGACCCGGCCGAGATCGCCGCCAACGTGCTGGCTGTGGCACGCACCGTGGTGGAGGAGACCGGGGTCGATCCGGCAGACATCGCCGGCGTTGGCATTTCCAACCAGCGCGAGACCACCGTTGCCTGGAGCCGCACGACGGGCGAGCCGCTGTGCGATGCCGTGGTGTGGCAGTGCGCCCGCGCCCGCGAGCTGTGCGACGAGCTGGCTGCGCGCGAAGGCGTGGCCGAGCTGGTGCGTGACACGACGGGTCTGGTGCTCTCGCCCTACTATCCGGCGGGCAAGATGGCCTGGATCCTCGCGAACGTTCCCGCGGCTGCCGAGGCCGCGGCGGCGGGCGAGCTGTGCCTGGGCACCATCGATGCCTGGGTGGTCTGGACGCTCACGGGCGGCGCGGAGTTCCGCTGCGACTGGTCCAATGCCAGCCGCACGCAGCTTTTTGACCTGCGCCGTGGCTGCTGGAGCGAGCCGGTGTGCGAGGCCTTTGGTGTCAATCCGGCGTGCCTGCCGCAGGTGACCGATTCCGATGGCCTGTTCGGTACAACGGACCTGGGCGGCTTTTTGCCGGCGCCCGTGCCCATCCACGGCGTGCTCGGCGACAGCCATGCCGCCTTGTTTGCCCAGGGCTGCCATAGCCGCGGCATGGCCAAGGCGACCTATGGCACCGGCAGCTCGGTCATGATGAACGTCGGCGACGAGTTTGTCGCCAGCTCGCACGGGCTTTCGAGCTCGCTTGCGTGGCGTATGGACGGTGTGACCGAGTATGTTCTCGAGGGCAACGTGAGCTACGCCGGCGCCGTCAAGACGTGGCTGCGCGACGACCTGGAGCTCATCAACAATCCCGAGGAAGTCACCGACCTGTGCTACGCCGCCAATCCGGCGAGCCGCGTCTACTTTGTGCCGGCGTTCACTGGCCTGGGCGCGCCGCACTGGGCGAGCGATGCCGAGGGCTGCGTCTTTGGCATGACGCGCACCACGGGCCGTGCGGAGTTCGTAAAGGCCGCCGACGAGTCGATCGCCTATCAGATCTTCGACGTGATCGATGCGATGGTCGAGGATTCGGGCGCGGCACTGGCCGAGCTTCGTGTTGACGGCGGTCCCACGCGCGACGCGTACCTGATGCAGTTTGAGAGCGACCTGGTCGGCTCGCCCATCCGCATTGCGAGCAACGACGAGATGAGCGGTCTGGGTGCGGCTTGGGCCTGCGGCATTGCGCTGGGCATGTACACGCGCGATGTCGTTGACGTCTACGGCGCCCGCGGCATCGTGGAGCCTGCCATGCCTGCCGACGAGCGAGCCAAAAAGATCGCCGGCTGGCGTCACGCCGTCGACGCGACCATCGCCTACACTGCCTAGGCGGCTGCGCGGCGCCCGCAGGCTATTCCCGGGTAGCTCATTTGGGACGGGGCTTTTTTGACTGGTATGATTGGTGCGATCATTCGAACCAGCTAAAAGAGCCCCGTCCTAAATTGACTACCGAGAGGAACTGCCATGGAGCGTATCGCGAGTTTTTCCGTTGACCATCTGCTGCTCGAGCCCGGCGTGTATGTGAGCCGCATCGACCGCGATCCGGCGACCGGCGCCGCCGTCACCACCTTTGATCTGCGCCTGACCACGCCCAACAAGGAGCCGGTCATGAACACGGCCGAGTGCCACACCATCGAGCACCTGGGCGCGACGTTCCTTCGCAACCATGCCGAGTGGTCGAGCCGCATTGTCTACTTTGGTCCCATGGGCTGCCGCACGGGCTTTTACCTCGTCGTGTTTGGCGAGGTGACGAGCGAGGAGATCCTGCCGCTCATGCGTGAGCTGTTCGAGTTTGTCGCCGGCTTTGAGGGCGATGTCCCCGGTGCCGCTCCCGAGGAGTGCGGTAACTATCTGGACCAGAACCTCCCCATGGCAAACTGGCTCGCGCGTCGCTATCTCGACCGCGACCTGGCCGATATCGATGAGAAGCACCTGCATTATCAGCAGGCGTAAGGGCTTTATCGCCCAAAGCGCGCGCATTGGGCGCCTTCGCTTATGCGGGGGCGCCTTTTTGTTGAGTGGTCGGGACGAGCGTTCAAAATCGCTCATGTTTGTTCTAGAATGTTCATATAGTCACATTTACGAACAGGAGCGAACATGCACATCTATTCTGTCAACGATCCCGAGTTCAAATCCTATGGCAACGTTTGGGATGACGTTCCGTCCGAGCTCACGTTGCTCGTGCTCGAGGCGCTCTCTGCCACGCCCATCCCCGAAGGCAGCAAGTACGTAGCAAGCGCGCCGGAGCTCGAGAGCGTCAAGGGTGCCGATAAACTGGGCTTTCTCATGTTTGGCGGCCGCTCCTTCCAGCTCGGCTGGTGCAACGGGCACAACACACGCCTCAACTGCCTGGAGTATCACCGCGCCAGCGAGTTTAACCTGGGCGCCCGCGACTTTATCCTGCTCGTGGCGCATCGCTGGGAGATTGAGGGCGGCAAGCTCGACACCGCGTGCGTCAAGGCGTTCCGCGTGCCGGCGGGTACGGTCGTCGAAGTCTTCAACACCACGCTCCACTACACGCCCTGCATGGTCGACGACGGCGGCTTCCAGGTGATGGTGGCGCTGCCGGCGGGCACCAATGGCCCGCGCCCCGAGGCCGCAGCCGACATGCCTGCCGCCGGTGACAGCTACTGCTACTGGAAGGCCGACAAGTGGGTTCTCTGCCACGCAGATAGTCCCAAGGCTGCCGAGGGCGGCTACGTGGGCCTCGTCGGCAAGAACCTCGACATCGCCTGTGACTAGCATCTTCCGTCTCGATTTGTAACATCTAGCGGGCTAAATCGTCTCTACCTGTTACAGATTTAGACAAACTGCGGGGGGCTGCCCGAAAATCTCGATCTGTAACACCAAGCCCGGTTTTGGCTGCCTACCTGTTACAGATCGAGACAAACCGTCCCCAAACCACCACAAAGGTGCCTGTCCCCTTTGTGGTGGTTTGGGGCGGCGGTATCAGAAAGTGTCAGGCAGGGGCGGCTGCCGGGCCGCCGTGTGCGAAAAGAAGTGTCGGCCTGCGCCGTTGCCGTTGAGCGACGCGTTGTTTGCAGGGATACTGAGCCTATGACAACAGCGTGCGAAAGGATTGATGCATGGCTTTCCGTAAAGACTTCCTGTGGGGCGGCGCGACGGCTGCCAACCAGTGCGAGGGCGCTTACGACGTGGATGGCCGCGGCCTAGCCAACGTGGATGTGGCACCGCACGGCCCCGAGCGCTATGCGGTGGTCTCCGGCCAGCGCAAGATGCTCGACTTCGAGGACGGCTATTACTACCCCGCGCAGACTGGCATCGATTTCTATCACCATTACAAGGAGGACATCGCCCTCTTTGCCGAGATGGGCTTTAAGACCTTCCGCATGAGCCTGGCGTGGACCCGCATCTTCCCCAACGGTGACGAGACTGAGCCCAACGAGGCCGGCTTGGCCTTCTACGAGGACGTGTTCCGCGAGTGTCAGGCGCACGGCATTGAGCCGCTCGTGACCATCACGCACTTCGACTGCCCGATTCACCTCATCAAGGAGTACGGCGGCTGGCGCAACCGCAAGCTCATCGACTTCTACAAGAACCTCGCGACCACGATCTTCACCCGCTACAAGGGTCTGGTGAAGTACTGGCTTACCTTCAACGAGATCAATATGATCTTGCACCTGCCGTTTATGGGTGCCGGTCTGGTCTTTGAGGAGGGCGAGAACAAGGAGGCCGTCGAGTACCTGGCCGCCCACAACGAGCTCGTCGCCAGCGCTTGGGCAACCAAGATCGCTCACGAGATCGACCCTGAGGTCAAGATCGGTTGCATGCTTGCCGCAGGTAGCTACTACCCCTACAGCTGCCGTCCGGGCGATGTGCGCCAAGCGCAGATTGACAACCAGAGCAACTATTTCTTCGTCGACGTTCAGAGCCGCGGCTACTACCCGGCCTATGCCGTCAAGAAGCTCGAGCGTTTGGGCATCGATGTGGGCATGACGGATGAGGACCGCGAGATCCTGGCCGCCAACACCGTCGACTTCATCAGCTTTAGCTATTACAGCACCCGTTGCTCCGCCGGTGCCGATAACCCCGATGTCGAGCGCACCCAGGGCAACGCCTTCGCCGGCGCCAAGAACCCCTACCTGCAGGAGAGCCAGTGGGGCTGGGCCATCGATCCGCTGGGCTTCCGCATCACCCTCAACGACCTGTACGACCGTTATCAGAAGCCGCTGTTTGTGGTCGAGAACGGCCTGGGCGCCAAGGATGTTGTCGAGGAGGATGGCTCCATCAACGACGACTACCGTATCGACTACCTGCGCCAGCATATCGCCGCGATGCGCGATGCGGTGACCGAGGACGGCGTTGACCTGCTGGGCTACACCACCTGGGGCCCAATCGACCTGGTGTCTGCCGGCACGGGCGAGATGTCCAAGCGCTACGGCTTTATCTATGTCGACCGCGATGATGCGGGCAACGGCACCCTCAAGCGTTCCAAAAAGAAGAGCTTCGACTGGTACAAACACGTCATCGAGACGAACGGCGAGGACCTGGCCTAAGGCTTCCCAACAACCATAGCCTCCTAACCAAAACGCCCGGCGAGCAGTTAATGCCCGCCGGGCGTTTTGTTAAAAGAAGTGAAAGCACTCATTGGGGACGTACTTAAATGAGCGCCCGCAGAATGAGAGTGGATAATCTCCCGTTTTTAGCCTGTTTGTGGGCTCAAAGTGGGAGATTATCCACTCTCGCCATTTGGGCGTCCAAAAATCCTCGCTCGTTTTGTCTTAGTCATTGGGGACGTTCTTAAACGACTAGTCGCTGGCGACGTCCCTCGCCGTCGGCGGATTTTGGGACATGTGGCCCGCTTTTTGGGCCCGCCTGTCGGTACACTAAAAGCACTATGGGTACCTGCGAGCGACATATCGGCCACGCGGCCGCCCGATCCGCACCCGTGGCGGATCCCAGGGGCGGCAGGCTCTTCGCCATGCCGCGATTCCTTGTTGGCATATCGCATGGCGTGTATCGCCACCGCGTCTTTGTTATCGCCGGCGCCATTACCGCGCTGTTCCTTATGCTTTTGGCAGTCTTGCCGGCACTGTTCGTCTCCGACCCCAAGCTTTCCAACACCGTGCCCGCCTATAGCGAGGTGTCCGAAGAGGTCGTGGATGCGCTCGTCCACTCGAGCTCTCTCCCGCTGCTTGTCGCCGCAATTGCATTTTCAATCTGGGGTGTGTTGGCGTACCTACGCTGCTTGGACTACGTCTTGCGCCGCCGCCTTGTTGCCATCGCCGCCATTTGTGCCCTGTGGATGATCGAGGTCATCCTCAAATATAAGTCGTTCACGCCGTTCTATGCCACCGTGCTGTGGTACCTGTACTACGTGCCCATGACGCTCATTCCGCTGGTCTACCAGCTGTGCGGTCTGCGCCTCGCGGGTTTGGAACAGCATCGTATGGGGCGTCGGTACCGCACCGTTTTGTGGGTCATGGCTGTCCTGCTTATCGGCTTTGTGCTTACTAACGATGTTCATCAGCAGGTCTTCCATTTCGATCGATCGAGTGGAACCTGGAGCAACGATTACACATATGGTTGGGGCTACGGTACCGTTCTGGTATGGACAGCCTTTAACTTCGTTGCCTTTTTTATCTTGGTAGGACGGTCCTCGTCTTTTCGTATTCAGCGTTTCTCGGGCACGGCCGCGCTTGTCCTATTGGGCGGCGCGTTCTTTGCCATTTCATATGCGCTGCGTGTGCCCTGGGCATGGAGGCTTAATTTTTCACTTGTCTACTGCGTCCTGTGCGTGGTGGCGATGGAAATCTGTCTCGATTGCGGTGTCATCCCGTCGTACCACGATATCGCCGGTATTTTCGGCACCTTGCCGCTTGACCTCAAAGTTCTAACGCGTGACCTGCAGGAAGTCTATGTCACGCCGGTGTCAAAGCCAATGCCGGTAGGCGTGCGTGAGGAGTTGCGGGTCCAAGAGCACGGGCACGCTCACGCCTTTGCCGTGGCGTCCGATCCCGATGTAATGTATCGCGCCTTTCCGCTGCTGGGTGGATCGGCTCTCCTTGCCCAGGACGTCTCGGAGCTCAACGAACTCAATCGCGAACTGGCGCATCGTCGCATGGAGCTGCAACGCCAAAATGAGCTGCTTGCCGCCGACTACGACCTTAAGACACATTTGGCAGACCAAGAGGCCGAGACCTTACTGGTCCAAGACGTGGACCAAGCGCTTGCCCGTGCGCTCGAAGGGATGTACGACCTGCTGAGCTCGCTGCCGCCGTTGACCGATGAGGCATCTTCGCACGAGCGTTACCGCATGCTGCAGCGCGCCAAGATGCTCGTCGCCTATTGCAAACGCAAGGGGTCGCTCACGTTGGCACAGCACGGGGAGAGCGGTTTTGACCGCGACCGCATTCAGCTCATCGCCAACGAGCTTGCAAGTGACCTACGCACCATCGATGTCGATTGCGCCTCGATTATCGCCATACGGCGCCCGATGCACGCCAGTACGGTAAGCGCCCTGTACGACTGCGTGTATGACTTTGCGTTTTTTGCCTACACCACCGACCATCCGGCGCTTATGTATCACTTGGGCGACCATGACCGGTGCAGTGTCGAGCTGCGCGCCACGCTTTTTTCCAACGATGATGAAGATCTTTCGCAGACGCCCGCTGCGCAAGAGCTCGAAAGCGCTCTGCAAGGGCGCAACGTGGCATACCGCCTTGAGGGCGAGCCCGGCCAGCTGCGCATGATCGTCTTGATGCCGAGGGCGGGTGAGTGACGATGCAGATTTCGTTCATCCTTCCCCAAATCGTTGCGCTCGATGTTGTCTTTGCCCTGGCTGCGTGTCTGCAGATGATCCACGTCCCGCTCATCGCATCGCGCCGCTCGTCCTATAACCGTAAGGTGATTTGCGCCTACGAGACGAGCCTGGTGCTTCACCTGATGATTTCGGCGCTCATCTTATTCGCGTCGTCTGGCTCGTATCTGGTGGCGTCGCTTGACGTTTGCGCCAGGGCAATGGGCGGAGTGCTGTGGCTCAATGCCGCGATCTTTGCCTATGGCGTGGTCCTTATGGTGCGCTATCGTCGCCCTGTCATGCTGGCCGAGCTGCTGCTTGTTGGCGCCGTGACACCGCCGGTGGTTTTTGCCATGGGCTCGGTGTGGGCCGTTGTCCTTATCGCAGAGGGAGCGTTCTTCCTGTTCCGTTCCGTCGCGGCGCTCTTGATGGACGTCCGTAACCGCCAAGAGGATATCACCGCGTTCTCGACGATTGAAACCATCAACGTGATTCCCGTGGGCATCCTGTATCTGGACTCGAGGGGCCGTCCACTGCTCATGAACCGCTGCATGCGCAAAAACCTGGCGGAGCTTCATATGCCCACCGACCTAGGCGATATGAGCGGTACATGGAACGACCTGCGCAAGCTCAGCATGCAAATGCCCGAAGGCGGTAAGAACCGCGTGCGGATCAACCTGGACCGCTTTGGTGAGGCGCGTGCGGTGGTCGAGGTTTCTCCCGCCGAGATTCGCCTGTTTGTGTGCGATGACGTTATGGTCTCGGGCCGTTCGTTCGAGCGCATAATCGGTCTGGACGTGACAGAGTATGCGCATGCGCATGACCGCCTGGCGCAGGCCAATCACCTGCTTGAGCTTGCGGGCCAAGAGCTCCAGGCCCAGATCGAAGAAGTCAAAAAAGTTGCCGACAATGCGGCCTATCTGCGCATGCGCACCCGCGTTCACGATGTGATCGGCCAGCGCCTATCAATCCTTCATCGCTATTTGGAGGAGGGGCGCTTGGACGACGAGTCGCTCGAGCAGATCGACCCGCTGCTGCGCTCAATCGCTGCCGATCTGCGCAGCGGGGGCGACACCGAACCGGCAGAGCAACTGGGCGATATCGTCCATGCTTTTGGCCTGGTGAGCGTGCAGATCGATGTTGAGGGTGCGCTGCCTGAGGACGCACGTGTCGCCGCTGCCTTTTTGCAGATTATCCGCGAGGCCTCGACCAACGCCACCAAGCATGCGCAGGCGCATCGGGTCCATGTGCGCTTGTGGCAGGAGAGGACGGATGCTGACGCCGTCGCGCACATGACGATTTCTAACGACGGGTCCCCGGCCCCCGTATCGTATCGCGAGGGAACGGGTATCCCAGGTATGAGGCATGTCGCGCAAGATCTGGGTGGCAGCCTAGAGGTCCACGCCACCCCGCCCTTTACGCTTACGGTATCCATTCCGCTTAACGCTAGCGACACGTCCCAAAGGAGAAACTCATGATCCGCGTGTTAATTGTCGAAGATCAGGCCATCCTGCGCGAGAGCCTGGCGCGCTCCGTTGGCGACCAGCCCGATATGACCGTCGTTGCCGCGATCGCCGATGCCTCCGAGGCCTTGGGTGTCGCGCTCAAGGAGCGCCCGGACATGATACTGATGGACGTGTGCACCGAGCACGATTCAAACGGCATCGTGGCGGCGGCACGCATCAAGGAGCAGCTGCCCGAGTGTCGCATCATTATCATGACAGGCATGCCCGAGATCACCTTTGTCGATCAGGCCCGCGAGGCGGGCGTCGATAGCTTTGTGTACAAGAACGTCGGTATCGACGAGCTGTTCGCCGTGATGCGCTCCACGCTGGCGGGTTACTGCACGTTTCCCAAGCCGCCCGAGAGCATCTTCTCGGGCACGGCGGCCCTCGACGATGTCGAGCTGTCGATCTTGCGCCTTGCCTGCGAGGGTAAAAGCCGCCGCGAGATTGCGGCCGAGCTGTTTATGAGCGAGGGCACCATCAAGCGCCGCATCTCGGAGATCCTGAGCAAGACCGGCTACGACAACATCATGCGTCTGGCCGTACATGCGGTGACCGAGGGCAGCATCGTTCCCAACATAGAGCGCTAGCGCTCGTTGCGCATCGGCATAAAAGCGACGGGGCCGCAGGATCATCTCCTGCGGCCCCGTCTGGTGTGCGCGGATGTGTCCGCCAATCCGCGGCTGTCGTGGTCTACCGCTACGCGATGGTTGCGCTGTAGGAGGCGACGTCCTCGTAGGAATCGGTCAGGTAGGCGTCGATGCCGATGGTCGTGTTGACCAGGTCGTCAAGGCTATCGAGCGTGCCGTTCGAGAACGTGAATTCCTCAGTGGCGTTGGTGCCGGGCATCAGGTGAGCCGAGAACCAGGGTTCCTTCATGGTGCCGTTGACGTTGGTCTTGCCGCTGGGGGCGTAGAAGGTCAGGTCCTTGTCGCTCTTGTTGGTGATGTTGACGACAAAACCGATGTCGCCCCACTCGTCCTTGAACTTCTCGGTGATGGTAATGGTGCACAGGTCGTCATCGGCAACGGTGACGGCGGGGGAGATTTCAATCTTCTGGACGTCGTCGTCTTCGACGGCCTCGTCGATCTCTTCTTCCTTCTCGGCCGCCTCGCGATCCTTCTTCACCGTGCCGGACAGGTCCTTGTCGGACTTGGTAAAGACAAGATTGCCGTCATCCTCTTCGAGGATGAGCTTGCCGTCCTTGAGCTTCATGTCATGCGACTCGTCTTCGGCGGTGATGGTTACGGTGGTGGCGTCTTTTGCCTCCCATTTAAGGTCGACGACTTCAAGGAACAGGTCGAGGGCACCTGTACCGTCCTCATCGAGAATCAGGACGCAGTGCACACCCCAATCCTCGAGCATCTTCATGTACTCATCGGTCAGCTCTTCGCCCTCCATGGTTCCACCCGAGAGTTCCCAGCTGCCGACGAAGTTGGCCTTGGGGTCTTTGCCGCCGCCGCTGCAGCCCGTCAGGGCAAAGGCGAGCGCAAGGACGCATGTCAGAAATGCGAGTACGGACTTTTTGAACGTTGTCTTCATGGTGTCCTCCTTTATCGAACGAAACCCATAGAAGCAAATGCGGGGGTGGCGGATCCCCCGCCAATTACCAGATAGAGGGGCTAGGGCCTGGGCGTTCCGCAGTTGCTGCAGAACTTGCCGCCGTTTTCGCTGCCGCAGTTGGGGCAGAACCACTTGGCCGGTGCCGGGGCGGGTGCGGGACTGCCACACTCGGAGCAGAACTTGCCGGTGTTGGTGGCGCCGCAGCTGCAGGTCCATGTGCCGGCCGCGGGAGCAGCGGCAGGAGCCGGTGCGGGAGCGGGTGCCGGAGCCGGCTGCGGGACGGCCTGCTGCTGTGCCTGGCCGGCGGCGAACAGCTGGCTGGCGTTCATGCCGCCCATGCCACCTGCCATGCCCATGCCCATAAAGCCTGCCATCGCGCCGTTGGGATTGGCGGCTGCCGCGCGCATTGCGTCGCTCTGGGCGCTGGCAATGTTGGCTGCCGCCATAGTGGGATCGCGCATGACGGCGGCCTTCTGCAGGTCCTTGATCATCTGCTCGTCTTCTTGCGAGGCTGCGATGGAGTTGACGCCAAAGCTCACGATCTCGACACCACGCAGGTCGCGCCAGTCGGCAGAGAGGACCTCGTTGAGCGCACGAGCGAGCTCGGTGGTGTGGCCGGGGATGGCGCTGTAGCGGATGCCCATCTCCGAGATCTTGGCGAAGGCGGGCTGCAGGGCGGTGAGAAGCTCGGACTTAAGCTGGCTGTCGATCTTGTCGCGCGTGTAGCTATCGGTCACGTTGCCGCATACGTTGGTGTAGAACAGCAGCGGGTTGGTGATGCGGTACGAATACTCGCCGTTGCAACGCACGGAGATGTCGACGTCCAGGCCAATGTTGTTATCGACCACGCGGAAGGGCACAGGCGAGGCGGTGCCGTACTTGTTGCCGATGATCTCCTTGGTGTTGATGAAGTAGACACGCTGGTCCTTGCCCGCGTCGCCGCCAAAGGTAAAGCGGCTGCCGATATTGGCGAAGGTCTCCTTGATGGAATCGCCCAGGTTGCCGCTAAAGACGCTCGGCTCGCTGCCGGTATCGAAGACGAACTCACCGGGCTCCAGCGCGACTTCGATGATCTTGCCGTTTTGCACCACGAGCATGCCCTGGCCGTCGTTGACGGCGATGACCGAGCCGTTGGAGATGACGTTGTCCTCGCCGCGCGTGTTGGAGCTGCGGCCACCGGTGCGTTTGCTGCCCTTGCAGGCCAAGACGTCAGCAGGCATCGATTCGCAGTAGATAAATTCCTTCCACTGGTCGGCCATGACGCCGCCGGCAGCTCCCAATCCAGCTTTCAAGAGTCCCATGGTGATCTTCCTTTCTCGTCAAAGGCCGGGTGGTATTGGTCGGATTGCTTAGTCGTCCTTGTCGTCTTTCATGACAACGGTGGTCTCGGTGTGGTTGAAGGTGTCGTGCTTCTCGGTCAGGTCGAGCTCGCCGCAGTACTCGTCGGCGTGGGTGGCCTCGTTGGCCGTCTTGAGCTGGCCTACCAGTAGCACGTCTCCGATAATCACGATGATCAGCGGCGCGACGATGTTGATGAGGATGCCCTCGATATCAAAGGCGAGGTAATCCGGATCGAAGGCGTTCTCACCCATAAAGAGAATCTGGGAGAGGATAAATCCGATCACAAAGAACAGCACCGAGGCAATAGCGAGCTTGGGCTTGGAGCAGGGGAGCTCGCCGACCAAGCGGCCGGTCTGGCCGTTCATGGCAAACAGGTAGCTCTTGCCGTTCCACGAGGTGGAGAGCATCCAGACGGGGAACAGGGCGTAGTCGCTGTCTTCCCAGGTGTAGTCGAGCTGCTTGCTTTCGACCGTGGCATCGTCGTATTCGTCGACGACAGTCTCGCGCAGGGCCGAGATCGTGCTTTCTTCCATACGGCGCTCGGCGCGCGCCTTGCAGGTCTCGCAGTCCTCGTCGTAACGGTTGGCGATGTAGCCGGGCATATATGCGACCGAGAACGGACGCAGCGCGTCGTAGTCAAACGGCTCGATGGCGTCCATGTGGCCGTCGGGCATCTTGGACGATCCGTCGACGGGCACGCGCTTAAACGAGATATTGCCCTTGCGATAGGCATCGTAGTGGTCGGTGGTCGTGACGGTGCGGTCGGATTCCTCGGTCACGGTCTCGTTGGTCGCGTCAAAGTACACTTCGCCGTCCACGCGGGCGCCGTAGAGCCAAAACGGCACGTAGACACCTTGGACCTCGTCGATGTGGTTGCCGGTGACAAAGCTCTTGGGCAGCAAGATCTTGCCCTTGTAGTGTTCCTTGAGTGCGGCCGTGACGTCGTCGCGCCCGAGCTTAAACGGAATCACCAGGTCGGGCGAGAAGTCGCCAGAGAGCTGGCCGGGCGCCACGGCGGAGTTGCCGCAGTACGGGCAGGTGGTGACGGCGACGGTGCCGTCGGACACGAGCTCGGCGCCGCACGACGAGCAGATGTAGCCGGCGTTTTGGGCGAGCTCCTGCACGGCATCGTCGGCAGCAGGTTTGGGAGCTGCGGCTGCGGCATCGGCTTTGGCATCTGCCTTGTCCTGGCGCTCGCGATAGAGGGCCTCGACTTCTTCGACTTCAAAGCGTGAGTCACAGTAGTCGCAGACAAGCTTTTGCTCGGCGCTGGCAAAATGCAGGGGACCACCGCAGGCAGGGCACTGATAGTTAACGCTCTCGAAGGCCATGATCGGTCCTTTCCGTGCCGGAGGCTATGCGCCGATGGCGCCGCCGCAGTATTCGCAGCGCCCACTGGCATCGGGAATGGTGGTGGCTCCGCAGAAGGGGCAGGTCACCGCGGTCTTGGGGGCCTTGGCGGCCGCGACGCTGTCGCGCGTCTCCTGGCGCAGCTGCACCAGCGCGTCGCGGACCTCGGTTGCCTGGCGCTTGGCCTCGCGGTATTCGATGGAGCCGCGCTGATCGATGGTGGAGTCGTTCACGCGCAGGTTGATCTCGGTAAAGTACGGCGTGTTGACGTGGATGGTCAGATTAAAGTCGTAATCCAGGTCGTAGCGCGGCGGGTTGTAGCTCTCGCGCTCGCCGTCCTTGGTCTCGCGATAGATTTCGGTGCGATGCTCGTCGATATCCATATCGCAGCCGAGTACCTGCGAGAACTCGATGATGTCGGGATTGGCGTCGCGCCAGCGGCTCTGCGAGGTAATGATCAGCAGGCCCGCGTCCTCGTCGAGCATGATGTTGGTGCGCCCGGCAGAAAGCGTGCGCGTGGGGTTGAACGACGCCAGGCGCTCGGCATTGGCCTCGCGGTAGGCGAGCTGCTCGCGGATATCGTCCGCGGTGCTGGAGCGATAGCCGTGAAAGTAGGGGGAGAGCTTGCCGGCGCACTCTTTGCACAGGTAGCCTTCAGTGATTTTTGTCTTACCTAGAAGTCCCAGCTCGGTACCGCAAATCGCGCACTCTTTCTTCTCGAACATCTTGTCAAAGAAGCCCATGGCTGCCTCCCATCAACTGGTAGCGTGTGTCACTTTTGATGATGGGGGAGTGCGCAGCCTTTCACGATACCCAGACGGCTCAACGAGTCTCCACAACTGGGACACATGGCTCATTTTTCCTACTCATTGGGGACACTCTTTGTCGAATGCGGCGGCTGCCGAATGTGGGCGCCGTTCTTGCTATGCCACGGTCACGGCGATCTGGGCGTAGCGGGTGCAGGGGCGCTCGGCGCGCGTCTGCACGGTAAGCGTGAGTACGAAGCGGTCACCGGGCTGCGCGTCGGCGGGCACGATGAAAGCGGTGTCCACCGTGCATTCTTGCCACATCGACAGATCCTGGACGCCTGCATAGCTCGATGGGTCTACGGCCACATCCCAATGTGCATCGAAGCCCTTGTCGTCGGGGTCGACGATGGTTGCCGCAAGGGCGACGCGCTCGCCGGCTGCGGCGCTACGGTCGGCCGTGACCTCGACAACATGTGCCGGATGCGAGCAGATGGCCGGATCATGGGCGCACCATTGCGCGCGGGCGGCAAAGTTTTCCTGATAGGCACGCAGATAGGGATTGAGATTGTCGTCTGCGGGCGTGCCGATGGAGGCAAAACCGGCGGGCGCACTCGCATCGGGGTGTCCATCAAGAAACATGCGGCCCAGCAGCGTATCGAAGTCGCGGTCGTCGATGCCGCGCAGGCCAAACGGCAGCAGTGGAATATAGGTCATGCTGTCGCCTTCGGCCATAAAGTCGCCGCGCTCAAACTGCACCGCGGGCATGCCTTCCAGGCCCCAATCCAGGCGGGCATGCTTGCCAAACTGAAAGCGCTCGGGTTCGTTTTCGTAGACCTTACCATCGCCATAGAGCATATAGCGTGCCATGAGGGGGCCGTTGCCCTGCGTGAGATTCTGCTCGGGCCAGGGAGCCTTAAACAGCGGCAGCGTATCGGGCTGAGCTGTTTTGGCGTCGAAATAGTTGCCATACATATAGGGCGTACGCCAAAAGATGAGCTCGGGAAAGAGCTCGCGCCCATGGTCGAGCCACGAGTTGTCCTGTCCCACGCCATCGGCAACGCCCATCACGCGCACCTTCTGATAGACCTGCTGCTGCACGGCGGGCCACTCGGGCGTGGCGCGATAGCGCTCGGCAATACTCATGAGGGCGCGAACGATCGTATTCATACCACCCCAGCTGAGCAACCATAACGTACGCGGATCATCATCCAGAATCGCCTGCGCAATTACGCGAGACCCCTCAGTTTCCTCAGTCACATCACCTTCAAAGGCAACATTTCCCACAAAGGTGCGCTCGATCATCTGGGCGGGCGTGGGAAACGGCGGCTCACCGGCAGCGGCCGCATTTGCTTGCAACTGCGGCCAAGCCTGGGCATATTCATTACTCCAGAGACTCTCAATCCAATGCTCGGGAAACGGCCGATACTCACGAAGCTCGCCGGCTAGCGGATCGGGCTCATGAGGCACAACAGCCCACTCATAAGAGCGCCGCCCTTTGGTCCGCCAATGCGAATTCACCTCGCCGAGCGTATGAACCCCATCCCCAAGAAAGTGATACTGCGAAGCCGTATACACCACAGCCTGAACATCAAGCAAGTTGAGATACAGAGCCAAATGAACAAGCGAGTTCATATCATCGACTTCCATATCAGTGGTAACAATCACCCGAGTCAACTTCTGGGACATAGGAACAGCTCCAATCAAAATCAATTCAGCCAGTTACGCGCAAGGCAAGACGGGACCCATACCCCCATCGCCACCGACCCGGCGGCCCGCTAGAAGCGGCCGGCCAGGGTCACAGCAACGTCAACGCAGCGGAGACCGGGGTTTAGTCTTGCAAACATTCCGCAGGGGGCATGGGCAGGCGCAGCGCGAAGCGCAAAGCGCCAGCCCATGCATGCCCGAGGACGTTTGCAAGACTAAACCCCGGTCCCCGCGATGGGAGGGCTTAGCGGTCGACCCTGGCCGACCACTCCCAGCAGCCCACCGGCTCGCCGTCGATGAGTACGTTGCCCCCGTCGAAGTCTTGATAACACAGGTCGTTGAATTGGTGGATCCACACGCCGTGGTTGAACGTCTTCTTGGCCGAGCCGTCGGCCTCGCGATACACGCCGGTCAGGTCCTCGACATGGCTAAAGTAGGTGAGATGCACGTTGGCGCCGGCATCGCGCAGGCGCGCGAACAGCGGCAGCACGGTCTGTTGCGGGTGCACGAGCTCGTCGCCCTTGGAGTGCGTAAACCACAGCGGCGTCTTGGCGAGCGCGGCTACGTCCTCGTCCGTGGCGTTGTACCACGGGGCGCAGCAGGGAAGGCCCGCGGCGAAGAAATCGGGGTAGTCGGCGCACAGGCGCAGGGTCATAAAGCCGCCGTTGGAAAGACCGGCGACCACGATGCGGTCGGTGTCGATGCGGTCGGCATGCTCGGCGACAAACTCATCGATAAGTGCCTTGAGCACGGGGGAGTAGATGCTCTGGTTGGAGTGACCAAGCTGCTCGACGCCGTTGTCCATCCAAAACGTGGGCGACTGCGGCACGAGCACCCAGGCAAAGCCGCCAAAGTAGCGCTGGATCTGCGCCTGGCTGATGGCCGTCACGCGGTTGCCGATATAGGCGCGCGTGGCGCCTTCGCCCTGCGTGGCGCCCTTGCCCTCGCCGGCGCCGTGCAGATACACCACGAGCGGTGCCTTTTGGGGCATGGCCGTGGCCTCGGGCGCAAAGGGGTTGAAGCATGCCGAGTCCTCGGCCTTAAAGCTGGGCTCAAAGAAGCCGTATTCGAGCGCGATACCGTCGACGGCGGTCTTTTGCGTGGCGTTGCTCCAGCCTTTGAGCGCGGGGCAGATATCGCCACGGCAGGTGTCGAAGACCAGGCCGCAGGTGGGATCGTCGCCGTCGTTGCCGGGAAGAGCTGTGAGCTGCGTGATGCGCAGCTGGTCATCGAGCATGCGCGAGCCCATGACGCCGCCTTCGATGGTCTTGGTCAGGCGCTGCTCGGCGACCTCGAGTGCCACATGGGTGCCCACGGCGAGCTTACGTCCGTTCTCGTCGCACGGATATGCGGCGAGAATGTCGATGTAACCCACGGAGGGCGCGGCATGGTCGGCGCCGCGCTCCTTGCGCATCAGAACCTCGCCCGAGCGCTCGTGACGCTCTACATATATATGGAAGGTGTTCGTGTCGATGTCGTTGGCGCGCACGGTGCAGGGCAGGTCGAGTACGACCTTGCTGATCCAGGGGCCAAAGTCGCCCAAGGTGGTGACGGTTGCGTAGGTACACAATTTGAGTTCCATGAGCTGCCTCCCTTGCGCCGCGAATGCCTGGCATCTGCGGCAATACAAACTAAACATGTTTAGTGTAATCTAGAATTGAAGAATAACCAGATGAACTCGGTAAACGGCAAAATTGAACACGTTGTGAACTACTAAACGTATGTTTACTAGCTTCTAGCAGGGATTCTGTTGATGAGTTAACAGATCAGTGAGGTGTTCATCAAAATAAAATCCCACGTAAATGGCTATATATCAATAGAGGGTCAAAGAGACCATCTCCCGCCATTCAAATACGCTCACCCCCGATTTCCTACCGTTCACCGGACTGTAGACGGCAAAATTGCCATAAATTCGGCGCTCCGTGTAAACTAAAGCCCGTAAACGTT
The DNA here is from genome assembly GCF_003459245.1 of Collinsella sp. AF23-2. GTDB lineage: Bacteria > Actinomycetota > Coriobacteriia > Coriobacteriales > Coriobacteriaceae > Collinsella. The sequence goes on from NZ_QRVG01000005.1 coordinate 59,950, forward strand.
CAGTAAACACCTTGTTTACAAAAGCGTATCCAAGGGTTCGGTAACCGTAAGGGGTTATAGTCGCCGGGCCAAAGGCGTGCCTACGCCCAAGCGGGTAGGCACACGAAGATATGGGGAGGGGTCCCATGGCAGTAGATAACAAACAGATTGCCACCGATGTCCTCGAGCTCGTGGGCGGCGCGGAGAACGTTACCGTCGCCACCAACTGCATGACGCGCCTGCGTCTGACGCTCAAGGATAACAGCAAGGCCGACGTGGAGAAGATCAAGAAGGTGAAGGGTGTTCTGGGTTGCCAGTTCGCCGGCAGCCAGCTCCAGGTCATCATCGGCCAGAACGTGCCCAAGGTACTCGCCGAGTTCGTCGCCATTTCCGGCGTCAAGCAGGGTGAGGCCGTTGACGAGAACCTCGATGCTCCCAAGGAGAAGTTCGAGCTCAAGAACCTGCCTAACATCATCCTCGACTATCTGTCCGGCTCCATGACCCAGCTCATCCCGCTGCTCATGGCTGGCGGTCTGTTCCGCACCATCGCGGCCGTCCTCGGCCCCACCATGCTCGGTGTGCTCTCGGCCGACGACCCGACCTATACGTTCCTCTACACCACGCTGTACGAGGCAACGTTTACCTTTATCCCCATCTACCTGGGCTATGCCGCCGCTAAGAAGCTCGGCGCCTCTCCGGTTCTGGGCATGCTCCTCGGCGGCGCTCTCATGGCCCCGTCCGTCGTGAGTGTCGCGACTCAGGAGGGTGGCGGCATCATCTCCGTCTACGGCATCCAGATCGCCGCTGCCAACTATCAGCAGTCCGTCCTGCCGATTATCCTTTCGGTGCCTGTCCTCTACTTCGTCGAGAAGTTCTTTAAGAAGGTCATGCCCGACGTGCTCTCCACGGTCTTCACGCCGTTCTGCACCATGATCGTTACCATCCCCATCGCCTTCATCGTCCTCGCCCCCATCGGCAACGAGATCGGTACGCTGATCGCTAACGCGCTCTTCGGCCTTGCTGACCTTGGCGGCATCGGTATCCTGATCGTCATGGCCGTCCTCGGCGCCTTCTGGCAGCTCTTCGTGGTCTGCGGCATGCACATGCCCGTCATCCTGCTCGCTCAGGTTCAGATCATCGCTGCCGGCTACGATCCCTTCGTCTTCGTTTCCACCAACTGCGCTATGGCCGCTGTCTGGGGCTGCGCCTTCGGTGCCTTCCTCAAGATGAAGAACCCCGACGAGAAGTCCCTTGCCATCGGCTACGTCATCTCCGCTATCGCCGGCGGCGTCACCGAGCCCGCGCTCTTCGGTATCCTCATGCGCTTCCGTCGTACCATGTTCGGCATGTTCATCGGCGGTGCCATCGGCGCTGTGTTCTCCGGCCTCATGGGCGTCACCTACTACCTCGCAGGCGGTGCTTCCAACTTCCTGGTCTTCACCAACTACCTGCAGGGTGGCCAGATGAACACCGTCTGGGCTATCGTTGGTATGGCAATCTCCTTTGTCATCGCCGCTGCCGTCGTCTTTGTCTCCGGCTTCTCCAAGGAGGAGCTCGCCGAGATGGAGGCCTAAGGCCAAGCCATTCGGTCACATATGACCTCACCTACACGACAGGGCCCCGTCAGGCGTAAGCCCGGCGGGGCCCTTCTTGCAAGGTAGACTGATGGGGCGGGTGAGCTTCGCCCGCGAGGGTTTGCCAAGCGGCGGAGGCTTTCGCGCGGGGTTATCGCGAAAGCCCCCGGCGGTTCGCAAATCCTTTATCAAACGAAAGGACACGCAGATGAGTTTGGGAAAGCTGACCGTCAACGGTCGTGAGGACGGGTTTCTCTGCGACGGCAAGCCGTTCTTTTGGTTTGCCGACACGTGCTGGAGCGCATTCACGAGTATCACCGAGGCGGACTGGGACTACTATCTGACCCGCCGCGCCGAGCAGGGCATGAACGTGCTGCAGGTCAATACCCTGCCGCAGTGGGACCGCTGCCTGCCCGACCTGGGCATCTGGCCCTACGCGAGCGAGGACGGCGTGCACTTTGACTGGAGCGCGCCCAACCAGGAATACTGGGACCGCGCCCGCCGCATGTGCCAGGCGGCCGTGGAGCACGGCATTCGCCCGGCGCTCGTGCTTATGTGGTGCAACTACGTGCCCGGTACCTGGGGTGCCAAGATCGCCGAGCGTTGCGGCGCCGAGGTTATGCCGCGTGAGGAGGTCCGTGCCCACGTTGCCCGCGTCGTCGAGAACCTGGGCGAGTTCGACCCCGTCTACGTAGTGACGGGCGATACCGACTTTGCCGGTGACGAGGCGATCGTCTATTACGAGGACGCGCTCGACGAGGTCGTCAAGCGCGCGCCCGAGGCACTGCGCACCATGCATATCAACCGCGGCAATCGTACCATTCCGGCGCAGTATCTGGGCCGTCTGGACTTTTACATGTTCCAGCCCGGCCACAACTACGAGGGCCAGCCCGAGGCATGGCGTCTGCCGCAGGACTTTATCGCCAACTATCCCAAAAAGCCGATGGTCAACTCCGAGCCTTGCTACGAGCAGATGGGTGCGTCGCGCAACGTCTACTGGCGTTTTACCGCGCAGGATTGCCGCGCGAGCGTATGGTCGTCGATTCTTGCCGGCGCCAGTGCCGGCGTGACCTATGGCGCGCACGGCGTTTGGAACTGGCAGACATCGCGCAGCCAGGGTTCGGTCCTGGGCGAGGGCTTTGACATGCCCTTCCGCTGGCAAGAGTGCCTGCAGTTTGCGGGTGTGTGGGACTTTGGCGCGATCGAGCATGTGCTTGCCAGCCTAGGCGCTACTGCCGGTGACGATGCGCTTGCCGTGGTTCCGGCGCAGGAGCTGCTCGATGACGCGCGCGAGGCCATCCGTGTGGCGCGCGTTGGCGATCGCGTCGTCACGTACCTGCCGCGCACCACGGCGCTCAAGTTTAAGCTCGACGGCGCGCGTGGCTGGACGGCGACGGTCCTCGACATGGAGGACAAGCGCATCGCAAAACTGCCCGTCCGTGACAACGGTGACGGCACCGTGCGCGTGGCGCAGCATCCCTTTGAGCACGACGCTCTGGTGATCCTGACACCCGAGCGCTAACGGCTCTTCTCCAACATTTACAACCCAGTCCCTTTCATAAGGCTGCGACGGAATGGTTCCTGCATGACGGCTTTAAGCTGTCAAGGGGAGCCATTCCGCCGCACTCATTGGGGACGTACTTAAATGAGTGGTTTAACTTGAGACGGGACTTTTTGACCGCCTGATGGGTCGCGCGCCACGATTCGGGCGTCACAGCAGCTCGCCGTGGCGGGCAATGTAGCGGCGCTTTGCCAGCTGAGTGAGCGCGATGTAGGCGGTGACGATGCCGATGAGCAGCGCGAAGAAGCTCGCCGGCAGCGGCAAGAGGCCGAGCGCATCGGCGATGGGGCTTGCCGGCAGCCAGGTGACGAGCGCCAGGCCCAGTACGGTGAGAACGCACAGCGCGGGCGCGGCGTGGTCGCGCGGGCTCGGCAGGCGCGGGGAGCGCAGCATGTGGATCACGAGCGTCTGCGACCACATGGACTCGACAAACCAGCCGCTCTGGAAGAGCGCCACAAAGGCCGCCATGCCTGCGGCGTTGCCCGTCCCGGCGAGCTCGGACCAGCTTGCGCCTACGGTGGCAGGGCACACCACAAAGAAGAGCGCGGCGAAGGTTACGATGTCAAACAGCGAGCTCACGGGACCCAACTCGAGCATAAAGCCCTTAATGGACGCGGCGTCCCAGGCGCGCGGACGGGCGGTCCAGGCGTCATCGACGGTGTCCCACGGCAGCGCGATACACACGATCTCGTAGACCAGCGACAGCAACACCAGCTGCAGGGCGCTCATGGGCAAAAACGGCAGGAACAGGCTCGCGACGGTCACGGACAGTACGTTGCCAAAGTTGGAGCTCACCGTGGTCTTGAGGTACTTGAGCAGGTTGCCGTAGGTGCGGCGGCCTTCGATGATGCCGCGCTCGAGCACACCCAGGTCCTTCTGAAGCAAGATGATATCGGCGGATTCCTTGGCGATGTCGACGGCCGAATCGACCGAGATGCCGCAGTCGCTCGCGCGCATGGCGACGGCGTCGTTGATGCCGTCGCCCATAAAGCCCACGGTGTGGCCGAGCAGCTCGCGCATGACGCGCACCAGACGCGCCTTCTGCAGCGGCGAGAGCTTGGCGAAGAGGTGGGTGTGCTCGGCGCGCTCGGCAAGCTCGGCGTCATCGAGCGCATCGATCTCGGAGCCCAGCAAGACATTGCTCGCGTCGATACCGATCTGCTCGCAGACGGTGGCGGCGACGCGATCGTTGTCGCCGGTCAGGACCTTGACCGCCACGCCCTTGGCCTCGAGGGTGGCGACGGCGCCCGCGGCACTCGCCTTGGGCGGATCGAGGAAGGCCAAAAAGCCCATCAGCACCATGTCGCACTCGTCGGCGATGCCAAACTCGCCCACGCAGCGCGGATTGGTCTTCTGCGCCACGGCAATCACGCGCAGGCCCTCGGCGTTAAGTCCGGCGACCTGCTTTCGAATCTGGGCGAGCCTCTCGTCGGTGAGCGGCTGAGCGATGCCATCGACCTCGACAAAGGAGCAGATCTCGAGCATTTCCTCGGCAGCGCCCTTGGTAACCATCTGGGTTTTGCCTTGGGCGTCGGCGACAACTACGCTCAGGCGACGGCGCGAGAAATCGAAGGGCACCTCGTCGACCTTGGTATAGCGGTCGCGCAGGCTCTGGCCCAGCATGGAATCGGGCACGACGGTCGAGGGCGTCACATCGGCACGGTCGATGACGGCCAGGTCGATAAGGTTTTTGAGGCCGGTCTGGAAGAAGCTGTTCAAAAACGCATGGCGCAGCACGCGTGCATCCTCGTTGCCGTCGGTGTTGAGGTAGCGCTCGAGCACGATGCGGTCCTCGGTGAGGGTGCCGGTCTTGTCGCAGCACAGGACGTCCATCGCGCCGAGGTTTTGGATCGCCGGCAGTTCCTTGACGATAACCTGGCGACGGGCGAGGTCCTTGGCGCCCTGCGACAGGCTCGTGGTCACGATGACGGGAAGCATCTGCGGCGTGATGCCCACGGCCACGCTCGTGGCGAACAACAGCGCATCGATGACGTTGCCCTTGGTGGCGGCGTTGATGGCAAAGACCGCCGGCGCCATAACGAGCATGAGGCGCACGAGCAGCATGGAGACGCTCGAGACGCCGCGGTCAAACGCGCTCTTCTCGCCGCGCCCGTTGAGCATCTTGGCGATGCCGCCCAGGTATGTGTCCGAGCCGGTGGCAACGACGAGTGCCATGGCGGTGCCGTTTTGCACGGAGGTGCCGGTAAAGACGATGTTCTTGCAGGCAGACAGCGGCAACGCGGAGCTGTCGGCGCCCTCAATGACAGCTGCGGCAGAGGTCTTCTCGACGGCCTCGCTCTCGCCCGTGAGCGCGGACTCGATCACAAACAGGTCGCGCGCGGTGATGATGCGGGCATCGGCCGGCACCATATCGCCGGCAGAGAGACGGATCACATCGCCGGGGACGAGCTCGTCGAAGGGGATTTCGAGGCGCTCGTCGTCGCGCAGGGCGCAGCAGGTGTTAGAGACCAGGTCCTTGAGGGCCTCGGCCGCATTGCCGCTGCGGGCTTCCTGGATAAACTTCATGCCGCCCGATACCAGCAACATGATGCCGATGACGATGACCGTGGAGGGGTCGCGCTGCGGCTCGGGCACGGCGAGCACGTCGATGTAGAGCGAGACCAGCGCGAGCGCGGCGAGGATGCCGGCGAAGGGGTCAACGAATGCGTCGGCGATGCGGCGCACAAGCGTCTTGGTCGGCGCCTCGATGGTGTTGGGGCCGACGGCGTTCAGGCGCTCGGCGGCATGCTCGGCAGTGAGTCCGTCGGCCGTGGCGTCGAGCAGCACGAGGGCGTCCTCGGCGCTATGGGTGGCGGCGAATATGATGTTCTTGGACATGCCGGCGCGAGCGGCGGGGCGCGCCGTGCGGCGGCGCTTGGAGATGGCTTCGAGTACCGTGGCGGTTTTGAGCATCAGCATAGGGTCCTCCTTGTTGAAGGGAGTTAGCGTACGTGTCGTATTTGCTTCAAAAAACCTAGATGTCGCTCACGTCATGCTTTCAAACCACCACAAAGGGACAGGCACCTTTGTGGTGGTTTTGACGATCGGTTAGTGGCGCTTATGCGTGCGCGGAATCCTCGCGGCGTGCCGAGGGCGACATGCAGGTTTTTCGACTATGGCTGCCTTCCATGGCACACCCCCTTAAGGCCGGGCGCGGCGCGCTTTGGGTATCTCGTACCCGTTTTAATCCGCCCGTATTTTTATGAGGGGGTTTGCCGTGTCAACCCCTTTGTTTGGAAAACCATTGCCCCTGACAAAGCCTTTACAGAATGCTGAGGCCCCAAAGCGCGCCCGCAACGCGCCTTGCCTGCGCTAAACTGGAAGACACGTACGCGATTACGAGAGGAGCCCGCATGGAGGCTTACAAGCAAGAGTTCATCAAGTTTATGGTCGAGTCCGATGTTCTTAAGTTCGGCAGCTTTACGCTCAAGAGCGGCCGTCAGTCCCCGTTCTTTATGAACGCCGGCGCTTACGTGACGGGCTATCAGCTCAAGAAGCTGGGCGAGTATTACGCCCAGGCCATTCACGATAACTTTGGCGACGACTTCGACGTGCTGTTTGGACCGGCCTACAAGGGCATTCCGCTGGCCGTCGTGACCGCCATTGCCTACCACGAGCTGTACGGCAAGGAGGTCAAGTACTGCTGTGACCGCAAGGAGGCCAAGGACCACGGTGCCGACAAGGGCAACCTTTTGGGCTATGAGCCCCAGGACGGCGACCGCGTGATTATGGTCGAGGATGTCACCACCTCCGGCAAGTCCATCGACGAGACCTACCCCAAGGTCAAGGCTGCTGCCGATGTCGAGATCAAGGGCCTTATCGTTTCCCTCAACCGCATGGAGGTCGGCAAGGGTGGCGTGACCACCGCGCAGAAGGAGATCGAGGCCAAGTACGGTTTCCCCGTCGCGAGCATCGTCTCCATGGCCGAGGTCGTCGAGACCCTCTACAACCACGAGATCGACGGCAAGGTCGTCATCGATGACGAGCTCAAGGCCGCTATCGACGCCTACTACGAGCAGTACGGAGTTAAGTAGGTTACGGCGTTTTACCAAACGCCGTAACCGGCCGACGCTGCGCGGGCCGCATTTGGACAATCTGACGTTCAACTTCAAGGGCGCGACCAGAAGGTCAGCGCCCTTTCGTTTCACGTCACCTTGTCTCAAATGCGGCCCGCTCGCTGTCGTTGCCAAGACATCGGCACTCCCGTTGCTGGCGATGCGGCATCTGGGGACACTCCTGATGTAGTCATTGGGGACGTTCTTAAATGACTACTTAGGATGAGCGTCCAAAATCCGCGCTCGTTCGATTGGCGCATGTCTACGCAGCGTAGGTTGTCGAGCCTGGCCTTCAAATGGATACTGACTGTCGAACCGGTTCACTCCATTTCTTCAATTTGATTGGACAGCCCATGAACCAGACACGGCAAACCAATGCCTCCCATACTTTTTTGGCAGCGCATGCCATTAAGCAGCTGCGCGAAGAGCGCGGCCTCACCCAGCGCGCCCTGGCGGAAAGCCTTGGTGTGACCGATAAAGCCGTCAGCAAGTGGGAATCCGGCCGCGGCCTTCCCGACATTTCCCTCGTTGAGCCTTTGGCCCAGAGACTCGGCATAAGCGTGGCTGAGCTTTTGGCTGGTGACATTCGGGCCAACGCCAACCGTGCAGGCAATATGCTCAAAGGCGTCTTTTACGTTTGCCCTATCTGCGGAAACGTTGTGCACGCGCTCGGAGAAGGCAGCTTTAGCTGCTGTGGCTCCACGATGTTTCCCCAGGAGGCCGAAGAGCCGGACGCGGACCACGCCTTTTCCATCGAGCGCATCGAGGACGATTGGTACGTCACGCTCGATCATCCCATGACCAAGGATCACTACATTAGCTTTGTGGCATATGCGACTATGGACGGCGTCTGCTTTAAGAAGCTCTATCCAGAGCAATCGGTGCAGCCGCGCTTCCATATTACCGGGCGCGGCAGGATATATCTTTACTGCAACCAACACGGGCTCTTTACGTCGCTGACGCCTCGCAAATAACGGCTGTCTATCCGCCCTCCTCATGCGTTTCCCAGGGGACCCAAAATGAGCGTGGATAATCTCCCGGTTTTGGCCTGTGTGCGGGCTCAAAGTGGGAGATTATCCACGCTCGTTATCTGAGTGTCCAAAAATCCACGCTCGTCGTTACTTGAGCCCGGGCAGGCGGGTGTAGGGAAACGACCGCTCGAGGAACTCGGAACAGCGGGCGTAATCTTTGGCAAAGTAGCTGCTGTAGAGCGAATCGAGCACGTATTGCACGGCGATGTGGCTGGCGAACTGCGTGATGCGGTGCGTCATACTCTCGTGGTCGCTCACCATGAGATAGGCGGCAAAGCCGGGGTGAATGCGGGCGCAGTACGGTGTGCCGATGACGATGACCGGGACGCGTCGACTGCTGAGGATCGGCAAGATCTCCCTGAGGTTGGGGGCAAGGCCGCTGTAGGAGATGACAATCGCCACATGGTCGGGGCCCGAGGCGAGCGCCGTACGCACCTGCGCCTCGACGCTGCCGTAGCACGTCGCGCTTTTACCGGCGGAAAGCAAGCGATCGCGGAACATTCCCGCTGGATACAGGTTATGCGAGCCCGTGTAGATGTCCACGGTGTCGGCGCGCATGACGAGCTTGGCGGCGTAGTCGAGCTGTGCGGGGTCGAGCAGTTCCTGCGTTTCGGCCAAGGTGGTCTGGTAGAGCCCCTCCATGCGCTCCATTACCTGTGCGGGGGTGGAGGTGGCATCGAAGGGAAAGTTGATGTCCACGTCGCGCCGATTGCCCGCCTCGGTCGCCTGGCGGATGAGCTCGACCTTGAGGTCTTTGAATCCCTCGAGGCCGAGCTTTTTGCAAAAGCGGTGCACGCTCGCGACCGAAACGTTGGCGCACGCGGCAAATTCCTTAATGGAAAGCCCGCGCACATCCTCGCCCATGGCGAGGGCCGTTTGCCCAAGTTGTTGCTCGGTGGGGGTGAGGCTTTTGCCCTGCGTGATCTTTCGCCTGATATCCATATGGCTCCTATGCGTTTGCGTCGCGATAAACCAATCATAACGATAAATAAAACGTTCGGCTTGGCTGGGAGTTTTGGTCCGCCGGTCTATGAACGACGGACCGCTCGACGCCGTGCGGGCTCAACATGGGGGCACTGTCCTTGTTGGGCCGTTTGCGCCCGGGGCGTTACCCGAGCACACGTACGGGCCCCAAGAGGCCGCTGGGCTCGGAGGGCTCGGTCATGCCGAATATGTCGGGGACGGCGTGATCGAGGGTGTTGATGATGTCGATCGTAAGCGCGTGCTCACCGGCCAAAAGCGCGCCGACCTCAAAGCGGTAAGGCGGACAGATACGGGTGCCGAGGGATTTGCCGTCGAGGGCGACGGTTGCGGTCTCAAAGACCTCGCCAAGGTCGATGACGGTGCTGGTGACCGCTTCGCCCAGGACAAAGGAGGCCTGGTAGCGGAATGTGCCGTCCTTGCCGGGGAACTCGGCCGAGGAAAGGTCGTGCAGGTCTGCAAGCTCAACAGGCTCGCCAAAGGCATCGGTGCCAGGGGCAGAGAAGGCAACCGCCCAGGGCCCGTCGATGCATGCGGCTTCGTCTCCAACGGTTGCCGCGCCGGCGGAACCTGTAGCCCCAAGGACCACGATGCAGCTCTCGTAGGGAGCCAACTCGAGCGTGCCGTCAAAGGCGGCGGGCTCGGTGCCGTTGAGCAGGTCGAGGCGCGCGCCTGCAACGGGTGTGCCGTCGGCAAGCGCAACCTGAGTGGAGATACCCTGCTTGGGATGCTCGTTGACGAGCATCAGATAGCTCTCGCCCGCCCGCTCGTAGCGCAGTGCGCGCAGCCAGGGCTGGGGCTCGGCGCAAACCACGGTCTGCATGCCGGTATTGGCAAGTGTGCCTGCGAGCCCGGTGGTCGCCAGGAGTTTGATGCCGGCGAGCGCGGTTGCATCCAGGGAGGCAAAGCCCTCGCGGCCTGCAGTGTCGCCGTCGTAGCGCTTGTTCGGCAACTTATCCAGCGCGTACACGGCAACGCCCGCGGCTGCGGCGCGCGCGGCAAAGTCGAGCACGGCTCCGCCGACAAACTCGGCTCCGGGCATCACCAGGCAGCGGTATGCCTGGCCGTTCACGCTAAAGCCGCTACCGTCTGCGGCAATTTCAACGGCATAGCGCCCTGCGTCCTCAAATGCCTCTGCTGGCACGATGTCAAAGTCGACCTGCGCGCGCATAAGCTCGGAGGCGGCATGCTGCATAAAGTTCGCCTCGCCTGCCCACTCGGCGTCCGCATGGTAGAGAAGCGCCGCCGGGGTCGTTGCACGCCCGCCGCTCAGCAGACTCGCCGTACGGTTCATGTAGCTCATGAGCTGCCCAAAGTGTGCAAACTGGGGGTTTTGGCCATGCGCATAGAAATGCGGCGGGCAGTCCCAGTCGGGGAAGGCGGCCATGCTAAAGGCATGCGGCACAAACCAATTGACGCCGCGCACCAAAAAATGATCGGCGATCCACTTCATCTCGCGCAGGCCTTCGTGCCATCCAAATGCGCCAAAGACCTCGGCCATGCAGCGCCCCTGCTTTTTGGGGTCGAGGTGTGCTGCCGAGGAGCCCAGCTTGGGCAGCACGTAGTTATAGAACTCGAGGTCCCATACGCCGCGTCCGTAGCTGTGAAGGCCGCGGTCCATGCCGGGTACCAGCTGGTTGATCACGATGTCGACGCCCGCCATGTCCTGACCGCCCACGGCGCGGAAGTAGTGCCCGGCGCCCACGCCCAGGCGCGCGTGGCAGTCCTTGTCCTCGATAACGTGGCCGATGTACTGCACGCCGCGCGCGCGGCACCAGTCTCCGAGCTGGTCGCAGAAGCACTCCTTATAGAGGGTGCTCGCGATGTCCATATAGACGTGGCGTACGTGCGCGCCGGCCGGCTCGCGGTCCCACAGGTGCGGGAGCTCGGCCAGGTAGCGCTCGCCCAGTGCAGCGCGTAGGCGACGCTCAAGCTCGGCCGACCAGGGTAGGGGCGCGGTGGCCTTGCCGATGAGCGTGTCCGAGATGCCATCGGGGCCCGTGGTGCCCTTCTCGTTGGCAAATCCGGGCTCATCGGAGAAAAAGCCCAGGATCGTCTTGCCAAACTCATCGCCCAGATGCTCAAAATGCGGCTCGTAGACAGCATCGATGAGCTGCGCCACCGAGGCGCGGTCGACCATATTGATGTAGTCCTCGTTGTAGGAGGTCTTGCCGCTCGTGAACATCACGCATGCCTGCGTGAGGCCCGCAGGTGCATCGAAGACCAGGCGGCTGGGGTTGCCGTCTGCATCGTCGATTACTCGGTAAGCGACGTCGACGGGGCTGCCGTCCTGCATAAATGTCACGCCGTAGAAGTGCTCGGTTTTGTCGAACATGTTGGCGAGCGCGATGCTTGCGGCGGACGTGGGACCCACGATGTCGAGTGTGCGGTGCGTGAGAACGATCTTGCGGAGCTCGGGCACGGCCTCCTTGACGGCGCCGTTGGCAAAGCCCGTGGGGAAGTGCGCGTCGTCCAAGATCCAGAGCTTAAGGCCCAGCTGCTTGCACTCGTCAATGACAAAGCGCAGGTCGCGCCACCAGCCCTCGCCGCAAAAATCGGGGTGTGGGCGGCTTTCGAGACAGACCTCGTGGATGTCGGCGCCGGCGATCTTTTCCAGATACTCGGCAATGGTTTTATGGCTCTCGCCCTTCATCCACAAAAACGGAAGCACGTGGTTGTCGTATGTGCCCTCGAGCACCTGCTGATAGTACGCGGTCATGGATCCTCCTTGGCTCGATCGATCTGCTGCATAGCACAGATTATGGACGCGTCGGCGCGTTCTGCTAATATCTGAATCACGACGAACTATGACCAAATCAACGATTGGCAAGCCATGGAGATCGACGAGCTCGAGCGTAGGCTCAGCGAACTGAGCGCCAGTGAGATCGCTTATAAAGACGGCATGGCATTTGATTGGTCGATTATGACCGAGCATGTCGAAATCGACGGATGCCCAGTGCGCAAGATTGGGCAGCCAGGGTTTGCCTACGCCCAGCCCGGCATGCCGCGTGGCCTGACGATAAGGAAAAACTCGCGCTTTAATGCAGTTCCCGAGCACGTGCATGATTACGTGGAGCTGAGCTATGTGTATCGCGGACGCTGCCCGCAGACGGTGGCGGGGGAGAGGCTCGAGCTGGGCCGCAACGAGGTGCTTTTGCTCGACGCCCTCTGCCCGCATGCCGTGGCGGCGCTTGGTGAGGACGACATCATGCTAAGCATGACCGTTTCACGCTCTTTTTTGCGCCGGAGCCTCGAGTCGAGCCTCTCGCGCGAGAGCGCGGTCTCGCGGTTTTTGTTCAACGCGCTCAACAGCGAGACGGACCATCGGGGCCATGTCCGTTTTCATTGCGGCGAGAGCCGTCGGATTCGGCGCTACATGCAGGAGATGCTCTGTGAGCTGTACGACCCGAGCCCCAACGGTCCCGAGATCGTCTTGCGTCTGTTTCAGCTGTTTTTGGCCGAGCTCATGGATTGCTACGAGCGCGAGCTGGTGCGCGGCGCGGCGGACGGCGCGGCGGGGCCCACTGCCCTGGTGACGGGAATGCTCGGCTATATCGATCGCGAATTCGCTGCATGCTCCCTCGAGGGGATGGCGGCGGAGTTTGGCTTGAGCCCTAATTATGCGACGGCGCTCCTCAAGCGCCATGTGGGCAAGACCTTTAGGCAGCTTGTGCAGGAGCGACGCCTGGTACGTGCGGCCGAGCTTCTGCGCGGTGGCGCCACGGCCGGGGCGGCTGCGCATGCGGTGGGCTATGAAAACATGAGCTTCTTCTACCGTAAGTTTCACGACAAGTATGGCTGCACCCCCGCGGCATACCGCCGGTAAGCGCGGGGCGGATCGTCTTCGCTCCTTCGGTGTCAAAAAGTTTCAGCTGCAGCGCTGTTGCAGCGCGCGTCTGCGAAAAGAAGTGTCCAAATCGGCGCCTTCGCCCTGGCCTGGAGCGACTCGGCGGCATACTCGTTTCATCAGCAACACGCATGAGCGAGGAGGCACTTATGGGATTCCCCGAGGGTTTCTATTGGGGTGGCGCTACCGCCGCCAATCAGTTTGAGGGCGCTTGGAACGTGGACGGCCGCGGTCCTTCCGTCGATGACCATTTTTTGGGCGGCAGCTACAAGGAGCCGCGTCAGATTACGATCGACATCGACCCCGACCGCTTCTACCCCAATCATGACGGTATCGACTTCTACCATCACTACGAGGAGGATATCGCGCTGTTCGCCGAGATGGGCTTCAACATGTTCCGCATGTCCATCTCTTGGAGCCGCATCTTCCCCAACGGCGACGACGCCGAGCCCAACGAGGCCGGCCTCGCCTTCTACGATCGCGTCTTCGACTGCCTGCGCGCTCACAATATCGAGCCGCTCGTGACCCTGTCGCACTACGAGATGCCTTATCACCTGGTCGAGAAGTACAACGGCTGGGCGAGCCGCGAGCTCATCGGCTTCTTTGAGAAGTACTGCCAGACCGTCTTCGACCGCTATCAGGACAAGGTCAAGTTCTGGCTCACCTTCAACGAGATCAACTGCGGCACCCAGGACATGGGCAACCTCTTTGGGACCAGCATGATCCAGGGCTTTGAGGGCCCGGCTTCGGCGGTCCACACCACGCCGCAGGCCCGTATGCAGGCCCTGCATCACCAGTTTGTCGCCAGCGGCCGCGTCGTGCGCTATGCCCACGAGCACTATCCGCAGTTTAAGATGGGCAACATGGACTGCTTCATCCTCTCCTATGCCGCCACGTGCGATCCGGCCGACGTGTTCGCCACGCAGCAGGAGATGAATACCATGAACTGGTACTGCTCCGACGTGCAGGTGCGCGGCAAGTACCCGTTCTATGCCAAGCGTTTCTGGGCCGAGAACGACGTCGAGCTCGTGATGGAGGACGGCGATCTGCAGGATATCGCCGACGGCAAGGTCGATTTCTACACCTTTAGCTACTACATGTCCGGCACCGTGGGCACCCACAAGGACCACGAGATGACCGAGGGCAACATGACCTTTGGCGGCAAGAATCCCTATCTGGAGTCCACCGACTGGGGCTGGCAGATCGATCCGCTGGGCCTGCGCATCGCCCTCAACGAGATTTACGCCCGCTACGAGATTCCGCTGATGGTGGTCGAGAACGGCATGGGCGCCTACGATGAGGTCGAGGAGGACGGCTCCATCCACGACCCGTATCGTATCGCCTACTTGCGCAGCCACATCAAGGCCATGGGCGAGGCCATTGCCGACGGCGTCGACCTGATCGCCTATACCTGGTGGGGCCCCATCGACCTGGTGTCCGCCGGCACCGGCGAGATGCGCAAGCGCTACGGCTTCATTCACGTCGATAAGTACGACGACGGCACCGGTACCTACGAGCGCCGCCGCAAGGACAGCTTCTACGCCTACCAGAAGATCATCAAGTCCAACGGTGCCGAGGGTCTGGATTAATCGACAATATGAGCGCCACTGGGGAAAAGGTTTTGGGAAGGGCTTGGAAGGGCTTGCGATTCGAACCCTCACCTTAGTATTTTGGCCATTTGGCACTATAATCACCATAGGCATGCGCAAAACGTTGCGCTTAATCAAGAGGAGAAATCGTATGGGTCTGTTTGACATGTTCAAGAAGAAGGCTGAGCCCGCGGCTGCCGCTGCTCCGGCCTCCATCTCTGCTTCTGCCGGCGCCGACGTGCTGTGCTCGCCCGTCAAGGGCAAGGTCATCAAGATGGCCGACGTGCCCGATCCCGTCTTTGGTGGCGAGGTCCTGGGCAAGGGCTGTGCCGTGTGGCCCGAGGACGATCTGGTCTACGCTCCCTGCGACGGCAAGGTGACCGTCACCATGGGTCACGCCGTGGGCCTACAGTCCGATAGCGGCATCGAGGTTCTGGTGCACGTTGGTGTCGATACCGTTAACATGAACGGCGATGGCTTCGAGGGCTTCGTCAAGGCCGACGACGTCGTTAAGGCCGGCCAGCCCATGCTCAAGATCGACCGCGCCAAGATCGCTGCTGCCGGTTACAAGGACTGCGTCGTCGTGGCCGTGTCCAACACCGCCGAGTTTGCCGATGTCGAGCTCGCCGTCGAGGCTGACTCCGCTGTCTCCGCTGGCGATGCCATCGTCAAGGTCGTCCGCAAGTAGTCTGCGGCAACATAAGGGTGTTTTGGGGTGGTCGGGTTATCCGGCCGCCCTTTTTTATTGCAATGCGGCGGAACGTTTTATTGCGCGTTGGGCGGACCGGTAAACCGTTCGGACGTTAAATCGAGCCGACTGCGCCTTTGCTTTGCCGGGGGTGTTCGTTATCGGCTAGTATGGCCTTATTGTTACGACGCGCACCGCGTCGGGAAGCGCGGTGCCGCTTGTTGGGAGGAATGTCATGAAGAAGAAGCTGCTGCTTGCGCCCCTGATGGCTGTTCTGGTCGCGTGCGTGGTTGTGCTTTCCGGCTGCGGAGGTCCTTCGGTTGAGGAGCTCATCACCGAGGATCTTACGACGCAGTTTGACGAGGTCAAGAACGGCGGCGACGACTTCCTCGCCGGCCTGGAAGAGGCCTCGGGCGACGAGTTCGAGCAGCTGGGCATCGATCCCAAGGAGTACGCCAAGAGCTATCTCGAGGGTTTTGACTACAAGATCGGCGATGTGACGGTCGACGAGGACAAGGGCACCGCGACTGCCGATGTCACCATTACCTGCAAGTCCATGAACAAGATCGTTGAAGATTTCGCCACCCAGTATCAGGAGAAGATCGCGGCGCTCGATACGATGCCTTCCGAGGACGACCTGTACAAGATGGCCGGCCAGGTCATGGTCGACGTGACCAAGGCCGCTAAGACCAAGGACACCAAGGTTACCTTCAAGTACACCGCCAATGACGATGGCGAGTGGTCTGCTGACGATTCCGCAACCACCGAGATGATGAATGCGATGATGAGCTAGGGGAGTTACGCGGTAGTTCGTTACGGCGTTTTACCAAACGCCGTAACTGCCCGACGCTGCGCGGGCACCAGAGCGACAACTTGTCATTCAAAGAGGACGGCATGACCAGAAGGTCTATACCGTCCTCTTTTCATGCCAATTTGTTCGCACTGGTGCCCGCTCGCTGCCCGTCCTCTACCTGCGGCGTTGCCATGGTAGTCATTGAGGCGGCACTTGGGGACGTTCCTTTTCTGCCGGCAGTTGGGGACACTCCTTGCGCCAGCGTTGCATCGAATGCTCGGAAAATACGAGCCGGTATTTGGCCGAATAGCGGGTCACGGTTTCCGGATGGGGTGGGTTGCGGAAAGTGAGACCCGGAATACTGCTCTGAAACGGGATGCGGTTTCCCCGACAAGGCTCAACCGGAAAGCGCATCCCATTCTGAGGCGGCAAAACGGGATGCGCTTTCCGCGCGACAGAATCTATGCAGCCGTGTTGAGCGACAGCCCCGCTACTCGCCCAGAATCAGCGCCGCGAGCTCGTCCTGGGTGTCCACCACGTAGTCGGCGCCGGCGGCTTCCAGCTCTGCGCGGCCGCGGAAGCCCCAGCTGACGCCCGCACTCTTAAGGCCGGCGTTGTGGCCGGTCAGAACATCGACATTGGAATCGCCCACATAGAGTGTGGTTGCCGGGTCGGCGCCTAGCTCTTTCATCACATGCAGCGTAACAGGCGCCTCGGGCTTGGGAGGAAACGCATCGACGCGGCCCTGCGCCAGCGCAAAGCGCTCGGAACCAAAGTATTTCTCGATAAGCGGAGCCGCCGAGACGTGGTCCTTGTTAGTGAGCACGGCAAGCTGCACACCCGCGGCGCGCAGGCGGTCGAGCATCTCGATCGTACCGGCATAGGGGGCGGTGTGGTCCTCCTTGTGCTCGCCGTAATAAGCCCTAAACTCGGCAAGCGTCTGCTCAAACATGCGGCCGTCGCCCGCATACTCGGCAGGCATAAAACGCTCAACCAGCTTGAGCATGCCGTTTCCCACTTTGTAGCGGTACTCGTCAACGGCAAACGTGGGCCAGCCGTGCATCTCGCAGGTATGGTTGCCGGCGGCTGCCAGGTCCTCGAGCGTGTTGAGGATGGTGCCGTCCAGATCAAAAATCACATGGGAATAATCCGCTGCCATGGGTGCTCCTGCCGCTTGAGTTGTAAAACGCACCCCATAATACTGGGCATGCGTGCCGGGCATGTTTGGAATCTGAATATCTTTAATAGCCCTGAGCCTTTGTCGTTAGCAAATCCTCGGCAGCTGCTCTCCCACGAGCATGTCGAGGATGCGGGTCGAGCCCCAGCCGGTGCGCACGCGCACGGCGGGACGGGCGCCCTCGGCAAGTGGCAGCACGCGACCGATGATGGCGGCGTTCTCGCCGTAGCGGGCGGCGCGCATGGCGGCCAGCGCGGCATCGGCTTGCTCGGCCGGCACGACGGCAACCATCTTGCCCTCGTTTGCCACCTGCAGTACATCGTAGCCGAGCATCTCGCAGGCTGCCTGCACGTCGGGACGCACGGGCACGGCATCCTCGTCGACCTCCATGGCAACATCGCTGGCCTGGGCAAACTCGTTGAGTGTGGACGCCAAGCCACCGCGCGTGGGGTCGCGAAAGCAGCGTGTGTCGGGTGCTGCGGCAAGCACATTGGCAATCAGGTGGTTGAGCGGCGCGGCGTCGCTTTCGATGGTGCTCGAAAACGCCAGACCCTCGCGCTGACTCATGATGGCGATGCCGTGGTCGCCTAGCGTACCCGATACCAGGATGGCGTCGCCGGGCCGGCAGTTGGCACCGCTGAGCGTCACGCCTGCGGGCACCTCGCCCACGCCGGCGGTATTGATGTAGACGCCGTCGGCACCGCCACGCTCGACCACCTTGGTGTCGCCGGTGATTATGGACACGCCCGCCTCGCGCGCTGTTTCGGCCATGGTCTGCACAATCTGGCGCAGCTTGTCCATGGGATAGCCCTCTTCGAGGATAAAGCCGCATGAGAGATAGCGCACGTTGGCGCCCGAGGTCGCGACGTCGTTGACGGTTCCACATGCGGCGAGGCGGCCGATATTGCCGCCGGGGAAGAACTGCGGCGTTACCACAAAGCTGTCGGTCGACATGGCGATTCGCCCGCTTGCGGGCAGCGCAGCGACGCCGGCATCGTTGCCCTCGAGCAGCTCGGGCGACCCAAAGGCATCCAGAAAGACCTCATCGATAATGCGCTTCATCATCTGCCCGCCGGAGCCGTGGCCCAACAGGACGGTGCTATCGGTGATGCTATGGGACATATCCAAAACTCCAATCGTGGGTGGTGCCAGTATGTGGGTGTGTCCGGGCTAGTCGCGGTAGCGGTAGTACGCCGCGCAGCTGCCCTCGGAGCTCACCATGCACGGGCCGACGGGGTGCTCGGGCGTGCAGGTGCGGCCAAAGAGCGGGCAGCTGCTCGGCGTAATGGCCCCGCGCAGCACGTCGCCGCAGCGGCATCCGCGCGGCTCGACCGTCGTCTCAACGGGCACGTCAAAGCGAACGCGGGCATCAAAGCGCGAGAACTCGGGGCGGATGGAAAGGCCCGAGTTGGCAATCGGCCCCAATCCGCGCCATGTGGTATCGCACGGCTCAAATACCTGCTCGACCAGCTGGCGCGCCACGGGATTGCCGTCGGCATTGACGCCACGGCGGTAGGCGTTGTCGATCGCGGGCCTGTCCTCGACAACCATCTGGACCAGCATGCAGATTCCCTGCAAGATGTCGACCGGCTCAAATCCCGTTACCACGCCTGGAGTCTTAAACTCGTCGACCAAAAAGCCAAAGGGGGCCAAGCCCGTGATGGTGGCGACGTGGCCCGGCAGGATAAAGCCGTCGATGGTGGTCTCGGGATCGTTGGCAATCGCGCATAGCGCCGGCGGCGTGGTCTTGTGGGCGCAATAGACCGAGAAGTTTTGGAGTCCGCGTGCATCGGCCTCCAAAATGGCGGCGGCGATGGTGGGCGTCGTGGTCTCAAAGCCGACGCCCATAAAGATGACCGGGCGATCGGGGTTGTGTTCGGCGATATCGAGTGCATCGAGTGGGGAGTACACAATGCGAATATCGCGCCCCGCGGCCTTTTGCGCGGCAAGCGAGGTGGACGATCCGGGCACGCGCATCATGTCGCCAAAGGTGGTGATGATGGCGCCGTCCATCTTGGCGAGCGCGATTGCATGGTCGATATCGCGGTTGGCGGTAACGCAGACGGGGCAACCCGGACCGCTCAGCAGTTTGAGCCCGGCAGGCATAATGGAGCGAAAACCATAGCGCCCGATGCTCGCGGTATGCGTGCCGCAGACTTCCATAAGGTTGATGGTGCGGTCGCCGACAAGCTCATGAATGCGATCGATGAGCTCGCGAGCCAGCCTGGGGTCGCGAAATGCCGAAAAGTCGATACCGGAGCGAACCGGCTGCGCCGCCGCCACTAGTATGCCTCGGCCGGGTTGGTGGCGAGCTGGTCCTCTTCGGCCAGCTCGGTCATGGTATTGACGAGCTCGAGTGTCTCTTGGGCTTCCTGCTCGTCGACAATCTGAATGCCAAAGCCGGCGTGCACGAGAATATAGTCGCCTACCTGTGCCGTCGGCACGAGGCGCAGCGAAACGGGGCGCTCGATGCCCATCATGTCGACGGTCGCCTTAAGGTCGTCGTCGCGTTTGACCACTTTACCGGGAACGGCAAGGCACATAATGTTCCCCTTTTATACGTTTTGCGCTGGATAGGCGCCTAATTACCCATCAGTTGATGGTAGCGCTCGCGGAAGTCACGAGCAAACGCGTTACACCTGTGAGACGGCGGCGCGCAGGCTGGCAAAACAGCCTATCGCGATGCTGTCTGCGCGAGGCGGGCGCGAGCGATGGCGGCCTGACCGTAGGCGATGCAGCCGTCGTTAACGGGCACGGTTTGGGGAATCAAGACCGTAAGGCCTGCGTCTTTAAGATTGCGGGTGAGGAGCTGAAGCAAAAGTCGGTTCATGAACACGCCGCCCGAGAGCGCGACGGTATCGATGCCTTCGCGCGCGCAGATTTCGTGTGCGATTCGTGCCGAAGAGCGCGCGATGGCGATGTGGAACCCGAGCGCGAGCCTGCCGGCGGGCACGCCGGTCCTGATTCCCTCCAAAAGCGCCTCAAAAAGCGGTCTGGAGTTCAGAACATGGCAGTCGTCCGGACGGGATGATTCGGTTACGGAAAAGCTGGCCATATTGCCGGTAGGGCAGGCACTTTCACTGCTGAGCGCGCGCCAGGCGGCGGCTTCGAATTCTATGGCGGGTTCGCCCTCGTAGGTTGCCTTGTCGCAGATGCCCAGAATTGCTGCCGCGGCATCAAAGAGACGCCCCATGCTGCTGGTATGCGGGCTGTTGATGCCGCGCTCGATCATGGTGGCTGTCACGCTGCGCGTTTGCTCGTCGAGGCTGTCCAAAAGCCGAGCGGCGCCTGGGTGCTCGAGCAGGCCGAGCTCACTGAGCAGGGCAAAGGCGTTGCGGCGGGCGTCGCGCACGGAGGCCGCCCCGCCGGGGAGCGCCCAGGTGCGCAAATGCGCGGCGCGCTCAAAGCCGCCAAGGCTGGCAACAAGAAACTCGCCGCCCCAAATGGTCCCATCGGTACCGGCGCCGGTGCCGTCGAAGGCGATGCCAAGGACGCGCGCGTCGGTTGTAAGCTGGCCCGCGGCGATAGCCTCGGCCATTACGCTCGCGATATGCGCATGATGGTGCTGCACCTCGACGAGCGGCAGATTGCATTTTCGCGCCTGTTCGCGCGCCCACTGGTCCGATAGATAGCTGGGGTGTAAATCGCAGGCCAAGGCGGCGGGCGCCAAGTCAAAGAGATCTTCCAAGCGCGTGCGCGCGGCGTTCCAGGCATCGAAGGTCCCGCCGTTTTCAACATCGCCGATATGCTGCGACACAAAACAGGTTGCCTCGCCGTTCGTCCCTTCGCGCGTGAGCGCAATCGTGGCCTTTTGTTGTGGCCCGCAGGCGAGCACGCAGGACGGAGCGCCGTCGAGCGCCGGCAACGGCAGCGGCTGGGGTGCATATCCGCGGGCACGGCGCACGGGCATAATGGCGCCGTTGACCACGCGCACCACGGAGTCGTCGTAGCGCGAGAGGATCGCGCGGTCGTTGCCGAGTAGCGCATCAGCAATGCCGGCGGCAACGAGGCGCTCCCAGGCAAGGTCGTCATCGGTCTCGATGGGCTCTTCGCTCAGGTTTCCGCTGGTCATGACGAGTGCGTGCACACCGCGGGCTTCTGCTGCGGCAAGCAACAGATGCTGAAGCGGGGTGTAGGGGAGCATAACGCCGAGCTCGGGAAGGTCGTGCGCGACGGACGGCGCGAGCGCGAGGGCGTCGGGGGAGCCGCCGCTCTCGCAAACAGCACGTCGGCGCAGCAGCACAATGGGGCGAATGCTGCCGGCCAGCAAGCCGCGCTCAACGTCGTTGACATGGCACAGGCGTTCAACGTCGGCAAGGTCGCGCACCATAACGGCAAGCGGCTTGTTGCTGCGGCGTTTGCGACGACGAAGCTCGGCTACCGCCTGCTCGTTGGAGGCGTCACATGCCAAGTGAAATCCGCCCAGGCCCTTGATGGCGACGATGCCACCGCCGGCCAGCAGCTCAATGCAGCGCTCGATGATAGCGTCGCTGGCTTCGCGTGTGGTGCCGACGGCCGGCAACGCGGCGGCTTCGCCCGGCTCACCGCCCACGCTCGCTTCGCGCCACGTGATATGCGGCCCGCAATCAAAGCAGGCATCGGGCTGCGCGTGAAAACGCCGGTCGAGTGGGTCGGCATACTCCGCGGCACACTCAGGACACATGGGAAAACAATTCATCGACGTGGCCGCTCGGTCATAAGGCAGCGACCGGATGATGGTAAAGCGCGGTCCGCAGTTGGTACAGTTGATAAAAGGGTAGTGATAGCGCCGATCGGCGGGGTCGAACAACTCGCGCAGACAATCATCGCAGGTGGCGATATCGGGCGAGACGAGCGTCGTGTGCGCGGTCTGGTCCTGCGATGCCACAATACGAAAGCCCTGCTCATCGGCAGCGCTCCAGCCGCTAGGCTTCAAATCCGCAATATCGACTCGCTCAACGCGAGCCGCCGCGGGCGCATGCTCAGAAAGAGCAGCGACAAATCCGTCAACCGCCTCGGCACGGGCGTGCGCCTCGATATGCACGCCGTCGCCCGCGTTGAGCACCCATCCGCAAATGCCATGCGCCATGGCCTCGCGATACACAAACGGCCGCATGCCAACGCCCTGCACAATGCCCGTCACATGAATATGCACATGTCGCATGCGACACCCCTCATCAAAACCGACCAAATAGGGACAGGTGCGCTACAGCCCCAGGCTCTGCTTGGTGGCGGCGCACGTGAGCTCACCGTGCTTAACGCCGCGCAGGCCCAGCAGGCGGTCGGCTAGTTCGTAGACGCGCTCGCCGCGACCCTTGAGCGCCAGAATCTCTAAGCAGTTGTGGTGATCCAGATGCACGTGCATGGTCGATACGATCTCGTCGGTGTAGTCGTGCTGCACTTCGTCCAGACGGCGCGTCAGGTCGCCGGTATGGTGGTCGTAGATCATGGTGAGCGACCCGATAACATGCTCGTCGGGCGTGCGCATCTGCTCCTTGGCGATCGAGGCGCGAATCAGATCGCGTACGGCCTCGGATCGGTTAGCCACGTCACCGCGGCGCGCGATCTGCTCGTCAAAGCGGCGCAGCAGGTCGTCGGGCGCGGTGACCGAAAAGCGGACCAGCTCGGAGCTGGAGCCGCTGTAGCGGCAGCTTGCATCGTCGTCCGCACCGTGATTGTGCGCGTGCTCGTGCTCGGCCACGTTACACCAGTTTCACAGAGCCGACGGAGTTGTGGTCGGCCTCGATGGCCTCCTCGTAGCCCTCGAGCGCATCGTGCGCCTCGTGGAGTGCCGCCATGGCGGCCTCGAGCTTGGCGCCAATGCGCTCCATGTCAAAGTTCTCGGTCGCATGCAGCAGCTGATGGCTCCACTCGTGAGCGAGCTCAATGGTGTCGTCGACCTGCTTGACGCTCATGGCAAGCTGGCTCATGTTCATTCCGACGTCATGCATGGGGAGTCTCCTTTTGTACGGGGCGATATGGTGGTTCAGATTCTACTACGCCCGCCTTGAGCGCCGCCGCATAAGAAAACGGGTGCGAGTCCGTCTGACCCGCACCCGTTCACTGGGGGCTGTTTGTATCTACCATACTATCCGTGGTCGCATACCTTGCGTTTGGCACTCCGGCGAGCGGTGCGAAACCGCTCATGGACGGCAGATGGGTAACAAGCGTATTACAGATGTTTCTCCAGCAGTGCCTGAAGTCTTGCCTTGGGCAAGGCGCCGACCGAGCGGTCGACCTCCTCGCCGTTCTTAAAGACGATCAGCGTGGGGATGCTCATGACGCCAAACTTCATGGCCAGGTCCTGGTTGTCGTCGACGTTGCACTTGGCCACAGCCAACTTGCCGGCCAGCTCGTCGGCAACCTCGTCTACGATGGGCGAGAGCGAGCGGCAGGGGCCGCACCACGGGGCCCAAAAATCAACCAGTACGGGCAGGCTGTCGTTAACGATGGAATCGAAGTTCTCGGGGGTAATCTGCTTAATGTCAGCCATGGTGACCTCCATAATACGACGCGGCTCGGCCGCGTAAAACTCAGTACGACCGTGCTTATACCCAGCGGCCCGCAAAGCAACCACTCGCGGGCGGCTCTTTTATATAATGGTGGGCACGCAAACGATTGGAGAGCGCATGCCCACGTCACAAAGCCAGAAAAAAGAAGCCATCGCTCAGGCGGCCGAGCAGGAGCTCGCGTCGCTTGCAGGTCGCGGTGTGCGTATCGCGGGCAACGCGTGCTCGCCGATTGTGCTGGTCAAAGGCGATTTGGATGAAGCCGAGTGCTCGGGCGGCGAGCTGGCTGCCGGCGCGGATGGCGCCGCGTTGCGCAAGGCGCTCGGCGCCATCGGATATGCCCCCGAGGACTTTTGCGTGCTGGCAAGCGTCGCCGGCGCGGGTGACGGAGCGGTCGCGGTGGGCGAGACTCTGCCGTGCGACCTGTTCCGCGAGGCGCTGGAGGCTCTGGACCCCGAGGCGGTGCTGCTGCTCGACAACAGTGCGGCCGATGTCATGCGCGAAACCTACGCCGATATGCTCGTGGCGATTGATGACTTCGACACCGCCATGCTCAAGCCCGGCCTGGTCGCCCATGTGCAGGGCCGCCGCGTGCTCGCGCTCGATGGCTTTGAGGCGGCGCTGACCGACAAAGCGGCCAAGCAGCGTATGTGGGCCTACATCAAGCAGCTGACCCCGGCGGTCGCTCCACTGTAGCGGATCGGCACCGGCGAGCGATTGCCTGGCGGGCGAGGCGCGCCGCGAGATCGGCGCCGTACTTCTACATCACAGCGCGCAGCTCAAACCGATCGCCGTTAATGCGGAACTGGCAGTTGCCGTTCATGCGCTCCACGGCAAGTTTGATGCTCTTGGTTCCAAAGCCGTGGCCCGCATGCCGGGTCACGGGCATGCCGTCGACCATGCGCGGCGCGCGGTCAAACGTGTTGGAAACTAACAGCAACAGCTGGCCGTCCTCAAGTCGCAGGTCAAGGTCGACGAATCGCTTTCCTTGGGGTGCGGCGCTTGCGGCGGTGATAGCGTTTTCCAAGGCATTTGAGAGCACGCTAAACAGGTCGGCGTCACCTACGTGGACGGTTTCGGGTACGGCGGCGCGCAGGTTGGCGGTAATGCCGTTTCTATTGATATCTGAGTTGAATGACGAAAGCGCGATGTTTACGGTCTCGTTGGCGCAGAAGCGGCGTACGGCGGTGCGGTCGCCGGCTTCGCAGAGTTCGTCGATGCGGTTGAGCGCCTCGTCGGTGTGGCCCTCCTCAATTAAAGTGGCCAGGCCGCGTAGGAAGTGGCGCATATCGTGGCGAAGAATCGACAGCTCGCGCCCAGATTGACGCCAAGCCTCGAGCTCTTTGATGGCGGCGCTGTCGCGGGTTTCGAGCATCCAACGCTCTCGCTCGGCGGTTTCCTTTTCTTCGTATTCGCGCAGGTAAACGGCAAGAAACATAAGATAGAAGGCACAGAGCGCAAATGCCAAAAACTCAACTGTCACCACCGAGCCCGAGTGGAACAGCGTGGTGTAGACGTTGGTGGCGTAGTCAAAGATGTAATAGACGAGCGGCAGGATTAAAAGGATGCCCAGCTCGGTGGGGCTTTTAATCGCCAGGCGGGGTCCAATGTCGCCGGCCCAATGCAGCAGGACGGCAAAGACGCCGAGCGTGGTAGCGATGCGTGCCAGATAGTACGCGATCTGAGAATCGGTTGCGGCAAATGCGGCGATGCCCATCCAATTGCTGAACTGGCAGCTCAGATAGGCGCTGGTGACGCCCAACGTCGCGAGTAGCGGACTCAAGTGGTAGCGCGCGCATAGGTAGACGGTAAGCGGCAAGTGCACGACGAGCGGATAGACCTGACGGGCAAAAAGCTCTCCGCCAACGACATTGGCGATCGAAAAGGCAGCGCCGGTTGCGGCTCCGACCCCCACCAACTCGAGTGCATGGCGTCGATTGATTTCGATACCGCACAGCGCCGCCGAGGCAAAGACGCCAAAGAGCAGCGTCGTGGCGTGGTGGATTGCCCAAAGGACCATTTCGACCGAGGAGATCATCAGCGCCTCCCGCCCTCAAAGCGCACCGCAAAGTAGGCGTCTTGGAACCCCTGCTTGCTGCTGCGCGACAGCGGAATGCACGCGCCCGAGCGCATGACGATGTCTGTGCGATCGAAGTGGTCGATGTTGCGCAAGTTGACCTGGTAGCTACGGTGGCATTTAAAGAAGGTGGCATTTTGCGCCAAACGGTCCTCGACGCTGCGGAACGATTCGAGTGCCTCGATATCGCGTCCGTCGCGCAGATGGAAGACCACGTGCTTGTTGCGCGCCTCGGCATATTCGATGTCGGACAGGCGCAGGGCGTGGTAGCCAAAGGACGTTTTGATCACGAGCTCGTCGGTTGCCGCCGGGCGCATGCTCGAAAGTTCGTCGAGTAACTGCGCCAGGCGTTCGTAAGTCACGGGCTTGAGCAGATAGTCGAAGGCGCGGACCTCGTAGGACTCCAGTGCAAACTCGGGCGACGAGGTGAGGAACACCAGGCGCACGGCGGTGTCGGCCTGGCGCAATTCGCGTGCGGTGTCCATGCCGTTGACGAGCGGCATGATCATGTCGAGCAGGATGATGTCGGCGCGCGACGCGGCATGGCGCGCCAGCAGGTCCTCGCCGCGCGTGACGAGCGCAACATCGACCGCCGTGCCCGTCTCGATCGACCAACGGTCGATCATCCGGTGCAGTCTATCTAGAAAAGCGGCGTCATCGTCGCAGGCAATAATCTTGAGCATTCTGAGCCCCCTTAGTAGTTCGATTTTGCCACATTGGGCGCGGACCACTCGCGGGGGAGCGCCCGTTCGTGCCTCACGGTGCGCAACTCGCGCCGAGCGGTATTGCGGTGGCGAAAGATGCCTCCTGCGCTATCGAGAGCTCGGCTATCCTCAGCTTGCCAGTTCGAAAATGGACCTGCCGCATGATTGAATCTTTATTTCAACCTTACACCTAGGTTTACAGCTGTCTTGTCAGCTGTAAACCTAGGTGTCATACTAAAGCCCCAAGATTCGCCAAAAGAGAGGGGCCTTGATGGCACAGAGCGCGAACATGGATGCGTCGGAGCTTGCACGCGATATCGCGGCCGGCCTAGCATCGGCAACGACGGCAACGGAGCGCGCGGCACTGGTGCCCGCAGAGCTTGTCGAGGCCATTCAGCAACTAAAAACCCAACGTGACGCGGTGATCCTGGCGCACTACTATGTGGCGCCCGAGGTTCAGGCTGTGGCCGATTACGTCGGCGACAGCTTCTACCTGGCAAAGCTCGCCAAAAGCCTACCGCAGCAGACTATCGTGCTGTGCGGCGTGGAGTTTATGGGCGAGAGCGCCAAGCTGCTCAATCCCACCAAGACCGTGCTGCTGCCCGAGCCGGGCGCGGACTGTCCCATGGCGCACATGGTCAAGCGCGAGACGGTCGACGCGGCGCGCGCCGAGTATGGCGACGACCTGGCCGTGGTGTGCTACGTCAACTCGACGGTCGAGATCAAGAGCTGGAGTGACGTGTGCGTTACCAGCTCAAACGCCGTCAAGATCGTCTCCGAGCTGCCGCAGCAGCACATCTTGTTCATTCCCGACCAGAACCTGGGCCGCTTCGTAGCCGAGCAGGTGCCCCAAAAGCACGTCATCCCCAACAACGGCTACTGCCCGCGCCATCACATCATCACCGTCGAGCAGATCGTCGACGCGACGGAGGCCCACCCCGACGCGCTCGTGCTGGCGCATCCTGAGTGCAAGGCTGACGTCCTGGCTGAGGCCGACTACATCGGCTCCACCGCCGGCATCATCAAGTATGCCGAGGAGTCCGACGCGAGCGAGTTCATTATCGTGACGGTCCGCGGCGTACTCTACGAGCTCGAGCGCCGCTGCCAGGGCACCGGCAAGAAGTTCTACTTCCCCGCGGTGCAGCCCACCTGCGTCAACATGGATCTCATCACGCTCGAAAAGCTCGTGCGCTGCCTGGAGACGGGCGAGGGCGAGGTGCAGATTGGCGTGTCGGACAAGGCCGCCGATCAGGCCAAGCTCACGCTCGACCGCATGCTCGAGTACGCAGCGCGCTAGAACAATGCGGCATGAGGGACGGTCCCTTATGTCACATTCAAGGGAGAGGATTCCTGTGGAAACCAAGCAATACCCCGATATGGAGTGCGACGTCGTTATTGCCGGCTGCGGTGTAGCGGGCCTGTATGCGGCTCTCAACCTGCCGACGAGCATGCGCGTGATCATGCTCTCCAAGGGCGCTGTCGACGAGTGCGATTCGATGCTCGCGCAGGGCGGCATTTGCGTGCTGCCCGAGGGTTCTGACTACGATGCCTTCTTTGAGGACACCATGCACGCCGGCCACTACGAGAACCGCCGCGAGAGCGTCGACATCATGATTCGCTCGAGCCGCTCGGTCATCAACGACCTGCTGGCGATGGGCGTGGACTTTGAGCGCAAGGCCGACGGCAGCCTCGACTTTACCCGCGAGGGTGCGCACAGCCGCCCCCGCATTGCCTTCCATGCCGACATTACGGGCAAGGAGATCACGACCAAGCTGCTTCAGGCCGTTCGCAAACTGGATAACGTGCAGATTTTGGAGCACGTGGCCATGACCGACATCCTGACGGCCGAGCGCGATGGGGCCACGGTGTGCACTGGTGTCGTCGCTGTTGCCGTGGACGAGGACGATTCAGCTCGCCCCGCCGACGAGCTGGCAAATGCCGCTGAGGGCGTGCATGTCGGTAAGCCGTTTAAGATCCATGCCCGCCATACGCTGTGGGCGACGGGCGGCATCGGTGGCGTATACGACCATTCGACCAACTACCCGCAGCTCACGGGCGACGCCTGCTACATCGCGCAGGAGCACGGCATTAAGATGGAGCACCTGGACTACGTGCAGATCCATCCCACGGGCCTGTTCTCGCCGCAGCCAGGCCGTACGTTCCTGATCAGCGAGAGCTGCCGCGGTGAGGGCGCGATTCTGCTCAATGCCGCCGGCGAGCGTTTTGCCGACGAGTTGCAGCCGCGCGACGTTGTCGCTGCCGCCATCCGCGAGCAGATGAAGCAGGACGGCACCGAGCACGAGTGGCTGAGCTTTGCCCCCGTCGAGCGCGACGTGGTGACTGGGCACTTTGCCAACATTCGCGCGCGCTGCCTTGAGGACGGCCGCGACATCTTGGACGAGCCCATCCCCGTTACGCCCACGCAGCACTACTTTATGGGCGGCGTATGGGTCGATAAGGACGGCCGCACTTCGATGCCCGAGCTCTACGCCGCGGGCGAGACGGCTTGCAACGGCGTTCACGGCAAGAATCGCCTTGCATCAAATAGTCTGCTCGAGGCGCTGGTCTGGGGTCGTCGCGCCGCGTGGTACATGCGCACCGGCGAGTCGCTGGCCGTGGAGCAGGCGGGCGAGCCCGCGCTCGATGGACGCCATCGCGCCCTGAGTTCCGATACCCTTGCAATCGATGATTTGGCCCGTGCCGCCGGCACGCAGGCCGCAGAGGAGTAGACCATGAATCCCATTACCATGAAGCTCGTCGTCGATGATCTGATTTTGCAGGCTCTGCGCGAGGACATTACGTTTGAGGACGTGAGCACGGCGAGCGTGTGCCCCACGGCGCGTCCCGCCACGGTGGAGCTTATCGCCAAGGCCGACGGCATCATCGCCGGCTTGGATGTGTTTGCCCGTACCTTTGAGCTGCTGGATTCGCAGAGCTCGGTGCTGCTCGACGTTGCCGATGGCGACGAGGTGCACGCCGGCGACCATGTGGGTCAGGTGCGCGGCGATGCGCGCGTGCTGCTTTCGGGTGAGCGCGTGGCGCTCAACTACCTGCAGCGCATGAGCGGCATCGCTACCTACACGCACAGCATGGCCGCGGCGCTCGAGGGAACCAAGACCGTGCTCGTCGACACGCGCAAGACCACGCCGGGCATGCGCGTGTTTGAGAAGGCGGCGGTTGAGATTGGCGGCGGCAGCAACCACCGCTACAACCTGTCGACGGCCGTCATGCTCAAGGACAACCATATCGATGCCGCCGGTGGCGTGACGCGCGCGATCGAGATGGCGCGCGCCCATGCGTCGTTTACCACGACAGTTGAGATTGAGTGCGAGAACCTGGACATGGTGCGCGAAGCCGTGGAGGCCGGTGCCGACATTATCATGCTCGACAACATGACCCATGACGACATGGCCGCCGCCATCGAGCTTATCGCCGGTCGCGCCAAGACCGAGTGCTCGGGCAACGTGGACGCCAGCAACATTCGCGCCCTGGCCGATCTGGGTGTCGACTATATTAGCTCGGGCGCCCTGACGCACTCTGCGCCGATCCTCGACCTCTCGCTTAAGCACCTGCGTCTGCTGGACGGTAAATAATGAACGCCCGCGAGCGTCGCCGTGCCATCATGGGCGTGCTCGAAGGAGCCAAGGAGCCCGTTTCGGGCAGCGCACTTGCCCGCGAGGTTGGCGTGAGCCGTCAGGTCGTGGTTCAGGATATTGCCCTGTTGCGTGCCGATGGGCACGATATCGTGGCGACCAACCGCGGCTACGTGCTGCAGGAGGCCCCCAGCAGCCCCGCCGTGCCCACGCGCTTGGTCAAGGTTCGCCACAGCGTGGAGCAGGCAGGCGATGAGCTCACGAGTATCGTCGACGCCGGTGGCGCCGTGCTCAACGTGATCGTCAATCACCGCGTGTACGGCAAGATCACGGCCGACCTGGACATCCGCAACCGCCGCGATGTCGAGCGCTACCTAGAGGGCATCGCCAGCGGCAAGAGCTTCCCGCTGCTGACGGTGACGAGCGGCTACCACTTCCATCGCATCGCGGCGGAAGACGAGCAGACCCTCGACGAGATCGAGGCCATGCTCAAGGAGAAAGGCTACCTTGCCGATTTAATGCCCTACGAGGATGATTTGTCCTAACCCGATACTGTCTTTATAAGTTGCGGTGAAATAGTTCCTACAATCGGCACCTAAGCAATGAGCCAGGAACTATTCCACCGCAACTGCCAAGGTAGCCCCGTCCCCAATTAGCTGCCTGTACAAACAAAAGGAGGCCTCCGCGGCGATGCGGAAGCCTCCTTTTTTGTGCACGGTGTACTTTTGAGTGTGCAAGTGGGGGAGTTGTTACTCCTCGACGATCTCGGTGATCGCGCCAGCGGGGCAAGCGTCCTGGCAAGCGCCACAGGCGACGCAGGAGTCCTCGTCGGCGACGGTAGCGACGTCCTGGAGCTCCAGAACGCCAGCGGGGCAGGAGTCGACGCAAACGCCACAAGCGATGCACTCGTCGGCATCAATTACGGGATGAGCCATGGTAGTTTCCTCTCTGTTGACCGACGCTACAGGCGATGCGCGTCGGTTTGATTCGGGCAAAAACATACCACGGGAGCGACCGTTTGCAATACCCTCTGGCCGGCATCTTCATACCGTTCGCCGAGTATGCCAAGGTTTACTAAAAAACGCGCAGGTGGGGCCGTTGAGCTGCGCAAATGTTAGCTATAGGTGACTTGTAATATTGACCTATTGAGCGCGCCTGCGGAAAGGGCATCCCGTTATTTGGCCGAAAACCGGGTCGCAGTTTCCGGTTGGGCCCGCTAGCGGAAACTGCGACCCGGTATCAGCTCTCAAAACGGGATACGGTTTCCGGTTGAGCCTTCAGACGGAAACTGCGACCCGGAATCCACGCTCAAACCGGGATGCGCTTGCCGCAAGACGGCCCCCAGGCACCCCCGGACGCAAACCTCAGTCAACTCTACATAGATCTCAATAGATCTGCCGAGAACTCAAACAGTGCATCTACCTGCACATTTGAGAACCTAAACTCTCAGAGATAAGAAATCTTATATGAATTGACTTAGATTTTGTATATTCCAGCCCATAAGGGGATACACTACATCCTGAAAGACAAGCCGAAGCGCCGCGCGACAGACCGTCGAGGCGGCGCGAACGCAAAAGAGAGAGGGAATTTCTAATGAGTAAGATTCTTGGTATCGACCTTGGTACTACTAACTCCGCAATGGCCGTTCTCGAGGGCGGTTCTCCGACCATTATCGTGAACGCCGAGGGCGACCGCACCACCCCGTCCGTCGTGGGCTTCCGCGCCGACGGCGACCGCGTTGTGGGTAAGGCCGCTAAGAACCAGGCCGTCACCAACCCCAAGAACACCGTGTTCTCCATCAAGCGCTTCATGGGCCGCAAGTACTCCGAGTGCACCTCCGAGATCAAGACCGTGCCGTATGAGGTCAAGGAGGGCCAGGGTGGCCGTGCCGTCGTCGATATCGAGGGCAAGGACTACACCGCCGAGCAGGTGAGCGCCATGACGCTCGCCAAGATGAAGGCTGACGCCGAGAAGTATCTGGGCGAGACCGTCACCGACGCCGTCATCACCGTCCCGGCCTACTTCAACGACGCCCAGCGTCAGGCCACCAAGGACGCCGGTAAGATCGCCGGCCTCAACGTCAAGCGTATCGTCAACGAGCCGACTGCTGCTGCTCTTGCCTATGGCCTGGACAAGCAGGGCACCGACCAGCGCATCCTGGTCTTCGACCTGGGCGGCGGTACCTTCGACGTCTCCATCCTCGACCTCGCCGACGGCGTGTTTGAGGTTCTGTCCACCTCGGGCGACAACCACCTGGGCGGCGACGACTGGGATCAGCGCGTCATCGACTGGATGGCCGACAAGTTCCAGCAGGAGAACGGCGTCGACCTGCGTCAGGACCCCATGGCCCTGCAGCGCCTGAAGGAGGCCGCCGAGAACGCCAAGAAGGAGCTCTCCGCCGCCCAGCAGACCACCATCAACCTGCCGTTCATTACCATGAACCAGTCCGGCCCGCTGCACCTCAACTACACGCTGACCCGCGCCGAGTTCGAGAAGATCACCCGCGACCTGCTCGAGCGCTGCAAGCAGCCTGTCACCAACGCCCTGCGTGACGCCAAGCTTAAGCTCTCCGATTTGACCGAGGTCATCCTCGTCGGCGGCTCCACCCGTATGCCCGCCGTCCAGGAGCTCGTCAAGACCATGACCGGCAAGCAGCCCAACATGTCCGTGAACCCCGACGAGGTCGTTGCCGACGGCGCTGCCGTCCAGGGCGGCGTGCTCACCGGCGACGTCGAGGGC
The DNA here is from genome assembly GCF_003459245.1 of Collinsella sp. AF23-2. Lineage (GTDB taxonomy): Bacteria > Actinomycetota > Coriobacteriia > Coriobacteriales > Coriobacteriaceae > Collinsella. Next base: position 92,826 of record NZ_QRVG01000005.1, read on the forward strand.
ATCCTGCTGCTCGACGTTACCCCGCTGTCGCTGGGCGTCGAAACCATGGGCGGCATCATGACCAAGATGATCGACCGCAACACCACGATCCCGACCTCCAAGACCGAGGTCTACTCCACCGCTGCCGACAACCAGACCAGCGTCGAGATCAATGTGCTCCAGGGCGAGCGCGAGCTTGCCCGCGACAACAAGTCGCTCGGTAAGTTCCAGCTGACCGGTATCCCGGCTGCCCGCCGCGGCGTGCCGCAGATCGAGGTCACCTTCGACATCGACGCCAACGGCATCGTCAAGGTCTCTGCTAAGGACAAGGGCACCGGCAAGGAGCAGCAGATCACCATCTCCGGCTCCACCGCTCTGTCCGACGACGAAGTCGATCGTATGGTCAAGGACGCCGAGGCTCATGCCGAGGAGGACAAGAAGCAGAAGGAAGAGGTCGAGGTCCGTAACCAGACCGATAGCCTGTGCTACTCCACCGAGCAGACCCTCAACGAGCTGGGCGACAAGGTTTCCGCCGACGTGAAGTCCAAGGCCGAGGCCGCTATCGCCGACGCCAAGAAGGCGCTCGAGGGTTCTGACGTCGAGGCTATCAAGGCCGCCGGCGAGTCCCTGCAGTCCGTGGCCTACGAGCTGGCCCAGGTTGTCTACGCCGACGCTCAGCAGCAGACCGACGGTGCCGCCGGCGCCCAGCCTGCCGACGATGACGTTGTCGACGCCGACTACGAGGTTGTGGACGACGAGGACAAATAATCATGTCCGCCCGTAAAGCTCGCACGGAGGCGGCCGCCGCTGGCGCCGCCCCCGTTGACTCTGAGGAGAAGGACGTGAAGATTCCCGTAGAGGCCGTTGACGATACCGTGGCCAACGAGGCCCCGGCCGCCGAGGCTGCCGAGAACCAGGTAGAGGATTCCAACAAGGAGGCGACGATGACCGAGGACGAGATGGTGGAAGCCGCTATCCGCGCCGGTGAGGAAGCCGCCGACAACGACTTTAAGCTCAAGTTCGAGCAGGCTCAGAAAGAGCTTGCCGACGTGCGCAATGAGCTCGATGCTGCGGCAGAGGCTCAGAAGGCCGCCGAGGACAAGGCAAAGGACGCCACCGAGCGTACCGCCCGTCTGCAGGCCGACTGGGAGAACTTCCGTCGCCGCACCGCCAATGAGCGTATCGCCGAGCGCGAGCGCGCGACCGAGAAGCTTGTTACCGCGCTGTTGCCGGTGATTGACGATATCGAGCGCGCGATCGACCATGCCCGTAGCCAGGAGCTTTCCGACGACTTTAAGCAGTTCGTCGATGGCGTCGATGCGGTGCATGCCAAGCTGCTCGATGTGTTTGCGCACGAGGGCGTTGAGCCCATCGACCCCAAGGGCGAGGCGTTCGATCCGCTCGAGCACCAGGCCGTGGGGCGTGTCGAGGACGCATCGCAGTACGACGAGACTGTCAACGACGTGTACCAGAAGGGCTACCGCATGGCGGATCGCATCCTGCGTTCCGCGATGGTGACGGTGACCTACGGTGGCGAGAAGCGCCCCGCACCGGAGCCCGAAGCGGCGCCCGAGGATGCTACGGCCGATACGGCCGAGAGCACCGAGGAGTAATTGAGAAGGGCCCCGGGGCAACACCCGGGGCCCTTTCTGGCCTAGTGCCATATGAAAGCATGAGCCGCCGCCCGCTGGGCGGCGGATGAAACAGGAGAGGAGCTACGATGGCTGCAGGCAAAACCTTCTATGACATCCTGGGCGTATCCAAGAGCGCCTCCGACAAAGAGATCAAGAGCGCGTTTCGCAAGCTCGCGCAAAAATATCACCCCGATGCCGGAGGCGACGAGGCCAAGTTCAAGGAGATTAGCGAGGCCTACGAGACGCTTTCGGACGAGAAGAAGCGCAAAGAGTACGACCAGATGCTCATGTTTGGCGGCATGCCGGGCGCGGGCGGCGCGTATGGCGGCGGCTACGGTGCCGGCGCTGGTGCCAGCGGCTGGGGCGACATCTTCGACAGCATCTTTAGCGGCAACGGCGCCTGGGGCAGCGATTGGGGCTCGGGCTTTGCCGGGGCTGCGGGCGCTGCCGGTGCCGGCGCTGGCCGCAGCCGCGCTCGCAAGGGCGGCGACCTGTCGCTGACCGTCGATGTGACGGCCGAGGACGCGTTTCGCGGTGTGACGCACAAGGTCACCTACCGCATTCCCTCGACAGGCGAGCAGCAGACCATTACGGTCTCGGTGCCTGAAGGCGCGGTCGACGGCGGCAAGCTGCGTTACAAACGTCGCGGCGAGTATGGCGTTGCCGGCGGCGAGCGCGGCGACCTGGTCGTGACCACGCATGTGGAGGAGCATCCGCTGTTTAGGCGCAAAGGCGCCGACGTGACCATGGAGGTACCGGTCTCGGTCTACGAGGCGGCGCTCGGCTGCACGGTGGACGTGCCCACGCCCGGCGGTGCGACGGTCCGTTTGAAAGTGCCCGCGGGTACCCAGACGGGCAAGAAGTTCCGCTTTAAGGAGATGGGCGCGCCCGATGTTAAGCACCGTGGCCGCACGGGCGCGCTGCTCGTCGAGATCAAGGTGCAGGTTCCCACGAACCTGTCCGACGATGAGCGCGATGCCATGACCAAGCTGCGCGAGGCCGACACGCGCGACTATCGCGAGAAGGTCAATCGTTACAAGGCGACGTACTAGGGCGGTCGCGGCGCACGCCCACGCCCGCGGGCTTATGATGGACGATAACGAGACGGAAAGGGGTCAGGTAGCATGGCCGAGGACAATAGGAACAAACCGCTGTACATGATCAGCGTGGCGGCCGAGCTGACCGGCATGCACCCGCAGACTCTGCGCGTCTACGAGTCCAAGGGCCTGGTGAATCCTCAGCGCTCGGGCGGTAACACGCGCCTGTATTCGCGTGCCGATATCGAGCGTCTGGAACTCATCAACCAACTGACCGACGAGGGCATCAACCTTGCCGGCGTGGTGCGCATCCTCGATATGAAGGAGCGTTCCGAGGAGCGCGAGCGCGAGAACGAGAAGCTCCGCGCTCGCGTGCGCCAGCTCGAGGACGAGCTGCACGAGTATAAGATGCAGAAGAAGATCACCGCCCTGGCCCCGCGCGACGGCTCAGTCAACCCCGAGCAAGTCATGCGCAAGCTGCTAGGTACGGGTAGCGACCTATAGCTCCGCCGACGCTGCCGGGCACTCATTGGGGACAGACTTAAATGAGTGCCCGCAGAATGAGAGTGGATAATCTCCCGTTTTTGGCCTGTTTGCAGGCTCAAAGTGGGAGATTATCCACTCTCGTCATTTCGGCGTCTAAGTCTGCCCCCGGCACCCAACTCGTTCTTTGCTTTACTGAGATAAAGTGAACGTGCAGATTCGTAACCCACTCGCAACCGTTCTATGGCACGATATTGAACGAATGTATGCTATGCGCCCAAATCGTTTTGGGCAGAGTGGGAGACAGTATGGTCAAGCTGTACGAGGACGGCATCTACCTGCGCGGCGGCAGCGAGGTTGTGCCTGCGGTCGAGGCTGCCGAGCGCGGTATTACGCAGACGCCCGAGGATGCCAAGCGCGGCACCATCGCGTATTCGATCCTCCAGGCACACAATACGTCCGGAGATCCCGAGGCACTCAAGATTCGCTTCGACGCCATGGCGAGCCACGACATCACCTTTGTCGGCATCATCCAGACGGCGCGCGCCTCGGGCATGGAGCAGTTCCCGCTGCCTTACGTGCTCACCAACTGCCATAATTCGCTGTGCGCCGTGGGCGGCACCATCAACGAGGACGACCACGTCTTTGGCCTCTCGGCCGCCAAGAAGTACGGTGGCATCTTCGTTCCGCCGCATATCGCCGTTATCCACTCCTTTATGCGTGAGAACTTCGCGGGCTGCGGCAAGATGATCCTGGGTTCCGACTCGCACACCCGCTACGGCGCTCTGGGCACTATGGCCGTGGGCGAGGGCGGTGGCGAGCTGGCAAAGCAACTGCTGCGCGACACCTACGACGTCGCCTATCCCGGCGTCGTCGCCATCTACCTCACGGGTGCCCCGCGCCCCGGCGTCGGCCCGCACGATGTGGCGCTCGCCATCATCCGCGCTGTCTTTGCCAAGGGCTACGTCAAGAACAAGGTCATGGAGTTTGTGGGCCCCGGCATCGCGAGCATGACGACCGACTACCGCAACGGCGTCGACGTCATGACCACCGAGACCACCTGCCTGTCGAGCATCTGGGCCACCGACGAGGACACGCACGCGTTTTTGACCATGCACGGCCGCGGCGACGACTATCGCGAGCTCAAGCCCGCCGATGTCGCCTACTACGACGGTTGCGTCGAGGTCGACCTGTCGAGCATCAAGCCCATGATCGCACTGCCGTTCCATCCTTCCAACGGCTTTGAGATCGACGAGCTCAACGAGAACCTCGAGGACATCCTGCACGAGGTGGAGCTCGAGGCCGCCAAGATCGGCGAGGGCAAGACGCACTTTAGCCTGCTCGACAAGATCGTCGACGGCAAGCTGCACGTGCAGCAGGGCGTTATCGCCGGCTGCTCGGGCGGCAACTATGACTCCGTGGTCCAGGCTGCCCGCGTGCTCAAGGGCGCCAATACCGGCTGCGGCGAGTTCTCGCTGTCGGTCTATCCCACGAGCCAGCCCGTGGCGCTCGAACTTACACGCCGCGGCTACATCTACGACCTCATGGAGGCCGGCGCAATCGTGCGCACGGCATTCTGCGGCCCGTGCTTCGGCGCCGGCGACACGCCCGCCAACAACGGCCTTTCGATCCGTCACACCACGCGCAACTTCCCCAACCGCGAGGGTTCCAAGCCGGGTAATGGCCAGCTGAGCGCCGTGGCCCTGATGGACGCCCGCTCCATTGCGGCAACGGCTGCCAACGGCGGCGTCCTGACGCCGGCGACCGACCTGCCCGAGGACACTTGGGACGAGGCCTGCGAGTACACCTTTGACGACGCGCCGTACAAGAAGCGCGTGTACTGGGGCTTTGGCAAGGCGGAGCCTGCCGACGAGCTGGTCGAAGGCCCCAACATCAAGCCGTGGCCCGCGATGGAGCCGCTCGGCGACGACATCCTGCTCAAGGTTTGCTCCAAGATCATGGACCCGGTCACCACGACCGACGAGCTCATTCCCTCGGGCGAGACGAGCTCCTTCCGCTCCAACCCGCTGGGCCTGGCTGAGTTTACGCTGAGCCGCCGCGACCCGGCCTACGTGGGTCGCTCCAAGGAGGTCGACGCTGTGGAGAAGCGTCGCGTTGCCGGCGAGTCCGCGGGCGACCTGGCGGCGTTCGATGCCGAGCTTGCCGGTGTGTTTGAGGCGCTGGCCGGCGCGGGTGTCGCGGCCGATGCCAAGGCGACCGAGTTCGGTTCCATGATTTACGCCAAGAAGCCTGGCGACGGCAGCGCCCGCGAGCAGGCCGCGAGCTGCCAGCGCGTAATTGGCGGCCTGGCCAACATCGTCCACGAGTACGCCACCAAGCGCTATCGCTCCAACGTGATGAACTGGGGCATGGTGCCCTTCCAGATGGAGGCCGAGCCCAACTTTGAGGTGGGCGATTACGTCTTTGTGCCGGGTATCCGTGCCGCGCTCGATGGCGACCTGAAGGACATCGCCGCCTACGTGGTGCGCGCCGATGGTGCGGTCGAGCAGATTGAGCTCTACATTGCCGATATGACGGCAGAGGAGCGTGCCATCGTCAAGGCCGGCTGCCTGATCAACTACAACAAGTTCAAGGCCGCTGCCGAGTAGCGCACTTAATTGTCCGCCCGGGGCTTACCCTTTCCCGCCCGCTCACGCGCTTCACGAGGGCCGCGTTCGGGAAAGGGTAAGCCCCGGGCTACATTTCTGCGTTCTCGTTGGGTCTTGAGGGACGCTAATAAATAGACTTGCTTGATGCCGCCTCTGTTATCGGGGCGGCTTCTTTTTGTTGAAAACCACCACAAAGGGGGCAGGCACCTTTGTGGTGGTGGGGACGAGCTCGATGCTGTTGTGATCGTTGAGCGGCATGTTAATGGGCGGCTCTACAGAATTTCATCTGGGCTGGCGGGTTTGGTTGTTTTGGGGATGCCGAGTTTGGATGACGCGAAATCGTCAACATTGTCCTTAATTCCGTCTTTGGTGTAGACAGTGACCATATAGGTGCTGTGTCCGAATTCGCCCTTGTCGCGTGTTGCCCAGGCATCCCAGTAGGCGGCCCCGTTTCGCCCTTTGATTTTTCCGACACGGCGGAGTTCTGTTCGCTTTAATTTCTGGTTGCTATAGATGGTTCGACCGGCCTCCTCGGTGAGCCCGCACTGTCCAAGCATCTTGTCGAGGACTTGGTTCATGTGGCGCTCATCGGTGTTTGGTGCGTAGTCGTAGGCGAGGGTGATGAAGTCGAGTGGCTGGTCGTCGATTAGATAGTTTAGCGTCTGAGGTCCAAGGCAGAAATAGGGGGAGCATCCGTCGATCTGACCGAGCAGTGGCAACTTTGACTGCCAACTTCCGGTGGGAATTCCATCTTCGTAAAACACGCCGCGACAGATAAAGGAGAGCGAGGTGGCACGCGAGCTGGCGTCGACCATTCCGCATAAATCGAAGGGCGAGGTGATACCAAGGGAAAAGGGCGTGATGACGATAAGGAAGAGCATCACGATGGGTATGGCGAGAATGGCGATGACGTTGCGACCGGTGGAATGAGGCGGCTTCATATGCGCTCCTCGAGACAAAGATCTGTTGAGGATAGGCAGAAATGGATATGTTCAGAGAGCAATTCAAGTTTAATCTCATTGCGCGAGATGGTCGACCGTTAGCGTCGAAAACCACCACAAAGGTGCCTGTCCCCTTTGTGGTGGTGAGGAGCGCGCGGCTTCTTTTGGTAATAGTGTTAGCTGGCGGTATCATTAGTGCAGGTGGCGAAGGTTTGCATTGTGGGGTGTTTTGCCGTGAGCCGTTCTGCCCGTATTGGATTGATTGTCTTGGCGCTTGCGATCGCTGTGGTTGGCGCGGGCGCTGTCGGTATGGCATTTCTACCTGCTGCGGTGACGGAGCCGGTGGTCAAGCCTGTGACTCAATCTGTCGAACTTCTGACCGGCGACGACAAGCCCGAGACCATTACCGTTGATTTTGATGAGCAGCCGGCTGTGCTGGGTATTAGTAATTATCCGCGTATTCAGCTTGGGGCCATGCGCTATACCACGGATACAAGCCTGATCGATAGGGCGTCCGAGCTACTCAAGGGCAAAACATTTAAGCGTTGGTACGGATATGCGTCCTATCGGGCAAAAGCGAACGACATGGTTGGCGGATGCCACTCGTCCATCGAGCTGGACACTGCAAACGGCGCAAAGTTATGTGATGTCTCGTACGATCCGGGCTACGAGGGCAATGAGGGTCCGGGCATCTACATCATGGACGGCGATGTCGCCTATGTCATGGAGGGCGACCAGAGCGAGCTCAACGATTTTATGGGTCAGTGTATCCAAGATGCCTATAAACAGACCTGCTTGCCTGACCCGCAGACTGCACGCGATAGTGGGTCTGCCCGTACATGGCTGTTCGAGGATGAGATGCCCTGGACCGTCGAATCGGGAAGTACGGGTTCGGCGAAGGAGTAGAGACCGCGACCACCACAAAGGTGCCTGTCCTCTTTGTGGTGGTTTTCGGTCTGTCTCGATCTGTAACATCTAGGATCAAAAATGGCTGCTAGATGTTACAGATCGAGACGGTAGCGCGCCTGGGCAGCGGCGGGCTGACATCTCAGTACCCTATCCGTAATTCACTCAGAAAATCTTATATATAGAGACTTAGATTTGTGTATAAGATCGCGTAAAGCTGGCAACAATACTTCTCGAACAACGTGAAGCCGCCCCGTAGGGCGGCCGCCCCAAGAGAGGTGATTCCATGAGAATCGATAAGCTAGCAATGACGTCGCGCGAGGCGCTGCAGACCGCCATGAGCACGGCTGCCGATGCACAGGCCGGCGCGGTGGAGCCGATCCACCTGCTGTCTGCCCTGCTCGGTGCCGGCGAGCGCAATATCTCCGTGATCATCGAGCGCATCGGTGCCGACCCGGCTCAGCTCGCACGCTCCACACAAGATGCCATCGACCATGCGCCCAAGGTGTCGGGCGAGGGTCAGCAGATGGGCCTGTCCAACGAGCTCGTTCGCGTGATCGAGAAGGCCGAGAAAAAGGCCACCAAGATGGGCGACAGCTTTGTGGTGACCGAGCATCTGCTGATGGCACTTGCCGAGGACAAGGGTGAGGCGGGTCGCGTGCTGCGTGACGCCGGCGTGACCAAGGAGCGCATCGAGCAAGTCTACGAGGAACTGCGCGGCGATGACCGCGTGACGTCTGCCGAGGACAAGACGCAGTTTGAGGCGTTGGAGCAGTACGGTCGCAACATCTGCGATCTGGCTCGCGCCGGCAAGCTCGACCCGGTCATCGGCCGTACCGACGAGATCCGTCGTACTATTCAGGTTCTGTCCCGCCGCACCAAGAACAACCCCGTGCTTATCGGCGAGCCGGGCGTCGGCAAGACGGCCATCGTCGAGGGCATTGCTCAGCGAATCGTGGCCGGCGACGTACCGAGCACCCTGCGCGACCGCGACCTCATCGAGCTCGACATGAGCGCGCTGGTCGCCGGCGCCAAGTACCGCGGCGAGTTCGAGGACCGCTTGAAGGCCGTGCTCAAGGAAGTGCAAAAATCCGAAGGCAAGGTCATCCTGTTCATCGATGAGCTCCATACCATCGTGGGCGCGGGTGCCACCGAGGGCTCCATGGACGCCGGCAACATCCTCAAACCGGCGCTCGCTCGTGGCGACCTGCACGCGATCGGCGCGACCACGCTCGACGAGTACCGCAAGTACATCGAGAAGGACGCGGCGCTCGCCCGTCGTTTCCAGACCGTGATGGTCAGCGAGCCTACCGTCGAGGACACCATTTCAATCCTGCGTGGCCTGAAGGAGAAGTACGAGATCTTCCACGGCGTACACATCACCGATAGCGCGCTCGTGGCTGCCGCCGACCTCTCCGACCGCTACATCGCCGACCGCTTCCTGCCCGACAAGGCTATCGACCTGGTCGATGAGGCCGCGAGCCGCCTGCGCATGGAACTCGACAGCATGCCGGTCGAGATCGACGCCACCACGCGTCAGCTCACCCAGCTGCAGATCGAGGAACAGGCGCTCATGAAAGAGACCGACGACGCCTCTAAGGAGCGTTTGGAGGCTCTGCGCCAAGAGATTGCCGAAGTCCAGGAAAAGCTCAACGTGCAAAAGGCCGGCTGGCTCAACCAAAAGAACGCCATCGACCACGTGCAGGAGCTTAAGGGCCAGCTTGACGCGGCCAAGAGCGAAGAGGAGCGCGCGACGCGCAACGGCGATCTGGGCCGTGCGTCCGAGCTTCGCTATTCTGTGATCCCGGGTCTGCAGCAGCAGATTCAGGATTCCGAGGCTGCGCTCGAGGCGCAAAAGCAGCAGGACGGCGAGGGCCTCAACGAACAGGTGACCTCCGACGAGATCGCCGAGGTCGTGAGCGCCTGGACCGGTGTGCCCGTGTCCAAGATGATGCAGGGCGAGCTCGACAAGTTGAAGGGCTTGGAGGGCGAGCTGCATAAGCGCGTTATCGGTCAGGACGAGGCCGTCTCCGCTGTAGCCGCGGCCGTGCGTCGCAGCCGTGCGGGTCTCTCCGACCCAGACAAGCCCATCGGCAGCTTCTTCTTCCTGGGCCCCACCGGCGTAGGCAAGACCGAGCTCGCCAAGGCGCTGGCCGAGTGCCTGTTCGATGACGAGCGCGCGCTCGTGCGTATCGACATGTCCGAGTATATGGAGAAGTTCAGCGTCCAGCGTCTGATCGGTGCGCCCCCGGGATACGTGGGCTATGACGAGGGCGGCCAGCTCACCGAGGCCGTGCGCCGTCGTCCCTACTCCGTGATCTTGCTCGACGAGATGGAGAAGGCTCATCCGGATGTCTTTAACGTGCTGCTGCAGGTGCTCGACGACGGCCGTTTGACCGACGGTCAGGGTCGCCAAGTGTCCTTCAAGAACACGATTATCATCATGACGTCCAACGTGGGCTCCAAGGCTATCGCCGATCTGTCCGGCAAGGACGAGGAGGAGATGCGCCATCAGGTTGACGGGGCCATGGCTCAAACCTTCCGCCCCGAGTTCCTCAACCGTATCGACGATATCGTGGTGTTCCATCCGCTCGGCATGGCGCAGATCGAGAAGATCGTCGACATCCAGCTCGCCGACGTCCGCGCGCGTCTGGCCAAGGAGCGCATGACGCTGGCCATCACCCCGGCGGCCAAGCAGATGCTCGCCGTGGGCGGCCTGGACCCGGTCTTTGGTGCCCGTCCGCTCAAGCGTCTCGTGCAGCGCGAGGTCGTGGATGCCATTGCCGCCGCTATCATCGACGGTACGGTGCGCGAGGGCGATCAGGTGACGGTCGATGTCGACAAGGACGGCGGTTTTACCGTCGTGTGCGACAACACGCCGACGCCGATATACGAGGCGCCCGAGGAATAGCTGAGCTCAAGCAAAGGGGCGGCGGGATTTACCCGTCGCCCCTTTTTCATGCTGCGTCGAATGTGCCGGGCAGTCTAGGCGTAGATGATCTCCAAGTTGGGGGCAAGCTCGGCAAGTCGCTGCCTCGTGTCCGCATCGACACCGGTGTCGGTGATCAGGCAGTTAATCTCATTGAGGTCAAGGGCGTGAACCAAGCCGATGACGCCGATTTTCGATGAGTCCATGAGGGTTATGCGTCGGTCGGCAGCGTTCGCGATGGCGCTCACCATGTTCGCCTGCTCCAATCGATGCGCCATAAATCCTTTTGAAAACGAGAAGGTATTGGTTCCCATGAAAGCAGTGGGAACAAAGTACTCGTTAAGCAGCCGGATAGTCTCGTTGCCCTGTGTGTAGTGATAGCCAAATCTCAGTTGTCCGCCCAGGAGAATGACCTCGCTGTCCACCAGCAATTCTTCGGCAAGTATCGCGTGAGATAGGTCGTTCGTGAGAACCGTGAGATTCTTGCGGCCCTTGAGAGCGCGTAGCATGCAGCCCGTTGTTGTTCCCGATTGAAGAAAGAACGTGTCGCCGTCGCGCACCATTTTCGCCGCAGCGTAACCGATGCGGCGTTTTTCGTCTTGGGCCGTCGAAGAAGCGTCTTCAAACGAAAGTTCGCGAGAATTGGGGTTCGGTAAGATCGCGCCGCCATGGGTTCGCCTGAGAAGTCCTCTGCCTTCGAGAGCCCGCATATCCTTTCGAATGGTCGCTTCCGAAACACCGAAGCGCTCGCTGAGGTCAACAATGCGAACAGTGCTGTTCGCATTGAGTAAGTCGAGTATTTCTTCCTGCCGTTCTTCCAGGTAATAGGGACGCGGTTCACTCATAAGAACTCCCAGGGCTTGTTGTGGGACAAGGCTTGTTACCTTCAGTTTTACCAGAACAACAATTCCTGAAATGAAATAAAACAACTCTAAACAAAACATATCGAACGTTCGGGGCAGGTTTTCGACCGTTCGCGGTAGCAGACGTCAATTCCGAAACAAAGCAAAACAAAACGCAATATAATGAACTCGCAAAATGTTGCGTTTGGAGAAAGCCAAACAGCGATGGTCTGCCTGAGGAAAGGAGAACAGATGCTCGTCAGTATGAGAGATATCTGCAACATCGCCGAACAGAACAATATGGCGGTCGCTGCAGTAAATTCCGCGAGTCTTGAGGCCGTCCGCGCCGCTGTGGACGTGGCGGAGGAAACAGGTTATCCGATTATCATCCAGCATGCCGAGGTTCACGAGTCGCTGGTGCCGATTGACGTGGTGGCTCCGCTGGTTACAGCACTGGCTGAGCGCTCGAGTGCGCATATCTGCCTGAATCTGGATCATTGTGAGAATCTATCCTATGCTCGTCGTGCGTTGGAGCTCGGTTTCACGGGCGTCATGTTCGACGGTTCTGCACTTTCCTACGAACGTAATGTTGAGCTTTCCCAGTACGCTGCCCAGATGTGCGCCGACTTTGGTGCAGGCCTTGAGTGCGAACTTGGTTCTATGGGGTCGCGTGAGGGTGGCGATCCTGATGCTGGGTCCACGGCGGAAGAGGCGGGCGCCATCTATACCGATCCTGACCAGGCGCGTGACTTCGTTGAGTCCACGGGGCTCGATATCCTGGCCTGCTCGTTCGGAACGGTGCACGGCCTGTATAAGGGCGAGCCCCATTTGAACATTGACGTTCTGACCGACATTCGCAGCTGTGTGAACGTGCCACTTGTCATGCACGGTGGCTCCGGTGTTTCCGACGAGGATTACGCTCGTGCCATCAATGCCGGCATCCGCAAGATTAACTACTACACGTATGGCGTTAAATATGCCGGCGATGCCGTGCGCGCCATGGTTGATGAAAAGACTGAGGGACATCCGGATGCTCCGATCTATTGGCACGATATGACGGCAGTCGCGTTCGAGAGCCTGCGCAGCACATTCGAGCATGTCGTGCGAGTATTCGCCAATGGCGCGGCTCCTTTGGCTTAAGGGGTGTGCTATGAAGAAAATTTTAGTTGCAACCCACGGACGCCTAGCAAGTGGCGTCAAAAGTGTGGCTGAGGTGCTGCTTCATGATGATAGCGCCATAACCGTCGTTGATTGCTATGTGGACGAATCGGATCCCAATGAGCAGATCGCAGAGTTTATCGATGGCGTGAGGCCAGAGGACGATGCGTTGATCGTTACCGATCTTTTGGGCGGGAGCGTCTGCAACATGGTTACGGCCATGCAGCCGGAAAAGCACGGCATCGTACATGTGACCGGTTTCAACATCGCGTTAATTCTCGAATGCCTGATTACGGGCGAGGCGTTCACGCCCGAGTATATCGACAGCGTAATCGCGCAGGCATCGACCTCCATGCGGCGTGTGGTCCTGCGGGCAGGCGGGGCGACAGATACCGATGACGATTTCTTTGGATAGGAAGTGGTCCGCTTTGGCGGGCGGAGCGAAGACGAAAGGAGAACGAAATGATCGTTCAGCTGCGAGTGGATGACCGCCTGGTTCACGGACAGGTCACGCTCATGTGGGGAAAGGAGCTGAGCACCAAGGGTATTTTAGTCGCGAATGACGCTGCGGCCCAAAATGAAACCCAGTCGTCGACGCTCAAGATGGCTTGCCCGAGTGGGCAGAAGCTTCTCATCCGTACAATAGACGACGCTATCAAGATTGCTAACGATCCGCGTGCGGGCGAGATGCGCATCTTCGCCCTTACTGGGAACATCGCCGATGCACTCAAACTAGTGAAAGGGGCTCCCGGTAGGATCGGCAGCGTGAACGTTGCGAATGTCGGCCGCTTCGATCGAAGCGACGATGCAGCCAAGGTGCTGCTGACAACGGGTGTAACGCTCAATCCAGACGAGGTGGCTGCAGCGCGCGAGCTGTGTGAGCAAGATCTGCCGGTGTTTCATCAGGTCGGCGTTACAGACGGTAAGGTCAAGGTTTCCGACCTGCTGGCAAAGCTCTAAGGAGGGATTGATATGCTGACGACTGCGCTCTTGGCATATTTGGCAGCTTTTATCTGCTATTTCGTCCAATGGACGTTTGGACAGCCCATGATTGACCAGCCCCTGGGCGTGGGTCTTGTGGCGGGCATTATCTTTGGCGATGTTACCGCAGGCATTATCATCGGTGCTGCGCTCCAGGCTATTTTCATCGGAAGCGTCAACGTGGGCGGTGCGACTTCGGCTGATACGGTGGCAGGAACGGTGCTCGCTGTGTGCTTCGTGGTCGTGTCTGGCATGGAGCAGGGCGTAGCGATTCCGCTCGCGGTGGCTGCGGCTATTTTTGCGAACATCATCTACTCGCTCGTTCTCAACGTGCTCATGTTTTTCTGGGCTCCTGTTATTGATTGGGCCGCGAACTCGGGTGACAGTAAGAAGCTCTTCATCTGCCATTTTGGCGGCGCCGTAGTCATGAACGGTCTATTCGCCATCCCGACGTTTTTGGCGGTGTGGGTCGGTGCCGAGCCGGCATCGCAGCTTATGAATATGGTGCCGCAGGCGGTCCTGAACGGGTTCAATGCTGCATCCGGCCTGCTTCCCGCCGTGGGCATGGCGCTACTTCTGCGCATGCTCTGGGATAACAAGATTGCAATTTATTTCCTGCTCGGCTTCGTGCTCTTCCAATATCTCAACATGCCCATGGTCGCAATTGCCGCCGTCGGTGCAGTGATCTTGGTCGTTACGGCCCTGCGTGACCTTGAAAATCTCGACCTGCGCAACCAGATTAAGGCCTTGCGCGAATCGGGCGTCGCAGCTGGTGCCCAGTCCGTCGCCGAGCTCGAAGAGGAGGATTTCTTCGCATGAGTACCACCGATACCGCAAGCGAGAAGATCAGCATCTCCACTAAGGATCTTTCCGCTGAAGACCGTAAGATGCTGCGCGGCATCTTCTTCCACTCGTTCAACGTCTTTGCCCATTACGGCGGCGGCGCTCGCGGAGGCGCTTCAGGCTTCATGTGGTCCATCTGGCCTGCCATCGAGCGTTTCTACCCGGATAAAGAACAGCGTCGCGATGCCCTGGTACGCCATTCGACCTGGTATAACATCACGTCAAATGTCGGTACGTTCTGCATGGGCCTTGTTGCCTCGATGGAGAAGGAGAACGCGGCCGAGCCTGATTTCGATACGCATTCGATCGACTCGGTCAAAGCTTCGCTCATGGGTCCCATGTCGGGCATCGGCGATGCAATCTTCTGGGGCGTTATCCGTGTTATCGCGGCCTCGGTCGGTATGGCGCTGTGCTCTCAGAACGGATCGCTTCTGGGTCCGATCGCGTTTCTGCTCATTTACAACATTCCGTCGTGGATTACGCGTTGGGTGCTGACGGTTCTTGGGTATCGCGTCGGTTCGAGCTTCATCACCAAGATCTACGAGAGCGGCTTGATGGGTATTGTAACCAAACTCTCAAGCACGCTCGGCCTGCTGATGATCGGCGCCATGGCTGCCTCGTTCGTTAAGTTCAACTGCGCGATCTCAATTCCGATGCCCGAGGGCGATCCGGTCATGATCCAGACGTATCTCGATACGATCTTCATCGGCCTGATTCCGCTGCTGTACACCCTGGGTTGTTTCAAGCTGCTCAAGAAGAACACCAACGTGAACTGGATCATTATCGGCACCATGATCATTGGCCTGGTGCTTGGCCTGACGGGGATTTGCTAGTTGCTGCAAGTTTCAAGACGATGTTTACCCGCCCGAGTGTGCCTAAGGTGCGCTCGGGCGGGCTTGCGTTGGGTTTAAAGCAATGTATACACTGTCTGCGCCGATACGCGTAGACGATTCGTAAGCACGTGTGCGCTCTGGATACCGCATCCCGCGGTATCCATGCATTACGATGGCCGTAATCAGTCATAGTGTAAGAATGGAATTCAAGCCACACGGAAAGGTGCATGCCATGGATAGCAAGGACGAGTGCAAGCAGCCCCTGCGCGAGAAGAGGGAGACGAAAAAGCCCACCGATCCCTACATTCGTGCCGAGAACGAGGATGACGACGGCTACGATCCTTATAGCGATCGTCGCCCCGAGCGCGAGCCCCTCTTCGAAGCCGACCCCTGGCGTTAAGTAGCTGATTTGGGACGGGGCTTTTTTAGCTACTTTGTTTTCGGCTAGAGGCGTTCATGCCTGCCCCCTCGGCCGCTCGATATCCTCCGGGAGGGGCCACTAATAGAAAACTTGCTTATCCATTAATCAAGATACGCATAATCTTGCTCTCCTGCTAATCAAGAATCGTTATAATCTTGATTAGCAGGAGAGCAAGATTGGAGAATTATGGCATTCAACGACTTGGTGGCTCAAAAAATAAAGGACTTTGAGCAACAGGGGATTCCGCAGGTCTTTGAGCGCGACCTTGATCTGGGCAACCCGCAGGAGCCAAAGCGCGACAACATCGTATATGTGATTGTGGGCGCCCGTCGTTGTGGAAAGACGTATCGCCTGTATCAGGAGATACGGCGGCTTCAGGGCCAAGGCGTCGAGCTTGACCGGATGCTATATTTCAATTTTGAGGATGAGCGCTTGCGTCCGTATGAGCCATCGCTACTAGCGGACGTGCTCGATACATTCTATGCACTATATCCTGCTGCTCGAGGCGAGGGCGCCTACCTTTTCTTTGACGAGATCCAGGAAATACCCGAATGGGGTGCGTTTCTGCGACGCGTGGTCGATACGGAGAAGGCGACCGTTTACGTGACGGGATCTTCTTCTAAGATGCTGTCCTCAGAACTTAAGAGCGAGTTCAGGGGCCGTTCTCTTGTGCGAGAGCTTTTTCCGTTGAGTTTTTCGGAATACGTCCGATATAAGACGGGGAGCGTTCCTGAGTCGAACGCGCCCTTCTCCTCAAGCGCTGCAGCGTTGCTCCGACACCATCTGGTCGGATATCTCGAGCGAGGGGGATTCATCGCGACACTTGAGCAGACGCCCGCAGACGCGATTCAGCTGCTACAGGAATATGCGTCGCGAACGGTCGCTATGGACGTTGTGGAGCGTTACGACGTCAAGAGCCCTCGTTTGGCCTCACTGTTTCTGACGCGGTGTATGGCATCTTCGGGACGAGAGCTGTCGGTGAACAAGGTGTACAACGAGTTCAAGAGCAGGCAGATACCCGTCAGTCGTAATTCGCTCAGCGACTTACTTGAGTATTACGAGGACGCCTACCTGCTGTTTTCTGTGCCGGAGTTTACGCGTTCACTTGCAAATAATACGCGGTCTGCGTCTAAAGTCTACGCTGTCGATCCTGCGATGTTTGGAGCATTCTCTCCCGCATCGGCATTGGACCAGGGCCAGAGGCTCGAGACTGCGGTGTTCAATGCGCTCAGAAGAAGGACTCCTGCGGTGCGGGTCGGTTCGGTCTGCCGCCTACTGGTCAAGGAGAAGAATAAAAGCCATGAGGTTGACTTTGTGGCTGGGGATGCACTTCTCATGCAGGCTTATAGCCTGACTCAGGTGAGTGTGGATATGGCAAGCGAGAAAACGCGCGAACGCGAAATTGCAGCCCTCGATGCCTCGATGGCCCAGTTTGATCTTGGCGAGTCGGTAATCGTTACTATGGATGAACAGGCCGATATTCCATGTGAACACGGTGTGGTACACGCTGTGCCCGCATGGAAGTGGCTCCTTGCCTAATCATCTACGGATCTGTGGGGCCAGGACCTCCTGGCCCCTTCATCACGGTTGGGGAGTACCATGATGCGCCCGGCTAGTCCTGGGCCTTGATGCTCGGCAGCAGAATCTGGGCGATGTAGTCGCATTCGAGCTTGGTGGCAGCGTCGGCCTTGCCGTCTTTGCCGACCAGCACGCTCTTGATCTGGCTGTAGGTGTAGCGGTTGCCGGTCGTAAGCTCGACAAGCTCAATGGCTGTGTCCATGGGATAGGTCGACACGGGGTTCTGCGTGCGCCTGTTGATGGTCTGGGGCACCACGTACGGATAGACGGGGCCGCTGGCGTAGACGGTATAACCGTTGCCTAGATTGGCCGCACCCAAAACCGTATCGCCCTCATCGGGCGTAAAGCTCTCGCCCTCGCGCACCGCGACGAGCGTCACAATCGGCGTATCGCTGTCGCCGGCAAGATAGATGCATAGCGTGCTGCCATTTTGCCAAGTCTCGACCTTGCCGTACCATTCGACGGGGATATCGAGCTGGTAGAGGTCGGTTGCCTTGTGACGGGCGTCGGCATCACGGGCTGCCTGTGCCTTTTGCGCGCTCAGGGCATTGACGGCGGCGTCGCGCCGCGCGGTTGCCGCCTGCTGGAGCACCTTGGCGGTGGCGGCGGAGCTCGCGCCTCCCTCCTCGGCATATTTGGCGGCGGCATCGATCTGGTCGTCGGTTACCGTGTCGGCCGAAGGCACCTTGAGTTTAAAGGCAGCCTGGGCACTTAAATCCTGTCCATCGCTCTTAACGGTGACCTGCGTCTTGGTGGTCGGGACGGTATAGATGGTGCCGTCGGCCGCGATGGGGGAGGCAGCGATGGAGAGCGTGTAATCGCCGGGCAGCAGTTTGATGCCGCGGCCGTGCTCGTCAACGTAGAGCGTTTCGCTCACAGAAGAGCCGTCGGAGTCCTGGCCACTCACCTGCACGGGGATCTTTGAGCCGGTGGAGCAGTCGAGTCCCGCGGCATGTACGCCAATTTGCACCGACATCATGGTATGGGCGTTTGCGGCAACTACGGCGGCCTGCTCTTGCTGGTATCCGTTCCAAGCCGCATAGCCCGCGCCGCCGGCGACGAGCGCGACGGCCACGACACCGGCGACCATCAGATTGCGGCGCTTGGGCGACATCTTACGATGACGAACCTCGGCTTCGTGTGCCGAGGGAGCGGACGGCAGGGGAATATCTCCCATGGCGATGGTCTCGTCGACGACTGGCGCAGAGCCCAAGCCGGGGAGCTCGCGGGTGAGCGATTCGTCGACGGGCAAGTCGCCAAGCAGGGAGGTCTCATCTCCCGCGTTGGGTTCCGGTTGGCCATTGCCCTCGTCATCGCCTTTTTCGACATCGGCTTCATCGCGAGCATCCTCGACGTCGTCGCCCGTATCCGGTATGCCATCGCCCGCCGCGTCCTGCATGTCGACGATTGTCTCGTCAAACGCAACTTCGTCCAGCGAAAACCGGTCTAGGCTCTCCAAGGCCTCGGCGCACGCCGCTGCATCTTGGGCCGCGTCCTCTTGGCCCCTCGTCTCATTTTCCATATATCCCCCAAGCTCAATATCGGGACAACAATGTACCCAAAATTAAGGTCACATAGAGCTGGCGTGCAGTCGGAAATTCGATTTTATCTGCGCGATACATTGTGAATATGTGCATGAATGCACGCGCGACAGACACTATGACCCAATCCGAGGGCACTAAAAAGATA
>NZ_QRVG01000050.1 GCF_003459245.1 Collinsella sp. AF23-2
GGCCCGAAAGAAAGGTAGGAGGCCATGACGAAAGGTCTGCACGTGCCTTCCGAGATCGGCAAGCTCAGGAAGGTCTGCCTGCACCGTCCCGGCGACGAGCTCCTCAACCTGCCGCCCGACGAGCTCGAGCGACTCCTGTTCGACGACGTCCCGTTCCTGGAGGTCGCACAGCAGGAGCACGACACCTTCGCCCAGATCCTGAGGGACCAGGGCGTGGAGGTCCTCTACCTCGAGAACCTCGTCGCCGAGGTGTTCGACCAGGTCCCCGGCGCCCGCGCCGAGTTCACCGACCAGTACATCGCCGAGGCCGGCATCCGCGGCCAGCACATGCCGCAGATCGTCCGCGAGAAGCTGGACTCCATCGAGGACAACCTCGAGTTCGTCAAGAAGACCATGGCCGGCATGACCAAGGCCGAGATCGACATGCCCCTCACGGCGTCCACGACCCTCGACTCCCTGGTCAACTCCGAGTCCGAGTCCGACCTGATCATCGACCCGATGCCCAACCTCTACTTCACCCGCGACCCGTTCGCGGTCGTCGGCGAGGGCGTCAACCTCAACCGCATGTACTCGGTCACCCGCAACCGCGAGACCCTGTACGGCAAGTACGTCTTCAAGTACCACCCCGACTACAAGGACGTCTCCCTGTACTTCCGCCGCGACTGCCAGTTCCACACCGAGGGCGGCGACGTGCTGAACATCAACGAGAAGACCCTCGCCGTCGGCATCTCCCAGCGCACCCAGGCCGCCGCTATCGACGTCATGGCCCAGAACATCTTCTGGAACTCCGACTCCAAGGTCGAGCGCATCCTGGCCTTCGACATCCCCGTCTCGCGCGCCTTCATGCACCTCGACACGGTCTTCACCCAGATCGACGTCGATAAGTTCACGATCCACCCCGCCATCATGGGCACCCTGCGCGTCTACGAGCTGACCGCCGGCAAGAACCCGGGCGACGTGAACATCCGCCTCATCGAGGACACCCTCGAGCACGTCCTGGAGGACGCCACCGGCGTCGACCAGGTCAAGCTGATCCCCTGCGGCGGCGGCGACCCGATCGCGGCCTCCCGCGAGCAGTGGAACGACGGCTCCAACACCCTGTGCGTCGAGCCCGGCAAGATCTGCGTCTACGCGCGCAACACCGTCACCAACGACGTGCTGTACAAGGAGGGCCTGGACCTTCTCGTCGTGCCCTCCGCCGAGCTCTCCCGCGGCCGCGGCGGCCCGCGCTGCATGAGCATGCCCTTCTGGCGCGAGGACCTCTAAG
>NZ_QRVG01000051.1 GCF_003459245.1 Collinsella sp. AF23-2
ATGAAGGAGACCGAGAAGATCGAGATCATGCACTTCGACCAGGAGGGCTACCTCGAGGACGGCAGGAACGTCTACGAGGCCGGCAAGAAGATGACCGCCCTGGCCGACCGCGTGCACGAGGAGGGCTACGACGCCGTCTTCCTGATGGGCGTCGGCGGCACCTGGGACGAGTTCATGCAGCTCGAGTACCTCATGAACAAGTTCGGCGACCGCGACCTCGAGGTCTACCTGATCCACGCCGCCGAGTGGAACGTCATGGGCCACAAGCGCATGACCGACAGGTCCGTCGTGCTGACCGCCTCCGAGTCCGGCACCACCCCCGAGGTGCTCGAGGCCGTCGGCAAGATGAGGGAGATGGGCGTGCGCGTCTTCGCCATGACCAACCCCGAGGGCAAGATCGGGCAGGCCGTGGGCGCCGAGAACTGCGTCATGATGGCCTCCGACCACGGCGCCGGCGGCTGCGAGAAGGGCTACTACCTCGCCGACTGCTTCGGCCTGCGCCTGCTCAACCGCCGCGGCTGCTTCCCCAAGTTCGACCTGTTCATCGAGCAGACGAAGGACGTCTGGAAGGACATGCTCGACATCCGCAAGCGCTTCGAGCCGCGCGCCGAGGAGCTCGCCAGGAAGTACGCGCTGGCCGACTACACCATGTTCATCGGCTCGGGCGCGCTGTGGGGCGAGACCATCCTGTACTCCATGTGCCTGCTCGAGGAGATGCAGTGGAAGCGCATCCGCCACATCACCTCGCACGACTTCTTCCACGGCACGCTCGAGCTGCTCGAGCCCGGCGTCCCGGTGTTCCTGTTCATGGGAGAGGACGAGTGCCGCGCCCTCGACGAGCGCGTCCGCGCCTTCCTCACCAGCGGCGTGACCGGCGACGAGGACTACGTCATCATCGACACCGCCGAGTACGCGATCCCGGGCCTGGACGACGACTTCCGCGTCATCGTGTCCCCCTGGATCCTGTCCGTGCTGACCACCGACCGCCTCGCGCGCAACTACGAGCTGGTCACCAAGCACAACCTCAAGTACCGCCGCTACTACCACCAGTTCGACTACTAA
>NZ_QRVG01000052.1 GCF_003459245.1 Collinsella sp. AF23-2
AGCAAAAGCCCCGCAGTCGGAGCGGACTGCGGGGCTCATGAAGAGAGGCTAGTTTGTGGGCGCTTTGCCTGGCGCCCACGAGAGAGGCAACAGAGTAGAGACTACTCGTGGATGCGGGTACCGGAGAGGCCGGCCATGGTCTCGGCGGCCTTGTCCAGGGCGCCGATGATGCAGGTGCGGCCCTTGCGGGAACGGGCGAACTTGATGGCGGCGCGGACCTTGGGCTCCATGGAGCCCTTGCCGAACTGACCCTCGTCGGCCAGACGCTCGGCCTCGTCGGCGGTGAGGTCCTCGAGCTCCTCCTGGTTGGGCTTGCCGAAGTTGATGGCGACATGCTCGACGGCGGTCAGCAGGAACAGAACGTCGGCGTCGCAGTCCTCGGCCAGCAGCTCGCCGCCCAGGTCCTTGTCGATGACGGCGGGAACGCCCTTGTAGCAGCCCTTGTTCTCGTAGTCGCGGACGACGGGGATGCCGCCGCCACCGCAGGCGATGACGATGAACTCGTTGTCGAGCAGGTTGAGGATGGAGTCAGCCTCGACGATCTTCTTGGGATCGGGGGAGGCGACGACGCGACGCCAGCCGCGGCCGGAATCCTCGACGAAGACCTTGGAGGGATCCTCGGCCATGAACTCCTTGGCCTGCTCCTCGGTGTAGAAGGGGCCGATCGGCTTGGTCGGGTTCTTGAACGCGGGATCGTCGGGATCGCACTCGATCTGGGTGACGACGGTGGCGGCGTGCCAACGCTTATAGCGCTTGTGCATCTCGCGGCCGATGCCCTGCTGCAGGTGGTAGCCGATGTAGCCCTGGGACATGGCGCCGCACTCGGGCAGCGGCATCTCGGGGGTGCCGATGGCATCGTGGGCAGCAGCGAAGGCGTTCTGGATCATGCCGACCTGCGGGCCGTTGCCGTGGGTGATGATGATCTCGTTGCCCTGCTCGATAAGACCAAGGAGAGCGTGGGCGGTGTTGCTCACGGCCTCGATCTGCTCGACGGGGTTGTTGCCGAGGGCGTTGCCGCCGAGGGCGACGACAATACGATCGGGCTT
>NZ_QRVG01000053.1 GCF_003459245.1 Collinsella sp. AF23-2
CCCGTCCGGGCGTCGAAGCAGTAGGGCACGCCGCCGACGGATACGGGGCCGCGCGCCAGCGCGCCGGAGCCCGTCGCGTAGTACCAGGTCCCGCCGTCGAGCACCCATCCGGTCGCCATCGCGCCGGAGCCATTGAACCAGTATGCGGAGCCATTGCACTCATGGAGCCCGATGGCCATGGCGTGCGTCGAGGGATCGAGCCAGTACCAGGCCCCATTGGTATAGAGCCAGCCAGAATGCAACGAGACCGGATTGACTGAATCCACATAGAACCAGTTGCCGTCAAACGAATTCCAACCCAGATTCCATTTAACGGATTCTTGAGCAGGACCATCATCGATTGAATCGGAAGGAGAAAGAGTCGAGGGGACGGATTGCCTCTCAATATCAGTAGGGATAGAGGAGCTTATGGGTTCTGCGTTCGCGATATCAACCACACCGGGCCCAGCGAGCAGTAGGGTTGAAAGAATGATTAGGATTAATATTATTCGCTTTTTCCTTGCCATGTGCAGCCCCCAGTAGTAACCAATTTTTACATAAACATAGTCTACAAATGGATGGCTAAGAGCAATATGTAATTAGAAAAAAGCAATTAAAGAAGAGCTGCTAGCCAAGCCATACACCATTGCTAGCAAAAGAGTATTGCACCCCATCGATTTCTTGAACACCCGTAGTCATTGCGTGCGTCGTGGGGTCAAGCCAGTACCAGGCGCCGCCGACGTATGCCCAGCCGGAGGCCAGCACGCCTGATCCCGTCGCGTAGTACCAGGTGCCGCCGTCGAGGACCCAACCGGTCGCCATCGCGCCGGAGGCGTTGAACCAGTACGCGGAGCCGTTGCACTCGTGGAGCCCAGTGGCCATGGCGTGCGTCGAGGGATCGAGCCAGTACCACGC
>NZ_QRVG01000054.1 GCF_003459245.1 Collinsella sp. AF23-2
GAAGAAGGGGGAGGCCTCGCGGCCTCCCCCTTTTTTGCGTTATATAAGCTGACATTTGCCCTATCTGTTTCAGGAGTGCTCGGATTGTCTTTAGTCGAGGGCATCGTTGCCGTCCGCGGTGAGGTAGAGCCGATCTTCTTGCTTATGTCGCTTTCTGGTGGCGCTCAGTCGGCTCCAGGGTTCTGTCGTCACGTTTATCCGGACGGATCTTATGCTCCTTATTTCCAGTAAATCAGTTAAGGGGTATTGTTTCAATTAAATACACTCCGCCAGCGGGGGCTCTGTCTAATTAGTGATAGAGCCCCTGCTGGTGTTTTATAGGTTTGTTAACGTTGTCCTTCTATTTATGACGGGCTAACTAGCAGAGACCGACGAGGGTATAAAGATGCTATGTCTACAGTGGACAGCAAGATTCCCGAGGTCATACGGTCTGTCCATGGTTTATGACCAAATGTGTGACTCTGAGCAACTCGGAGCCAGCTAATTAATTTGTGAACAAAATATGGAGTGCGCGATTCCCGCCCCCGGCGCCCCTCCGGTCTGGCAATATATCT
>NZ_QRVG01000006.1:0-30932 GCF_003459245.1 Collinsella sp. AF23-2
AGAGCATTTCCCAGTTGACAAAACTATAGGAACACCCCCCGAACGGTATTTACCAACCATAGCAGTTGGGAGTTAGAGTCCTCTTTTTTACCACGCTCGGGAAGCACCTGTACGACATCGCCCTTCATGATAGGCTTGCCATAAAGGCGAAGTCGTTCTGGACGGTTGTGTTCAAATACAAGCCCAAACTGGCGCTGCGCCGCAAAGGCGCGGATGTCGGCAGCGAGCTGACGATCGCCCAGCTTGACAGCGCGATCAACAAGGTTCTGAACGACTGCTTGCGTCGTCTGAGACATCACTTCTCCCCCTTACACTTCTCGTCAATCCATTCGCGCAGGACTTTAGCCACCGTCTTATCCTGGCGCGCGGCATAGGACTTAAGAGCCCGCTTATCCTCACGGGTTATCGAGAGCGTGAACTTATCCAGCTCCTTTTCGGCATGAACAGCCTGATCTTCCTCCATGGTCGCCCCTCCGAATTGACCTGTTCTACGTTCCTTAATTGACCGAAATCATTTTACGGCAGAATACGTAATTACGTAATTACGTAGACTAATTTTGAGCTATGTAGCACTCAATCACTTTTCAGTATTCGTTGACGATTCGAAGGGGATAACGAATATATCGAGGTTGACACCCGTTTTTACCGTCTGTGAGTACCAGCAAATCGATACTCAAAACGTCGTGAGTACATTTTGAGTACCAGTCCGAGCGACCTCTTGCGGGCGAAAGCAATCTGCTGGTCAGCATTAATTAGAAATAAATTGATGGCGTTGCTTCGGTAATTGAAAGCACTTTAAAACGTACCAGCAAACAATCATCCCAGCTAAACAGCTTGAGAGATTGAACGACAGGCTTGTATGTACCACATACACCACAGCACACACGCACCCATGGCAGGCAAATAAAAAACGAGGGAGGCCGTTTCCGACCTCCCTCGCAAAGGGCTATTTACTATTCCCACTCGATCGTCGCAGGTGGCTTGGACGTGATGTCGTAGCACACGCGGTTGGCGCCGGGGACCTCAGCCACGATGCGGCCGGAGATGCGGGCCAGGATGTCGTAGGGCAGCTTGGCCCAGTCGGCGGTCATGGCGTCGCTGGACTCGACGGCGCGCAGGATGATCGGGCGCTGGTAAGTACGCTCGTCGCCCATAACGCCGACGGACTTGATGTCGGGCAGGACCGCGAAATACTGCCAGCAGCTGTGCTCGGAGTTGCGCTCGCCGGTCTGTTCAAACAGACGCTGGTTGTAGGCGTCGAGCTCCTCGCGCACGATGGCGTCGGCGTTCTTAAGGATCTCGAGCTTCTCCTTGTCGACCGCACCGATGATGCGGATGGCCAGACCCGGGCCCGGGAAGGGCTGGCGGAACACGATGTGGCCCGGCAGGCCGAGCGCCAGACCAAGCGCGCGGACCTCGTCCTTAAAGAAGTGGTCGAGCGGCTCGATGAGGTCAAAGTGCACGCCCTCGGGGAACGGAATCAGGTTGTGATGGCTCTTGATGGTGGCCGTCTTGCCGCCCGTCTTGCGAGCGCCAGACTCGATGATGTCGGGGTAGATGGTGCCCTGAGCCAGGTACTTGACCGGCTTGCCATCGGTCTCGAGCTGTTGAGCAACCGCGAAGAACTCTTTCCAGAACTGCGTGCCGATGATACGGCGCTTCTCCTCGGGCTCGGTCACACCGGCCAGAAGTTCGGCATAGCGGTCCTCGGCGTGGACGTGAATAAAGTCGACGTCGAACTGCTTGGTGAAGACCTCCTCCACCTGCTCGGGCTCGCCCTTGCGCAGCAGGCCGTGGTTGATGAACACGCAGGTCATCTGCTTGCCCACGGCGCGGGCGCCCAGCGCAGCCACGACGGAAGAGTCGACGCCACCGGACAGGGCCAGAATCACGCGGTCGTCGCCGACCTTCTCGCGGAACTCGGCCGTCATGGTCTCGACCAGGTTGTCCATGCTCCAGTTGGGCTCCAGGCCGCAGATCTCAAACAGGAAGTTGCTCAGCAGCTGCTGACCGTACTCGGAATGCTTGACCTCGGGGTGGAACTGCGTAGTGAAGATCTTGCGCTCAACGCACTCCATGGCGGCAACCGGGCACACGTCGGTGCTGGCGGTGACGGTAAAGCCTTCGGGCACCTCGGAAACGGCGTCGCGGTGGCTCATCCACACGGTCTGCTCCATGGGCGTGGAGTTAAAGAGCTTGGCACCGGCCGTGCGAGCGATGGTGGCGCGGCCGTACTCGCCCACCTCGGAGTGGCCGACCTTGCCGCCGAGCGTCACGGCCGTGATCTGATGGCCGTAGCAAAAGCCCAGGACGGGAAGGCCCAGGTCAAAGATGGCGGGATCGATGGACGGAGCGTCCTCGGCGTACACGGAGGCCGGGCCGCCGGAAAGGATGAGCGCAGAGGCGTTCATCTCGCGAATCTCATCGGCCGAGATGTCGCAGGGAACGATCTCGGAATACACGTTGAGGTCGCGGACGCGACGGGCAATGAGCTGACCGTACTGCGCACCAAAGTCGAGTACGAGGACCTTTGCGGAAGCCTTTTGATCCATGGTTTCCCCCTCTTGTTGGCGGGGAGCCGGTGCCCACCCGCGTGAATGAACGAAAATAACTTTCATAGTGTACACGTTATATGGGGTTTCTCGTCCCTCGCAGCCATCAGCGCACGGCAAACGCACGACCTGGGCCCCTATTTGACGGCAATTGAAGTGTTGCCAAACGTTACAGATGATGTAATACGTTTGAACATTGGACGCCCTGTGCCACAATACTGCCGAACGACTCCGCCTCTGCGGCGGCAAATACGATAGGAATACCAGCATGAAGCGCATCCTTCTCATCGCCACGGGCGGCACCATCGCATCGACCGAGGACGGCAACGGCCTCTCCCCCGCCCTGACCGGTGAGGAGCTCGCTCAGAGCGTTCCCGAGATCTCGGGTCTTTGCGAGCTCGATGTCGTGCAGCCCATGAACATTGACAGCACCAATATGCGCCCCAGTGACTGGATGCGTATCCGCGACGTCATCGTCGAGGGTTATGCCGACCACGACGGCTTCGTGATTCTGCACGGCACCGACACCATGAGCTACACCGCGGCAGCGCTTTCCTACCTGATTCAGGACAGCCCCAAGCCCATCGTGCTCACCGGCTCGCAAAAGCCCATGGGCAATCCCTTTACCGATGCCAAGCTGAATCTGTACCAGAGCCTGCTCTATGCGCTCGACGAGCATTCGCATGACGTCTCGATCGTGTTTGGCGGCGTCGCCATTGCCGGCACACGCGCCCGTAAGCAGCGCACCATGAGCTTTAACGCGTTCATTAGCGTCAACTATCCGCCCATCGCCTATATCCGCAACGACCGTATCGTGCGCAACGGGCTTCACGGCACGCATCAAGGCGAAAACCCGGTGCGCTTCTACGACCACATCGACCCACGCGTATTTGTGCTCAAGCTCACGCCCGGCGTGAACCCTGGCGTTCTGGACGCTCTGGCCGATAGCTACGACGCCGTGATTCTGGAGACCTTTGGCATTGGCGGCATCCCCGAGTTCGGCGAGTCCGGCGAGTCGTTCCAAGAGGCAATTTTCCGCTGGGTCGATTCGGGCCGCACCGTCGTTATGACCACGCAAGTCCCCGAAGAGGGCCTTGACCTGGGTGTTTACGAGGTCGGCCGTGCTTACGCCGACCATCCGGGCATTCTGCGCGGCGACGACATGACCACCGAGACGCTCGTGGCCAAGACTATGTGGGCACTCGGCCAGTCACGCGATGCCGCCGAGATTCAGCGCCTGTTCTACAGCCAAGTCAACCACGACCGCGTCCCGATGGCGTAATTCAGTTGTCGACGGGTATCCCCTATTCGATACCCTCGAGAAGCTCTGACACCGTCATGCCGAGTGCGGGCGCGATCTTAAATAGAACCTTGAGCGTGAAATTTGCCGTTCCATCTTCGATTCTGTCGAGATAGGGGCGGCTGATTCCTGCTGCCACACAAAAATCGACCTTGGAGATACCAAGGTCCCTGCGCGTCTCTTCGACCCGCCTGCCAAGAATCTGTTTAGCACGTTCGTCCATGCAGACGAGTTTGAAATGGAGCCGAACATAAACGTAAACTATAGTTTACGTTTTGCCGAATACACAGGAGTTTTCTATGTCGGGTTCTTCGGTCCGCACGTACCGAGCCACGCTTCGCACAAACAGCGCACCGCCCAAGCTCGTCGTCGTTGAAGCAGAATGTCTTTCGCCCGATGAGCGCACAGCATTTGCATTGCTATCAAGTCGCGTCGCCGCCGTTCTGGTCCCTTGCCCGGCGCAAGGCGAACTTGCCATCCAATGCCAAGCGCACAGCTGCTCGCTCAATCAGGCTGCCGTAATCACAACCAGCCAACGCGGTCTGCCCCTTCTCCTAGAAGCCGGTACCGCGCTCACCCTTCGCGGCGCCGGATACGAAAACGAGGCCGCCGCCGATATGGTCTTTAAACCACGATCGAGCGGCGGCCTCGCAGCAGCCATTGAATATGCGTGCAGGCTCGTTGCCTAGAAGAACAAGTTAGAAACCAAAGCCAAAGCCCGTTCCGGTAATCGCCGAGTACATAAAGTAGACGTTGATTACGTTGAGAAACACACCCGTGATGCAGCCGTTTCGCAGGTAGCGCTCGCACACGATGCGCGCCATGGCGGCGGAGTCATCATTGTTTTTAGCCTGGCGTCCTGCCGTAAAGTACGTCGCCACGCTCAGCAGTAGGTTGAGCACCGGCAGTGCCAGCAACTCGTAGCTCTTGCCCCAGCGCGTCACCTCGCCGGCTGCGTTAAACTTCGTTGCCACCTCGGGACCAATGTTGGGGATAACACACGCTGCGACCACCAGCGGAATCACCGCAAGTACGAGCAGAGCAATACCCATGTAGCCAGCTTTTTTGCCATACTTAAACATATGCGTCGTCCTTACACGTTAAAGCGGAAGTGCACGACGTCGCCATCGGCCATGACATAGTCCTTGCCCTCAATACGCAGCTTGCCGGCAGCCTTGGCGCCCTGCTCGCCACCGAGCTCGATGTAGTCGTCATAGCCAATGACCTCGGCCTTAATAAAGCCGCGCTCAAAGTCGGTGTGGATGACACCGGCGGCCTGCGGGGCGGTCGCGCCCTGACGCACCGTCCAGGCCTTGACCTCCATCTCGCCAGCCGTAAAGAACGACTGCAGGCCAAGCAGCTTGTAGGCGGCCTGCGCGAGCACGTCCAGACCGGGCTGCTCCAGGCCCAAGCTCTCCAGGTAGTCGGCCGCATCCTCGGGATCGAGCTCGGAAAGCTCAGCCTCGATCTTGGCGCAGATGGGCAGTGGCTTGACACCATCGATGGGCGCCAGGTCGTCGTTGAGCATATCCTCGTCCACGTTGGCCACATACAGGATGGGCTTCATGGTGAGCAGGAACAGGCCCTTGGCAGCGGCGCGCTCCTCGTCGGTCATCTCCATAGACGCAGCGCGCTTACCCTCGTTGAGCCAGGCGAGCAGGCGCTTGGCGACCTCAAACTTGGGCATGAGCTCCTTGTCGCGCTTGGCCTCCTTCTCGAGCTTGGGCAGCTGCTTCTCGAGCGTGCCCATGTCGGCCAGGATGAGCTCGGTCATGATGGTGTCGGCATCGCCGGCGGGATCGACGAACTCGCCGGTGCGGCCCACCTCACGCATGACGTTGGGGTCCTTAAAGTAGCGCACGACCTCGCAGATGGCGTCGGTCTCGCGGATGTTTGCCAAGAACTGGTTGCCCAGACCCTCGCCCTCGTTAGCGCCCTTCACCAGACCTGCGATGTCGACGAACTCGACCGTAGCCGGCACAATGCGACCCGGGTTGACAATGTCGGCGAGCTTTTGCAGGCGGCTATCGGGCACATCGACGATACCCACGTTGGGGTCGATCGTGGCAAACGGGTAGTTGGCGGCAAGGCCGGTCTTTTTGGTAAGCGCGGTGAACAGCGTCGACTTGCCCACGTTGGGCAGGCCCACGATACCGATGGAAAGGGACACGACAGCTCCTTTTGATACAGGTACTTCAAACTGCATAAGTATAGCGCCGCCGCAGCATCCAGGCGAATCCGGACGCCACGGCGGCGCAAATGAAGCAGAGATAGGGGTCGCTGACTAGTCTGCGAGCTTTTCCACCTGATCGAGCATCTTATCGAGCTTGGCCTTTGCCTCGGCCTTGACCTTCTCGGCCTCCTCGTGGGCCTTGGCCTTCTGAGCGGCCTTTTCCTCGGCTTCGGGGTCGACGACAACCAAGTTGGACGCATCGTGCTCGACCAGCTTGAGCGCATGTTCGGGACAAACCTTGACACAGGCGCCACAACCCAAACAATACGTGGACTCCAGTGCAAAGCGACCGCTTCCCACCAAATCGCAGGCGGACGTGGGGCACGCGTTAACGCACTCGCCGCACGACGTGCACTTGTCAAAATCGCACTCCGGCGTGCTCACCTGCATGTTCTGGGCAAGCTCGGGGTGGTTTTGCAGCGTCGAGAGCACCAGCTGTCGTCCGTGTGTGAGCGAGCGGCGACGCTTGGTCGTTGTGGTACCGCACATGGTGTTGAGTGTGCGCTCCAGCTGGGTGATCTGATGGCGATGGGCTTTGAGCTTCTGCGTCACCGAAGCCAGTGCCGCCGTCGCCGGATTGAGTTTGGTCACGGTCAGGCCCGTGGTACGGGCAATCTTTTCCATGTATTCCTTGCGCTCGTACTCGCGACGCTTATGGCACTTGAGGCTCTTGGGATCGACCTCTAGGCCCATACCCGTACCGGCCCATTCCTCGGCCTTCGCAATCGCCTCGCCCAGCATGTCCTCGCCACCGGTGTTGCGGCATTTATCGCACACGCCCAGCGGCAGATACACGCTCACGTTGGGATAGTCGGCCAGTACCGAGAACCAAGTCTCGGCCGTAATATCGCCCACGCAGGCAACGACGACCTCATTCTCGCGCGGCATGCGCTTAAGGGCACGCGTGCAGGTAACGTAGGCGGTCTCGTGGCTCGTGGCCGCCGAGACAATGTCGTCATACAGGTTTTTGGGCGCCAGGCGCGGCGAGATAATCGCCTCGGTCGGGCAGGCGGCGGTGCACAGGCCGCACTTGCGGCAGGAGTCGAGAATCTCGATGGCGTCTTCCTCGACCTCGATGGCGTCCACCGGGCACACATCCATGCACGCAGTGCAGCCGCTCTTTTCGTTTTTGCAGGTCAAGCACGGAATGGTGTTGCCGCGCGGACGTTCCTTGTAGTCGGCAGGATTCCACTGCGGCGCCGACGGATCGAGTGCATCGGCCACACCGCCAAGCGGGTTTTTAAGAAAGTCGAAACCCTTGCTGATCTCGATAATGTCATCAAACAGATCGTGTTCCTGCGCCATGCGCGGCCCCTCCCTGAGCAGTGCAAACAAGCAAGAGATAATAATACGCTATCGGTCCACGCCTCGGGCAAATTTCACGCGGCGCATCTTTGCGGCAAATAGCCCATGGCCTATCGCCGCCTCGATTGCACAAGGTCAATCAAGCGCCAAACTATGCCTCGCGCATGAGCTGCACGAGCTTTTGTTTGGTCACCTTGGCCTGCTCGTTGGCCATGTTGCGCTCGTTTCTAAAGACCGCATTTGCAACACTTTGCAGATCGGCATCGGAAATCTCGCCAAGACCCAGCTCCTCGAGCGTCGTCGGCAGACCGACGCGCTGGCAAAACTCGAGCACCTGATCAAGCTCGGGCGCACGCTCCAGGCGCAGCTGCACCACCAGGCCAAATGCCACGGCTTCGCCATGCATGGCCTTGCACTTGGGCAGGATCGTCAGACCGTTGGCGATGGCATGCGCCAACGCCAAGCCACCGCTCTCAAAACCGACGCCCGAGAGCAGAATATTGCACTCGATCAGGCGTTCAACCGCTGGCGACGTACGCCCCTTTTTGAGATCGCGCTTGGCAGCGACACCGCACTCCATAAGTGTGTCGTAGCAGGCACGAGCCGCAGCCAGAGCCAAGTGCCCCGGCGCGCCACCGTGCTCGTTGGCGCCGTGCGCCGCGGCGCACGAACGCGCCTCGAAGTACGTTGCCAGCGCATCGCCCATACCAGCGACCGTCATGCGCAGTGGGGCCGCTGCGACCACGTTGGTATCAACCACGACCAGATCTGGATTCTTCTCGAGCATCAGGTAGCGGTCGAACGACCCATCCTCGTGATACAGCACCGAAATCGCACTGCACGGACCGTCCATCGAAGCCGCCGTGGGGCATACGCACAACGGCAACTCGGCATAAAACGCTACTGCCTTGGCGATATCGAGCATCTTGCCGCCGCCAATACCCACCACCATGTCGCAATACTCAGCCTGGGCTTCCTTAGCCATTTTTACAACGGCCTCTTCCGTACACGGACCGTCATAAATCTTAAAGAACGGCTCACTCAGATCGTCGTCCAGAAATCCATCGACAATCTGCCTGCACAGCCGATCCTCGGTGCCCTGGTCAAACAAGACATAGGCAGCGCAACCCAACCATGACAAATACCTGCCCTGACGCGAAAGTTCGCCCGGCCCTTGAACATACCGGCCGGGACCGCCATAAACCATGGGAAGCGCCATACGAGAATCCGCCCTTCATCAAACAACGATTGGTGCAAAGTAACCTGCCCCTTTGCACCATAGCAAAAAGGGGCAAAGCCATCTGCTGGCTTTGCCCCTTCCTTAGCTTGATTTACTCATCCATAAGGTAGTAGTGGCCCAGCGCGTCGGCACCCAGGATGGCGTTTGCGACCATCTCGGGCGTCACCTCAAACGGCATGTTGCACATGGTGTCATCGGGCGCGCAGGCGGCCTCGGCAACAATCATGGCCTGCTCGCGCGTAAGCTCGGCAACGCCAAGTTCCTTCATCGTGACCGGCAGGCCCAGCTCAATGCAGAAGCCCAGGACTTCCTCGAGCTTCTCGGTCGGGGCATCCTCGAGTACCAGCTGAACGATGGTGCCGAAGGCGACCTTCTCGCCGTGATACATGCCGTGGCACTCGGGCAGCATCGTCAGACCATTGTGGATGGCATGGGCAGCAGCAAGGCCCGAGCTCTCAAAGCCAATGCCCGAAAGCAGCGTGTTTGCCTCGATGATGTGCTCGACGGCAGGCGTGAGCGCACCCTTCTCCAGCGCAACCTTGGCCTTGACGCCATCGGCCATAAGCGTCTCGTAGCAGAGCTTGGCGAGCGCCAGGCCGGCCATTCCGCCCTTGCCGCCGGCGCAGGTGCCGCCGTCGGCATCGTGCGTTGCCTGGGCCTCGAAATAGGTTGCGAGCGCATCGCCCATACCGGAAACCGTCAGGCGCACCGGGCTCGCCGCGATAACCGTCGTATCCATAAGGACAATGTTGGGGTTTGCCTTAAGGAAGAGATATTTATCGAACTGGCCGTCGTCGGTGTAGAGCACCGAAAGTGCCGAGCACGGTGCATCGGTCGAGGCGATGGTGGGGCAAATGATAACCGGGGACTCCAGGTAATAGGCGACGGCCTTCGCGGTGTCGAGGATCTTGCCGCCACCGACGCCGACGATGATGTCACAGCCGTTGTCGCGAGCGAGCGCAACCAGGCGATCGACCTCGCCCTTGGAGCACTCGCCGTTAAAGTCCTCAAACAGCAGCTCGGCCTTAGCCTCGGTAAAACCGCCCTCAATCTTGGCGCCGACACGTTTCTTGCCCGAAGGCGTCACGATGACGAGGGCCTTCCCGCCGAGCGGCTCAACGTAGGAGCCGAGCTTTGCAAGCTCATCGGGACCCTGGATATACTTGCTGGGGCTATTGAAAATTGCAGCCATGTTAATCCCAATCTCTAAAGAAAAAGGGCTCCGTACAGCTGTGTGCGGAGCCCCTCATCAGAACAAGGCGAACTGATTAGAACGTGACCGGGGTGTCGGTGTAGACGCACTCGAGCAGCTGCTCCATCTCCTCCTGAGACGGCTGGCGCGGGTTGGAGCCCGTGCAGGCGTCGAGGATGGCGTTGGCGGCAACGTCGTGCTTCTTAGCCTCGAACTCATCGTAATCGATGATGGACTCGTCGGCCTTCACGCCCTTGGCACCGTAGTTCTTGATGCCCTGCGGGATGTCGAGCTTGTCGTTGAGGTCGCGAATCTCCTGGACCAGAGCCTCGACCAGCTCGTCCTCGGTCTCGCCGGCGAGGTGCAGGATCTCCTTGGCGATGAAGGCGTAGCGGCTCTTGGCGCGAGCGTCCTTGGCGTTGAACTGGATGACCTTGCCCAGGTACATGGCGTTGGCGCAACCGTGGATGATGTGGTCGCCCTCAAAGGCGGCACCGGTCTTGTGAGCCATGGAGTGGACAATGCCCAGCAGACCCGAGGAGAAGGCGATGCCGGCGATGCACTGGGCGTCGTGCATGTGCTGGCGGGCCTCATGATCGCCAGCATAGGACTTGGGCAGCCACTCGACGATCTCGCGGATAGCATGCAGGGCGTTGGCGTCGGTGTACATGGAGCCAGCGGTGGAGACGTAGGCCTCGATGGCGTGAGTCAGAGCGTCCATACCGGTGTGAGCGCACAGCTTGGCGGGCATGGTGTAGGTGAGCTCGGGGTCGACGATGGCGACATCAGGGGTGATGTTGAAGTCGGCCAGCGGGTACTTGATGCCCTTGGCGTAGTCGGTGATGACGGAGAACGCGGTGACCTCGGTAGCGGTGCCGGAGGTAGAGGAGATGGCGCAGAAGTGAGCCTTCTGACGGAGCTCCGGGAAGGAGAACGGGACGACTGCCTCCTCGAAGGTCTCCTCGGGATACTCGTAGAACAGCCACATAGCCTTAGCGGCATCGATGGGCGAGCCACCGCCAATGGCGATAATCCAGTCGGGCTGGAACTCGGTCATGGCCTCGGCGCCCTTCATGACCGTCTCGACGGACGGATCGGACTCGACGCCCTCGAACAGCTTGACCTCGAAACCGGCCTCCTTGAGGTCGGCCTCGACGTCCTGCAAAAAACCGCCGCGGCGCATGGAGCCGCCGCCGGTCACGATGATGGCCTTGCTGCCCTTGAGGTTCTTCACCTCGTGGCGAGCGCCCTCACCAAAGTACAGATCGCGAGGATTGGTAAAACGTCCCATACTGTGCCTCCTAAACAAGCCCCTCTTAGACTTGCGTATATAACGGAGCACCCGATTGGCTCCGTTAGGACCGTTTTGCGCGTTGCCGGCGATGACAATGCGCGATGTCTTAACGCCTCAACGCTCAGACAAACACTATTTTACCGTTCTGGTTGGTCAGTTATTCATCTAAAGCCGCCAATGATGAAACGTTTTTTCTATCCCTGAAGACCCTTGTGCGGCATCCATACTCCCAAGCTGGGCAAACGTTTTATCAAGGCTGACTACATATCCCGGGCAGGACTGTGCCCCTCCAAAATATGCACCGTTCGCCGCCAAAAATCGACCGTTTGCGGCACCGTGATACCACTCGGTCGTCCAAGGTGCCGACATTTGTGTGACATCCGTCTTCGTGGTGCAAAGGTGCAAGTCCAAGTGCGGCACCCCCGGTGTGCCACATGCGGGTAAACTAGAACCTTATATAGAGATATTTGAACCCTAACCGCAGCAAAGGAGGCCCCATGGCATTCGATCCCATTCAAGAAGATTGCCATCGCCTCGTTCTTGAGGCCTTGCGCCGCGACAATATCCCGCTCACCGACGGCCCCGCCGTCGAGCGTCTGATGGAGCAATTCACCCGCAACCCCGCGCCGCTCATCGTGCACGACCGCGACCGCGCCGGGCATCTGATTGCCAAGGTGGTCGAGGCCGTCGACTACCGCATTCCCTTTATCCCTGACGATGCCCAGGCAGAGCAGGAAGAGGCAGCTGCCGAGAACATGCTTCGCGAGGCGGCCGCACTCGATCCGGCCAACTGGGATGCCCAGCGCATGCTGACGGCACTCACCGCCGACTCCAACGAGTACTACGTGCAGTATCTGGTGTCCAAGTGCGACGAGGTGGAGCACGATCTGGCACTCAAGATCGCCTCGGCGCAAGACCCCTACGAGCGTGAGGCTGCAGGCGACCTGACCCGCCGTCCCTACCTGCGCTGGCTTGCCGCCTTAGCATCGCGCGCGCTCATTAGCGGCCGTTACCGCATGTCACTGGAGGCAGCGAATCGCAGCTTGGACTTTGCGCCCAACGACCCCGCAGGTGTCCGCCACACCGCGATGCTCGCCATGGCAAAGCTCGAATACCCCGTCGAGGAGCTCAAGCGCTTTCGCTCCGCCCACTCCGTCCCCTATCTCGCCAACACGCCGCTGCGCCGTCGTCCCAAGGACGCGGAGCGCGACTTAGACCCGTGGACGCTCATCGCGCTGATGAGCGCTGCCTGGCGCGAGCTAGACTACGAGGGTGCCGAGCACTACCTGCGCATTCTTGCACGCTCGTGCCCCCACGCCGCCGAGGCGCTCTACTTCCAAACCGAGTTTCCCGATGGCGTCTATGCCCGCGTCAACGTGGGCGTGGGCTCCACCGATGAGCTCGTCCTTGCACTGTCCGAGGCGACGCCGGTGCTGCAGGAGGGCCTGGGCGCTCCCGACAACGCCAGCTTTGCCGCCTGGGTCGCCACCAGCGACATCGTGCGTTCCCAGATCGACGAGCGCATCCTGCGCGCAGCCGAGCAGGGGCTTCCATTTAAGGGAGGGAACCTCTAATGGATCCAAGCGTCTACATCCCCGCCTACTTGGAGCGCACCTATCTGGCGTCGCACCCCGAGCTCACCGATGCAGCACGCGAGCTTGTCCATAACGACATTAGCGCGAATCCCCAAAAGTATGCGCAGT
Source organism: Collinsella sp. AF23-2 (assembly GCF_003459245.1). GTDB lineage: Bacteria > Actinomycetota > Coriobacteriia > Coriobacteriales > Coriobacteriaceae > Collinsella. The sequence goes on from NZ_QRVG01000006.1 coordinate 12,820, forward strand.
CCGAGCATGCCCAGGCACTGCTGTCCTATGCCGGTGTTCACTGCCACCTGCTCGACGAGCTCCATCGCATCGAGGACATGGGCAGCGACGAGGAGTTTGAGCAGACGCGCAACCGCCTGTTCGACGATATGCGCGATGAGCTGCTCAAGATCGTCCGTATCGATGCGCTTGCCGTCGATGCCCAGTTGCTCGCCATCATCTTGGCCGACACGCCCGTTGACGCCTGCCTGGGCGACCTGATGAAGCTCGAGGCGACCACGGCCGATTACCTCCAACAAAGCGTGCCCGGGTTCGATATGGAGGCCCCACACTACTGGGCCAACAAGGTTTTGACGGACGGTGTGACGGCGTCAGATCTCACCGTGAGCGAGCCGGCACTTATCGGGTGGCTCCACACGCTCGAGGCCATCTCGCAGCTGTGCATGGCGAGCGCCCGCTACCGCGCTGCCGCCAACTACGCCCGCCGCGTCCTTAAGGCAGAAGGCTATCCCACCCGAGCTGCCGGCACCGTGTTGCTCGCCCTCGCTCGCCTGGAAGACCAGGACGGCTTTTTTGCCCTGGCTCACCAGCTCGAGGAACAGGTGGGGGCCGATGCACTCGAGAACTCCCCCTGGTACCTGCTCGCCCGCACGATCCTCTTGTTCAAAACGAACAAGATGCGTCCGGCGGCGCGTGCGCTGCGTGAGTTCGCTAACCGCTGCGAGGGCGGCGCGTTCTTCTTGCTGAATCCCATGTACCAGACACCGTACCTTCCCTGCCGACCCGAGCCACGCGATCCCTGGGATCTTTCGCACCAGGCCGTTTGGGAAGCGGACGGCATTATCTCGGACACCCCCGACTTTGCCCCCTGGGCCAATGCCTGCGAAGACGTGTCGCAGCTTGCCCAGGAATTTGCGCGCCGCTACGGATTTTAGTGACGCACTCGACCCGACCATGTCGTTTACGTTAGGAACGGTTTCATGAACCTCCGCTCATCTCTTGCCTGCACCTCGAGCGATATCGCTCGCTGGGGACTGCGCTCCGTCCTTAAGCGCCAGGGCGGCGTACTCCCCGGCCGCATCGCCATGAAGATCGACCCCGAGTTGCTGAGCGACCTCGCGGGCCTTGTCGACCGCAGCGTAGTGATCACCGGCACCAACGGCAAGACCACCACTTCGAACCTGATCGCCGACGCCGTTGCTGCCAGCGGTGCTACCGTGGTATGCAACCGCGCCGGCAACAACATGGAGCCGGGCGTGGTGGGCGCGCTGCTCGAGGCCCGCGGCGGCCTTAAGCACACTGCCAGCGGCAAGCGCGTGGGCGTTTTTGAGTGCGATGAGCTTTACACCGTACGCGTTCTGCCCAAGCTCAAGCCGACGTACTTTGTGCTGCTCAACCTGTTCCGCGACCAGCTAGACCGCTACGGCGAGATCGACCATACCCAAGACGTCATCGCCCATGCGTTGGAGCTCTCTCCGGCAACAACGCTCATCTACAACGCCGACGACCCGCTGTGTGCCGCGATCGCCGCGCGCGTTCCCAATGCAAGCATCGCCTTTGGCATCGACGGCGCCACCAACACCGAGTCCGACCGCATTAGCGACTCACGTTTTTGCTCACAGTGCAACGCACCGTTGGAGTACGACTATGTGCAGTACGGGCAACTTGGCGCCTATCATTGCCCCTCGTGCGGCTGGGCCCGCCCTGGGCTTGTCCGTCGCGTGACGGGCGTGGAGCTCGGCTGCGACGGCTACGGCTTTGACCTGGTCTTTGGATCTGCGCCCGACGCGGCTGCCGTACACATCGCCACGCGCTACAACGGCCTGTACATGGTCTATAACGTTGCCGCCGCCTTCTTTACCGCGCACGAATTGGGCGTGGACGCGGCGCTTCTGCAGCCTACGCTCGATGCCTATGTGCCCGCCGGTGGTCGTATGGGGCGCTGGGATATCGCCGGCCGCACCGTCGAGGCCAACCTGGCCAAGAATCCCGTAGGCTTCGATCGACAAATCCAGTCCATCAAGACGGCCGGCGGCAGACTCTGCGCTTTCTTCCTCAACGACAACGATGCCGACGGCCACGATGTATCGTGGATCTACGACGTCGACTTTGAGCGCATCGCCGACACAACGGGGCTTGTCGCCTTTGCCGGCGGCACACGCGCGCACGATATGCAGGTGCGCCTCAAGTACGCCGGCATCGATGCCACGATCATCTCGAGCGTCGAGCAGGCGATTGGTGCCGTGGCAGACGAGGCTGCCGGCGACACTTTCTACGCCGTCGCCAACTACACGGCCTTTCCACCGCTGGTCAAGGAGCTCGACGGACTTAAAGACACCGATGCGGCTACGGTTGCCGCCCACGCTGCAAAGTGCACCAATGGCAGTGCCGTCCTCGTTGGCGTCGCGCCAGTCGAGCTCTCGCATCCGCTGCGCATCGTCTACCTGTATCCCGATGCCCTCAACCTCTATGGCGACGGCGGCAACGTCATCGCCCTCGAGCGCCGCTGCGCCTGGCGCGGCATCCCCGTTCGCGTGGATGAGGTCCGCATGGGCGAGGTGCTCGATCTGCATGATGCCGATATCGTCATGATGGGCGGCGGATCCGATCGCGACCAGCTAGCCGTGGCACACGAGCTGCTCGCCCAAAAAGACAAGGTCGAAGCCTATGTTGAGGACGGCGGTTCGCTGCTCGCCATCTGCGGCAGCTATCAGCTGCTCGGCCGTTCGTACTATATGGGCGAAAATCGCATCGAGGGCCTGGGCGTCATTGCCGCCGAGACTGTGCGCGGCTCCGACCGCCTGATCGGCAACGTCGCCGTCAAGACCGACCTGGCGCCCGAGCCCTTTGTTGGCTTCGAGAACCACGGCGGCCGCACGCTTTTGGACGCCGATGCCACGCCGCTTGGAACGTCCGTCGTCACGGGCACCGGCAACAACGGCGACGATGGCTTTGAGGGTCTCATCTACAAGGGTGTCATCGGCACGTACCTACACGGACCGGCACTGCCCAAGAACCCCGAGCTCGCCGACTGGCTCATCGCCCACGCCCTCGAGCGCCGTGGCGACGCACAGGCCGCCGCCCTGCTGCCGCTCAAACCCCTCGACGACACCTACGAGCACGCCGCCCACGACGCCGCGATGAAGCTCCTCCCCTAGCACTCCACCACCACAAAGGGGACAGGCACCTTTGTGGTGGTTTTGACCCGTCCCAGCGGTTTGTCTCAATCTGTAACATCTAGACCGTTAAAAGTCGTCTTACTGTTACAGAATGAGATGTTCGTCCCGACGCCTGCCTTTTGTCTCGATCTGTAACACATAGAGCCGATTTATCAGCCCAGATGTTACAGATTGAGATGTTTGAAAATCGGAATAGAGAGCCAGCTCCTATGTGGTGGTTTTCCAGTTTGCCAACGATATACGCGCCGGCAAAAAAGTCTGCTATACTCTTTCCCGCTGTCCCCATCGTCTAGCGGCCAAGGACGCCACCCTTTCAAGGTGGATATCGCGGGTTCGAATCCCGCTGGGGGCACCATTTGCATTTTGTTCGAACCCGCGCGATGTTAAGTCGCGCGGGTTCGTTTTTCATCTTGGCCTGTTTTCGTTTCGGCACATGTGCGCCAAATGTGCGCCAAAACAGGTTACATCTTTTGAGATGCCTCGCACGAAACGCTTGCCCGGCAGCACGTCCATAATAGATCTGAGCAGCAAAAAGGGGGCCTCGCACAGGCGAGACCCCCTTCGCGCGCAAAATCAAACGTGTCTGTTACACGTAGAACAGGATGTCGTCGTAGGTCGGGACCGGCCAGTAGTCGGCGGCCACGATCTCCTCCATAGCGTCCACGGCGGCACGCAGCGCATCCATAGCGGGAACGACCTCGTGCGCGTACACGTTGGCCTGCTCCTGGCCATCGAGGGCCTCGGCCTTCTGATGCACGGCGTCGAGCGCCTTGATGGAGTCGTTGATGGTAGTGATGCCGTTGCAGAGCTTATTGAGCGTGTTCTGCTCACACTGCATGGCGGCCTCGGCGCCGGCGGCACGGATAGCCTCAAGGCCCTTAGCGACCTTGGTGGCATAGGCGGTAATGACCGGGCGATAGGTACGGCGTGCCTCGCGAACCATCGTGGTGGCCTCGATGTTCATGAGCTTGTTGTACTTCTCGAGCTTGCAGTCGTAGCGGCACTGAGCCTCGGCCTTGGTCAGGACACCCGTCTCCTCAAAGAGCGCAATGGCCTTATCGGAAACAAAGGCGGGCAGGGCATCGGCCGTGGTCTTGTTGTTGGCAAGGCCGCGCTTCTCGGCCTCAACGGGCCACTCATCGGAGTAGCCGTCGCCAGAGAACAGGATGCGCTGGTGATCGGTCAGGACCTTCTTGCAGTACTCGAGCGCGGCGTCCTGGAACTTATCCTCGGGCGTGCCCTCAAGCGCGTCGGCGAAGGACTTGAGCGACTTGGCCACGGCGGCATCGAGCACCAGGTTGGAGTCGGAGACGTTCTGCTCGGAGCCGCAGGCACGGAACTCGAACTTGTTGCCGGTGAAGGCAAACGGGGAGGTGCGGTTGCGATCGGTGTTGTCCTGCATCAGCTTGGGCAGGGTATCGGCGCCCAGGTCGAGCACGCCGCGCGTGGCACGGACGGAAGCCTTGCCATCGATGATCTTCTCGACAACCTCGGTAAGCTGGTCACCCAGGAAGATGGACATAATCGCCGGAGGAGCCTCGTTGGCGCCCAGACGATGGTCATTGCCGGCCGAGGCAACAGAGGCACGCAGGAGCTCCTGATAGTTATCGACGGCCTCGATCACCGCGGTGAGGAAGACGATGAACTGCAGGTTGTCGAGCGGGGTGTCACCCGGATCGAGCAGATTCTCGGACTCGGTGCCGAGCGACCAGTTGTTGTGCTTGCCCGAACCGTTGATGCCCTCGAAGGGCTTCTCGTGCAGCAGGCAGACCAAGTCGTGGCGGGAGGCGATGAGCTTCATCTTCTCCATCATGACCAGATTCTGGTCGATGGCCTCGTTGACCTCGCCATAGACCGGTGCGAGCTCATGCTGGCAGGGAGCAACCTCGTTGTGCTTGGTCTTGGCGGGAATGCCGAGCGCCCACAGCTCGTCGTCCAGATCCTTCATATAGGCCGAGACGGTGGGACGGATTGCGCCAAAGTAGTGTTCCTCGAGCTCCTGGCCCTTGCAGGGAGCGGCGCCAAAGAGCGTGCGGCCGGTGATGACCAGGTCCTTGCGCTTGCGGTAGGCGTCCTTCTTGATCAGGAAGTACTCCTGCTCGTCGCCCACGGAAGGAACGACCTTCTTTGGCGTCTTGCCGAACAGCGCCAAAACGCGCTTGGACTCACGCGAGAGCGCGGTCATGGAGCGCAGCAGCGGGGTCTTCTTGTCCAGGGCCTCACCCGTGTAGGAGCAGAAAGCCGTGGGGATGCACAGGACATCGTCCTTGATAAAGGCAGGGCTAGTGGGATCCCAGGCGGTGTAGCCACGGGCCTCGAAGGTGGCGCGAAGGCCGCCGTTGGGGAAGCTGGAGGCGTCCGGCTCGCCCTGGATGAGGTTCTTGCCCGTAAACTTGGTGATGGCGGTGCCGTCGTGGTTAGGCTCGAGGAAGCTGTCGTGCTTCTCGGAAGTGATGCCCGAAAGCGGCTGGAACCAGTGCGCGTAGTGCGTGGCGCCCTTGGAGATGGCCCATACCTTCATGGCGTGAGCGACGGCGTTGGCCACATCCAGGTCGAGGGGTTCACCGTCCTCGAGGGTTGCAGCAAGGCGCTTCCAAATGTCCTTGGGGAGGTAGTCCTTCATGACTTCCTCAGAGAACACCATGGTCCCGAAGCGGTCAGTAAGTTCGGCCATACGGAACTCCCTTCGTATCGGCACCGCGTGAGAAGCGGTGTTGATTACTAACGAACGAGCCATAGATTAGGCTCGTCGTGTTTCCGCAACATTACCGTTATGTTGCTGTCACGAAACCAATCAATGAGGTTACCGCATCGCGGCGGCGTTGCCGCCCTCAACAGCCAATCAACTGTATAAATTGCAGACCTCTCCCCATGGTTTAAGGGTAGTCAATTTGGGATGGGGCTCAATTAACTGGTATTTCGCATCAGATACCAGTCTTTATAGCCCGTGTCAAAATGAGCCGCTCTGCTATAGGAAATGCCGATAGCAAGGCATCTTTGATTGGTATCCCCCAAATAGTGAGTGAAACTCCACCGTGGCACAGTGGTGCTGTAGAATCCTTACAACACATCACACTATTACGTATCTAGAGGAGCACGATATGCGCGTCGACGAGGTTTTTAAGCAGGCAGCATCCCAGGGCACTGCACCCGTTTCGTTTGAGATGTTCCCGCCCAAGGGCGAGCTTACCCTCGACACGGCTCACGAAGTGGCAGGCAATCTGTGCAAGCTTTCGCCGAGCTTTGTCTCGGTCACCTGCTCGGCTGGCGGCTCGGGCAACGGCGCCACCACCGCCCCCATCGCGCATATGATTACGAGCGAATTCGATACGCCCTCGGTGGCGCACCTCACCTGTGTGGGCCGTACCCACGCCGATATCGCCGCCAAGATCGATGAGTACCGCACCGCCGGCGTGGAAAACATCCTGGCCCTGCGTGGCGATCTCCCTGCCGGCGCGACCGAGGACGACAAGCCCGCCTCCGACTACGCCTACGCCCGCGACCTCATCCCCGAGCTCGTCGACGCCGGCTTTTGCGTGGGTGCCGCAGCCTACCCCGAGGGCCACATTGCCTGCGAGGATCTCAACCTCTCGGTCGAACACCTCAAGCAAAAACAGGACGCCGGCGCGAGCTTCTTTGTGACGCAGCTCTTCTTTGATAACGAGTGCTTCTATCGTTTTCGCGAGCTTGCCGACAAGGCCGGCATCACCGTGCCCATTACCGCAGGTATCATGCCGTTTATGGGCAAGTCGCAGATCAGCCGCATGGTCTTTATGTGCGGCGCGTCACTGCCCTCCCCCGTCATCAAGATTCTCGCCAAGTACGAGAACGACCCCGAGAGCCTGCAGGCAGCCGGTGTAGATTATGCCGCCCGTCAGCTTTGCGACCTCAAGGAGCACGGCGCCGACGGTCTGCACCTGTACACTATGAATCGTCCTGCAATCGCCGCGACCATTATGGAGCGCCTGGGGTAATGGAAAAACCGCACATCGATACAACCGCTGTCGAAGTGCCGGCTGACCTTGCGTCGCCGGCGCTCTACCGTATCGATGATGCCCACCATCCCCGCGTCGACCGTGCCGAAATGTTGCGCTATCTGGGCTACGGCGGTCAGCAGATTGAGCCCGAGCTGTCGCAGCGTATTGAGCTTGTCGTTGAGCGTCTGGAACTGGACATTGAGCCCCGTGGCGTGCGCCGCGCATTTGCCATCGATGCCATGGGCGTGGACGAGCAGGGAGAGCCTTGCATTCGCTTGGTCGGCACCAACGTTGAGCTGCGTGGTCGCGATATCTATCGCCATCTCAAAGACGCCCGCTTTGCCGCGCTCATGGCATGCACACTCGGCATGGACGCAGAGCGTCGTCTGCGCACCACAGGAGCCCAGCAGCCCCTGGAGGGAGCCGTGCTCGACGCCGCATGCTCCGCCTATGTAGAAGCCGCCGTCGAGCAGATGGACCAGCAGGTCAAGGCTGCGGCCGCCGCACACGGACTCGCCGGTAACTGGCGCTTCAGTCCCGGCTACGGCGACTGTCCGCTTACGGCCCAGCGCTCAATCGTGGCTGCACTCAACGCCACGCGACTCATCGGGCTTACCGTCACACCCACCAGCCTGCTCATGCCCACCAAGAGCGTGACCGCGGTGATCGGTCTGTTCGACGGCGAGGTCCACGACGCCCAGAGCCGCCCCACCTGCAATATCTGCCGCATGCGCGAGCACTGTCGCTTCCGCGCCGCCCACACCACCTGCTATTCCAGCCATTAGGAGCTCATCGATGTTTACTCCGCTTATCACTCACGATCTGGACGGCGCCGCGCTGGCGGCGCCCGTTGATGCCGCACGCCGCAATGGCGCTGCATACAAGACGCGCACGATCGACGACCTTCGCGTTAAGGACGATCGCCTGCGCGCCGCCATCGAGGGCACGGGACACCTGCTGTTCGACGGCGGCATGGGCACCATGCTGCAGGCGGCCGGCATGAAGGCCGGCGCTCTGCCCGAGCTGCTCAACTTTGAGGAGCCCCAGGTCATTACCGACATTCAGCGACAGTACGTCGAGGCCGGCTGCGACGTGATCACCGCCAACACCTTTGGCGCCAACGCCCACAAGCTCGATGGCGCCGCTACCGTGGCAGATGTCTTTGCCGCCGCTGCCGCCTGTGCCCGCGCGGCCGGTGCCCATTACGTCGCCGGCGACATCGGCCCCATCGGTGCGCTGCTTCGCCCCCTGGGCACCCTCAGCTTCGACGAGGCCTATGACCTCTTTGCCGAGGAAGTGCGCGCCGGCGTCAATGCGGGCGTGGACCTCTTTATTATCGAAACCATGACCGACCTGGCCGAGATCAAGGCGGCCGTCCTCGCCTGCCGCGAGAACTCCGATCTGCCCGTCTTTGCCACCATGACCTTTGAGGAAGACGGTCGCACCTTCCTGGGCACGAGTCCCGAGGTTGCCGCCATCACGCTCGATGCCATCGGCGCCGACGTTTTGGGCATCAACTGCAGCCAGGGACCGGCCGAGCTCCGAGGACTCGCCGCTCGCATGCTCACCGTTACGGACAAGCCCGTTATGGTGCAGGCCAACGCAGGACTGCCCCACGTGGACGACGACGGCAACACCGTCTTTGATATCCAGGCGCCCGAGTACGCCGTGGCCGTCGCCGGTATGATTGAGGACGGCGTAAGCGTCGTGGGCGGCTGCTGCGGCACCACGCCGGCGCACATGGCGGCCCTACGCACGCTTATTGACAACCACACGCCCAGCCCACGCCATCGCAAGCCCAGTATGTCGGTCACGAGCGCCCAGACGGTCGTGGACCTTCCCTGCGACGGCCATAAGATTGCCGTCATCGGCGAGCGCATCAACCCCACCGGCAAAAAGCGCCTGCAGCAGGCCCTGCGCGACGGCGACCTGGACTACGTCGTGAGCCAGGGCATCAGCCAGCAGGAACAGGGCGCCGACATCCTGGACGTCAACGTGGGCCTGCCCGAGATCGACGAGGTCAAGATCATCCAACAGGCGACCGAACAGCTCCAGGGCTCCACGCTGTTGCCGTTGCAGATTGACTCCACCGACCCCGCAGCCGTCGAGGCCGCCGTGCGCCGCTACGCTGGCAAGCCCATCATCAACTCGGTCAATGGCAAGCAAAAGATCATGGATGAGATCTTTCCGCTGGTCGCCCACTACGGCACCAACGTTGTCGGCCTTACGCTCGACGAAGGCGGCATCCCCGATACCGCCGAGGCCCGCTTTGCCATCGCCGAACGCATCGTGGCCGAGGCCGCCCGCTACGGCATCGGCCCGGACCGTATCCTCATCGACTGCCTGGTCATGACCGCCTCGACCAATCAACGCCAGGCCGAGCAGATCCTACGCGCCATGTCCCTGTGCAAGGAGCGTCTGGGCGTCAAATGCGCGCTCGGCGTATCGAACATCAGCTTTGGCCTGCCTGCCCGCCCGCTGCTGGGCTCAGTCTTTTTGGCTGCCGCTTTTGGCGCGGGCCTGGACGCCCCCATCATGAACCCGGGCTCCAAGCGCTTTATGGATACCGTCTACAGCTATCGCGTCCTGAGCGTTGAGGACGAGGGCTCGACCGGATACATCGAGCGCTACGCCGGCTGGACCGATCCGTACAAGATTGCCGCAAACCCGGCAGCAGCTCAGGCCGCATCGACCGACACCGTGCCCGCTGCTGGCACCGCCGGCACCGACGGCAACGACGACCCGATTCGTCGCATGGTCGTCTCGGGCCGCAAAGGCGAGATCGCTGCCGAGACCGAGCGCCTGCTGGCAGACCACGACGCCATGGACCTCATCAACAATCACTTTATCCCCGCCCTCGACGAGGTTGGCGTCCTCTTTGACCAGGGTAAGTTCTTCTTGCCGCAGCTCATGGCCTCGGCCGAGGCCGCGCGCGTGGGCTTCGACACCATCAAGCGCCTGATGCCCGCCGGCGAGATTGCCGACAAGGGCAAAATCTGCGTGGCCACCGTCAAGGGCGACATCCACGACATCGGTAAGAACATCGTCAAGATGCTGCTCGATAACTACGGCTATACCGTCTTTGACCTAGGCCGCGACGTCGACCCGCAAGAGGTGCTCAAGACTGTACAGGAGCGCGACATCAAGCTCGTTGGCCTCTCGGCGCTTATGACTACCACCGTCGTCGCCATGGAAGAGACCATCAAGTTGCTCCATGCCGAGGTTCCGGGCGTCAAGATCATCGTGGGCGGCGCCGTACTCACCCCCGAATACGCCAAGCAGATCGGTGCGGACTACTACGCCAAGGACGCCGCCGAGAGCGCTCGTATCGCCGAAGAGGTCTTTGGGAAGTAACACAACGGAAACAACCGAGCACCAAAACGTGCCGCACGCGCCACTTGGCACGGGCGGCACGTTAGAATAGATAAGACTATGCTCGTTTTGGCAGATAGGAGCGCAAGGATGGCGATCACGCCCGCAGAAATCGCGGAAACCCGCGGCATGGTTGAGGAACAGAACCTCGACATCAGGACCATCACCATGGGTGTTTCGCTCATGGGTTGCGGTGACGAGAACCTCGACCGCATGTGCACGAAGATCTACGACCACGTGACGCACACGGCTGAGCATCTGGTCGAGACCGCCGAGAACCTCGAGCGCGAGTACGGTATCCCCATCGTCAACAAGCGCGTTTCCGTCACCCCGGTGGCGCAGATCGCCGCGTGCTGCAAGGATGAGGACCTCACCCCCATCGCGCATGCCCTCGACCGCGCGGCCGAGACGCTCGGCATCGATTACCTGGGCGGCTTCTCCGCACTCGTCCAGAAGGGCATCGGCGACGCCGACCGCCGCGTCATCCAGTCCATCCCCCAGGCGCTCGCCACCACGAGCCGCGTCTGCTCCAGCGTCAACGTCGCCAGCCTGCGCGCCGGCATCAATATGGACGCCGTGCTTATGGCCGCCCAGACCATCATCGATGCCGCTAAACTCACGGCCGACCAGGATTCCGTCGGCGCTTCCAAGTTTGTCTGCTTTGCCAACATGGTCGAGGACTCCCCGTTTATGGCGGGCGCCGTCCACGGCGGTGGCGAGGCCGACGCCGTCATCAACGTAGGCGTCTCGGGCCCCGGCGTTATGGCCGCAGCCCTGGAGACGCTGCCCGACTCTGCATCGATGATGGAAGTCGCCGAGAAGATTAAGCAGACCGCCTTTAAGATCACCCGTGCCGGCGAGCTCATGAGCCGCGAGGCCGCCCATCGCCTGGGTGTCGAGAAGGGCATTGTCGACCTGTCGCTGGCTCCCACGCCCGCCATCGGCGACTCCGTCGCTCGCATCCTCGAGATCATCGGCGTGGGCACCTGCGGTGGTCCCGGCACGACCTGCGCGCTCGCCATGCTCAACGATGCCGTCAAGAAGGGCGGCGTCATGGCCAGCTCCAGCGTGGGCGGTCTCTCGGGTGCTTTTATCCCCGTGTCAGAGGACGCCGGCATGATCGCCGCCGTCGAAGCCGGCGCGCTTTCGCTCGAGAAGCTCGAGGCCATGACCTGCGTGTGCTCCGTTGGCCTGGACATGATCGCCATCCCCGGCGACACCCCGGTCGAGACCATCGCCGGCATCATCGCCGATGAGATGGCCATCGGCGTCATCAACAACAAGACCACGGCCGTCCGCGTGATTCCCGCTATCGGCAAGGGCGTGGGCGACTGCGTTGAGTACGGCGGTCTGTTCGGCCGTGCGCCCATCATGCCGGTGAACCCCAACGCCGGCACCGTGCTCGCCCACCGTGGCGGACGCTTCCCGGCGCCGCTGAACTCGCTCAAGAACTAGCTGAGGGGGACTGGCGAGGAGCCCCGGGGAGGGCAAATATATAAGGTCGCCTGCTCGGACAGTCCTGACTCGCACGGAGAGCACATTAAGTGCTCTCCGGCTCGTGCGGAACTCGCGATCGACCTTATATATTTGCCCTCCCCGGGGCTCCCGCACAACGGGACCTCAGTTGGGTTCTGTCCCGGTTGCAGTTGCTTCGCTCCTGCACCACTTGGCTGGTACGGCGGTTTGGCATTGGAACGGTTCTTTTTCTGATATATGCTGGTTGCGGCTCTTCTTTTGGGAGGGGCCGCTTTTTTGTTGTGAGGGGGATGGCCCGTGGCTGATGGTGTAATTCAATCTGAGCTACTTTCTGCGGATTGGAATGACGAATGGATGCGCTTGCAAGCTGGTCGGCATCGGGCTGATGATCCTTTTGAGTGGGATAAGCGGGCTCGGCATTTTCGGCCATTGGAGACTGCCCCGTATGCTCGGGATTTTATAAAACTGCTGGCGCTTGAGCCTGGTGAGTCGGTGCTCGATATGGGGTGTGGGGCTGGGTCGATTGCTATTCCGCTTGCTCAGGCTGGGCATCCTGTGATTGCAGCCGACTTCTCCCCCGCTATGTTGGGCACCCTTGATGCCGGTATTGAGTATTACGGGCTCGAGGATCTTATTACACCGCTTGAGCTTGCTTGGGATGACGATTGGGATCTGGTTGGGCCGGTTACCAAGGCTGTAGATGTTGCCTTTGCGAGTCGCTCGGTTACTACGAACGACCTGAAGGGGGCACTTGTCAAGCTTGACCGCACGGCTCGTCGGCGTTGTGCTGTCACGATGGTCGCCAACTCCAGCCCGCGCTATGACCCGCACCTGATGAACGCCATCGGCGCCTCGGTTACCCGCAGCAACGGATTTGTATATGCCTTTAACATCCTTATTCAGATGGGCGCACTGCCGCAGGTCACGTATTTTGAATCGCCCCGCCGCGACACCTTCGATAGTCTTGAGGCGGGCGTGGCGGACTTTTCTCGCATGCTCGAGCATGGCAACGAGGATAAGATTGACCGCCTGCGCGACTATATCGCCCACCATATGATCGAGAACCCCCATGCCGGCGAGCCGGGATCCAAGGGCGTACCGCAGGGACGTTACATGCTCGACCACATCCGCAAAGTCCGATGGGCGTTTATCGCCTGGGAACCGGTCTCCGTACCCCGCCCGTAGCCCATCTAAAGCTTGCATCGTCTTCCCGCCCGGCATCCGCATTCTTTGCGAACTGGGTAAACGCGCTCCACACCACGCCGTTCCTGCGCTATCGTGGGACAGCTCACGTAGATTAAGGCCCCATTGCGGGGCGCCCCATACATAGAAAGCGAGAACCCATGGCACTGACAGGAGCCCAGGTCAAGCAGCTTCGCAGCATGGCCCATCACCTCAACCCCGCCATCATCATCGGTAAGTCCGATGTCAACGAGGGCACCGTCGAGCAGACGGTCGCCTACCTGGAGAAGCACGAGCTCGTTAAGTGCTCCGTGCTGGACGGCTCCAGCCTTTCTGCCCGCGAGGCCGCCGAGGAGCTCGCCGAGCGCTGCCACGCCGACGTCGTTCAGGTTATCGGCCGCAAGTTCTCGCTGTATCGCGAGTCCTCGCGCAAGGATATCGAGAAGATCAAGCTCGTCTAAAACCGACTGGCCATACCGAGTAGCCTGCGGGCGTCCGAGTGATTCGGGCGCCCGTTTTTTATCGCTCGACAAGCACGCGCCTGAGCCTGCCTTCGACCAGGCGCTCATACAGGCGCCTTGTCTCGGGCTCGGGCACGCCTTGAACCTGCTCTCGCAGGTGGTGCATGTGGCCGCTGTATAGCTCGACAACATCGCGGCGTCGTCCCGCCGCACCGTAAACGCGCATGGCACAGCGAACCATGTCCTCGCGCGCAGTCTCTTGGCGAAGCCCCGATTCAACGAGCCAAATTGCCGATTGCAGGTCATTTTCCTCGAGAGCGGCATTCGCTCCCCTAATCATGCAGTCGATGTACTTGGATTGCATAATGTGGCGCATGCGCGTAAAAAACGTGGGATTGCAACCGGTGGGAACATACAGCGGCCCCGCGTAGAGCTGCTCAACCTTAAGACAAAGCTCAACCAGGTGAGGGCCTCTCGCGCCCATACGGTTTCCCAGGATCTCGCGGCTCAGCTGGTCAAAGAGCCTTACATCGGTCTTAACGTAGTCGCCGTTGAGCCCTATGCACTCGTTTTGGATGAGCACGCACGACTTGCCATCCGGCGTTGGACCCAAAGCCGAGCGCAAGCGCGATACCGTCGAATACAGATTGTTGCGCGCGGCGCTAAACTCGGCATGGGGCCACAACTCCATGGCGATTGTCTCGCGGTCGACCATGGCATCCATGCCCAACGCGAGCCGCTCGGCAAGTGTTGCCGCCTTTTTGCGACGCCACATCTTATCCGTGATGGGAAAGCCGTCGCGCTCGGCGCGAAATGTGCCAAACATGCGCATCTCAATATGGCCGATCGTATCGACAGCCTCAACCTCGCCCGCCTGGAACAGGTGCTCGCTTTCGCCCTCAAAATCATCGCGTAGTGAATACCGCGACAGCTCACGCACCGGAAGCTTCTTGCGAATCCTGACGGCAGGCTCGCCCAGACAGTGCATCGCAAGACGCGCAAATAGCCGATACGATGGGTCTAAAATCCCCGAGCGATTCATAGACATCCAGGCGGCAAGATCGCTATCGCGGCCCGCAGCGGCCAGGTGCAGCGCCACGATCCAGGCTTCTGAGCCACCGACCTGCGTCTTGCTAATGTCGAGCAGCTCCGCCTCTTCGCGAACCGATACCAGCGACGTATTGCGCAGGTACGCCACGCGCTCCAGCAGCAACGCGTTTTCGCGCATGTACGCAATCGATTCGTCGGCGAGCTTGAGTACCTGAACCGCGCGAAACTTCGCGTTGACCGGCCGCCCCTCCGCCAGCGATTGCCAACCCTCCAGCAATAACCCAAACAGCTGAATTTGATTGTCACGAACACGCACCGCAAAGCGGTCGAGCTCGCCAAACGCCACATCGTCGGTCACGGGCAAGCCCGCGAGCAGGCGCCGCGCCGCGAGCACCATACGCAGCCAAATGGATGGCGCCTTAAGCCCGCGGATATCGAGCGCCTCGAGTATCTGCGCCATCTTGTCATCGCGCTCGTCGGGTTTAGCAAACGAGCCGTCGAACAGCTCCACCAGCATATGGTCGGCCTGTATGAGAATCCCCGCGATGTCGAGCTCGCAATCATAAGCTTTGCACGCCTTGAGCTTCGCGAGAACATTGCCGTCTTCCGCTCGCTCGGTTAGGTGGCGCTTGACCTCGATATGCGCGGACAGCATGTCGAGCACCTCGCAGGATGTCTGTTCTTGCACAACAGGGTTGGCGGGAAGCCCCAGATCATTGTCGCCATAAAAGGCGATGGTGAGCGCCTGGGCTATTTTCCAGGTAGCGGGATCGATCTCGTGCGCCGCCTGGTCACCCGCACGTTCGATAACGGACGCCATATACCTTGCTAGCTTTGTATTGCACACGCTGACAGCCGCCAGATACACGCCGAGTGCCTCGGCGGGTGCCGGCTCTTGCTCCTGCTTTTCCGCATTGATCATCGCCGACGCCGCACGGCAAATGTCCCCTCCGTGCCCGGTCAGGGCAAGATCGGCCCCATACTGCCCGGCAAGTTCCAATACCACATGGCGGTCCAAGAACGCGTCGGCCAGGTCCATAGCCAAATCGCATCGGCCCGCCTTGATCAAAATGCGAGCAGCCCGCGATACAAGTTCGGGACGGATCTCGGCAACAAGCTTTCGCAGCCTCAGGCGCGCGTTGTCCTTAGCGCCCAAACACCTAAAGGTGCGATCAGACGGATCCACGCCAAAAATCGGATAATCGCGCACAAAGATGGACTGGTCGACCATCGAAAGCCTCACGCCGCACGCCTCTAGCTCCGCAATGCGGCCCTCGCCCATCAGTACCATCAAACAGGCAACGGTAAACAACAGGTTGTTCTCGAGCGATGCGAGATCGGCCAGCGCCGCACCGTACACGTTGACGATTTCGTTCTCGAGCAACCCGGCAACATCGCCCTGTCCATACATTCCCGTCTGCAAGGCAGATACCAGCTCGGGTACGCCCTGTGTGAGCCGATAGAAATCAAGCGATGTGCTGATTGAGAACGCCGTGGCCCATGACGAATACTCATAGGCGTGCACCTTGAGCATCTGCGCATTGACTTTTACAGAATCGCCCAGCCCGTGGATAAGCAATCGGTTGG
The DNA here is from genome assembly GCF_003459245.1 of Collinsella sp. AF23-2. GTDB lineage: Bacteria > Actinomycetota > Coriobacteriia > Coriobacteriales > Coriobacteriaceae > Collinsella. The sequence continues at coordinate 29,083 of NZ_QRVG01000006.1, forward strand.
AGGGGCGGCAGGCAATAAAGACCCCCGTCCCCGTAGCACGTAAGCTGCGGATTCGATCGATGAGGTCCTCGGTTTCGTGCTGCTCGAGATTGGGCACGTTGTCGATCGCAACGAGCGAATGAGGTTTGTCCTTAAGCTCATCGGCGACAACCTCGAGCTGCATAAAGAGCTCGCGTCCAATCGCGCGGTCGGCCTCGATAATCCGAACCGGCCCTCGCGTGGGGTCCGATTTAACCTCCTGCACGTATTGCAGCAACACCGACGTCTTACCAAACCCATCGGGCGCGTAGAGCAAAACAATTCCCGCCTTGCGCCCTTTAACGATGAGCTCGTTCATCAAGCGATCGCGCCGCACCATATAGCCGCCGCCCGTCGGCATCAACTCGAGGTCGTCCGTATTGCCCAAATCGTTTACCATGCTTGCTCCTCAACTCGACCATATGGACACCGTAGCTGCAGGACCATATGAGCCGCCCCGTGAATAGCGCGACTTAGAGTTTTTAATTGTCTGCCGGTACGTGTTTGGCAAGTTTTTGTACAGCGAGGCCCGATGGTAACTTATCCCCCGACCAATAGGTCTTTGCGCAGGTCAATGCGCTTGCCAGCATGTCCCATCCCATTTGCAGTGTAGCGCAGTCGGCTATTTTTATTTGAGTTGCGCAACTCGCCTACTCCTCGCTACCGCCTGCGACTCTATGGTGGCAAATGTGCATAGAATCTGCTATAGAATGAATCACAAAAATTTAAAACCCTTCAGTCAAGCACGCGGCAAGGTTTCCGTCATGTATACGCCACGGCGTATGTCCACTAAAAAGGCCCCCGCAAAGCGAGGGCCTTTTGGAAAGCTATGCAAGATCGCTTGGTCGCGTTACTCGCAGAGCGAAAGAGCGGCCTCGTCAGCAACGACGACGCAGTTGGTGTGCAGTTGCAGGATCGAAGCCGGGCACTTGGGCGTAACTGGACCATAGCACATATCGTGCACGGCCTGAGCCTTGGCCTCGCCGTTGGCGACAACCAGGATCATGCGGGCATACATGATGGTCTGGGTGCCCATGGTGTAAGCCTGACGGGGCACATCATCGATGCTGTCGAACAGGCGGCTGTTAGCCTGAATGGTGCTCTCGGTCAGGTCGACGCAGTGCGTACCCTTGGAGAAGTGGTCATCGGGCTCGTTGAAGCCAATATGACCGTTATTACCAATGCCGAGCAGCTGCAGATCCGGGTAACCGGCGGCAGCGACGATCTTGTCGTACTCGGAGCAGGCAGCAGCGGCATCGGGGTTGGAGCCATCGGGCACGTGCGTGTTGTTCAGATCGATATTGATGTGATCGAAGAAGTTCTCGCGCATAAAGTAGTGATAGCTCTGGGGATCGTCGTGCGAAAGACCACGATACTCGTCCAGGTTATAAGTGCTGACCTCGGCGAAGTCGACGTCGCCCTTCTCGTACCAAGCGGCGAGCTGCTTGTAAGCGCCAATCGGGGTGGAGCCGGTGGCAAGACCCAGCACGCAATCGGGCTTGAGGATAACCTGGGCCGAGATGATATTAGCGGCCTTGCGGCTCATATCCTCGTAGTCTTTAGCTTTAATGATTTTCATTACGCGTCCTTTCTCGTACAAGAGAGGCAAGGCTCCCCTTACAAGCACTTGCCCGCGGCCCGCGTCGGCCGCAACCAACGTGTGCGGCCACCAGGGCGAGGTCGCGTAATATATGTGTCTCGTGTCTAACCGCGTCGAGGCCCCTGCCCGTCCACGGTGACCCAAAGCTGTTTAGCTTCGGACAATCCCATCTTGCCACGGAGGGCGCCCTCTTTCAAGGGCGCCCTCCGTAAACGTGATTGAATTGTAGGCT
>NZ_QRVG01000006.1:30942-90740 GCF_003459245.1 Collinsella sp. AF23-2
GGCCAAGCGGAGCGACTAGCGCTCGCGAGCAACGATGAGCTGGTCCATCTCCTCGACATGCTCGCCAACGGAGCCCTTGATGCTCGAGAACTCAACAGAGTTGCACACCAAGATGGGAACCGTCACATCGTAACCCTCGGCAGCAATTGCCTCGCGATCGAACTCGATGAGCACGTCGCCCTTATGGACGACATCACCCACCTGTGCATGCACGCTAAAATGCTTACCCTCAAGCTGGACAGTGTCCAAACCAACATGGATGAGCACGTCTAGACCATCGACCGTGTTGAGCGCAACGGCGTGACCCGTGGGAAAAATGGCCTCGACCTTGGCGTCTGCCGGCGCAATCACACGCGTGCCGGTAGGCTGAATCGCCACGCCCTGGCCCAAAAGGCCGGTAGCAAACGTCTGGTCTTTGACCTCGGATAACGGAATGACGTCGCCCGAGATGGGAGCATCCAGCGTAAGGACTCGACCACGCATACCAAAAGACCTCAGGACTTTAGTGAACATGCTCCCCCTCGGACATACCAATCAATCAAAATAACTTTAACAGTTTACCACTTGGCACCCGTTTTTGACCATTAGGGAAGTTCGCGCTTGACAACCTCGACGATGTCGTCAACCACACGCTGGGTCAACTCGTGCGTCTCGGCCTCGGCCATCACACGGACCAGCGGCTCGGTGCCACTCGGACGTACCAGAATGCGGCCGCGACCGTTGAGCTCCTTCTCGGCGGCAGCGACGGCGTCCCAAATGGGCTGACAATCGTCCAGGCCGGCCTTATTGTCGGAATGTACGTTGACAAGTACCTGCGGGTACTTCTTCATGATGCCGGCAAGGTCGGTGAGGGTGCGGCCGGTGCGCTTGAGCACGGCCAGAAGCTGCAGGGCCGTCACCAAGCCGTCGCCGGTGGTGTTGTGCTCCAGGAAGATGATGTGGCCGGACTGCTCGCCGCCGATGACGGCACCGTCCTCGAGCATACGCTCGAGAACATAGCGGTCGCCCACGGCGGTCTGGACCATCTCGAAGCCCTGCTCCTTCATGGCGATGGAGAAGCCTAGGTTGCACATAACGGTCGAGACGATCTCGGAGTTGGCGAGCTTGCCGCGAGCGGCCAGGTCGGAACCGCAGATGGCCAGGATGTAGTCGCCATCGATCTCGTTGCCCTCGCTGTCCACGAACAGCACGCGATCGGCGTCGCCATCGTGGGCCAGGCCGATGTCGGCGTGGGTACGCAGTACGAGCTCACGCAGGGGCTCAAGATGAGTGGAGCCGCACTCGACGTTAATGTCGGTACCGCAGTAATCGGTGTTGATGGCATGGACCGTAGCGCCCAGGCGCTGCAACGCGGCGGGCGTGGTCTGACAAGAAGCGCCGTGGCCGCAGTCGACGGCAACAACCAGGCCATCGAGCTTAAGGCCGTCGAGCGTGCTGATGGCATGATCGACATATGCCTTGCGGGCGTCCTTCATCTTGATGATGTGGCCCACGCCGGCACCGGTCGGCAGCGTATCGGCAGCCATGGCCTCCTCGGACATGACCCAAGCGCTGATCTCTTCCTCGACAGCATCGGGAAGCTTCATGCCCTTGCGGCTAAAGAACTTGATGCCGTTGAACTCCGGCGGATTGTGCGAAGCAGAAATGACGATGCCGCCGTCGAGCTCGTTTTGGACGGTGAGCAGCGCCACGGCCGGCGTAGGGATAACGCCGCAGCAGTGCGGGCGGCCGCCCTCGGCCATAATACCGGCGGTCAGAGCACTCTCGAGCATGGTGCCCGAAAGACGCGTGTCACGGCCGATGCAAATGTCCGGACCAAGGAACTTGGTCGCCGCACGGCCAAGACGAAACGCGAGGTCGCACGAGAGGTCGGCGTTGGCGACGCCGCGGACGCCATCGGTACCGAAGATGTTCTGGGGCATAGGATCGCTCCTTCCCAAGTGGGCAAAACGCAGTCGCCCACCCTAGTCGAAAAAGAAAAGCGGGACCCGCCGAGCAATCGGCAGGCCCCGCTTGTACATTGTATCTCGTAAGGAGATAAAACCTTAGCGCTTGGAGAACTGGGGAGCGCGGCGAGCCTTCTTGAGGCCGTACTTCTTGCGCTCGACCACGCGAGCATCGCGCGTAAGGAAACCGGCCTTCTTGAGGTCAGCACGGTAGTCGCCAGCATTCAGAAGAGCGCGAGCGATGCCCAGGCGCAGAGCGCCGGACTGACCGGAGATGCCGCCGCCATCGCACAGAGCGATAACGTCGAACTGACCGGCGGTGTCGGTCACCTTGAAGGGAGCAAGGGCGTTCTCAACGAGCTGATGACGGCCGAAATACTGCTCGGCGTCACGCTTGTTGATGGTCACCTTGCCGGTGCCGGGGACGAGACGGACGCGGGCGACGGCGTTCTTACGACGGCCGGTACCCTGGTAGACAACGGTGTTCTCAGCCATCTTTAAGCCTCCAGCTCAATCTTCGTGGGGTTCTGGGCAGCGTGCGGATGCTCGGCACCAGCGTAGACCTTAAGCTTGGTCATCTGGGCACGGCCGAGGGTGGTCTTGGGCAGCATGCCGCGAACGGCGCGCTCGATGACCTTCTCCGGGTGCTTCTCCATAGCCTGGCGGAAGCTCTCAGCCTTGAGGCCGCCGTTGTAGCCGCTGTGGCGATAATAGGTCTTCGTGTCGGCCTTGTTACCGGTAAGCTGGACCTTATCGGCGTTGATGACAACAACGAAGTCGCCGCAGTCGCTGTTGGGCGTGAACTGGGGCTTGTTCTTACCGCGCAGAATCATTGCGATCTGGGTGGCAAGACGGCCCAGGACAGCACCATCGGCGTCGACGAGAACCCAGTTGCGCTGGACCTCGCCCTGCTTGGCGTAGTGAGTCGATTTCGAAATCACTTAGACTCCTCCATGTACAGTACGTGTTGTTACAGAGATTCACGGGGCTCTGCAAGTAACCCGTCCATATTACCCCGCTCGCCGCCCGAGTCAACAGGTATTTTGGTTCTGACCAGACTTTCTGCACATGTCGTCCATGGGTCATGACGTCGCGACACTAGCGCTCGACAAATGCCTCGATATCTCCCAGCAAGCGCTTTGCCTCCTGGCGGCCCTGAATATACAGGTCGAGGAGCTTTGCCGGATCGTGCTCAACGTGGCCGACCTCGACCGGCTTTTGCGGAGCAACGACCAGTGCGCGGCCCTCGCGCTCATACTTCCACAGATGCATGCGCTGGATGTTATAGCGCTCGTGGCGCGTCTCGATAGCCTCGAGCAGGTAGGGGTAGTCGGCATAGCGGGCGCGCGCGGCGGGCATAAACTCGTAGGGCTTTTTCTCGTACGAGCGGTCCTGCGTGACAATGACAACCGCGCGATCGAAGCCCGCCTCCTCCAGCACGTGCTCGATGGGAACCGAATCGGCTACGCCACCGTCGACGTATTTGTGCCCGTCAATCTCGACCGGCGGCGTCACCAGCGGCAGCGACGTCGAGGCGCGCACGGCATCGAGGTCGAGCACGGCGCTTTTGACCGGCAGGTACGCGGCGGTTCCAAAGAGCATGTCCGTCGCGACGGCGTACATCTCGATGGGGCTCGCATCAAACGTCTCGTTGTCAAAGGGATCCAGGCGGTCCTGGACATCGTTGAAGATAAAGTCGTAGCCCACAATAGAACCCGTGGACGCAAACGATGCGGCACCCATGAAGCGGTTGTCGTTGCAGAAAGCCAGGTTGATGCGGTTGGCACGGCCGATCTGGTGCGACTTGTAGTTCACGCCGTTGAGGGCGCCGGCCGATACGCCATATACCGCCGGAATCTCGACGCCGGCCTCCATGAGAACGTCAAGCACGCCTGCAGTAAACTGCCCGCGGAAGCTGCCGCCCTCCAAAACGAGCGCGACTTTGCCGGCGTTCTTTGCCCTATCTTCTGCAGTCATATTGACCTCCTGCGATTGCGTTTTGGCTTTCTTCTACCCAGTTTTACGGAGGAGAGCGCCCGGGTTTTGGAGCAGAGTTCGATTCTCCGCGGTTTGGGGGATCCGCTGATGGGTTGAGGCCGGGGCAAGACGCCCGATCGGCATCGCATCTATATCTAGCTGGGACTTTGCGCGGAGAATCCGCGTATTTGCTTCGCAAATCCGCACCGGCTTCGGGCGCCTGCCGGCGCCCTCGCCCGCGGGCTAAAAACGCTCACGCGTTTTCTTTACGCCCGCGCCCTGCATAGAGTTCGATTCTCCGCGGTACGGACAAGAAATAAAAAGGCAGGTAGATATAAGTATCTACCTGCCTGTAACTATTGGTGGAGGCGCGGAGAATCGAACTCCGGTCCACGAAAGCCCCCTGATTGGCATCTCCAAGCTCAGTCGCTGGTTTAATCTCGGACGCTTTGCGCGCAGCGACACGCTCGCGGCATCCCAACCGGTTCGGTCTTAGCCCGCGCCATACCGATTACGTGCGCAGGAGCATTCCCCTAACATGACGTCGCGCCGGTGTCGGGGAAATCACCGGGTTGACGCGCCGCTATAAACTAAGCAGCGAGAGCCATAGGCTCAAAAGAAGAGTTGTTGTCAATTCAATTTGACGGTACCCCTGTTTAACGAGGCGAGGAGACCTCGGCTTGCTTCCTCTCTCAGAGCTATCGTGTCGAAACCAGTCGCCCCCGAATGTCGGGAAAGTCTGGATGGTATCGGGCCTGCAAACACCCGATAACCGTCGACTTTTCAAGGAACACGCGGGGCGAACCCCGCTCGTGGATAGCTATCTTACCACGTTCTAAAGGCAGAAAGCTGCTCTATGCACGAGCTGTGAAGACCCCAATGTGCGCTGCACTTCGCACTTTTGCTACCGATCGCGTCACGTATATTTTCGCCAAGCACAATTGACCCTTCGAAAGGACCGTTATGGATACCAAGCAGCAACTCGTCAATGCCCTCGCAGGCCTGGGCTCAACCATTACCGAAGCTATGGATGTCATCGAGGGCTTTGTCCCCTGCGGACATCCCGCCCTCGTGGTCACGGGCGCCCTCAACGCGCTCACCGACGGCGCCGATGAGGCCACACTCGCCGAGCACGTTGAAACCGTCCGCGGCTTCATCGACCACGTAAGCGAAAACCGCGGCGTCACCGCACATCACGACATCGAGCTTGGCGAGCTCACGGGTGCAAAGGCCGAACTCTTTGCCGAAATCAGCGCTATAGCCATCCTCACCAAAACCGCTGGCGTCAAGAACACCCAGGTCAACGAATGGCTCTACCGCAGTCTCGCTGCCCTCAATCAATCCGATGTCACAGCAGCAGATAAGCTCGCCGAAGCCGCTGCCATAAAAACGCGGCTTTAAGACTTAGTTCTCATTTCGAGCCATAATTGAAGAGCAAGCCAGATACAGCACATAGTCACATGAGAGATTTGAGAGATCCAGCTTGCTCTTCGACTAAAAATGATATCTGTCCAGGCTAATTAACGCTTTGCTTTTCGCACAATCCAACGTACCAGCCTAAATCCGAGCACGATAAGCGCAATTAGTATCGCAAGTAAGACGATTTCGGGACCGCGCACAAAACCACCGCCCTAGTATGCATAGGTGTGCAGAGTCGTTCCCTGCATTTCTGCGCCCAAGAACACATTTCCAGTATACAAGCCTGGTATAGACACATTCACGCGCTGTAGCGCTCGTGTACTATTCCAGGTAAAGGAATCAGATGCCGTTCCCAGGGGAACAGAATAATTCGAACCCCATGCACTCGTTATCTTATGATTGCCGATTTTAATGTAGAACTCCTGAAATATCACCGAGTTATAGTAAACCCTCCATGTGCCAGAGGCGTTTTGATAATAAGAATCCCACGCGTTACACGGCTCAATAGTCGGAATATATTCAATTCCAATTTTGCCTTCAGTTCCATCCGGCAAAATAACGGTATATTCCTGACTCGCACGATCTTTCAGTTGAAATGAAACACTCACTGGATATTCGCTATTGTCATTAGTCAGGAAATCATCCGCAAACCCTATTGAGGGCGTAAACAGCGATAGGGCAGCCACTAACAGTAGTAATGCAACAGGTAAAGATAGGCGCTTGTTCATAATGCTCGCTCCTAAAATAAATTCAGCTCCATCAACTAAGCACATCTAAGACGCTTATTGCCAAATATGGTTCCGAATCTTGATAGCATCATGAACCTCCATATGTTTCTTTTAGCGTATCGCTTTATGTACCCGTACGCAAGCACTCTAACTTTGTTATTTGGGAGCCAGCCGGCGAAAGGATAGAAGTAAACTGTCCCTGGAACTTGCCGAGATAAACGCTTTGGTTAGAAGCACTTGGCCTCATCAATCCATCGGAGGCTCCCCCAACAAAGCACATCTCCGAAACAGATTTCCGACCATCTGACCCAAAATATCGAGTCGACAGGACTGAGAAGGCTTCTAGAGGGGCGGCGTATTTAAGAAATTAGGCAGTCCATGGCAAAATAGTGTGCACCCTTTGGGGTGACGGAGCTCCAGGGGACGCACATATAGGTTTACGTTAGCGGGACACCCGCCCACCGCGTTCTGCCAGCGCGAGAATCGGCATCATTTGGCGCGGGGTCTTCGCTGCAAGATCGGCATGTTCGAGCAGCTTGCGATTGTTGGTCACCAAGTAATCGACCTGGGCGCGTTTGCATGCGGCGAGCACCAAGTTGTCCTCGTAATCGCGATGGAGCGTCAGGTATTTGTCGGCCAGCCAAAGGTCCGACGCATCTGCACCCACGGCCGTGGCGTTTTCGGTCATGTCCCGAACAAACGCCAACGCTGCATCGCCAATTGCACGGGCAGATGTCTCGTCAAGCGCTCCCCCGCTGGCAAGAACGCTACGCTTGAGCTCGTGTTGGACAACGTACAGCACGTCCTTAGCGATATGCACCGGGAAGAACAGCAACGCCCCTGCCTCCGTCGCCTGTCCAATAAACGTACGCGCAGCAAGCGACTCGGCATGGTCGGCGCAAAACGAATCAACCCATACGTTGGCGTCCACCATGATCTTGAGAGGCGCCCCACTCACTGGATCATCCCCTTTTGGCGATAGCGCTCGTCCATGGCTTCGGAATAAATTGTGTCCCAATCGCGGTCGTTGGATACGGGCGACGTAGCGATGCCCAGGTCCGCGTAAAGCTGATCCGCCGCCGCCCATGATGCGGCGAACGGAGTATCGGGCGCGACGGACTGCTGCCGGTCGTCGACGGCCGCAAGCACTTCCTCGCACTGCCCGCCACCCTGCGCGACCTTAGCCACCACCTTTTTGATGAGCTCGGGCAGTGACCCGCCCGAAAGCCGCAGCGCCTCCTCGGCACGGTTCTTGACCTGGCGATCCACGCGAACGTTCACCTGCGCCATGCCGCTAACAGCACCCACGTTGACCCGCTCCCTTCAATTGCTAGCCTTGCTAGCAACACTATATTAATAAGCTAGCAGATGGTCAAATGCAAAAGGCCTGCGCCCAGACGACAGCCGTCTGGGCGCAGGCCAGATAACGTGGGCGAACACGTCTGCTAACGCAGGTAAGCCTTCGCGTTGCTCAGGCTGTAGGCAATCGTCGAGCCGTTGTGCAGCAGCGACGACGCCTGCGGGGTAATCGCGCCTGTAATGCCCAGCGCCAGGAGCGCTGAGTTGGTGAGCATCACCTTAGAGTAGGAGCTCGTCAGACGATCAATGAGGCCCTGGCTCATGCGGCGTAGGCGCACGATTGCAGCGAGATCGGTATCCGCCAGGATGATATCGGCGACCTCCTTAGCGATGTCGCTTCCTCCACCCATCGCCAGGCCCACGTCGGCCAAACCGAGCGCCGGCGAATCGTTGACGCCGTCGCCCACCATGGCAACATGGCGCCCCTCGCTCTTAATGCGCTCCACATAGGCGTACTTGTCCTCGGGCAGCAGCTCGGCCTTAAACTCGTCGACCCCTGCCTCGCGCGCAATGCGCTCGGCCGTGCGTTCGGAGTCGCCCGTAAGCATAACGACATGTTTGACGCCCAGCGCATGCAGGTCGGCGATGGCCTCGCGGACCCCGGGCTTAAGCGGGTCCTCGATACCGAGCACGCCCACAACGGTGCCGTCGACCGCCAGATACAGCGGCGACAGGCCCTGCATCTGGGACTCAATGCGCTCCTTAATGTCGGAATCGAGCTGCGCGCTCTCGTCCTCAAACACAAAGTGTGCCGAGCCGATAATCGCGCGACGCCCTTCGATGGACGAAGCGATGCCGTGCGCCACAATATACTCGACCGCAGCGTGACGCTCGCGGTGCTCGAGCCCGCGCTCGCGGGCGGCGTTGACCACGGCACGCGCCACCGGATGCGGGAAATGCTCCTCCAGACAGGCAGAAAGGCGCAGGACCTCGTCCTCGCTCCAGCCGTCGGTCGTGAGCACGCAAGCTAGGCGCGGCTGGGCCTCGGTCAGCGTACCGGTCTTGTCAAAGACAATGGTATCGGCCTTGGCAAACGACTCAAAGTACTTAGCGCCCTTGACCATAACACCCATCTTGGCAGCGTCGCTCATAGCGGTCATGACGGCGACGGAACCCGTGAGCTTGAGTGCGCACGAGTAGTCGACCATCAGCGCCGCCGAGGTCTTGATGAGGCTGCGGGTGGTAAGCGCTACTAGGCCCGCGAGCAGGAAGTTCCACGGGACGATCTTGTTGGCAAGGTCCTCCATGTGCGACTGGCCCTCGGACTTGAGCGAGTCGGCCGTCTGCACGAGCGAGACGATCGAGCGCAGCTTGGTCTGCGCCGTGTTGGCACGCACGCGCACCAAGATGCTGCCGTCTTCCACGACGGTACCGGCGAACACGTCATCGCCCACGCTGCGCTCAACGGCCAGTGGCTCGCCGGTCAGGGTCGCTTGGTTGACCATAGCGCTCCCCTGCTCGACAACACCGTCGATGCAAATGGACATGCCAGTGCGCACGGCCACCAAGTCGCCGGGCTCAAGCTCGGTGGCGGCAACGCTCACCTCGGTGTCACCGACGACCTTTTGCGCCTTGTCGGGCACGTCGAGCAGCGAGTTGATGAGTTCGTTTTCGCTCATGGCGCGCGTGTAGTCCTCGAGCAGCTCGCCCACGTTGAGTAAGAACATCGTCTGGCCCGCGGTATCGACGTCGCGCTTGGCAAACGAGATACCGATGGCAGAGGCGTCGAGCACGGGAACAGTCAGGCGCGGCTGCGCGAGCTCACGGAAGGCGGCGCGCAAAAAGGTCATGTAACCGGCCACGACAAACACCGCGCGCAGGGGCGTGGGCAAAAACCATCGGCGCGCATAGTGAGCGCCGACAAGTGTGGCAAGATCCATGACGAGCTTGCGCCTGCGTGGCTCAAGCTGCATCACGTAACCCGTCTTTGCGTCGGCAATGGCCTGGGAGTCGAGTGCGCCCAGGGCATCGAGCACGCCCGCACGACGTTGCTCGTCATATTCGAGCGCCATCTGGCCAATACGGCCGTAGACGCGCACCTTGTGCACGCCGTCGATGTCGCCGCTGAGCTTAAGAAGCGCATCGAGATCGCCCTCTGGCACAGGACCCGCCAACTGGAGGCGGGTCCTGCCGGGGATCTCGTTGATAATCGAGAATCTCATTGTTTATGCCCGGGAGCGCTACTCAGCTGCGTTGTCCACAGCGGCCTCGCTCTGGGTGATGTAGGCAGCCTCGGCAACCATGTCGTCGACCTCGGCCTTGGCCTGCTCGACCATGTCCTGGTAGCCGTTCTTGATGCGCATGCCGCACGCGATACCTTGCACGCAGGCATTCTTTACCGGAGCGCTGGTGAGCAGCTTGATGCCAGCCGTACCAAGCAGAAAACCGCCACCGACAAGCAGGGTGTTAAACGTCGACTTCTTCATGTTGCTTCTCCCTTTTGCCGCATCGGACGCGGCACGGTGCCTCAGCACTCGAGTAAATAAGTTTGCTCGAGCACACTTTTGGAAAATAGTTTAGTTTATCTAACTATTGAGGTCAACACAGGTTAACTTTTTGGAAATCTTATGGTGCGGACCAGCCAGCTTCTGGCGATCCGCCCGCCGCTATGTACATCCGTTACGCCAAAGAGGAGGCCCTATCCTCTCCAGCAAATTGAAGGTGAATAGTTTTCCGCGAAGTGAACGAGCAAAATTGGACCCCCGAAGCATCCGCATTTTTTCGCAGCAAAACCGCAGGAAACACTCGACAAAACCGCAGGAAACCGAGCCAAAAAAGCATTGATGTTTCAGGGGTCCAAAATAGGTCGTTCACTTCGCGGAAAAGTATTCACCTTCGTTTTCAACATCCACAAAAAATGAGGGCGCCACCGGCGCCCTCATTCACCAAATTCCATTCAGCCCACCTGACCCGGAAGGCCGAGTCGTCAGGGCGGAGAAAACCCCCGGAACGGCGGGGCGCTTGCTCAAAATGAGTTCCGCACGCAAAGAAGGCCACTTAATGTGGCCTTCGTCTTGCGCAGGACTGTTTGAAATTTTGAGGAAGCACCCGCCCTGCCGGGGCTCCCGGGTTCCCGCTTACGAGAGCGACGTTCTCAGCAACTCGTTGAAGAGCTTCGGGTTGCCCTTGCCGCGGCTCGCCTTCATGCACTGGCCCACCAAAAAGCCGATGACCTTCTGATTGCCGTCACGATACTGCTGCGCCTGATCGGCACAGCTTGCCAGCACCTCGTCCACAATCGGCTGCAGCGCGCCGGCATCGCTCACCTGACGCATACCGCGCTCGTCGACGATCTTGTTGGGATCGTCGCCGGTCTGGGCCATGGCCTCAAAGACCTCGTGCGCCTGGTTGGAGCTGATGGCATCGGTCGCCAGCAGCTTGGCCAGCGCCGCCACCTGAGCCGGTGCAATACCGGACTCGGCCAGCGAGACGCCCGCGCCCTTAAGGTAGGCGATCATCTCGTTCACCAGCAGGTTTGCGACCGTCTGGGCCTCTTTGCCAGCCATACCGGCAGCGGCGGCCTCAAAGAACTCGGCAAACTCCGGATCGCCAGCAATCTGCTCGGCGTCGGCCGTCTTAATGCCAAAGTCGGCCTCAAAACGAACGCGCTTGGCATCGGGCAGCTCGGGAATCTCGCCACGGCAGCGGTCGATGAACTCGTCGTCCAGATCGAACGGCGCCAGATCGGGGTCGGGGAACAAACGGTAGTCGTCAGCCGTCTCCTTCACACGCATGACCACGGTACGCTTACGGCTAGGCTCCCAGTGGCGGGTCTCCTGATAGATGATGCCACCCTCCTCGAGCACCTCGGCCTGGCGGCAGATCTCGTAGGCAAGGCCGTCGTGTAGGCTCTTAAACGAGTTGAGGTTCTTGAGCTCGGTCTTGGTGCCCAGCTTGGTCTCGCCGCGGCGGCGCAGCGACACGTTGCCGTCGCAGCGCATGGAGCCCTTCTCCATGGAGCAGTCCGAAATGCCCAGCGTCACAAAGATGCGACGGAGCTTTTCCATAAACAGGCGAGCCTCCTCGGGCGTACGCAAGTCGGGCTCAGTCACGAGCTCAATCAAAGGCGTGCCGCAGCGGTTGTAGTCGACGAGCGACTCGGCCGCGGCGGTAATGCGGCCCTCGGCACCGCCCACGTGCACCATCTTGGCGGCGTCCTCCTCCATGTGGATGCGCAGGATGCGGATGGGCACCGTGTAGGAACCGTCCTCGCGACGCTCGGGCATCTGCAGGTTGGACGCGTCATAGCTGGCCAGATGGCCGGCGCGCTGATTGCCTTCGCGCATGGTCGACGTCATGGACGTGGACAGGCCCTCGGCGTTGGCCGAGGCGCTCGCCAGACTCTGGGCCTCGGCCTCGCCAAACGCGCAGTCGGGGCGCTCGGCGGCACCGCGACCGGTCACATCCAGATCCAGGTGACCGTACATGGCAAAGGCGACCGGACCCTGCGTGGTCTGGAAGTTCTTGGCCATATCGGGATAGAAGTAGTGCTTACGGTAGAACATCGAGTGGCGTTGGATCTCGCAGTTGGTGGCGAGACCTGCCTTGACGATGCTCTCGATGGCGCGCTTGTTGGGCACCGGCAGGGCGCCGGGCAGGCCCAGGCACACCGGGCACACATTGGCGTTGGGCTCGTCATCGTGGCTGAGTTTGCAGTTGCAGAACATCTTGGTATCGAGTGCGGTGAGCTCGGTATGGATCTCTAGGCCGATCACGGCCTCCCAATCCTGCAGGACCTCGGAAAGCTCCTTCATTACAGCTCGCCTCCCTTCCCGGCAAAATCGGGCGCGACGGAAAGCGCGGGCGCACCCGTGGCGGCATCGGCAAAGCCGCGCTCCAGGGCGCGGGCAAATGTGAGCAGCTGACGGTCCTTAAAGGCCGGACCAACCAGCTGGGCTGAAACGGGCAGCTTGCTGTCCTCGCCCAAGCCCAGCGGCACCGAGATACCGCCGTTGCCGCAAATGTTGAGCGAAATGGTGTACAGGTCGGAGAGATACATCTGCGTGGGGTCGCTGATCTCGCCAAACTTAAAGGCCGTACGCGGCGAGGCGGGCATGAGGATGGTGTCCACCTTGGCATACGCGGCGTCGTAGTCCTGCGTGATGAGCGTGCGGGCCTTTTGCGCGGCATAGTAGTACTTGTCGTACACGCCCGAGCTCAGCAGGTAGGCGCCGAGCATCTGACGGCGCTTGGCCTCGGCGCCAAAGCCGTGGGCGCGCGAGAGCGAGCTCTGGTCGGAAAGGTTGGCGCAGCCCTCCTCCTGATAGCCGTAGCGAATGCCATCGAAACGGGCCAGGTTGGAAAACGCCTCGGCCGGACCGATGACATAGTAGGCGGCGATGGCGGCGTCCAGGTGCGGCAGGTCGACCTCGACCAGCTCGGCACCCTGGTTCTGCAGTTCCTGGGCGGCACGCTCAACAGCGGCCTTGACCTCCGGCGTCAGGCCCTCGGCCTCCATAAACGCGGGAATGATGCCCACGCGTTTGCCCTCGATGCTGTCGTTGAGATGCTCGGTAAAGTCGACGGCGCAATCCTGGCTGGTGCAGTCGTACGGATCGTGGCCCGCGCCGGTAAGCGCGTTCATAGCCAGCGCGACGTCCTCGACCGTGCGGCCAAAGGGGCCCACCTGGTCGAGCGACGAGCCAAAGGCAACCACGCCGTAACGGCTCACTGCGCCATACGTGGGCTTAAAGCCCACCACGCCGCACAGCGACGCCGGCTGGCGAATGGAGCCACCGGTGTCCGAGCCCAGCGAGAGCGCGACCTCGCCCGCGGCGACGGCTGCAGCGGAGCCGCCCGAAGAGCCGCCGGGCACGCGCTCGGTATCCCAGGGGTTGTTGGTGCGGTGGAACGCCGAGCTCTCGGTGGAGCTGCCAAAGGCAAACTCGTCCATGTTGGCCTTACCCATGGGCAGGCAGCCGGCGTCGAGCATGCGCTGGACGCAGGTGGCGGTGTAGACGCTCTGGTAGTTCTCGAGCATGCGGGAAGCGCAGGTGGTGCGCGTGCCCACGAGGTTCATGTTGTCCTTGATGGCCAGCGGCACGCCCGCGAGCGGGGGCAGCGGCTTGCCTGCGGCACGGTCGGCATCCACGCGCGCGGCGGCCTCGAGCGCAAGCTCGGGCGACACCTGCAGGAATGCCTGGACCCCGCCCTCGCGCGCCTCGATGGCGGCAAGGGAGGCCTGGGCCACCTCAGTGGCGGTAAAGTCGCCGGCGGCAACGCCCGCGGCGATCTGAGCGGCGGTAAGGGAATCGAAGCTCTGCGCCATTACTCGCTCTCCCCCTCTCCCAAAATGGACGGCACGCGGAAGTAGCGGTCGCGCGCGCTGCCGGCGTTTTCGAGCGCAACGTCGAGCGGCAGGTCGCGCTCGGGCTCGCGCAGGTCATCGCCCATCACGTTGGACAGGCCTCCGATAGGATGGAACGTGGGCTCCACGTCGGGCAAGTCATATTGCAAGACGGGCTCGAGCATCTGGACGGCGTCGTTCATGTAGGACGTCATCTGGGTGAGCTCGTCATCGGTCAGTGCGATCTTTGCGTACTCGGCGATACCGCGCACGTCTTTCTCGCTGAGTGCCATAGGCGCTCCCTTCCGCATAACAGTTAAACCGCTCTAGTATACAAGGCAACGCCGGCTTGGGCAGGCGCTTTACCCAAATGCAGCGAAAACGTAACGAGGACGGCGGACTGGCAGGCGGCGGGCTGGCGGTTCTGCAGCGAAACCGCACCGTCCATAGCGAAAACCGTCTCGCCCACAACGAAAAGCATCACAACATTCGATGTTTTTCGTCAAAATCGCGATTTTCATCGAATGTTGTGATGGTTTGGAAGTCCCGACCACCACAAAGGTGCCTGTCCCCATTGTGGTGGTTCTGAAGAATGTCTTATGCCGAGGCCTTGGCCTTGCGGCGCTTGCGGACCGCGTGAATCACGATGTCCAGCAGCAACAGCACAATGGCCACGACCACAATGAGCACGGCAAACTCGCGCTTGCCCCAGTGGCGGCCGGCCAGCGACTTTTGCTTGTCGACGTCCTTCTTGTTGTACTTGGTGCGCACGCAATGCACCAGCAGGCGATGGTCGTTCACGCCGTAGGGTGTGCAGGTGACGAGCGTCACCTTGTCGGCGCCCGGCTCGATGGTCAGCGACTCCATCTCCTCGGGCAGCACGACCTCGGAGTCCACCATCTTATAGGCGAGCGTCTTGTTCATGGTGTGCAGCAGCACCAGGTCGCCGGGCTCCAGCGAGTGGATGTCGTCGAACATGCTCAGGTTGCGCATGCCCGAGTGCGCGGTGAGCACGCAATGCGTTGAGGTGCCGCCCACCGGCAGGCTCGTGCCCTCTAGGTGGCCGACGCCCGCCATAAGGACCTCCTCGCTCGTGCCGTGGTAGATAGGCATGCTCACGTCAATGGAGGGAATCTCGACCCAGCTCATCATGGGGTCGCGGTCAAAGATGAGCTGCTGGGCGTAGGGCTCAATCTGGTCGGCGGGAAGCTCGGTGGCCTCGCCGGCAAGTTGCTCGTTATAAGAGCGCGCCTGGAGCAAGATGCGCTCGCGCTCCTCCTCCGAGAGCGCATCCACGGTGCTAGACACGGTGCTGATCTGGTTGAACACGCCCGAGGCCTCGAGCCGGTCCAAGATCCACGGCCAGGTCATAAGGCCCACGCCAATAAGGATGATAACGATGGTGATGAGCCGGTCGGCCCAACGCGGCAGCCGCTTGCGACGACGCTTGGGCTTTGGTTGAGGTTTGGGTTGAGGGCTTGAGCCACCGTTGGCCGCGGCGTTATTGCTCTTCATATGTTTGGCGCCCTGCACCATCGCCGGTCACTCCTCTATAGCTCAGGTTGTCTAAACAAATAATAGCCGATTCGCGAGCTCGTACGCCGGACAACGCAGCTAGGCAGCATTGCGCAGTGCGAGTATGGGCCAGCATTTGCGTTTTCAAAATGTCCCGGATCGGCGGGGCGATTCGGGATACAATATCAATAGAGAACGACGCACCCCGCGTAAATGTTTGGGAGCGCGGGCGGCCTAGTTTTCTGGTTTTGTTAAATGCCCGGGATCCTACCCCCGGGCATTCTTATTTGCGCTTGCGGCGCAAATGCCTTCTACCGTCCGCACCGCGCGTGCGCCTACGGACCTTAAACCGAACCTCATACGAGTCAAGAAACGCGATGACGAACGTGCCCACCGCCGCGAGGGCGGCGAGCGCGTTAAGGAATTTCAGCATTTGGGGACCTCCGATCGAGTCGTCGGCCGCCCGCGCACGGGATGCGTCGCAAGGGTATTTTACTGCGAGCACTCGCACTTACAGCTGGTAAACGCAATATTTGCAAACATTTGTTCGCTAATCATACACTCGATCATACAAGCGATGGAGGCTGGCTGCGTTATCCAAAAAACGGGGCAGACTCCAGCGCGGAGTCTGCCCCGAAAAGAGAATGGCAAAGCAAGAACGTGGATGGACGAGAAAAGTGTCCGCAAGTCTCATGGCCATCACATCCCACCTGCCAAAGGGATGGGTGAGCGAGCGTTACTCCTGCTCGGACTCCTCAGCCTGCTTACGGCTGCGGATGAGGTGCGCCACGCCGATGCACAGCACCGCGCCACCAGCAATCCAAGTGAAGGTCACGCCGTTGAGGCCGGTGAGCGGGAGGCCAACGGACTTGGTGTTGCCGACGGTGATGTTAATTTCACCGGTTTCGACATTAGCAGCAGTATCATTCTTGGCGGTTAGTTCGTTGTCGCCCGGAGTGTTGTCGAGCGCGCCGAAAGCGACATCGGAACGATGGTCGGCATTTTCAGAGGGAGCGATCGTAATCTCATCAAGCTCCGTCGGATTATTCTTATACGTTGCCGTGATAGTAAATGTGAAGGGTTTAGCGACGGTATATTTGTCGTTCGGTGCCTTAATCTCAGTCACTGTGTAGGTACCGGCATCGAGACCTTTCACAGCAATCTTGCCATCGTCCGTAGACGTGAACTTTACATGCTCGGGAAGGTCGTTGTTATCGGTAACGTCCACAAGTTGGCCTGCGACAAAACCATTCCCGTCTTCTGAAGCAACATATTTGTTGTTAGACTTGATGGTAAAGACGGCACCCTTAAGGCCCTTTTCGGTGCCTTGGTCAACCTTATTGAGGTTGAGCTTGAAGGTAAAATCTCCAGCGCCGCTCTCGACAGACGTGCCTGTCCCCTCGGTAGAAGGGTTGTTGGAGTATTCGAGCTTTACAGTGTTGTAATTGCCTTTCTTTCCCTCACTGTCACCATTGCCGGTAACGGCATTCTTATTGAGCTTTGCCCTGTAAAAGACAACAATCTGTGTGTCGGCGTCTACGCCCTGAACATCCTTGAGGCCCTTTTTGTTGTTGTCCTTGTCAACGGCAAAGTTAACTGTCAAAACGCGGCTGCTCTCATTTGGAGGAGTAACTTCATAGCCGTGCTCGATGAGCGTATAAGCGCCCTTGTTCACCGCATAGACCTTAAGCGAACCAGCTACGTAGTCGAGGCCATCCGAAAGAGTATCCGTAAACTTATATGCATAGGAATCGTAGGTGGCATAGTTATCGGCGACCGATCCGGTAAGCTTGTAGGTCACTTCCTGGCCGATTTGGGAGTCGATAACGCCAGCCCAATCAGTTTCGCTCTTGGGATCATCCGGCGCCGAAGCAAGTACCTGCTTGCCGACGGTAGGGATACTGGTCTTCTCAGTTACAGTTACAGCACTACCGCCAACAACAGCAAAAATCGGGGACGTGCCGGTATCCTTCTTGGACGAATCGCTGAGAGCATTGGTCACAAACAGGTAATAACCGCTACCGTTCGAAGTTTCGGGAGTCCAAGCGGTGCCAGCGACGATATCCGAGTTGACCGGCGCCTCATCCCTGATGGCATTCGCAACTGCATAGAGAATATTATCGGTCGCGATTCGTGTTCCTTTGGTCGATTCCGACCCCGCGGTGCAGTCTCCCGCATGCGCAGTGATGAAATCCGCGACTTCCTGAGGCGTAGGCTTGTTAGGCAGCTTATCCTCAGCCTTCAAGTTGTGATCATTCTCCCAGCTATTAATGGCATTAATCACCTTCGTGTCAACCGTATCGCTTGCCCACGTAATGTTCTGAGCGGTCTTGCCGCCGTTTTTAGAGTCGGTCACCGTGGCCTTAAAGATCTGGTACGCCTTGAACGTAGTGTTCTCGTTACCCTCAACTTGGCTGATCGTGATACTGCCCGTGCCGCCCTCAGCAAACGCCATCGTGACGGGCGCCATGACGCCACCAAAGCTCAGCGCTGCCGTGAGGCCTGCCGTTACTGCCAGGCGTGCGATGTTCTTGCTCATGCTCATCTTCTTTTCCTCCGTTTTCCGGTTGGTTCTCATTCGATCGGTCATCATCTGTCTGTGTCTTAGCATCTGCTTCGCTACGTCTCGCCCCGCTCTCTGTGGGGCTGCCAGCTACTCTTTATGGCTGCCACCTCCCCGCTTGACCAGGAGCGCAACCACGATGAGCGCGGCTCCGACGACCGCTGCGGCGGCCGCGGCGTACATTGCCATATCGCCAGTCGAGGGCATAAAGCCTCCGGTGGTAATGCTAGGGGGTGTGCCGGTGGGCGTGTTGATGAGCGACGCCTCCAGGCTGCCCGTCGACCCGTCCGCGCTGTCGGCGCGCAGGGGCGACTCGGCCGTGATGGTGAGCTTGGGCTTGGCGGCGGCCACCTGGTCGACGTCCAGGCCCTCGGCCTTGACCGTCACGGAGCGCGTGCCCTCAAAGGCGGTGTAGCCCTTGGGCGCCTTGGGCTCGCGGACCTCCAGCTTGCCCGAGTCCACGCCCGAAACGGTCACGCGGCCGTCCTCGCCCGTGGTGACGGTGGCCTTGCCCTCCGCGTCCCACGTGCCATCGGCCGCCAGTGTGCGACCGCGGTCGTCGGCGATGCTCAGGACCGCCCCAGCAAGCGGCTTGTCGCCGTCGCTGCCGCGCTTGGTGAGCGCGAGATCCCAGGTGTAGACGCACGCGTCGTCGCTCGGCGTGCGGGTGAAGCCGGCGTCGCCGGACTGGTCGGCAAAGGGAGAGCGCGGGTAGCGCAGGTAGACCTCGTTGGGGTTGCCCTTCGCGATGCCGTGGTTGCACGCGCTGTTGAGCGGCGCGTTGTACACGGCGACCACGCGGGCGCCCGCGGCGAAGGCGTCGGCCCCGCCGAGCGCGGCGATGAGGTCGCCGGTGCGCGCGGTGAAGGTCTTGCCGTCGGCCGCTACCTTGGTGGCGCACTGGGCTGTGATGTCGGTCCAGCCCTGCGCGGGCTCGGCGCCGACGCGACCGTACTTACCGGTCGAGACGGCGTCGAAGCCGCCGTCCGCGCCCGCCGCCACGTACACGCGCATGCTCGCGGCGACCTTGGAGGGGTCGAGCCCCGCGCTCATGGTGTCGACGAACTGCACCGCGTAGGTGTCGTAGGCGGTAAGACCCGCCGGGACCGTGGCCGAGAGGCGCCAGTACAGGTCGTCGGCGACCGTGGCGTCGGCGGCCTTCTGCCAGGCGGCGGTGCCGTCCTCCAGCACGTGCTTGGCGACCTTGGGGGTCGCGGCCTTGGGCTTGACGGTGACGGCGCTGCCGCCGACCAGGGCCATGATCGGCGCGGTGCCGGCCTCGCCCTGGGCGATGGCGTCGTCGTCGGCGACCATGAGCCAGTAGCCACAGGGCAGCTCGGACGCCTTACCCGCGTTAAGGGCCACGGACACGGCGTCAGAGCTCTGGAGGGAACGAGCGAGCCGTGCGCTCAGCGCGCCCGTAAGGTGGGAATCGGCGTTGAGCCATTCGGCAGCTTCCTGCGCGGTGGTCTTTGAATTGGGCATGCCGGCGCTGTGCAGCACAGGCAGCGCGGCGTCGCGCACGGCGTCGCTTGCCCAGGCGAGGTCGGTGGCAATCTTGGCGTCGTTGTCGCCGTCGACGACGTTGGCGCTAAAGATCTGGTAGGCGTCGTAGCTGCGCGCCACGGTGCCTCTCACCGTGATGGAACCGGTCGAGGTCGGCGCGGCCTGCGCGGAAGCGGGGAACACAACCGCGCAGGTGCCGATCAGGAGGGCAAGCAGCGCAAACAAGATCGGGAAGGAGCAAACTTTCTTATTCACGACGCTCGCCTCCCTTCGCATTCGCCTTGCGACGAATGTGCATCCAAGCCGCAGCAGCGCAAAGCACCGCCGCGCCGGCAAGGTACGTCAGAGTGACGCCCGACATACCAGAAAGGGGCAAAGAGGTGGAGAAGGTGTTGGTGAAGGTGGGGATGGAGGTGTCGGTGGAGTTGGGGGTGGAGGTGTCGATGAACGTCCGTTCTTTGGCATTGGGGTCTGCTGTCCAATTGCCTTCGGAGTCAACGGTTCCCTTCTTGTAGGTCACCCTACAGTTGATCTCTCCTGTTTTGGTGTCATACGTTGGCTTAACCGTGAACCCATAGACCGAGTGGTCGTACGTGTAGTGCGAGAACTGCGAACCGTCGGTTTTCTCGCGCACATAGTACGTAAAGGTCTTGAAAGAGCCACCCGTGAAGCCGCCCGGGTCGTCGGGATTATTGCTGATATCAGAGAGCGAGTACTTGAACTCAACCGTATTATCTCTGGTGTCCTTGAACGGAAGCGTCTGCGTCTTATCAGAACCAGAAGTCACGGCAGTACCGATGATGTCTTCGTCTTTAAAATGGCTGTCTTTCGCGAGCTGAAGTGTAAACTTCTTCATCTCGCCACCCTTAACGACCTTAGTCGCCTTAGGAGTCCAGGAAACCTCAGGGTCGTACGTGTTGGTGAAGGTCTTTTCCCCGTCGGGGCCGCCAATCGAATAATAGCCCCCAATAGCATCTAGTTGCACATCAGCGTTCCGGTGGTCAGTTTTGCCCTCGGAATGCTCGACCGCGCTCACATTTTTGATCTCGTAGTTATGGATTTTGATCTCTATGGTCTTGTTCGGATCGTTCCGAGTCGGAACAGTCATGAGCACAGTCGAGTGGTCTTCGACTGTCACCTTAATCTCGTACACGGCGGGGTCGTATGTGATGCCGGAAACCTTTCCGGCATTTTCGACTAGGTAGTATGTAATCGTGCCAGCCGTACCGTTCGCTGCAGACTGCTCACCCAGGTTAAACGTGATGTTGCCTCCATCAACATTACTTGCAGTTCCAACCGGGGTGCAAACGTCATGATTGAATACCCCGCTAGCGAAAGGATCAACCGAATCCTTGCGGTAGACCGTAAAGGAGAACTCCCCCTTATTGATCTTGCGGCCGGACAGCGCCTTGGTCGCCTTCAGCTTAAGGCTCGGATAGACATACGTGTCTGCTGGCTGACCCAAGTACAGGTCGCCATTCGACATGATGCCGCCACCATGGTTCCAGGAATAGTTGTCCGTGATGAAAGTTGTCACTTTATTTTTCTGTACTGCCTCAGTCACCGCTTTATCCGTGGCACTAACAGCCGAAGTCAGACCGATGCTATTTTTTACCTGAGCAACACCCTTGGCGGGGATGGTAATGGGATCATTTAGCTCAATGCTTCCCGAATACTTGGCGTCTATATCGCCAAGCATCTTGCCGCTTACCACTGCAACCGGCGTTGTGTGACCTGTCGCTGCGAGGAAGAAATCGGCATGACCGTACGTGCGAAACGTCTCCGAATCGTATGCATCTCTATCTTCAGTCTTATTAGTACCTTCAGCACCACCAGCTGAAAGATGGGGCGTACCATCATTACCACTACCATCTACCCGATTGTATTCTTTGAAATTTTGATCACTGTCAGCAGACGAATTGCCAAAGATTGCCGTGCCCTCAGTGTTCGTTACCAACGTCTTGCCCGTGGGGCAGACTGCTACGCCGCCGCCATAGCCGCCAGCGGTATTGCTGCTAATGTACGAGTTGTATACAAATAATCTACCAGCGGTCTTTTCCATACCCTCATTCGAGTTTCCCTGGACGAAGATACCGCCACCGCCCCAGTCAAAGCGAGACATGCAGCGGTTGTGAGTGATGTAGACTTTGCTGTTTGGAGTGCCGTTAATCATCGCGTCAACTTGCTGGCCCACTCGGATACCGGCACCTTCAGATCGGTAGCTCACGTTAGAGGCAATAATTCCTCCCGTAATGTCGAGCCATGCCATACCTGATTGATCTTGATTGGTAACGTAAACGCCGCCACCAGCTTCTTCAGAATAATTGCCAGTAATCTTGCCACCAGAAATGGTGACATGGGCGCCGTTATTGGCAGCAAGCCCAGCGCCGCCATGGTTACCCCAGCCATCGTGGCCGCAAAACTTAGCGTATTTATTGTTAGTGATGTAGCCACCAGAAACGGTCACACTACCGCCCGAAACCAAGATGCCGCCACCGAGACCATCCGCCTCGCCGTACGTAGCGTTGCCAGAGATGATTCCACCCGTAAGCTTCAAGGTGGCTCCGTTGTCAGCATAGACGCCGCCGCCAGAAGCTGCCTTGTTTCCCGCGACCACGCCGTCTGTCATTTCGAGGCTGGCATTCGCGCCCGTTATGCACAGACCACCGCCCCAGCCACCGCGGTTGCCGTTGGTGACGTAACCGCCTTCGATTTTGACCTTACCCGTAGAAAGAATCACATGGCCGTTATCGCTCAGATTGGCGGCCGTGGTAATCATGCCGCCCTTGAGATCGAGCATGCCGCCCTCATTAACGGTGACCACTTGCTTTACGGAACCGTGGTCCGATGCCGCAACGATAGCGCCAAAGCCCGTAACGTCATGCCTGTACGTAGTCTCGGTGGTGCAAAGTCCATCTGTATTGGGCGTGCTCTTAGTCTCATAGTAAGTAAGACTCTTAGGAGCGCCGTTATTAGAGCTAGACTCGTCTCCCCTTTCCCATGTCATAATCGCAGGCTGACCCGCCGGCGCATTGTCGACCGGAGTCTTTTCGTCTTTTGTGCTATCTGAGCCCTCGATAATGTTCTCGATGGTGAGCGTGACTCCGTTTTCGACCACAAAGAAGGAGTCTAAGCCGCCGGAGCGGTTGTAGAGCATGTTTCCCGCAAGATTAATGGTGGTGTTTTTTTTGATGTCAATCTGCTGACTCGAATAGGCGGGACCCGTCAGTTGAAACTTGCCGCCGTTGTCGAATTTCCCAGAAACATCACCATTTACCTTGTCATAGTCATCGTCACTGACGCTGGCGGGAGCAATTGCGTTTTCGTCGCTATTTTCATCATCAGAAGTCTGTGCGTCGGAAGGCTGCGCGGCGCCCTCGGCCTCCGCGTCATCGGCTGTCGAGTCTGGTGCAACGGTATCCTCGTTCGCCTCATTCTCGGCATCGCTGCTATTCTGCTTTTCGGTATCCCAGTTGTTGGTGTTGTCTACATCAGTAGACTCACTTGAGGAACCCCCCCCCATCACAGTTTCCTCGGCAGAAACCGTCTGGGCATCGTTGGCAATAGCCTGAGAGATCGGGGGCATGACGAGCGACAGTACCAGGCTCAAAACGGAGGCTCCGCACAAGACGCCTGCCAGTACACGGCGCGTCGCTTTATTACTCTGTTTAGATTTGTCTGAATTTGCTTTCATCGATGTCTCCTCCCCAAGAGACCGCGATCTTGCTCTTTCACTATCAAACGTATCTGCGCAATCTGTAATTGCGCACGCTTAGTGATCCATATTGTAGCGATTGTTTGAACATCTGAACAAGATAACCGATTGTTTTGTAGCGAATTCTCAATTCTCTTGACATTTGCTCAGATTTACCTTCGTTTATTCGCTATCTTTTTTTTGTTTCTGCTGGTAATATAGTTGTCAATAATTTTTTAATGGCATTAGATTTATTTGCACAACATTTTGCTCAAGAGTAAACATCCTGTAAACAGTCGAAAATCGACCATGAGCGGTAGGTCATTTACCGGGAGTAATACCCTGCCAAGCTGATGAGAATATCTTTAGCCCATCGGTGGTTGGAAGCGTAATGTTCAGACAACCAAATTTGAATTTGCGCGCAGATTGTAGGCATCAACTCGCCCAAATCGCCTGAGGCCACCACGAAGGTGCCCGTCCCCTTTGTGGTGATTCTGCCCCGGCACTACAGCAGATGTTCCTCGATAAAGATCGCAATGCCGTCTTTGTCGTTGCTGGCGGTTACAAAATCGGCGGCGGCACGGGTGGCGTCGCTGCCATTTGCCATGGCCACGCCCACGCCGGCGTCGGCCACCATGCAGGTGTCGTTATCGGCATCGCCAAACACGCAGATATTCTGCAGCTCCATGCCGTTGAGCTCCGCCACGCGCACCAGGCCGCGCGTCTTGGACACGCGCGGATCCATGAACTCGTAGAGTCGCTGTGTGGTTTGCAGAGCAGCCGCCTTAACGGTGTCATCGCCGAGCGTCGACGCCCGCTCGATAACCTGCGGCATCACCTCGGGCGCCATGGTGAACATCACCTTGGCCTGCGGATCGCGCAGGAACTCGGCAAAGTCGACCACCTTGTAGGGCACGCCGTCGACACGCGACAGGTGCTCGACGCACGCATTGCTCTCGGGCACATAGAGCACGCCGTTCCGAGGGCAAACGGGCGTTGCCGGCAGGTCTGCCATATGCTCGCAGATGCGCGCGATGGTCTCGCCCGGCAGCGGGTAGCTCAGCTCGTTGATGCCGTGCGCACGGTCGATGACCTCGGCGCCGCCACAGCCCACCAGCACGTCTACCAGGCCGTCGATGCCCCAGAGCTCAAACATAGCCTCGGTCGCCTGGGCGTCGCGCCCGGTGCACAGGCCAAACAGCACGCCGCGCTCGCTCAGGGCGCGGATCGCCGCCACGGTGCGCGGGGACACCGTGTGCTCGCTCGTGAGCAGCGTGCCGTCAAGATCGCAGAGTACGGCTTTGATGTGGCTGAAGGTGGCGTCCATGGGGGCCTTTCTGGGCAGTGCATTGGTGTGGAGTGTATCTGGAAGTGGCGTTCATGGTATACCAAGGCTCGGTCGCGGCCTGCCAAAGCAAAAACCACCACAAAGGTGCCTGTCCCCTTTGTGGTGGTCGGATCCACGATGCAAACCGTCCCAACATTCGACGTTTTTCGGCAAAATCGCGATTTTCATCGAATGTTGTGATGGTTTTTACTGCTTTGCGGCACAATCCAGATGCCGACGTCCAAACAGCAGCAGCGCCGCGGGAACCGCCGTCACGACCATACCCGCTCCCACGAGTGTCCGTTGTACGCCAAATGTTGCCGCCAGCCACGGGGCAATCGCCAGAGGGGCCACGCCGGCGAACATATTGCCAAAGCCCATGACCGAGTTCACACGGCCAAGCTGCTCGAGCGGTGCCGTCGTCTGCACAATGGTGTTGTGGAGCGGGTTGACGACACCCCAAGCTATGCCCAGGGCGATCTGGCCGACGAGGGCCACGCCCACGTACGGCGTCCCCACATAGAGCAGACTTCCCAGGCCCACGGACATAAGTGCCACGAGCAGCGTTTTTAGGTTTACCAAGTGCAGCGGCAAGCGGAGCGCGAGCACGGCACCCAGCACCGCGCCCACGCCCGAGGCCGACGAGAGCCAGCCCATCCATTCGACACCGACATGCAGAATATCGCGGTAGAAGAACGACTCCAGCGGGTCAAAGGCGCCATAGCCAAAGTTCGAGAGAAAGATAATGCAGAACAGCAGGGCGAGGACGCTGTTGGTAAAGACCGTCTTGATGCTGATCGCGAAGGTAACGCGGGAAGATGTGTTGGGGTTGGGGCTTTGTCCCGCACGCTCCCCTTCCTCTGCCGAATCGGCATCTGCATGCCCGGCGATATGGCTGGTCTGCGGCCCAAAGCCCCAACCGACGACGAACGCCAACACGGTAGAGAGCATCATGAGCACGAAGACCGCGCGCGACGATGCAGCCGCCGCGACAAAGCCGCCCAGCATGGGGCCAACAATGATGCTCACGTTTGAAAACATGGCGATGGCGGAGTTGATGTCTTTGAGCTCGACAGGATCGTCGGTGAGGTAGGCCGGATAGGACGTGGCGATGGGCTGGGCGAACCCCATCACAAAGCCCAGAAACACCGCGCCGAGTAGGACGACGCCGGTCGCGCTGCCAAAGGCGATGATTGCCGTGCCGGTTGCCAGCGTGCCCACAATGCTCAGCAAGAAATGGCGGCGCGGACCCCAGGCGTCGAGCGCCGCGCCGCCCGCAAAGGATCCCAGGATCACGAAAACGTTCATGAACAGGACGGCCAGCGATGTCGCGACGACCGAAGCGCCGTCCGCATAGGTGAGTGTTCCGATAACGCCGATAAAGTAGCTGGTCTGAAAACCGGTGTAGATGAGAAAGCGCATCGCCACCAGGCGCTTGGCCTGCACGGAAAGCGATGATTGAGGCTTTGAGAAAAGAGATGTGAGCATGGAGACTCCTTGTTTCATACGAATACGGGCGGTGGGTATTCGCCACCGTCTGTCAAATCAATCTATCCGCATGAAACATTAAGGACGCATCGAGCCCCTTCTCTCCGTTTTTCGCCCGTCATGAACTACTTGGTAGATTGTAAGGCATGTTCCACACATCTACCAAAGCAAAAACCACCACAAAGGCGCCTGGCCCCTTTGTGGTGGAAATGACGTTTGCCCAGATAAACCTGCCAAAATAAACCTGTCCCTTGTTGGCAGGTTTTAGGCCAGATGATCTTGGATGAGGTCGCAGATGGCTCGGGCATCGTTGATGTTGATGGCTCGGGTCGCAAAGCCGGCATCGAAGGCCTGACGCGCCAGGGCTTCATTGCAGGCAAGGGCCAACGTGCGACCGTCGACTAGGTCAAGCGAGCTCTTGCCGCGCAGACGGTCGACACCGGAGCGCGCGACCACGATGTTGTCGAAGCCCTCGGTCTTGTAGCCCTCGATGATCACCACGTCGACATCGTTGTAGCGCGACAGCAGCTCACGCGCGAGCATCTCGTCCTCCTCGCGCGTATCGGCGTACTCCGCCCAGCGCGTGGCGCAGATGAGGCCCACGTGCTTGGATCCGGCTTGGTGATGGCGCCAGGTGTCCTTAGCGGGCACATCGATATCAAAGCCGTGATGCCCATGATGCTTGAGCGAACCCACGCGCAGGCCGCGGCGGGTGAGCTCGGCGATAACTTTCTCGACGAGCGTGGTCTTGCCCGAGTTTTGGTAGCCGATAAACGCGATCGCGGGGACGGCCGGAGTGGGAGCTGCGGGCGTGACGGCGACGGGTGCGCTCGCGAGCGCGTTGCCCGCGGCTCCCACGGCCTCAACAGCTGCGGCCTGGCGTTCGGCACGATCCCACACGCCCGAGCGGCCGCCTTCCTTGTGCAGCAGACGTACGTCGACGATCTCCATGCCGCGATCGACGGCCTTGCACATGTCGTAGATGGTCAGACACGCGGCACTCGCGCCGGTCAGGGCCTCCATCTCGATACCCGTCTTGCCCGTCACGCCGGCCGTAACCAGTACGTGAAAGCCAACCTGCCCGTCCGCGCGCGCCGGCGCCCAGCCCTCGGGCACGTCCTCGGCCGGCGTCCCCGCCGCAGCGATGGGCGCAATGTCGCACTTGCTCTTGGTAATGAGCAGCGGATGGCACATGGGAATGATATCGCTCGTGCGCTTGATGGCCATAATGCCCGCCACACGCGCGCAGGCAAGCACGTCGCCCTTTTTGGCGCGGTCCTGCAGCACCATGGCTTGCGTCTCGGGGTGCATGAGGATGGTGCCCTCGGCGATGGCGATGCGATGGGTCTCGGCCTTGTCGGACACGTCGACCATGCGTACCTCGCCCTTGGCATCCACGTGCGTCAGCTCGTCGCGGCGGGCGTCGCGGGCGGGCTCGGTGGCAGCGCCGGCAGACGGCTGTGCGGGCGCGGACTCGGCGGCATTGCCGGCCGCAGCCGTAGCTTTATGGGCAGACATCGCGGCCCTGCGAGCGGCCTTGGTGGCATCGGCGTACCTGCTCTTGGCCATATGATCATCCTCCGATTTGGGACATAAATCGTTGCGTGCCCTCAATTATCGCGTGTTCCTGCGGTTTGTGGGCCACGGCATCGCGCCAAATCGAAAGTACCTGCATATCATCACCACGGCGCAGCGCCTCACGCACCGAATACTCGGCATCGCTGAACAGGCACGGACGCACGTTTCCGTCAGCCGTCAGGCGCAGACGGTTGCAATTCGCGCAAAAATGGTTGGACATGGCGCTAATGAAGCCAACCGTTCCCGCCGCGCCCGGAAAATGCCAATAGCGCGCAGGGCCCGCGCCGGCAGGAGCGTCGTTGATGTCGAGCGGCTCGAGCTCGCCCAGACCCACAGCGGCGGCCCCGGCATTGATGCGCGCCCGCAGCTCGTCGCTCGGAACGGTGTCACTCGCATCCCACAACTCGGGATTGAGCGCGGGCGCGTGAGGGTCTACGGCACAATGCGAGCTCGTGCGCTCGTCGCCGATGGGCATGTATTCGATAAAGCGCAGGTGGATGGGGCGGTCGACGGTCAGTCGTGCGAGGGCCGCCACATCCTGGTTGAGCCGGCGCACAACAACGCAGTTGACCTTAACGGGCTCAAAGCCCCAAGCCAGCGCCGCGTCGATGCCAGCCATGGTCTGCTCGAGTCGACCCAGGCGCGTGATCTTTCCAAAGAGCGTAGGGTCGAGCGTGTCGAGCGAAATGTTGACGCGGTTAAGCCCCGCGTCCTTGAGCTGCGGCGCCAGCTTGGGCAGCAGGGCTCCGTTGGTGGTGAGCGAGATGTCCTCGATCCGCGGAATCGCGCGGATGTCGCGAATGAGCGGGATGATACGGCGGCTGACCAGCGGCTCGCCGCCCGTCAGGCGTACGCGGCGAATGCCCTCCCCCGCCACCAAGCGCACAAAGCGGGCGATTTCCTCGGCGCTGAGTAGCTCGTCGTGTGCACGGGGCGCCACGCCATCGGCCGGCATGCAGTAAATGCAGCGGAAATTGCACTTGTCGGTAACGGCAATGCGCAGGTAGTTGATATCGCGGCCAAAGCCGTCATGTTGCACGTGCCCGTCCACGCAGCCCTCCCCTCACGCGGCGTTTTATTCTTCGGAAAACATAATACCCCACGAGAGAATCATGCCGACACCCGTACGACAGGACAGGTCGCTTCGAGCAAAACGGACTTCCCAAGCCCATCCTCAACACACAGACCATCACAACATTCGATGCTTTTCCCGTTTTTGGCATAAAACGTCGAATGTTGTGATGGTTTGCCTGCCCACGGCACCCCGTAGAAAGACCAAAGCGCCCCTAGAGGCCGCCGTCCCAGTGGCGAATCACGAATTCTCGAAGGTCGTTCTGCCGCTTTTGGAACGCTTCGCTTCGGTCGCACTTGAGGCCCATAGCGAGCGCAATGGCGTTCATCGCCCGGTGCAATTGCAGCTGATGGGCAAACTGAGTCCCGGTGAGGACGATCATCCTAAAGCCCAGCGCGCTCAGTACGGTCATACGCTCCGCATCCGACGCGCTGCGCTGTTTATCAAGATGGTCCGAGCCGTTGTATTCAATCCCCGTACCGCTCGCAGGCGCATATACGTCGATCTCGAAATACCCGGCCTTTGCGAGACACTTGAACTCGTTGGGAACATCGACCCTATGGTTGAGCTCGATTTTGGCGTATCCCAGCCCGCCCTGGAAACGTTTTGCTACGACCATGATTGCGGTGGCCGTCTCCATGGGCGACCGCGCGCCATCGTGCACGCGCTTGAGCACGGCGGCCGCGCGTATAGCCCCCTGACGAGATCGGTTCTCATTGCAATAGGCAATCAAGTCGGCAACGGTATACCTCTGCCCCATCTCGATATAATCGCCTGTCGACAGATGATTCAAATGGTATCGGGCGCAGATTTCGTAGCCATATTCCAGCTGCTCGGGCTCACTCATCCACGAACCCGCCTGGACAAAGCACATGGCCTCATCAACCACCAGAAGGCCCTCTGCCACCTCGATAAGATGGCCTGGAGGTACCGGCGCCCCAAACACGTGGCACCTAAATCCAGCCGGCGTCGAGCGCTCAAAATCGAAGTTGACGAGCGTGTCGATATGATCGAGCTCTTCTCGTGGAATACCGAGCGCAACCAGATAGTCGGTAACGATCCCAACTGCCGTTGAAGCCCTCAGCCCCTTGGCATCGAGCCCCAATTTGGGCAGGCTCGCGGTCGGCTCCGCCTCGTTAGTAAGCGAGTCCTCATCGTATAGGCTGCTTGCTCGCGAGAGCGGCTCGGACGGGCGCGCCACGTTGTGGTACAGCCAGGCAGTCTTATGGGACAGGACGATCGGCAGGTCCATGAGCCCTCCAATGGAGTCGGATAACCAACCTTATTCCCCTGCCCACGGGTCCGCACACCTTCGTGCGCAAGAAAGCGATTCCACCCGGTCGAGTGGCAGAAAAACCATCACAACATTCGATGCTTTTCCCGATTTTGGCAAAAAACGTCGAATGTTGTGACGGTTTGAGGCGAGGTGAGGGGCACGGAGGAGTCAAAGTATCGTGCTCGAACGGGTTAATCCAGCTCTTTTAAGCCATGCGCCAGCTGCCAGTACTCGCCGTGCTGGGCGAGTAGCTCTTCGTGCGTGCCGCGCTCGATGATGCGGCCGTGTTCGAGGACCATGATGGCGTCGGCGCCGCGGACAGTGGACAGGCGGTGCGCGATCATAAACGTGGTGCGACCGCGCATGATGCGGTCCATACCGCGCTCGATGAGCTTTTCGGTACGCGTGTCAATGGAGCTCGTGGCCTCGTCCAGGATGAGCACCGGCGGATCGGCGACGGCCACGCGCGCGATGGCGAGCAGCTGACGCTGACCCTGCGACAGGTTGGCGCCGTCGGCCGTGACCGGTGTGTCGTAGCCCCGCGGCAGACGGCGGATAAACGAGTCGGCGCAGGCGGCCTCGGCAGCGGCGCGTACCTCCTCGTCGGTCGCGTCGAGCTTGCCAAAGCGGATGTTCTGCGCAATGGTGCCGCTAAACAGGTGCGTGTCCTGCAGCACAATGCCGAGCGACCCGCGCAGGCTGGCCTTGGCAATGTGCTTGACGTCGATGCCGTCGTACGTGATCTCGCCGTCATCGACCTCGTAGAAGCGGTTGATGAGGTTGGTGATGGTCGTCTTTCCGGCGCCCGTCGAGCCAACAAAGGCGATCTTTTGCCCCGGCTTGGCGAACAGGTTGAGGTCCGTGAGCACGCGCGTGCCCGGCACGTAGGAAAAGTCCACGGCGTGGAAACGCACGTCGCCGGCGAGCGGGACCAAGCCGCACGTGAGCTCGGTGCCGTCGGCAGCCACCGCACGGCCCGACTCATCAACGGCAGCCACATCATGCAGGTGCCCGTACGCGCCCACGCCCTGGCCCTCGGGAATCTTCCACGCCCACGCGGCGTCGCCCGTCTGCACCAGCTCCACGCAGCCCTCGTCCACCTCGGGCTTAAGGTCCATAGCCGCAAACAGGCGCTCGGCACCGGCCAACGCGTTGAGCAAGAAGTTGCCGAGCTGCGTAAACTGGTTGATGGGCATGGCAGCCTGACGCACAAAGACCAGGTAGCTTGCGAGCGCACCTACGTCGGCGAGTCCCTTGATGCAGAGCATGCCGCCCGCCACGGCAACGATGGCATAATTGACGTAGCCAATCACGACGGTCATGGGCACCATGGAGTTGGCATAGCTCACGGCGGCGGTGCCGGTGCGGCGCAGTTCTTGGTTGCGCACGTCAAAACCAGCCACGTTGGCCTGTTCGTGATTAAAGACCTTGATGACCTTTTGGCCCGAGACCATCTCTTCGATATATCCGTCCAGGTCGCCAAGCGATGCCTGCTGGGCGGCAAAGAAACGCTTAGAACGCGCGCCCGAGTAGCGCGCATACAGCACAATGGCCGCATCGCACACGAGCGTGATAATCGTGAGCTGCCAGTTAAGGATGATGAGCATAGCCGTAGTGCCCACAACCTGAATGGCGGCCTGAATCACGTTGGCAAAACTGTTGTTGAGCGCCTCGGAGACGGTGTCGACGTCGTTGGTAAAGAAGCTCATGATGTCACCCGAGCGCGTGCTGTCAAAATAACTGAGCGGCAGCATCTGGATGTGCGCAAACAGGTCGCGGCGGATATCGGAGACCACGCGCTGGGCCGCGCGCACCATAATCTGTGAGTAGCCCAGAGCCGAGAGCACGCCCGCGGCGTAGATGGCAGCGGTAAAGATAACCTGCCTGGTGAGCAATTCCTCGCCGCCCGTTGCCAAACCGTTAACGATAGGGCGCACCATGTAGGTGCCGGCGAGGCTCGCGATGGCGGCGACGGAGGCGAGCACGCCCACCGCGAGCAACGAGAACTTGGCGTGACCCATGTAGGAGAGCAAGCGGCGAAGCGTCTGCGTCAGATTGGTGGGACGGGCCTGAGCGGATGTCTTAGGCATGGCGCTCACCCCCTTCCGTGGCTTGAGGTGATCCACTGGGGCCAGAGGAAGACAGGGCATTTGCGCCGTCCGCGACGCCCGCATCCCCCGCAAACTCCATCTGCGAGGCATAGATCTCCTGATAAATGGCGTCGCCCGCCAGCAGCTCCTCGTGCGTGCCCACACCGTGGACACGGCCGTCGTCCAGCACAATAATGCGGTCGGCATCCATGACGCTCGCAATGCGCTGTGCAATGACAATCACCGTCGTGTTGGGAATCTGAGCGATATGCTCGCGGATCTTGGCGTCGGTCGCCATATCGACCGCGCTGGTCGAATCGTCAAAGATGAGCACACGCGGATGCTTGAGCAACGTACGCGCGATGCACAGGCGCTGCTT
Organism: Collinsella sp. AF23-2; assembly: GCF_003459245.1. Classification (GTDB taxonomy): domain Bacteria; phylum Actinomycetota; class Coriobacteriia; order Coriobacteriales; family Coriobacteriaceae; genus Collinsella. Next base: position 63,146 of record NZ_QRVG01000006.1, read on the forward strand.
CTGCCCGCCCGAGACACCGGCACCGCCCTGGCCCAGATAGCCGTCAAGACCGCCGATGCGATCCAGGAACTCGTCCACGCATGCCGCCCGGCAGGCCGCGAGGAGCTCATCGTCCGACGCCTGCGGATTGCCCCACTGCAGGTTCTCGCGCACGGTACCCGTAAACAGCACGTTCTTTTGCAGCACGATACCCACGGCGTCGCGCAGGGCAACCAGGTCGTAATCGCGCACATCGCGCCCGCCCACGAGTACGGCGCCTTCGGTGGCGTCGTACAGGCGCGCGATCAGCTGCACAAGCGAACTCTTGCCCGAGCCCGTACCGCCGAGCACGCCCACCGTGGAGCCCGCCTCAATGCAAAGGTCGATATGCTCGAGCACGTCCTCGGCAGCATCCGCGCGGTACTTAAACGACACGTCGCGAAACTCGATGCTTCCGTCGGCCACTTCGCGCACGGCAGCGGCAGCGTCGGGCGCTTGGATAAGCGAACGTTCGTCGAGCACCCGCGAGATGCGCTCCACGCTGGCAAGTGCGCGTGTGAGCAGCAAAAACACGTTGGAAATCATCATGAGCGAGTTCATGATCAGCAGCACGTAGCTCATAAAGCCCGTGAGCGAGCCCACGCCGAGCTCGCCGGCAAGAATCATGCGCCCGCCGATCCACAGAATGGAAAGCGCCGCCACGTACATCGACAGCTGAAACACCGGCAGGTTGAGCACAGCGTTGCCAAAGGTCTTCGTCGCGGTGCGCGCAAGCTCGGTATTGACGGCATCGAACTTGGCCTCCTCGTGCTCGGCGCGCACGTACGCCTTGACGGCGCGCACGGCGGTGAGGTCCTCCTGCACCACGCCGTTGAGATGGTCCATCGAGGTCTGCAGCTGGCGGTAGAGCGGACTGACACGGTAGGTAATAACGCCCAGCACGATCGCCAGCACCGGCAGAATAATTGCGAATACCGTAGCGAGTGGACGCGACAGCACCAGCGCATAGGCCAAGCCGACGATAAGCGTCACGGGGCCGCGCACCATGGGGCGAAAGCCATTGCCGATAGCGTTTTGAATCACGGTGATGTCGGTGGTCATGCGCGTGACGAGCGAGCTGGCGTCGTAGTTGTCCAGATTGCCAAAAGCGAGCGTCTGGATCTTGCGATACTCCGCCTCGCGTAGGTTAGCGCCCAGCCCCGAGGCAACGCGGGCGGACGTGCGCGCATAGCCTAAGCCAAGTACCAGCGAACATGCGGCGCATGCCAACATATACGTGCCCTGCAACAGCATGTAGTTGATGTCGCCCGCGGGCACGCCCACGTCGATGATATTTGCCATGATGACCGGGATAAACAGCTCGAGCGCCGTTTCGGCCGTCACAAAGAGCACGCCGAGTATGGCATCGCGGCGGTATGCCCCCAGATAGGAAAACAGAATCTTGAGATTGCGCACGCAGGTTCATCCCCCATCAAACGTTGTTCGCAAACCCACGTATTATGGCGCGCCGTGCGGCGGTGTCAAGTGTTCCGAAATCGATTTCTGCAAGGCTAGTGCAGGCGCTAAGCTCGCAAGGTGCATCTCTGCATTCAATTGGAAATGAACGCGAGCGCGACTTTTTTCGCCCCGCTGCCAACATAAACCTTGACTCTACAATCGTTGTAGGGTTTTCACTACACTGGTAGCAAAACGAACCCAGCCAGAAAGCCCCGCCCATGGAACACGACCTCACACGCGGCAATGTCCTCAAGACCATCGCGGTCTTTGCCCTGCCCTATATGCTCTCGTACTTTTTGCAGATGCTCTACGGCATGGCCGACCTGTACATGATGGGGCAGTTTAGCGGCGCCGCCGGCATCACCGCCGTGGGCAATGGCGCGCAGACGCTCTATATCATTACCGTAACGCTCGTGGGCCTGGCCATGGGAACGACGGTCATCGTCGGCCACGCCGTGGGCTCGCGCCGGTTTGACCGAGCCGAGACCGCCATCGGCAACACCATCACGCTCTTTATGGGTGTCTCGGTGGTGCTGGCCGCTGTCCTGCTCGCACTGTGTCCGCAGATTGTGGCGCTCATTGGCACTCCCGCCGAAGCCGTCGAAGGCACTGCCGCCTACCTGCGCATCTGCTTTGTCGGCATTCCCTTTATCGCCGCATACAACATCCTCTCGGCCATCTTTCGCGGGCTGGGCGATTCGCGCTCGCCCATGTACGTGATTGGCGTGGCGTGCATCATCAACATCGCGCTCGACTTTCTGTTTATCGGCCACATGGGGCTCGGCCCCGTAGGCGCCGCACTCGGCACGGTGACCGCCCAGACAGCCAGCGTTGCCCTCGCGCTCGTGTGGCTCAAGAGCCGCCGCACGAACATCCACGTTAAGCGTAGCGACCTGCGCCCCCAGCCCGAGGTGCTCGGCAGCATTCTTAAGATCGGTGTGCCCGTGGCCGTGCAGGACGGCTGCATCCAGGTGGCGTTTATGTTCATCACCGTCATCGCCAACCACCGCGGTCTGGTCGACGCCGCCGCCGTAGGCTTGGTCGAAAAGATGATCAGCTTTTTGTTTATCGTGCCGAGTTCCATGGGCGCTACCGTCAGCGCGCTCACGGCGCAAAACGCCGGCGCGGGCAAGGGTGACCGCGCGCGTCAGGTACTCAAGGACGCCATGACCATCTCGGCGGTGTACGGCTGCCTGATCACGGTGCTGATGTGGCTGGTGGCGCCGGCGTTTATCGGCTTTTTTGCCAAGGACGCTGCAGTAGTCGCCGCCGGTACCGGCTATATGCGCAGCTATATTTTCGACGCGATTTTTGCCGGCATCCACATTTGCTTTAGCGGCTTTTTCGCCGCATACGGCAAGAGCTACATCGGCTTTGCGCACAACGTGCTGGCCGTGGCCCTCATTCGCGTGCCCGGCGCTTGGCTGCTGTCGAACGCCTATTCCGACACGCTGTTCCCCATGGGTATCGCCTCGCCGTGCGGGTCGATTCTGTCGGCGGTCATCTGCGTGATTGCATTTACCGTGCTCAACCGCCGCGGAACTTTTGACAAGCTGGTGGCGTAGCGAGGCGACGCATGCCTAGCACCTCTCCCCTGTTTTTACCGAAAGGAGTGGTCCTGTGACCGACATGCCAAGCGAACACACCGAGGGCCTGCTCCGCATTGGCGAGGTGGCGCGCCTGCTCAATTTGAGCGTGGGCACACTGCGCCATTACGAACAGATGGGGCTGTTGGAGCCGGCATATGTCGATCCGGCAAGTGGGTACCGCTACTACGGATCGCGGCAGCTCTCCACCCTCAACACCATCGGCAACCTGCGCGTTCTCGACTTGCCGTTGACGCAGATTCGCGAGTTTGTCACTACGCGCGATATGGATTTGATACAACGGCAACTGACCAAGCAACAGGAGTTAATTGAGCACAGGCGACGTGAGTTGGAGCGCATGTCGCGCAAGATTGACCAGCGGCTTGCCTTGCTTCACGGCGCTTTGAATGCTGATCTCGACACCATTAGCGAAATCGAGGAACCCGAACTTCGCTGCGCCGCGCTGCACGAGCGCGTCAATCCCACCGACGCCTATTCGCTGGGATGGCATATCCGCCAGCTTCAGCAGGGACAGCACGAAACCTTTGCCTATCTTGGCAATCTAGGTGTGGGCATCGCGCCCGAACGCCTGGCCGCCGGCGACTTTGATGGCTACGACGAGGTCTTTCTGCTGCTCGACGACACCGACGACTACCTGGGTGAAATCGAGACGCGGCCTGCCGCGCACTGCCTGACCATAAGTTTCCGTGGCACGCACGGACAAGCAGCCCCGCGCTACGAGCGGCTGCTCGGCTACATGCACGAACACAACCTGACGCCCGCCGGCCCCTCGCGCGAGATCGCCCTCATCGACGATATCATCAGCGACGACCCGACAACCTACGTAACGCAGATCACGGTGCCGGTTGCCCCAGCAAAGTAAGAACCGCCCGGAAGGCATCATGCTTCCCGGGCGGTTCTTCAATTAGGCTATCAATGCGCTAAGCCTGGGGCACCTGACCAGTCGCCAAGATCTGCTCGAGTGCGTCCTCATCCAATACAGGCACGCCCAGCTGCTCGGCCTTGGTGAGCTTGGAGCCCGCTTTGGGGCCGGCGACCAGATAGCTCGTCTTCTTTGACACGCTACCCGAAACCTTGGCGCCGAGCACCTTGAGCGCCGCGCCCGCCTCGTCACGCGTGCGGTTGACGAGCGTGCCGGTGAGCACGAAGGTCAGACCCGCGAGCGGCTGCGCGTCGGCGAGCTCGTCCGCCACGCCAGCGTCGGCTGCGGCCTGCGCGTGCGCGGCGCCCAAGTCGACCTCAAGCGACAGACCCGCCTGGCGCAGACGCTCCAGCACGGCAAGGTTCTCGGGCACAGCCAAGAACTGCTTGACGCTCGCCGCAATCTTGGGACCGATGCCCTCGCACTCGGCGATGTCCTCTTCGCTCGCCAGGATGAGCTTGTCGATCGACAGGAATCGTTCGGCGATGACCTCGCCCACACTCTTGCCCACGTGGCGGATTCCCAGGGCAAACAGTACGCGACCGAGCGGCTGGCTCTTGGACTTGCTGAGCTCGGCGATGATTTTTTCGGCCGTCTTGAGGCCCACCGGGATGGGGTCGCCCTTCTTGACGCCCTTTTTGCTGTTGGAGCTGGCATAGGTGCGCCCCGTGTCGAGCGCCGCGATGTCGTCGACCGTGAGCTGATAGAAGTCCGCGACATCGTGGATCAGACCGGCGGCGATCATCTTGTCGACGATCTCATCGCCCAAGCCGTCCACATCCATGCAGCCGCGGCTCACCCAGTGGAGCAGGCGCTCCTTGAGCTGCGCGGGGCAGTCGATGGACACGCAGCGATAGGCAACCTCGCCATCCTCGTGCACCACGAGGCTGCCGCACACGGGGCAAACCTCGGGCATTTGCCAGTCAACGCTGTCCGCCGGGCGCTTGTCGAGCACCGGCCCCACAACCTCGGGGATCACGTCGCCGGCCTTGTGCACGATGATGGTGTCGCCCTCGCGCACGTTTTTGCGGCGGATCTCGTCGATGTTGTGCAGCGTGGCGCGTGCGATGGTGGAACCCGCGACTGTCACCGGGTCAAACTCGGCGACCGGCGTGAGCACGCCCGTGCGGCCCACCTGGATGCGAATCTCGCGCAGGACAGTCTGCTTTTCCTCGGGCGGAAACTTAAAGGCGATGGCCCAGCGCGGCGCGCGGGCGGTAAAGCCCAGGTCGAGCTGCTGCTGGAAGCTGTCGACCTTTACGACCACGCCGTCGATGTCGTAGTCCAGGTCGCCGCGATGCTCGAGCGCCTGGGCGCAGAACTCGTGGACCTCGGCCGGCGTGGCGCAGCGAGCCACGTTGGGGTTGACGCTAAAGCCGGCGCTGCGCAACCAGTCGAGGAACTCGCGCTGGCTGTGGACATGCAACGGGTCGGTATCGGCGATGGCGTAGATAAAGGTTGCCAGGTCGCGACGAGCCGTGACTTTGGGATCCTTTTGGCGGAGACTACCTGCGGCGGCGTTGCGCGGGTTGGCGAAGGGGTCGCGGCCCTCGGCATCGGCCTCATCGTTTAGGCGTACAAAACTGCCCTTGGGCATGTAAACCTCGCCACGTACCTCGATGGTACGCTCTCGGTCGGCGCCCATGTGGGCGAGCGCCGGCTCGGACAGGTGCATGGGCACATCCTTGATGGTGCGCACGTTAAGCGACACGTCCTCGCCCGTGGTGCCGTCGCCGCGCGTGGCCGCGCGCACGAACGTGCCGTTTTGGTAGGTAAGGGCTACGCCCAAGCCGTCGATCTTAAGTTCACAGGTATAGGTGACACTACCGGCGCCAAGGGCGTCCTCGGTGCGCTGCAGCCACGCGTCAAGCTCGTCCAGGTCCATGGCATCGTCCATCGAATACATGCGCGCCATGTGCGCGACCGGCGTAAACTGTTCGCTCACGTAACCGCCCACGCGCTGGGTATAGCTATCGGGCGTTACCAGATCGGGATAGGCTGCCTCGATTTCCTGTAGCTCAACGAGCATCTTGTCAAAGGCGGCGTCCGTGATCTCGGGCGCGTCGAGCATGTAATAGCGGTAGGCGTGGTAGTCGAGCTCGTGGCGCAACTCTGCCGCCCGCACTGCCGCCTGGGCACGGGCATCGGTCGGTGCGGCGACGTCCACACTCGCGGGCGTTTCGGTATCGATGTCCACACCGTCACCAAACAGGCTCGATTGCTCCATAGCGGCACTCCTTCGCTCGATTTCAAACGGATACTAGAGTACCACCGGTCGCAATGAGGCCGAATAGCCCTTTCGAACCGCACCGAATCGGCAGCCGTCAAACTGGGGCGGACAGTTAGTTCAGGCCCTTCCGAACCAAGCTCCTTGCCAGCTCAAAATAATCCGTTTCCCCCGTTCCCGGGATCCATCGCAAAAAGAGGGGCTGTCCTGCGTTGGCGGGACAGCCCCTCTGGCTTCAAACTATGCGAAACGGCTGGTTAGTAGCCCTGGCCGTAACCTTGACCCTGGCCCTGGCCCTGCTGACCGAGCAGCTCCTCCAGGTACTGGCGCAGCTGATCTTCGGTAATGCTACCGTTGCCGGTGTCGGTCGCGCTATCGTTCTGCTGCTGGTTTTGCAACTCCTCATCGGAGCCCAGCTCGACGGTAACCGTCTTCTCTTCCTTGCCGCGCATGAGCGTGATCTCGACCTTCTCGCCCACCTCGTGGCTGCGCAGTGCGATGATCAGGCCGTCGGCGCTCGTAATCTCGTCGTCGCCCAGCTTGGTGATGACATCGCCTTCCTGAATGCCGGCCTTGGCTGCGGGACCGTCCTCGACGACGCTCGCCACATACGCACCGCTATCGGTGCTCAGCTTGTTAGTGCGGGCATTGAGCGCGTTAACGCTCGAAAGCGTGGCGCCCAGATACGGATGAACCGGCGTCTTGCCGTCAATGATCTGGTCGGCAATCTTCTTAGCGTAGTTGACGGGAATGGCAAAGCCCACACCCGAGCTGGAGCCCGAGTAGCTCTCGATGAGCGAGTTGATGCCCACGAGCTCACCATTGTCGTTAACGAGCGCGCCGCCGGAGTTGCCCGGGTTGATGGCGGCATCGGTCTGGATCATGTTGGCATAGATGGTGTTGCCGCTGGTAGAGCTCATGGCCGTGGAGCGATACAGTGCCGACACGATACCCGTGGAGACAGACTGCTCGTTGCCGAAGGGCGAACCGATCGCCATGACCCACTCGCCCACGTTGAGCTTATCGGAGTCGCCGATCTCGATCGGGGTGAGCTTGGAGGCATCGGCGTCCTTGAGCTTGATGACGGCCAGGTCGCTCGAGGCATCGTTGCCCACGAACTCGGCCTCGTAGGTGGTGCCGTCGTCCATGGTTACCACGTACTGGTCATAGCCATCGACCACGTGGTTGTTGGTGAGGATATGGCCCTCGGTATCGAGCACAACGCCCGAACCGACGCTGCCCGAGCTATCGGAATCGTCAGCAGACTGCGAAAGCGAGCCATTCTGGCTGCCGCTCGAGGTGGCGGTGATGGAAACGACGGAGGGCAGCGCCTTGGCGGAGACAGCCTCGGCCAGCGTGGTGTCCTCGGAATCGATGGTGATCTTTTGCGTCGACGAACCCGAAGCGCCCGCCGTCACGGCATTCTTTCCGCCACCGATATCGAGCGTGCCGCTCATAATGAGTGCGATGACCAGCAGAGCGCCGCAGGCGCAACCGGCGAGCGCCGTAATAAAGATCGGCAGCTTTTTGGTCTTGGTCTTGACCACCATGTGCTTGTTCACAACCTGCTGGCCGCCCAGCGGCTCGCCGGTCTGCGTGTCATAGGCCTGCACGTAGGGAATGTTGTTACTGTCGGCAGGCGTCGACTCCACCTGCACGCGCGGCTGCTGCTGAGTCTCGCCGGCGTTGCCCGCATCCTGGGGACGCTGAGAATCGTTCTCACTCATAGCTGCGATCCTTTCGTCAAATAACCAAAGGCCCGCCAAACATGTGGCGGGCCATCATTGTTCACGTTGAGTTGTACCCCAATACGCGGGATCAAGTGTATGAAAACGCAATCTTTTAGGAAGGCTTAAGTTCTGTTGCAGACTCGAAAGGAATCCTTGCCTGCGGCAAAACCACCACAAAGGTGCCTGCCCCCTTTGTGGTGGAAATCTAGCCCTTAAACAGATAGCCCACGCCGCGGACGGTGGTGATGTGCGCCGCGATCTGCGGGCCCACCTTGGAGCGGATGCGTCGGATATGCACGTCGACGGTGCGGGTGCCGCCGCAGTACTCAAAGCCCCACACGCGGTGCAGCAGCACCTCGCGGCTGTAGGCACGATTGGGGTGCGTGGCCAAAAAGCTCAGCAGCGAGTACTCCATCAGGGTCAGATCGATGGGTTCGTCATCGAGCGTCACCTGGTAGGTAGCCAAGTTGATCTCGAGGTTATCGATGTTGAGCACATCGTCGGCGGTGACGGTCTCCTCCTCGCCCATCAGGCGCTGTGCGCGCGCCTTGAGCTCGTTGGGCGTCGCCGTGGAGCATACAAAGTCGGCATGCGAGTGATTCGGCAGGCGCAGGGTGCCGAGCGCCTCGTCGTCGACGATCACCAACATGGGAACGCCGCCACGATCGTCGAGCCACTTGGCAATCTGATCGATGCGATCGCTACGAATGCCATCGGAATCGAGGATCAGCAGGTCAAAGTCGTGCGCAGCAGTCGGCGAATCGGGGGTGGCCAGGCTCACCTCGACACCCAGGGTGGTCGTCAAGCTGCGGGCAAACTCGTGGAAGCGCGTCGTGCGCGCCATGAACAGGGCACTCTTTTCGGACATGTCGGCCTCCAAAGAAATGAGCTCAATCGTGCTGGAACAAGTCAGCGCGATTAGGAGTTCGCCAGGTAGTGCTTGATCTCCCACTGGGTGATCGTGGACTCAAACTTATGCCACTCATCGCGCTTCTTTTTAAGAAAGAAGCTATGGATGTGATCGCCGAGGGCGTCCTTCATGAACTGCGAGTCCTCAAAGACGTCGAGCGCCTCTTTGAGCGAGCGCGGCAGCGGCGTATAACCGGCCTCGACCATCTGACGGTTGGTGAGCTTGAGCGTCTCGGCCGTAGCCTCGGGCGGGAGCTCCAGCTTGCGCTCGATGCCGTCGAGACCTGCCGCCAGCGTGACGGCGTTGACCAGGTACGGGTTGGCCATGGGATCGGGGCTGCGAAGCTCAATGCGTGTGGACAGCTGCTTGCCGGGCTTGTAGACCGGAATGCGGATCATGCTCGCGCGGTTGCGCAGGCCCCACGTGGCATACTGCGGCACGGAGTCGCCACCCGTGGTGATGCGCTTGTACGAGTTGACGGTGGGGTTGGTGATGGCGCTGATCTCGCGCGCGTGCGCCAGAATGCCGGCCATGTAGTGCTTGGCGATATCGGAGAGATGGTACTTCTCGTCGTCCTCGCCCCAAAAGACGTTGTTGCCGTCGTGGTCGAACAGCGACTGATGCAAAAACATGGCGCTGCCGTCCTCGCCCGCCAACGGCTTGGGCATAAAGGAGGCATGGCAGCCGCTTTCGTAAGCCTGCTGCTTAATGATGAGCTTTGCCGTGGTGATGGCGTCGGACATGCTCAGGGCCTCGGCGTGGCGCAGGCTCATGCCGTGCTGCGAGCGGCCGGCGGCGTGGAAGGTGTACTCCACGGGCACGGACATCTTCTCGAGCGTAAGGACCGTGTTGCGGCGCAGGTCGCGCGCGGCGTCGCTCACCGAAAGATCGAAGTAGCCCACGTTGTCGAGCGGCTCGGGGGTATGCTCGTCGGGGAAGTAGTAATACTCCAGCTCGGCACCAACGTTGAGTAGGTAGCCGGCCTTCTCGGCCTTATGGAACATGCGACGCAGCGCAGCGCGCGGATCGCCGGCGAAGGGCTCGCGATCGGGAGTACACACGTCGCAGAACACACGGGCGACGCCGTTATGGCTCGGGCGCCACGGCAGAATCTGGAAGGTCGAGGCATCAGGGAACGCCAGCATGTCGGCTTCCTCGGGCGTGGCAAAGCCCTCGATGGCCGAGCCGTCAAAACCGATGCCCTCCTCAAAAGCGACCTCGAGGTCCTCGGGGCTAATGGCAAAGTTTTTGAGGCGGCCGAGAATGTCGACAAACCACAGACGCACAAAGCGGATGTCACGCTGCTCTACGGAGCGGAGTACGTAATCGATGTTCTGCTGGTTCATGTCGCTCCCCTTTCTTTCGGGCGGGTTTCGACTGGTCTATATCGCAGATACTATCGCAGAAAAATGTTTCCGCAGGGTTAAAGCGTATCAAGCGCCCAAAAAACGTGCGTGGGCAGGCAGGTATACCTTACGCGCGACCGTAGGCTAGCGCGAGGTTGAGGCGCGGTGTTCGATGTGGCCGGGGATCTCGATGCGCTTGGGAGCCAGCCTTGCGGCCTCGCCCACCGTGGTGGTGACGACATCGATGCGCTCGGACAGGCGCTCGACTACGCGCTCGGCAATGGTGAGGGTGTCCTGCGCTGCCGTGGTCACACCGCCAAAGAGCACGTGGTTCCAGGGGTAATCGTCAAACGCCGCAATCTTGAGACCTGCCGGCAGCGAGGGACCCAGCTGTGCTAGCGCCTCGGTCAGGCGCAGGAAAACCAGGCCGTTGACGGCGATAAGGCCGAGTTTTTTGCCCGCATAGTCGCGGATGGTCTCGTCCAGGCGGCCGACGCCCGTGACGCCACCATCGGCCAGGGTAACGACCTCACCCGCAAGGCCGCGTCGCGAAAGCTCGTCGGCAAAGGCCTCGGCACGCTCGCGACGCACAGGGCTGTCGTCGCTTGCCTCGGTGAGCAGGCACAGGCGCTCGCTGCCCGCGACAGCCAAGGCGTCTACCAGGCCGGCGACCAGCTCGCGGTTGTTGGAGGTCACCAGATCGACACCGCCGGCGGCAATATCGCGGTCGAGCAGCACGACGGGCAGGCGCCCCGCGGCCGCGGCGATTGCCTCGTCATTGCCGCCACAGGTGTTGACGACCAGGCCGTCCACGCCGGCATCGATAAGTCTGGTGAGCGACTCTGCTTCCTTGGCGGGGTCGTTGCCGCTAATGGCCGTCATGAGCGAGCAGCCGCGCGCGGCGGCGCTGGCGGAAAGCCCTTCGAGCATGGCGCTGGAGAACGGGTTAGCAATGTCGGCCAAGATCACGCCGATGAGGTTGGTACGTGAGCTGCGCAGATTGCGCGCGGCGGCACGTGGACGATAGCCGGTGCGCTCGATAACTGCCGCGATGCGAGCACGGGTTTCCTCGGTCATCTGCCCAGGGCGGTTGTTGAGATAGCGCGAGACCGTGGCCGGGCTCACGCCCGCCTCGGCAGCAATGTCCTTAATCCTCATCTGCGCCATAGCGCACCCCGTTTCCCAATTGTCGGCAGTCTGAGCCATTTTAGGCATTTTTTTAAAAATCTCGCTTGCAAAACGTTGTAGATGAGTATACTACAACTCGAAACGAAACCGATTTCGTAAACCGATTTCGGCAAGCGTTGGCACGGAGGTGCAAAGATGTACCCTACCGTCTTGGCACCTCCGTGCCAACGCCATATCAAAGGTGTACGCACGAGCAAGAAGGAGCTGCGCGACCATGGGTAAAACGGTTCTTACCTTCGGCGAGATCATGATGAGGCTCTCGCCCAAAGATCATCTGCGCATTGAGCAGGCGACCGAGTTTGATGTCCGCTACGGCGGCGCCGAAGCCAACACCGCGCTTTCCCTGGCCTACCAGGGTGACAAGGCAGCTTACGTCTCCGTTGTCCCGGCCAACCGTCTGGGCGAGTGCGCCCTGCGTTCGCTGAAGGTCTACGACGTCGATACCTCGCGCGTCGTGCGCCAGGGCGACCGTCTTGGCTCCTATGTGTTTGAGGTCGGCGCCTCGCAGCGCGGCAACGGCTGCGTCTACGACCGCAAGTACTCTGCCATCAACATGGCCAAGCGCGACGTCTTTGACTGGGATGAGATCCTCAAGGGTGTCGATGTCTTCTACTTCTCCGGCGTGACGCCCGCCGTCTCCGACGAGATGGCCGCCGCCTGCAAGGATGCCCTCACCGCCTGCCGCGCCAAAGGCATCGCCACCGTGTGCGACGTGAACTATCGCGGCAAGATGTGGTCGCCCGAGAAGTCGCAGGCCACCATGAAGGAACTCCTGCCGCTCGTTGACATCTGCATTGCCAACGACGAGGACGCTCCTGCCGGCCTCGGTATGACCTGCGTCTCCGGCTCCCTTGCCCACGGCATCGAGGAACGCGACACCTACGTCGAGATGGCCCGTCAGATCTGCGCCGAGTACGGTTGCAAGAAGGTCGCCTCGGTCGTCCGCAACATCTCCTGCGTCGAGCGCTCCATTTGGATGGGCATGCTCTTTGACGCCGAGAGCGGCGAGCACTGGTTCTCCCCCGCTCACGACGTGCACGTGCTCGAGGGCGTTGCCGCCGGCGACGCTTTCAACGCCGGCCTCGTCCATGCCCTCATCAACGACTTTGACCCGCAAGACGCCGTCAACTACGCGATTGCGGCCTCGATCCTCAAGCTCACCATCAAGGGCGATTCCAACCTGGTGACCGCAGACGAGATCGCAGCCGTGGCATCCGCCGCCGACGGTGGCACCCGCGTCGCCCGTTAATTCGTTCCCCATTCCGCGGACTGCAGCTTTCCATACCCATACCCCTGCAGCCCGCTCCCCGATTCCTCCGGCCAGGTAGAACCACTTAGTCCCATTCCGGTTTTGTCTGGCATTCCTTCACGACTGGCCTCGTAGCCGGTTCCGAAATTGCTTGTGACCCAAGCAGTGCCTCCGATAACCAATCCGGAACCGGCTCATGGCCAATCTTCTTTGGCAATCACGCGCCCGTGCGCGCCTCACATCGAAAGGAACACTATGTTCGATCAGTTCTACACCACGCTTGAATCCCTGGGCATCGTGCCGGTCGTCGTGCTCGATAAGGTCGAGGACGCCGCACCGCTCGCCCACGCCCTTATGTCTGCCGGCATGAAGTCCGCCGAGGTCACCTTCCGCACCGCCTGCGCCGCCGAGTGCATCGCCGCCATGGCTGAGGCCGAGCCCGAGATGTGCGTCGGCGCCGGCACCGTCCTGACTGTCGAGCAGGTTGAGCAGGCCCGCGCCGCCGGTGCCAAGTTCATCGTCTCCCCGGGTTACAACGAGGACGTCGTGAAGCACTGCATCGACATCGACTTGCCCGTCCTTCCCGGCACCGTGACCCCCTCCGAGGTTACCGCCGCCGAGAACCTGGGGCTCAAGGTCACCAAGTTCTTCCCCGCGGCTCAGTATGGTGGCCTGAACACCATCAAGGCCCTCGCCGCTCCGTTTGTCGGCCATCGCTTTATGCCCACCGGCGGCGTGAGCACTGCCAACGTCGAGGAGTACCTGAGCTCCTCCGCCATCATCGCCTGCGGTGGCACCTGGATGGTCAAGCCCGCCCTGTTCGCCGATGGCGACTTCTCCAAGGTCGAGCAGATTGCCCGCGAGGCCATGGACGTCGTCAAGAAGGTCCGCGGCTAGGTTTAGCTCTCTATCGTGAAAGGGGGCGTGCCCTAGACCTCGCCCCCTTTCTTTTAAAGCGGCTCGGAAGCGCGCCGTTTCCGTCACGAACAAGAACCAAAACCGTCTTGTATGCTGATAGAACGTGACGGAAGCGACACGCGCCCGAGCCGCTTTGCCTACTCGGCTGGCAGTCGCGCCCAGCTGAGCCACTTCGACAAAAGCCGAGCCACCAAAACAGCTGCGGCGCCGTCTGGAGGAATGGACCCTTGCTTCCGGTTTTTTCCTCCAAGCGGCGCCGCAGCCTTTTCATGCCCCGATTGCACCCCCGCACTTGCGGTGAAACACGGACTGCTTACGCCGCCAAAGCCGCAAAACAGCCCCTATTTAACCGCAACTAATGTAGGGAACGAGTTAGATGGCCGAGTCTTTAGGCAGCTCAAAATAGTCGGGATGCAAGGCGATAACCGGTCCCTGTTCCTCGGGCATCAGATGCAGGTGTGTCTCTGCCAGATAGCTCGCCGTGTCGGTATCGCCCCTCTTAATGGACTCGAGAATCCGGCGATGCTGACGACGAATCGGCTCCCAATCCATATCCTGCGACACCATACGCAACCAGTTGTACCGCTCAAAATGCGTATTGACGCTCTTCATCCAATCCCACAACATGTGGCGGCCGGCAATCTCAAAGCACGTCTCGTGGAATAGGTTGTCCAGATCGAAAAAGCGACGCGTTTCGCTATGGTCGAGCGACTCGGACTCGGCAAGAATCTGCTCGAGCCGATGTTTTTGCTCAGGCGTGGCGGCAGAGCAACATTTAATGAGTACGCTTCTCTCGAGTTTCTCACGCAAGAAACAGGCGTTCTCGGCGCGCTCCATGCTGATTTTTGAGACATAGGTGCCGCTTTTGGGACGCGTTTCCACTAGCTCCTGCTCACGCAGGCGCACAAAGGACTCGCGAATGGGCGTGCGCCCGATTCCCGCCTCCTTTTCCAGACCAATCGCCGAAAGGCGCGTGCCGGGCCTGAGCTCGGCATAGATGATCTTAGAGCGCAGTGCGTTGTATGCCTGATCTTGCAGGCTCTGATAATGCTGGTGCTGTTCCATAAAGCCCTCGGATGAAGCCCACGGTTTGTCGAATATCACCACGTAATACTATCGCATCGACACGCCCCAGCTCCCAATCAGTCTTTTTGGGACGGGGCTCTTTTAGCTACCCTGGCCCGCAGATCGGCCCCCCTTGCCACAAAAGTGGCCCATCTACTACGTTAACACGGATAGCCTCGGCCATACCGAAAACCGTGAAAACAAAACCGCAGGTAGATAGCTTGTCGATTTTCGAAAAAACCGACTATGGTTGACCCCTGCGGCTTAAACGTAGTAGATAGGCCCTTTTCGTGGCGCAGCACTACTGCACCCCAAATTGGCACCCCGAGCCTGTTATAAGTTGCTGTGAAATACGGACGGTTGATAATCAAGGGTTGAAAATCAAGGCGCGCTATACGGCTTGCTATATCTCACTATACTTTGCTGTACGTCGCTGTACTTTGCTTTAACTTGACAATAATCGGCCCGTTACCATCCGGGATATAACGGACCCCAAGCCAACGCTGGCTTGGGGCCCGTCTTGTACCATGGCTCTTTTGGACTATGAGCGCTCGTATTTCGTGGCCCGCCCGGTTCCCTGCCTTACGATTGCATTCCGTTCAAGCAGAGATTCGAGTGCCGCCAACGTCCGCATGCGGCTCAGCCCCGTCTGTTTTTCAATCTCGCTTCGCGACATAATTCGCCCGCCCGACAAGGCCTTGAGAACCTGGACCTCTTCCTCGGACCCTTCAAAGGCATCGGTAACGGGCAATGTGACGGCCACCATGCCGCCGCGAACATCAAAAATTGGTTGATTGATCGAATCGCGATAGGCACGTCTAATGCGCGCGATTCCCGTACCAAATTTCTCGATGTAATCCAGCTTTAAGAAGGCCTCTGCAACGATGGGGTTTCTGAGCACGGATATCTGCCCATACAGGTATTGTTCCGTCGTCAACCCGGCGGGCAGCGATCCAGGGGAGGTCACAACGACACGATCATCGTACAGGGCAATTTGAACGTTCGCTCGAACGTCCCACGTCCGATGCACCAAAGCGTTTGCAACAGCTTCGCGGAATGCCTCAAGAGGAATTCGATCGGTTTGGACGCGCTCCATCCCTTCGATACGCTCATAACGGTAGTAGCGTGCAAACATAGCCACCGCCCTGTCCGCCTGCTCAATTGCGGATACATTTGTCGCCGCCTCGCGATCCAAGATCACATCCTCGGTATCGCCAAAACGGACGCAGTCGATGCCTGGAAAATCATTCTTATCCGCTAAAATCGCCGCGGCATTGGTATAGCCATCCTTGCCGAGCAAGCGGAGCGTACGCATGATATCCGGCGTTAGCTCGGAAATGCCGAGGTGTTCAACACACTTATGCTCGAGCGTATGAAAGCCCAAGTCCTGGCGAGCCGACGTGAGCGCGTCGAACGTCACGTTGCTGCCTTCGAGCGTCAGCCTGCCATACTCAAACCGGTCGACCTCCACCGTTGCCGAATCGTTTCGTCTGTAGGCCTTTCCCTTGCTTCGATAGGGTTTGTCCCGTCCCTCATAAACCGTAAGGATTACGGTCCCGTGTTTCTCATCGGACTCGAGCGTGTAACGGGGAGCGGGATCCAAGCTGTCATTAATCATGTTCTCAATGCGGAGACACTCTGCGACCGGATCTGCAAGGCCGACAGCCACGCCCTCGTCATCAACGCCAAACTCAATCTTGCCCGTCCCGTAGTTTGCATAGGCGCTCACCGTTTTAAGAAACGTCGGCGTAACGCTTTCCTTGTATTCGACTGTAGGGCTCTCTCTAACAACCATATGCACAACCCCCTCGTTTCGTACCATTCATAACCGTATTATAAGACGAAAACCGTTTGCGTACTGATTTATATAAGACGCAAACTGTTTTCGTCTTGATTTGCGTACGGAATTAAGACGCATAATTTCGCTTTCGTATGGCTCAATACCGGACGCAGACTGTTTTCGTCTGTCAATACGTCTGAAATCCAAACGAAAAGAGCCCCGAGCTCGTATGAACTCGGGGCTCTTTGTGCCGCACATCTATGAGAGGAAAAATTCGATGCGTACGGGCGCTACCCCATGAAGCCGCCCTGGGATGGCGGCAACCTCGCCGTTACCCGTCTGATGGGTGTGCTCAAGGCATCCGTTCCCCTCTTTATCGACGTAACGGGCAAAAAAGTTCGTCGAGGAGACCATCCGCACGCACCACGGTGTGGCCGACGCCATTGAGACGCGCAACCCCACCGCCGCTCACGATGCGATGTATCTGCACCTGGTCTACAACCGCAATATGATTGCGGAAGGCACACAAACAAAAGGCATTTAAGGCTCGACAATAATCTTTCTTTGATAAAACGCAGGCAGCGAGCGCTTGCGTTTTATCAAATGGTGCAATGGGGTCAGGTTTACATGCATCAACTTAGCGCAAAGTAACCTGGCCCCCATGCGCCAAGGGGTTGACTAGAGTTCGCAGGCGATCTTGTAGCCATCGCCGATAGCGTCGCGGATGTTGCCGCACTTCTGGGCATCGCCCAGCACGTGGGTGACAACGCCGGCAGCGGCAAGGTCATCGGCCAGCTTGGTGTTGGGACGGTAACCCATGGCAAGCACCAGCGTATCGGCGTCGGCGATGGTATGGACTTCGCCGTCCTTTTCGTAACTGATGGTGTCCTCGGTAATCTCGGTCACCTTGGCCTCGGTCAGCACGTGAACGCCCTTGGAAAGCATACGCGTGATGAGCACCGCGCGACCGGCACCGCCCTCGTTGGCGGCAAGCGTCTTGGTCATCTCGATGACGGTGACATCGCGGTTGGCCGGCGACAGGTCGTTGACCAGCGGGGCCAGGTAGTCGGCCGTCTCGCAACCGACGGTTCCGCCGCCGACGATGACAATCTTCTTGCCCGGGAAAGCCTTGCCGCCCAGCAGGTCATCGGCCGTCATAACTTGCTTAAAGCCCTGCATAAAGGCTGGAGCAATGGGCTCGGCGCCATAAGCCAGGACAACCTCGTAGCCCGCGTAGTCGCGCTGAATGTCCTCGGCCGAAAGCTCGGTACCAAAGACGCACGCGACGCCGGCCTCGGCCAGGCGACGATACTGATACTTGATCACGCGGGTGAGCTCCTGCTTTGCCGGCGGAACGGCCGCGATGCGCATCTCGCCGCCCGGCTCGTTCTGCTTATCCACGAGCACCACGTTGTGGCCGCGCTTGGCGGCAATATAGGCCGCCTCCATGCCCGCGGGACCGGCACCCACAACGAGCACGTTCTTGGCCTCGGCGGCAGGCTCGTAACCGGCCTCGTCGCGCTCCACGTCCGGGTTGACGGTGCAGGAGATGCGCTTGCCAAACATGATGCCGTTCAGGCAGCGCAGGCAACCGATGCAGGGGCGGATGTCGTCGGCGTTGCCGGCAGCGGCCTTGTTGCAGAACTCGGCATCGCACAGATTGGCACGGCCCATCATGCAGATGTCGGCAGCGCCGTCCTCGATCAGCTCCTCGGCGATCCAGGCCTCGTTGATGCGGCCGACGGTGGCGACGGGAATGTTGACGTGCTTCTTAATCTCGCGCGAGCAGGCGGCGTGCGAGGCCTGCTGGGTGCCGGCGGCGGGAATCGCAGAGCCACGCTTGATAGTGGTGCCGCCCGACACGTGAATCATGTCGACGCCGGCCTTCTCCAGGCGACGCGAGACGTAGATCATGTCGTTGAGGGTCAGGCCGCCATCGGTGTACTCATCGCCCGAGATGCGGACGTCGATGATAAAGTCCTTGCCGCAGCGCTCGCGAATCTCGGCGATGACCTCGAGCAGGAAGCGCATGCGGGCGTCGAGTGAGCCGCCGTACTCGTCGGTGCGCTTGTTGTAGAGCGGAGTCAAAAAGCCGCCGAGCATACCGTGGGCGTGCGCCGCATGAACCTCGACGCCATCGACGCCGGCCTTCTGCATACGCACGGCAGCGTCGCCAAACTGATGCGTGAGCTCGTGGATCTCATCTACCGTAATGGGGCGCGGCGCCTCGCGAGCATAGGACGGGCCCACAAAGGACGGAGCGATCAGGCGCGGGGTGCCCGGAATGTTAAAGGCCATGTAGGCGGGGTGGAAGAGCTGCGGCATGATCTTGCAGCCGTACTCGTGGACGGCGGCGGCGAGCTTTTCCCAGCCAGGGATAAACGTGTCGTCGTAGCAGCACATGTCACCCGGCAGATAGGTATAGGTAGGCTCGACCGTCACGACCTCGGTGATGATCAGACCCACGCCGCCCTTGGCACGGGCGCGGTAATGGTCGACCAAATCGTCGGTCACATAGCCGTGATCGGCCAGGTTGGTAGACACCGGCGGCATAAAGACGCGGTTCTTGACCTCGGTCGTACCGACCTTGATCGGGCTAAAGAGCATCGGGTAGGCGGAGGACTCCATACAGGGTTCCTTTCATTTGAGCCGCTCGGCGGCAGTTGCTAACGTACCTATCGTATCAGCAACCGCGCTGTACCCGACCGTACACGCTCCCCCGGCTTTTACTCAACCCACAAAAAGTTGCGGTGGAATACGGAGTAGATAAGGCCTTTGACAGCCAAAACGGTCCGTATTTCACCGCAACTGATGGGCGGGGTGGAATTGAGGGCTCAGATAGTCAGTCATGCCCTCATCCGCCACTCCCTCACCTACAGCGCGCCGTCCAGCATAAGGTTCACCTTGAGCACGTTGACCGTGGGCTCGCCGAACACGCCGAGGAAACGGCCCTTGGTGCACTGGGCGATGATGTCGCGCACCTCGCCTTCGCTCTTGCCCGTGGCCTTCGCCAGGCGCGGTACCTGGTACTCGGCGGCATCGGGGGAGATCTCGGGGTCGAGCCCTGAGCCAGAACACGTCACCAGGTCGACGGGCACGGCATCCATGCCGGCGTCGGGGTTGGAGGCGCGAATCTTCTCGACGCGCGCGTCCACAAGCTGCCGGTACTCCTCACTCGCCGGGGACAGGTTGGACGGGGCACCATACGCCACGAGCTCGCCGTCTTCGCCTTCGACAATTGACACGTTCTGGATGCGGCCCCACATGTGGTCCTCGTCCTCGAAGTTCTGGCCGATGAGCTCGGAGCCCACAACCTTGCCGTCGACCGTAATGAGCGAACCGTTCGCCTGATACGGGAACGCAACCTGGGCGATGCCGGTCACGACGAGCGTATAGCCCAGGCCGCAGACAACGGTAAACAGCGCGAACACGCCAAGTGCGCGCGATGCAACACCTTTGAACATACAAACCTCCACTTACATAATGCCGCAGAACGCGAGCAGCATGTCGATGAGCTTGATGAATACGAACGGGGCAACAATGCCGCCCAGACCCCACACGAGTAGGTTGTGGGTCAGCAGCTGTCCAGACGGGACCTCGCGGTACTTAACGCCCTTCAGCGCGGCCGGGATCAGCGCGACGATAACGAGCGCGTTATAGATGATGGCCGAAAGAACCGCGGACAGTGGGCTTGCCAGACCGAGGATGTTGAGCGCGCCAAGGCCCGGGTAGATCGGCGAGAACAGGGCCGGGATGATAGCGAAGTACTTCGCCATGTCGTTAGCCACCGAGAAGGTCGTGAGCGAACCGCGGGTCATGAGCAGCTGCTTGCCAATACGCACGACCTCGATGAGCTTGGTGGGGCTGGAGTCGAGGTCGACCATGTTGCCGGCCTCCTTGGCAGCCTGGGTTCCGGTGTTCATGGCCACGGCGACGTCCGCCTGGGCGAGCGCCGGCGCGTCGTTGGTGCCGTCGCCGGTCATGGCGACCAGGTGACCCTCACGCTGGAACTCGCGGATCTTCTCGAGTTTGCCCTCGGGGGTGGCCTCGGCCAGGAAGTCGTCAACGCCGGCCTCGGCGGCGATTGCCGCGGCGGTGAGCGGATTGTCGCCCGTCACCATGATGGTCTTGATGCCCATCTTGCGCAGGTCGGCGAACTTCTCCTTAACGCCGGACTTGATGATGTCCTTGAGGTACACAACGCCCAGCACGCGGCAGTTCTTGGTCACGACCAGCGGGGTGCCGCCGGCCTTGGCGATGCGTTCGACGGCCTCGTCGCACTCCTGGGAGAACACGCCGCCGGCTGCCTCCACATAGGTGCGCACGGAATCGGCAGCGCCCTTGCGGATCTCATTGCCCTCGTAGTTCACACCGGACATGCGAGTCGCCGCGGTGAAGGGGATGAACTCCATGCCCTTATCCTCGAGTGTGCGGCCGCGCAGCCCAAACTGCTCCTTGGCGAGCACGACGATGGAACGACCCTCGGGGGTCTCGTCGGCCAGCGAGGAAAGCTGAGCGGCATCGGCCAGCTCCGCGGGATCGACGCCGTCGACCGGGATGAACTCGGCGGCTTGGCGGTTACCCAGGGTGATGGTGCCGGTCTTGTCGAGCATGAGGATGTCGACGTCGCCGGCGGCCTCGATGGCGCGGCCGGACATGGCCAGCACGTTGGCCTCGTTCAGACGGCTCATGCCGGCGATGCCGATGGCGGACAGAAGGGCGCCGATGGTAGTGGGAGCCAAGCACACGAGCAGTGCCACGAGCGTGGTCACGGCCGTGGGGTTGACCATGTCGTTAAGACCGGCCGAGAAGCAGGAGTAACAATACAGGGCCAGCGTGACCAGGATAAAGACGATGGAAAGGGCCACCAGGAAGATCTCCAGAGCGATCTCGTTAGGGGTCTTCTTGCGCGCGGCACCCTCGACCATCGCGATCATCTTGTCCAGGAAGCTCTGGCCGGGCTCACTGGAGATCTTGACGATGATCCAGTCGGACAGCACCGTGGTACCGCCGGTAACGGCAGAGCGGTCGCCGCCGGCCTCGCGGACCACGGGGGCGGACTCGCCGGTGATGGCGGACTCGTCAACGGAGGCAGCGCCCTCGATGACGTCGCCATCGCCGGGAATCTGCTCGCCGGCGCGTACGATCACCAGGTCGCCGCGCGTGAGCTCGGTGCCGGGAACGACGGTGAAGTGCTCCTTGTCCTCAACGGACTCGATACGATGGGCCTCGACATCCTTCTTGGCCGCACGCAGGGAATCGGCCTGAGCCTTACCGCGGCCCTCGGCAAGCGCCTCGGCGAAGTTCGAGAACAGGTCGGTGAGCCACAGGATGACCGCGATGGTGACCACATAGTAGGTGGGCACACCCGCGTCCTGCACACCGAAGATGGAAGCGACGGCCAGGACGGAGGTCATGACGGCGGAAAGCCACACCAGGAACATGACCGGGTTTTGAATCTGGACGCGAGGATCCAGTTTGGCAAACGAGTCGCGGACCGCGCGGCCCATCATGTCTTTTTGCATAGCCATAAATCTGCGTCCTCCTTTACGCAATCATCTGGAAGAACTCGGCAACGGGGCCAAGCGCCAGGGCCGGGAAGAAGCTCAGGGCACCGATCAGCAGAACGATGAACACGAGCAGGAATACGAACATGCCGTTGGTGGTAGACAGGGTACCGGCGCTCTCGGCGACCCTACCCTTCTTGGCCAGCGAGCCGGCGATAGCCAGCGTACCGATGATGGGCATGAAGCGGGCAAACAGCATCTCGAGGCCGAGCATGACGTTGATCCAGGGATTGTTGCAGTTCATGCCTGCAAACGCCGAGCCGTTGTTGCCACCGCATGAGGTGAAGGCATACAGCACCTCGGAGAAGCCGTGCGCGCCACCATTGTTGAGCTGGTCGGCAAGACCGGGCACCATGCAGGCGATGGCCGAGCACACCAGAATGGCAAACGGAGTTGCCAGGCACAGGACAACTGCCCAGCGCATCTCGCCCGGCTCGATCTTCTTGCCCAGGAACTCAGGCGTGCGTCCGACCATAAGGCCGGCGATGAACACTGTGAGGATGGCGAAGCCGATCATGCCGTACAGGCCGCAGCCCACGCCGCCGAAGACGACCTCGCCCAGAGCCATCTGGAGCATCTGGACAAACCCGCCGAGCGGGGTGTAGGAGTCGTGCATGGAGTTGACCGAGCCATTGGAAGCAGCCGTCGTGAAAGCGGACCAGGTGGAAGAGGAGGCGATGCCAAAGCGGCTCTCCTTGCCCTCCATATTGCCGCCCGCCTGGCCATCGGTCATCTCGATGTTGACCGCGCCGCCATCGGCCAGCTGCGGCGTACCCATATGCTCGTTAACGGCGATGATGCCGGTAAAGACCACGAGCAGGATAAGCATCGCCGCGAAGATGGCCTTGCCCTGCTTGGTGTTCTTGACGCCGATACCGAAGGTGAAGCAGCAGGCGGCCGGGATCAGCAGCAGGCTGGTCATCTCGATGATGTTGGTGAAGGCACTGGGATTCTCATACGGATGGGCGGAGTTCACACCGAAGAAGCCGCCGCCGTTGGTGCCGGACTGCTTGATGGCGACCTGAGGAGCCGCGGGCCCCTGGGGCAGGAACTGCTCGGTGACCACGCGCGCGCCCTCGACAACCTTGCCGTCGACCTTGACCGTGTCGCCCTCGATCTGGGCGCCGTCGATGACGCTCCAGCCGCCGTCTGCATTAGGCTGGACAGCGACGGGCTCTACGAGCTCAGCCTTCTGAGCCGGCTGGAAGTTGGAGATGACGCCACCGGCAGCCAGGCAGATGCCGAACACGAGGTTCAGCGGGATGAGCACATACAGGACGGTGCGGGTGAGGTCGACCCAGAAGGAACCCAGACCCTGCTCCTTGATCTGACGGAAGCCGCGGATCAGCGCGAACATGACCGCGATACCGGTACCAGCGGAAACGAAGTTCTGCACGGTGAGGCCCATGAACTGCACGAAGTAGGACAGGGTGGTCTCACCGGAGTAGGACTGCCAGTTGGTGTTGGTTATGAAGGAAGCAGCCGTATTGAACGACAGGTCCCATGGCACACCCGGCAGGTGCTGGGGATTGCCTGGCAAGAAGGACTGAAGCGCCTGGAGTGCCACAAGAGCCACGAGGCCGATCCCCGAAAAGGCCAGCACGCTTGCCAGATAGCGCCTACACCCCATCTGCTCTGCCGCGTCGATGCGAAGCAGACGATAGACGCCACGCTCCACAGGAGCAATCACAGGCGACAGGAACGTATGCTCACCATCCATGATATGGGCCATGAACCGACCGAGCGGAACGGCCAGGACGACGAGCACGGCAAAGTACAAGATGTACTGAATCGCAGCGTCCATAGTTTACGAATCACTCCTCATCAGAATGTAGATGTAATAGATAAGGAGTCCAATGCAGACGACTCCGATAATGGGAATGAGGATGTCCATTACCGCCCCTTTCACGCGCGGTCCGATGTCTCGGACGCCTGCCCTCGCAAGCGTCTGGGGACAGTAAACGCTTCTAGGTGTTAAAGAGGCGTGAGGGCTGGGGCTCACGACCTTAAGATGCCGTAAAGATGCAGGTAGAAAGCACTATTGCGGCTGCAGTGCGCCTATACTCGACCTCGCGAGCATACAGTGGCGTCCTCACCGCGTATGCACGCATGGACAACGCTTCAGAAAGGCTACGCTATGCAGCGCGACGCATCGGACACTCGCGTCAATCCAGACCTCATCCTCAAGGCAATTGAGAAAGACGAGGCCGCCGATGACGCTCGAACCAGCCGGGGACACCTCAAAATTTTCTTTGGCTACGCTGCTGGCGCAGGCAAAACCTATGCGATGCTTCAAGCCGCCCACGCCGCCAAGCGGCGAGGTGTCGACGTCGTCGCGGGATACATCGAGCCGCACGAACGTCCGGCAACTGCCCATCTTGCACAAGGGCTTGAGAACGTGCCCTGTAAACTCATCGAGCACAACGGCATTGCGCTCAGCGAGTTCGATCTAGATGTGGCTATCGAGCGCGCCCCTCAGCTCATCCTTGTCGACGAGCTCGCCCATACGAATGCGCCGGGGTCTCGCCACGACAAACGCTATCAAGACGTCGAGGAACTTCTACATGCGGGCATCGACGTCTATACGACCGTAAACGTTCAGCATATCGAGAGCCTAAACGACATGGTTGCATCCATCACCGGCGTTGTCGTGAGCGAACGAATCCCCGACCGTATCTTCGATGATGCCGACCAGGTCGAGCTCGTCGACATAGAGCCCGAAGACCTACTTGAGCGCCTTCGCGCCGGCCTCGTCTACCGTCCCGCACAAGCCGACCGAGCGCAACAGCATTTTTTTACCGTCGAAAACCTCACCGCACTCCGAGAAATCGCGCTGCGCCGCTGCGCCGATCGCACCGGCCACCTCACAGACGCCGCACGCGTGCTGGGAAACCGTGACTACTACACCA
The DNA here is from genome assembly GCF_003459245.1 of Collinsella sp. AF23-2. Taxonomy (GTDB): domain Bacteria; phylum Actinomycetota; class Coriobacteriia; order Coriobacteriales; family Coriobacteriaceae; genus Collinsella. The sequence goes on from NZ_QRVG01000006.1 coordinate 88,040, forward strand.
AGGAGCGTATCTTAGTCTGTGTCTCCCCGGCGCCGACCAATCCCCGCATCGTCCGTGCCGCCGCACGCATGGCGAAAGCGTTTCGCAGCGAGCTCGTCGCCCTGTTCGTAGAAAGCCCGCGCACGCAAGCCATGAGCGATGATGAGCGCGCCAAGCTTGCAGCCAATATCGCCCTAGCCGAGCAGCTCGGAGCACATATGGAAACCGTCTATGGCGACGACGTCGCGTTTCAGATCTCCGAGTTCGCGCGCCTGTCGGGTATTTCGAAGATCGTCATGGGGCGCACGGGCGAGCACAGCAGCGTCCGTCAGGCCCTCTTTGGCCGCAAATCTCTCGTAGAACAGCTCATAGCATTCGCCCCGAACCTCGACATTTACATCATTCCAGACCAGTCGACTCCGCCCTCCCGACCCAAAGGACGCCGCCATGCGCTCGCTCTGCAGCCGCCCAGCAGCCGAAACGTGCTTCGCACGCTGGCCCTCTCTCTTGTCGCCACGGCGATCGGCACGGCTTTCCGCCATCTGGGATTTGCCGATTCCAGCATCATATCCCTCTATATCCTCACGGCCCTGCTGACCGCCGTCACCACGACGGGGCGTATCTGCACGATCGTATCGAGCGTGCTCTCTGTAGTGCTTTACAACTTCTGCTTCGTCACGCCTCTGTTTTCGCTCGCCAGCTACGACCGAAGCTATCTGGTCACGTTCGGCATCATGTTCGCTACCGCTATGGTCGCCGGCGAGTTAACTGCGCGCATCGCCGACAATGCCCGTACCTCCGCCGAGAACGCATTCAAAACGCGCGTACTCCTCGAAACGAACCAGCTCTTACAGCAAGCCCATAGCGCGGAGGAGTGCGCCCGCGTCGCCATGAACCAACTCGTCAAACTGCTAAAACTCGACGTGGTCTTCTACCCCGCCGAACACGGCACGCTCGGCAAGGCGCTCTATGAGTCCGCTGGCACCGAAAACCGATCCGCGTCGCTGCTCACCGACTACGAGCGCGCCGTTGCAACCTGGACCTTCACCAACAACAAGCGCGCGGGCGCAAGCACGCGGACCCTGCCTGAGGCGCGCTGTCTCTACCTCGCGGTTCGCACCGGCGACAAGGTATTCGGTGTCATCGGCATCGCCCTGGAGGGGCGCGAGACCGAAGCCTTCGAGCATTCGATCGTCCTATCTATCGTAGGTGAATGCGCCTTGGCGCTCGAAAGTGACCGAGCGGCGCAAGAGCGCGAAGAGGCTGCGGTCTTGGCGAAAAACGAGCAGCTGCGCGCCAACCTTTTGCGCTCCATCGGCCACGATTTGAGGACACCCCTCACGGCTATATCCGGATCTGCGGCAATCCTTCGGAAGAGCGACGAGAGGCTCAGCCTCGAACAGCGCTGCGATCTTGCCGATGCCATCTACGATGACTCCCTCTGGCTTATTGATACCGTGGAGAACCTCCTCGCCATCACACGCGTCGAGGACGGCACCATTCACCTCAACTTCACATCCGAGCTCATCGACGAGGTCATCGAGGCCGCCCTCAGCCATGCCGCCCAAGCATCGCATGGACGTACCGTCACCATCGAGCACACTGACGACATCCTGCTGGTACGCATTGACGTCCATCTCATCATGCAGGTGCTTACGAATCTCATCATGAACGCCTTCAAATACACGCCCGAGGACTCGACTGTCACCATCAGCGCACGTCGCGAGGGTGCGTTCGTCGTGGTGGACGTCGCAGACGATGGGCCGGGTGTGGCAGACTGCGACAAGCCTCATATCTTTGAGCGCTTCTTCACCTCAAGCAATACGCGGCCCGTGGATTCGCGTCGAAGCATCGGCCTTGGGCTGTCGCTCTGCCGCTCCATCGTGGAGGCGCATGGCGGCGTCATCGAAGTTCGCGACAACCACCCCCATGGGGCCGTCTTCCGTTTTACCCTGCCCGCTGAGGAGATCGAGATTCATGAATAATGCCGCTAAGCCACGCATCCTCCTGGTCGAAGATGACCTGACCGTTCAAAACCTCGTTTCGACCGCGCTTGACCTCCACGGCTATGTCGTGAGCAAGGTTTGCGACGGCCAGGCCGCCATCATGGATGCGGTGTCGCACGGCCCCAGCCTCATCATGCTCGACCTCGGCCTTCCCGACATTGACGGTATCGAGGTCATCACGAAGATCCGAAGCTGGTCGGCAGTCCCCATTATCGTCATTTCGGCGCGCACCGAAGATTCCGACAAGATTGCAGCACTTGACGCAGGGGCAGACGACTACCTCACCAAGCCCTTTTCTGTGGATGAGTTGCTCGCGCGCGTCCGTGCGAATTTGAGGCGCTCCTCGATGGCGTCGAGCGAGTCGACAGAAGCGAGCACGTTCGACAACGGTCCGCTGCATATCGACTACGCCGCGGGATACGCGACGAAAGACGGACGCGAGCTCTCGCTCACCCCAACCGAGTACAAATTGCTCGTCCTTCTGGCGAAAAACGTCGACAAGGTGCTCACCCACACCTTCATCACCCGCGAGATATGGGGCACGAGCTGGGACAGCGATCTGGCGAGCCTGCGCGTGTTCATGCGCACCCTGCGCAAGAAGATCGAGGCAGACCCCTCTCACCCCAAGATGATTCAGACGCACATGGGCGTCGGGTACCGCATGCAGCGTCTCTAGCCCATTACAGTCTGAAATAGGCCATCGATAAATTTCGATG
>NZ_QRVG01000007.1 GCF_003459245.1 Collinsella sp. AF23-2
CATTGTGGCTCTTGACAGCGGATTGGGTCATATGAGCGAATAGATGCCAGGCAGGTCGGTAACGCTCGCCTCGGGGTGGTTACGAATAGTGCCGTCCTTGCGGTCGACCGTCACACCGGGAAAGTTACCGACGTGCTGGTTGGAGCCCGTCAGCTGGTTGAACAACGTAGTCTTGCCGCAGTTTTGGTTGCCGGCGAGGGCGAAATGCAGCGGCGCACCCTCGGGCACGGCCGTTTTTGCCGCACGGGGCGAATACGTCCCCTCGCCGAGTGCCGGGTGCTCCGTCGTGCCGATTGCGGCGTTAGCGCGCGGACCCGTATCGGTGTCGTGAACACCCACGAGCTCGATGCGAGCAGCATCGTCCTTGCGCAGCGTCAACTCGTAGCCGCGTAGGCGAATCTCGAGCGGGTCGCCCATAGGGGCGTATTTCATCATGGTGACTTCGGTGCCCGGCGTTAGGCCCATGTCCAAAATATGCTGTCGGAGCGCCTGATCATCGGATGTCACCGATGCGACAACGGCGTCCTTTCCAATCTCGAGTGTATCGAGCTTCACGCGCTCATCCTTTCGTTAGACGCGGTTAACCGTTTACCGGGGCTAACCAACTCGTAACGACAAATGATAGCGCTCTGAACTATTTTATAAAGTCAAATACCGATGTTTACCTGCGCAAACTTTATGCGGTGCGCCCCGAAAGCTCTTTGCGCATACCGCTCAGCGAGATCGAAACGGAACCCGACCGCGCGGTAGCAGTGAGTCGATCACCCTCGACTGACCCCGTGCATGCAAAGGGCGCCTTGCCCATCAAGACATGGGAGATAGTACCCGAGAGTTCAAAGAAATCGCCCTCAGCGCGGGCACTCGAGAGAGCGATATTGAGACCCCTGACGTTTAGTACTGCCCTGAGCACGCCGTTCACCCCATGTGAAAACGTCACCTCGCCGCGTTTACTCCCCACCGGCGTCTGGGCCGAAACCACATACGTACCCTCAAGCATGGCTCCTCCTCTAAGCAGACTTTTTGAAACGGGCAAGTAGTCTACTTTTACATATGGCGTTCCAGGAAGCGGAAGGCTAGGCGAATCCAGGGACGGACTGCCACCTGCTTGTCCTCGTTGTCGACCGCGGTGTTGGCGTTGCCGAGCGAAAGGCCGTGACCGCCCTGGTCAAAGACGTGCATCTCGCAAGCGACGCCCTCCTCGGCCATGCGCTGCGCAAACGGATAGACCTGTGCGATCGGCGCTGTCTTGTCGTCGGACACGCCCCACACAAAGGTCGGCGGCATCTGGCGCGAAACATGCGTGGTAGGGCAAATGTCGGTCAGGTGCTCATCGGTCGCCTCGCCGCCCGTCACCATCGACAGATAGTCGTTGAGCAAATCGCGCCCTGTCTTGCCACCCGTCTTGGGCACGCGCAGGTCGATGCGCGGGTCACGCGTCTGCATATCGCGCACATAGGCAAGGTCGAGCAACGGATAGCCCAGCACCACGGCGTCGGGACGAATATCCTCCGGACGAGCCCCGGCAAGGCCCGCGAAGGGTCCGGTCTTCCACTGCGTTGCCAACGAGGCGCAGATCATGCCGCCCGCCGAGAAACCCACGATGCACACGCGCTTGGGATCGACATGCCACTCGTCGGCGTTGGCGCGCACGGTAGCGACCATCTTGGCGAGGTCCGCCTGCGGGTGCGGAAAGCTCACGTCGCCCGTGGCGCTCGTCACATAGTTGAGCACAAAGGCCTGGTAGCCGCGGTCCAAAAACGCAAACGCCACCGGGTCCTGCTCGTGCGGAGCGATATGCGTAAACCCGCCTCCGCCGCAGATGATCACCGCGGGGCGGCGGCCATTGGGCTTGTCGGGCAGCGGCTCGGCACCCAGATACGTAAACGTCGCCGGATAATCCTCGGTCGGCTCCTCGCCCCACAGCGCATGGTTCTCAATAATCATAGGTGCTCCCTCCGTGCGATTCGTGCGCACTCGTTTTTCGCACCTTAGCGTACCCCACTTGAGCCCGCGGCGCAGAAACACCCCCGCAATGAGTTGGCCTTCAACTGATATATCACAAAATCGCTGTTCAGAGGTATCGTTGGACAGCGTAAAATAGGAGCGCTGACCGTGCTGGGAAACACGTACGAAACGTTTCCGGCAAACCACACGCGTGCAACATGCGCGCCTGATACGTTGGAGGCATCTATGGGTCTGCTCGATTCGCTCAAGTCCACGTTCACTTCGTCGGGCGAGGCGTCCGTTCCGCCCGCAGCAAGCTTCGCCACCCGCGAAGGCGTCATCTACGCTCCTGTCAACGGCGTGCTCGTCAATCTGAGTGAGGTTCCCGACGAGACCATCGCCTCGGGCATGCTCGGCCAGGGCTACGGCATCGAGCCCATTACCGGCACCATTTACGCCCCCGCTAACGGCCGTATCGGCGCCACCACCGTCACCAACCACTCCATCGGCATGATCACCGAGGACGGTCTTCGCGTGTTCATCCATGTTGGCCTGGGCACCGTGGAAATGAACGGCAAGGGTTTTGCCCGCTTTGTCGAGATGGGTGACACGGTCAAGGCCGGCCAGCCGCTCATCAGCTTCGATCGCGAGGCCATCAAGGCCGCCGGCCACGAGGACATCGTGACCGTCATCATCTCCGAGCTCGATCGTCTTAAGAGCATCGACCATGTCGGCGAGTCCGGAACGCTTATCGGCGGCAACCCGCTCGTCAAGCTGGGCGACCCGCTGCTGGTAGCCAAGACCAAGTAGCCAGGCCCCGCGCCACACAGCCAAAAGGCAACACGAAAAGCGCCCACGAGCATTTGCCGTGGGCGCTTTTCGTTTGAAAAACCATCCCGCCAATGCCTTATCTGTATAGCCCAAATGAGCCGAGCTGCTAGAATATCGAACTGTATGGATAACTATCATTCAACCGTTATGGGAGGATACGTGAACCGCACCAAAATCGCGCAGCTTTACGCCGATGCCGAGTCGCTTGGCGGCCAGACCGTCACCGTCGCCGGCTGGGTCAAGTCCATCCGCGACATGAAGAACTTTGGCTTTGTTACGCTCAACGACGGCAGCTGCTTCCGCGACCTGCAGGTCGTCATGAACCGCGAGGCACTCGACAACTACGACGAGATCGCCCATCAAAACGTCTCGGCCGCACTCATTTGCACCGGCACCGTCAAGCTGACCCCCGATGCGCCCCAGCCCTTCGAGCTTTCTGCCACCTCCATCGAGGTCGAGGGCGTCAGCGCCCCGGATTACCCGCTGCAGAAGAAGCGCGCAACCGTCGAGTTCCTGCGCACCCAGCAGCACCTGCGCCCGCGCACCAACCTGTTCCGCGCCGTGTTCCGCATCCGTTCTGTCGCGGCTGCCGCCATCCACCGCTTCTTCCAGGAGCAGGGCTTTGTCTACGTCAACACCCCCATCATCACCACGAGTGACTGCGAGGGCGCCGGCGAGATGTTCCGCGTGACCACGCTCGACCCCAAAAATCCGCCCCTCACCGAGTCCGGCGAGGTCGACTGGAGCCAGGACTTCTTTGGCAAGCACGCGAGCCTTACCGTGTCCGGCCAGCTCAATGCCGAGAACTTTGCCATGGCCTTTGGCGACGTGTACACCTTTGGCCCCACCTTCCGCGCCGAAAACTCCAACACCACGCGCCACGCCGCCGAGTTTTGGATGATCGAGCCCGAGATGGCCTTTGCCGACCTGAACGACTACATGGATAACGCCGAGGCCATGCTCAAGTACGTCCTTAAGGACGTTATGGCCACCTGCCCCGACGAGCTCAATATGCTCAACAAGTTTGTGGACAAGGGCCTGATCGAGCGCTTGGACCATGTGGCAAACTCCGACTTTGCCCGCGTTACCTACACCGAGGCTGTCGAAATCCTGGAGCAGGCAGTCGCTGCTGGCCACCAGTTTGATTACCCCGTCAGCTGGGGCATCGACCTGCAGACCGAGCACGAGCGTTTCCTGACCGAGGAGCACTTTAAGCGACCGACCTTCGTAACCGACTACCCGGCCGAGATCAAGGCGTTCTACATGCGCATGAACGAGGACGGCAAGACCGTCGCCGCCGCCGACTGCCTGGTTCCCGGTATCGGCGAGATTATCGGCGGCTCCCAGCGCGAGGAGCGCCTGGATCTGCTCGAGGCCCGCATCAAGGACCTGGGCATGAATCCCGAGCAGTACAAGTACTACCTTGACCTGCGCCGCTACGGTTCCTGCAAGCACGCCGGCTACGGCTTGGGCTTCGAGCGCTTGGTCATGTATCTGACCGGCGTGGGCAACATCCGCGACGTCCTGCCGCACCCGCGCACCGTGGGCAACGCCGACTTCTAATCGCCACAGCGCCACCAAACGCGTTCCAGCGCATCACGCCAGCGCCTCTCGGCAAGCCGAGGGGCGCTTTTTTCAACAGTATCCGTCAAGCTTTTGGCAAGATTTTGGTCAGTTGAGCAGGGCTGTTGAAAACTCGACCCGCCGCTTGCCGACGACTACCGACCGCCCGGAGCGTCCTGCACCCCTGGGAAAGCCCCGCGCCCTAGGCTCCATACCGTCGCCACCCAAAACGGAAAGGACGTGGACGCCATGACCGAAACCGCTGTTGAAACTTACGAGACCACGACGAGGGGCGCCGCCTCGATGGCAGCCTATCGCGCCGTTCGCATCCTGCAACTATTAAGCGAAAACACCGGCGAGGACAAGGCCATGCTTTCCGATGAGTTGATCCGGCGTCTCGCCCATCCCGACGACCCCGCCCGCATGCCCATCTCGGCGGCGCGGCGCAGCATCTACACCGCCATCTCCGCACTTCGCCATGCCGGATACGAAATTGAGTACAAGCGCGGCGTGGGCTATCGACTCTTGACCCGTCCGCTCACCGACGAAGAGATCATCCGGCTCCACGGCATGGTCATGCGCAACCGCTCCACGCCCATCGCCATTCGAAAGAGCATAGCGCAGCACCTGGTCGCCATGGCGAGTGCCGACGTTCGCGGCTACCTCGATGCACCCGAGCCTGCTCCAAGCGCAGGCGACAAATCCACCAAGGCCACACGCACGCCCGTCAAGCGCATCGATGCCTGCGAGCTCATCGAGCAGGCCATCGACCACGGAACCACGGTGAGTTTTGATATTTCGAGTGTCACGGCACGCGGAGAGGTCGAAGTGGCGCGGATGACACTCCGGCCCTTTGCCATCAAGCAACGAGACGGCATCTCGTATTTGCTGGGAACGGTCTATGACGCGCGAGGCGCCGACGACACGCTGCGTACCGTTGAGATCGGCCGCATGAGAAACGTCACCACACGTCTCCTTGACGGCAAGAAGCTCTTCGCCGTCCTGGACGAGGACGATGCCTCCTCCGCCGCATAAGACCCTCCGCCGCCCATTCGACTACCCGTACCGCCCATCCGATTCTGTATTAAAAAACCCGCCAGGCTGTTGTAAAAATGGACATCAGCGCTACTATAGTTCCACTTGCACTTTGTCCCAGTGCAGTGTTTCCAGCCATTTTTATACTGGGGGTAATGATATGAAGGACATCACCATCAGCCGCAGGAGCCTTCTGGTCTCCGCCGGTCTGCTCGCGCTCGCCCCGCTCGCCGGATGCGGCGGCAACTCTGGTTCCGGCTCTGCTGCCGCCGGTTCCGACTACACCATCGGCGTTCTGCAACTCACCGAGCACTCCGCACTCGATGCCGCCAACGACGGCTTTGTCAAGGCCATCAAGGAGAGCGGCCTTAAGGTCAAGATCGACCAGAAGAACGCCCAGAACGACCAGTCCACGTGTAAGTCCATTGCCGACAAGTTTGTGGGCGACAACGTCAACCTGATTTATGCCATCGCCACGCCCGCCGCGCAGGCTGCCGCCGGTGCCACGGCCGATATCCCCATCGTGGGCTGCGCCATCACCGACTACGCCGCCTCCGGCCTGGTCCAGGACAACGACAAGCCCGGCACCAACGTCACGGGCGCCTCCGACCTCACCCCGGTCGCCGAGCAGCTCGAGATGATGCAGAAGGTCCTGCCCGACGTTAAGAAGGTCGGCTTGCTCTACTGCACCGCTGAGTCCAACTCCGACGTCCAGATCAAGGCCGCCAAGAAGGAACTCGACAAGCTGGGCCTCGAGTACACCGATTTCACCGTCTCGAGCTCCAACGAGATTCAGTCCGTCGTCGAGTCCGCCGTGGGCAAGGTCGACGCGCTGTACTCCCCCACCGACAACACGATTGCCGCGGGTGCCTCGCAGGTGGGCCAGATCTGCAAGGAGAATAAGCTCCCCTTCGTGACCGGCGAGGAGGGTATGTGCATGGCCGGCGGCCTGTTCACCCTCTCCATCAACTATAAGGACCTGGGCTACGCCGCGGGCGAGATGGCCGTTAAGATCCTGAAGGGCGAGGCCAAGCCCGAGGATATGCCGATCAAGCACCTCTCGAGCAAGGACCTGGTCGTCGTCAAGAACGACGAGACGGCCGAGGCCCTGGGCATCGACCTTTCCGCTCTGGACGAGTAGCGCCATGCGCGGTAACGCGTCTAGGGCCCGCACGCGCGCCACAGCCGCGTTATTCAATATCTGAGTCCTTGGGGCGAACGCTAAAGACCGGCGTTCGCCCTGCTTGTTTCGGATGAGACAAAACATCCGTCCGCAGCTCTTTTATGCATTGGTACCGCTATTATGGAAAATCACGTGTCCACCCTATCCTAGGAGGTATGAAGCATGCTCATTGCATTGCAGGGCGCCGTTTCGCAGGGCGTCCTCTGGGGCATTATGGTGCTTGGCGTGTTTATCACGTTCCGCCTGCTCGACATCCCCGATATGACCTGCGACGGCAGCTTTGCCCTCGGCGGCTGTGTCTGCGCCGTACTCATCGTCAACAATAACGTCGACCCCTTGCTCGCCGTGCTGGCCGGCATGTGCGCCGGCGCCATCGCGGGCGCCGTCACGGGCATCTTGACCACCGTCTTTGAGATTCCCGCAATCCTCGCCGGAATCCTTACGCAGATCAGTCTGTGGTCCATCAACCTGCGCATCATGGGCAAGTCCAACACGCCCATCCTTGCCAAGGGCACTATCTTCTCATCCGTCAGCAACATGACGGGCCTGCCGCAGTCCACTGTTGCCATTATCCTAGGCATTGTGCTGGCCGTGGCCATCGTCGCCATCCTGTACTGGTTCTTTGGCACCGAGATCGGCTCGGCGCTGCGTGCCACCGGCAACAACGAGTACATGATCCGCGCCCTAGGCGTCAACACCAACTCCACCAAAATGATCGCCCTCGTGCTCTCCAACGCCCTCATTGGCCTTTCGGGTGCGCTCATCTGCCAGAGCCAGAAGTATGCCGACATTGGCATGGGTACCGGCGCCATCGTTATCGGTCTTGCCGCCATCGTCATCGGCGAGGTGCTCGGCCGCCTGCTGCCCGGCGGTCTCACGCAGTTCTCCGTCCGTCTGGCCTCCGCCGTCTTTGGCTCCGTGGTGTACTTCCTCATCCGCGCCATCGTGCTGCAACTGGGCATGGACGCCAACGACATGAAGCTGCTCTCCGCCGTGATCGTCGCCGTGGCCCTGTGCGTGCCCGTGGTTTGGGAGCGCTATAAGCTCCGCAGCTCCTACACGAAGGGAGATGAGGCAGATGCTTAAGCTCTCGCACGTCAAGAAGACCTTTAACAAGGGCACCGTCACCGAGAAGCGCGCGCTCACCGGCGTCGACCTCACCCTCAACGATGGCGACTTTGTAACCGTGATTGGCGGCAACGGCGCCGGCAAGTCCACGCTGCTCAATATGATCGCCGGCGTGTATCCGCTTGATTCGGGTGTTATTGAGCTCGACGGCACCGACATCTCGCGTCTGAGCGAGTCGCAGCGCGCCAAGTACCTGGGCCGTGTGTTCCAGGACCCCATGCGCGGCACCGCAGCCGACATGCAAATTGCCGAAAACCTGGCCCTCGCCAAGCGCCGCGGCCAGCGTCGCGGTCTTTCGTGGGGCGTCACCAAGGCCGAGAAGGACGAGTACGTTAAGCTGCTCAAGCGCCTGGACCTCGGTCTGGACACGCGCCTCAACGCCAAGGTCGGCCTGCTCTCGGGCGGCCAGCGCCAGGCACTCACCCTGCTGATGGCCACGCTCACCAAGCCGCGCCTGTTGCTGCTCGACGAGCACACGGCGGCCCTCGACCCCAAGACGGCCTCTAAGGTGCTCAACCTGACCGAGGAGATTGTCGACGAAAACCATCTGACCACGCTCATGGTTACGCACAACATGAATGACGCTATCCGTCTGGGCAACCGTCTGATCATGATGCACGAGGGCCATGTGATCTACGACGTGGCCGGCGACGAGAAGAAGTCGCTCACCGTAGCCGACCTGCTGCAGAAGTTCGAGGAGGTCTCGGGCGGCGAGCTCGCCAACGACCGCATGCTGCTGAGCTAAACCTACCAAAAAGGGACAGGTTTATTTTGGCAGGTTTTATCTGCGCAAACGTCAAAACCGCCGCAAAGGAACAGATACCTTTGCGACGGTTTTCGCATATCATGTCGATAATCCGATATTCAACCAGACTTTCTGGCTAAGGACTAAGGAAACTGCCATGAAAAGACTCCCCCGCCTTGCGTTAGCCGCCGCGTTGTTTGCCGGCTCGCTCGCAGGCATCCCAAGCCTCGCTTTCGCGGGGAACCTGCCCGCCGCTATTGACGGCTCCGTGGCCGTCATGCACACCAACGATATCCACGGCAGCTACAAGTACAGCTACAACGCAAGCAAGGGCACCGGCACTGTGGGCTTTGACGGACTGGCGGTTCTCTATAGCGCCCAAAGCAGCGCCCCCGATCTTTTGCTCGATGCGGGCGATACCTTCCACGGGCAGTCCTTTGCCACCATGAGCGAGGGCAAGAGCATCGCCGAGCTCATGGACACCTTCTATGCAGACGGCTACGACGCGACCACGCCGGGCAACCACGACTGGAGCTACGGCGCGGACAAGCTCCGCACCATGACCGGCTACAGCCCCACCGGCACGCCCTTCGCCATGCTCTGCGCGAACGCGAAGTCTACGAGCGGCGTATGGAGCTCGAGTATCACCAAGACGCTCGATCGCACCTGGGAGGATAGCGAAGATCACTCCACATTCGACTACAAAATCAAGGTCGGCGTCGTGGGTGCCATGAATGAGTCGCTGGAATCCTCGCTGCGCGCGGACCTGGTCGCGGGTACGTCGTTCTCGAGTGCCGCGAACGCCATCAATGCCGAGGCCAAGCGACTGCGCGAGACGGAGGGCTGCAACGTTGTCGTCTGTATCGCGCACACGCTCAACGCCAAGACCTTTGCTGCAAAGCTCGTTGGGGTCGATGCACTGGTCGCGGGCCACGAGCACATCAACTTAGACGAAAACGTGACGGGGCTGACGGCAAGTCGGTCCGCGTCGTCGAGGCGGGCAGCGCCTTTGCCGAGGTGGGGCTGCTTTCCATTCCGTACAAGTACGACACGAATGGCACCGAGACGACCGACGATGACACGGTGGCGGTATACGCAGGCAAAAGCGACGAGAAGCTCTATACCGCCAAGGACGTAAACGTTCTTTTGACCGACCCCAACAAGGGCTCCACTTATCAGAGCATCCTTGATGAGGTCCACAACAACAAGATCAAGCCGCTCGACGAGGCCTTTGAAAACGAATCGAACAAGGTGCTCGGCACATCCACCACCAACTATTTCTACGGCGAGGACGCCGCAGGCACGCATGGTTGGGAAATGGTGCGCACCACCGATTTCCGCCCCAGCAAGGAGGGCGACACCACCAAGGCCCAGACCATCGGCCATGTGATCTGCGGCTCCTATCTTGACCTGACGGGCGCAGACCTTGCCATCGAGAACGCGGGTGGCATCCGCGGCGGCATCGCTGCAGGCGATGTGACCGCAGGCAACGTCATCGCTATCTCGCCCTACGGCAACACCGTGGAGACCTGGACCATGACCGGTGCGGACTTCCTCGCAGCGCTCGAGCATTCGCTGCAGATCAGCGACGAGTGCAATCACAGTTATGAGCTTCAGCAAGCCTACGTGGCAGCCGGCCATACCGAGCAGGAAGCGCAAGACAAGTACAAGTGGCGCGATGACTCTGGCAGCGTTCTCTCCTTTGGCGGCATCAACGTGACGATTGATTGGACGCAGCCCGAAGGCAAGCGCATTGTGAGTGCCACACTCGTCAAGGACGGCAGCACGCTCGATCCCACCAAGACCTATACCGTCGCCACCAACAACTACATCATTACCAACACGACCGACTTCCCCACCTTCGCACACGCCACCAAGCGCACCGAGTGGGGCACGTGTGAGGCGGCGCTGAGGGCGCTGATTGGGCAAAACGGCTGGGAGAGCAAGATGGCCGGACTCGCCGGCACCATCAGCTTCGGCTCCGCAGCCGTGGACCCCACGCCTACACCGGCCCCGACGCCTAAGCCCTCGCCTAAGACGGACACGACGACCACGAAGGTCATCACCAAGAAGACGACCGGCAAGCTCGCCGCAACGGGAGACCGCACGCTAGCCGTGATTGGCGCATGCCTCATCGGCGGCATCGTCATCATCATTCTCGGCATTATCTGGAAGCGTCGACGCTAAGCTACACCGCCGGGCCTTGCAGCCCCGCCGCATAAACCTTATATCGAGCACAGAAGCCCGTCCGAATTTGATCGGACGGGCTTCTTGGTGGGTATCATGGTTGGATGATCATGAGGAGGTTTCCCTACATGGAATTGTTTGAGCCAATTCTTCATTTCTTTGCACAACGATGGGTCCACAACATCATCTGGGCCGGTATCTTGGCCATCGGCACCGCCGTTGCCGCCAAAATCGCGTCCAAGACCCTGCACCACCTGCTTAACCGCGATGATAACCCGCTCCCAGCATCGAGCATCTTCATCAACATCACACGCGCCGTCATCTGGATGATCGGCGGCAGCTTTATCCTCGACAACTGTTTTGGCATTAATGCAAACGCCCTCGTCGCCGCTCTTGGCGTCGGCGGCATCGCCATCTCGCTCGGCTTTCAGGACACGCTGTCGAACCTTATCGGCGGTATGCAGGTGACCTTCATGGGCATCATCAAGCCCGGCGACAATATCGAGGTCGGCGGCGTGTCGGGCGTGGTCCAAGACATCACCTGGCGCCACACGACCATCGAGGATGCCTGCGGGCAGACCATCATTGTGCCCAACTCCAACATCTCCAAGAACACGCTCGTGCATCTGATGCCCTTTGGGCGCGTGGCCGTGCCCGTTGCCGTAAAGGACACGTCTAAGTGGGCTTCCCTTGACGCGCTGGCAGACGAGCTCACGAGCGCAACCAAAACGGCCGTCTCGCCCATCTCTGGCTTTGACAAGGAGCCCTACGTGCTCTTTAGCGAGATCGGCGACTTTGGCGTCAAGGGCAAAATCATCTTTATCGTCAGCGACGATAGCACCACCTTCACGGCAGCCGACGCCTGCATTCGTGCCATCGCCCCCATCATCGCCTAAACTACCACAAAGGGGACAGGCACCTTTGTGGTAGTTTCGCATCGTGGTACCATGGTTCATATCGTTGTTTAAACGACTAAGGGAGTAGACACCATGGAAGAGGCCTATCGTCAAGCACGCAAGCGCGGCGAGCAGGGACGCCGTCGCGCCATCAGCCAAAGCGAGCACCCGTACCTTACGGACCTCGACAGCTTGGTTGCCCAGCTCCCCTTAGGTCAGCGAGAGAGCGTCGGCCTGCGGGATATTCCGCTCGATATGGTCGTCGGCACGGTTACCAAGGGCCGTCAGTCTGCCTTTTCGTGCAACTTTATGCCCCTGTTGCCATTTAGCACCGAGTTCGCCCGCAAGTGGTCTAACCTCTACGACATCCAGGTAACCGAGGGCTATCGCGACCCCATCATCGTCACCGAGTTCATGCATCGGTTCTATGTCCAGGAAGGCAACAAACGCGTCAGTGTCCTCAAATTCCTAGACGCCCCGACGGTTTCGGCCAAGGTCACCCGTCTCTACCCCGGCAAATGGGATTCCGTCGAAAGCCGCCTGTACGGCGAGTTCTGCGCGTTTTGGCGCGTCTGCCCCCTATACGAGATCGAGTTCTCGCGTGAGGGAAGCTACGAAACGCTCGCCAAGATGCTCGGTCAGAACCTTATCGAAAAATGGCCGCAGAAAAAGGTCGACTACCTGCGCCACACCTTCCTGCTCTTTAAGCGTGCCTACCTTCGCGCAGGCGGCGATCACTTGGACATTACGACCGCCGACGCCATGCTCGTCTACCTCAACGTGTACAACCAGGACCGCCTGCTGGATACGCCGACGGATATCGTCGTAAACCGCCTGTGCAAGATCTGGCGCGAGCTGGTCATTGCCGGCAAAAATGACGAGGACAAGGTCGATCTTGTCGAAGCACCGAGCGTCGACGAGGAGGAGACTCCCGCCAAGTCCACCTCCGGCGTGCTCAACTTCTTTATGGGCAAGACCGTCTACTCGGCGGCCAACCCCCTGCGCATCGCCTTTATCCATGAGTTCCCCTGTGCGACGTCGAGCTGGGACAGCCTGCACGACCAAGGGCGTCAGTATCTCGATGAGCACTTTGGCGGCATCGTGCGCACCGAGGCGTTCGAGGACTGCCACGATCCGGACGTGTTCTACGCCGCTGTGGAAACGGCTGTCAAACATGGAGATAACGTCATCTTCTCAACCTCGCACCGCCTGATGGAATATACGCTCAGGGCTGCCGTTGAGTATCCACAGGTGCGGTTCCTTAACTGCTCTATCGGCCTTCCCCACCAAAGCGTCCGTTCGTACTTTGGCAAGATGTACGAGGCCAAGTTTCTCCTGGGCGCCCTTGCCGCCAGCATGGCGGACAACCACCGCATCGGTTACCACGCGTCGGTCTTCGCCTCGGGCGCACTCAGCGAGATCAACGCCTTTGCGATTGGCGCCTCGCTGCTCGACCCCCGCGCGCAAATTATCCTGACCTGGGGCGATGTGCCCGCCGGAGGCCTTGCCGAGGCCATGTGCCGCGAAGGCGTGAGCGTCATGACCGGCGCTGACATGTCAAAGTCGCTCGTAGACCCTACGGCCTACGGACTCCACCGCCTGGTCGATGGCAAGGTCGTCGGCATCGCCATGCCGGTCTGGAACTGGGGCCGATACTACGAGCTTATCGTGCGAAGCCTGCTGCATGGCACCTGGGATGAGACCAGTGACGACAGCCAGGTTCGCGCCGTCAACTACTGGTATGGCATGAGCTCGGGCGTCATCGACATTCGCTACGCTCCGGGCCTGCCCTATCAGACGCGCAAACTGGTGCAGCTGCTCCGCAATGGCATCGTCGAGGGCTCCATCAATCCATTTGGCGGCGAGCTTCATAGCCAAGACGGCGTGGTGCAGATTGAGGGCTTTCCCCCACTGCCGAGCGCGCAGATTGTCGAGATGAATTGGCTGGCGGACAACGTGGTAGGCACCATTCCGCAGCTCGACGATGAGCCGGGAGTTACCGCCCTATGAAGATCCTTGCCATAGCAGATACCGAAGAACGATGCCTTTGGGAGTGCTTTCGCAAGGAGCGCTTTGAGGGTGTCGACCTGATTCTGTCTGCCGGCGATCTGGACCCGGACTATCTTGAGTTTTTGGTCACCGTCATCAACAAACCGCTCATCTACGTGCGCGGCAATCACGACGACCGCTACGCACGTCATGCACCGGGCGGATGTATCTGCGTGGAAGACAGAGTGTACACGTACCGAGGGATTCGCATTGCGGGCCTTGGCGGGTCCATGCGTTATCGCGACGGCGCCAACATGTACACCGAACGCGAGATGTCCAAGCGCATGCGCAAGCTGTCGCGTAAGGTTAGGATGGTCGGCGGGTGCGACATTCTGCTTACCCATGCACCCGCCGCCGGTATGGGTGATCTGGACGATCTGCCGCATCGAGGGTTTGAGTGCTTTAACACGGCGCTTGAGTCCTGGGGGGCCGACTATATGATTCACGGGCATGTGCACCAAAGCTACGGCCCCAACTTTCAACGCGAGCGCCAACACCCATGCGGAACGAAGATTGTCAACGCCTGCGGCTATACCAAGATCGAAATTGACGAGGCGCGCTACCCCACGCGCGGTTGGAAGGCCGCTTGGCTCAACTCGCAAACCATGCGCCGCGAGCTCAAACGCCACGAAGCAATCGAGTCTTCAACCGCCAGAACCCCCTGGTAACTGCCAACAACCACCACGAAGGGGATAGGCACCTTTATGGTGGTTTTGCTGACTCGTCCGACCTGTCCATCACGGTGCTTGTGTAATTAACGAGAACACTCATTGTTTTGTAAGGACGGCGCTCACGTGCCGTCTTTTTTTGTCAACTTATGCAGTCTCGACCGTGTTGTATGTAGAGGGACCTCGCGAGACGCCTTCCCTATATCCACCACGACCAATTGGAGGTGACACTATGCCTGCACGCCGTAACCGCAATAGCACGCTCCGATGCGATGCCGATCAGATCGAGCGGGAAGCAAAGCGCTTGGTCGACACGTATTCCGACCTCATCCTTCGATTGTGCTATTCGGCCCTTGGATCCGCTGACGACGCTCAAGACATCTGCCAGGACACGCTGATCAAGATTCTCCAACGCACTCAACCGTTCGACTCGCTCGAACACGAACGTGCTTGGGTGATCCGAGTCGCACTGAACGCATGTCGCGATATCGGCCGTACGCACGCGAATCACCCGGTTGTCGACCTCGATTCGCTCCCCGATTTCTGCGCACCCGTAACACATACCGAGCAAGAATTCGCGCAACGCGACTGCGCCATTCTTTCCGCTGTCACGGCCCTGCCTCAAGCACAGCGCATCGCCATCTTTTTGCACTACTACGCAGGCATGAGCATCAGGGAAATCGCAGACGCCGTTCACGCGACGCCAGCTGCAACCGCCCAGCACCTTAGCCGCGGACGTGCGTCACTTCGGCTTTCCTTGAAAGGAGACCACAATGACTACGAATTCGAATGACTATCGCCACGCCCTGGAGCACATTTCGTTTACCGATAATGCGAAGCAGCACATGGCAAACTCGATTGCTCAGTCCGTCGCCTCAAGCGATGCGGCGACCGCTCAAAGCAACTTTAATGGCACGCGACGCAAGCCGCGCATCGCCCGCCATCCCGTAAGAACAGTCGCTCGCATTGCCGCTGTAACGGCAGTCCTCGCTATCGTCATTGGAGGCGCTGGCACGGCTATGGCAACAGGCGTCCTGCCGCTTCCTTCTGACATGCTTTCCGACATCTTTGACGGACCTGCTTCTCAAACCGAGATCATCGACCGTATTGGCCGGCCCGTCGGTGCTAGCTGCTCCAACAACGGAGTCACCGTGACCGCCGACGCCATCATGGGCGACAAGGATATGGTTACCATCGCCTATACGCTTACGTTCGACGATCCCGCTGCCCTGAAAAAGCTTTCCGAGCCGGGCGAGAACGGAACTATCGCCGGAAGTGTCGATGGAAACGTATACGTTGATGGCGAGCATGGCGGCCAAGGCCAATCATGGCTCATTGACAAGAACCCCAATGACTCCAGCATTCAATACTTTGCACAGTTCAGCGTTGAATCACCCGGCCTTATGGGCAGGACCGTCCGCACGCATATCAACTCTCTCGTTGTGCCACGTGCTGGCAAAGAGCTTCCCGAGTATAAGAAAATACTTACGGGCCCATGGGATCTTAAGTTCCAGCTGAATTACGAAGATACATCCGTTACGATTCCCGCGCCCAAATCGGTCAACTTTAACGGCACCAAGGCGACGATTCAAGAGGCCACCGTATCCTGCGTTGGCGTTTCAGTCCGCTACAACATAGATCGTTCCATCGAACACGACAACAACAGCGGCAAGATGTCTCAAAACATGGAGGAGTCTATGGATGCCGTTGGCAACATACCCCTCATCGTGACGTTCAAAGACGGTCATGTTGAGGACGCAACCAGCCACAGCGGCTATTTCGCAAATAAACTGGATAACGGCACCACTGATGTCCACAAGACCTGGCCGTTCTCGCAAGTTTGTGACACAGACAAGATTGCAAGCGTACAAATTGGCGATACGGTCATTCCCATGAATTCGTAACGCTACGCGGCTCGTATATGCACCCGGTTCCGCACTTCGCGTCTAAAGATGCGCTGTCATCGAGCAGCGTGAGCGCAAGGCCGCCCGTATGGTCGGCTGGGAACACCTCGTTGCGCTAAAAACCACCACGAAGGGGACCGGCACCTTTGTGGTGGTTTTGCTGACTCGTCCGACCTGTCCCAACGGTTTGTCTCAATCTGTAACAGGTAGGGCCCAAATAATCGGTTAGCTGTTACAGATCGAGACAGACCACGGATGCTCGGCCGAAAATCTCAATCTGTAACAGGCAGGAACGATTTTGCCCCTTAGATGTTACAGATTGAGATATTTGACAGCTTGAATCGGCATCGCCTACAGCGCGGCGACGACCTTGTCGCCCATCGTCGTGGTGCCGAGGATCTTATCTGCCGGGGTGTTGACATCGGCGATGTCACGGGTGCGCCAGCCCTCGTCGAGCACGCGCGCCACGGCGCTCTCGATCCACGCGGCTTGCTCGCCCATGTCGAGCGCGTAGGTCAGCAGCATCGCCACCGACAAGATTTGAGCCAGCGGATTGGCCACGCCGAGCCCCGCGATGTCAGGAGCGCTGCCAGCGCTCGGCCCAAACAGCGATACGCCATCATCCAGCGAGGCAGAGGCAAGCATACCGAGCGATCCGGTAATCTGAGCCGCCTCATCGGACAGGATGTCGCCGAACATGTTCTCCGTCACCACGACGTCAAAGTCTGCCGGTCGACTGATGAGCTGCATGGCGGCGTTGTCGACGAGCAGGTCCTCAAGCTCCACGTCGGAGTACTCCTCGTCTTGCACGCGATGCACGATCTCGCGCCACATGCGGCTCGTCTCCAGCACGTTGCGCTTATCAACGCTCGTCACCTTGCCGCGACGTTTGCGCGCCGCCTCAAATGCCTGGCGCGCAATGCGCTCAATCTCGTACTCGCGATACTCCATCACGTCGACCGCACGCTGACCGGCCGCACCCGCAGCGCCCGCGCAGGTCACGGATGCGGGCGCCAAAGTCCCACGGCATGTTGTAGCCCATCGTATCGGGGATGTTCACGACCGTGGCACCGGCCTTTACGGCCGCCTCGATAATGCGCACCAGAAACTCCTGATCGGAGCGGCCGGCATCCTCGGCATAAAACTCAACATCGTCAACGAACTTGCGAGCATGTTTGACGGCATGGATCGCTCACTCAATTGCCCTTTCCTCAGTCATATGGAGCTTGTCGCGCAGGTGACTGGTGCTCACACCCAGCCCTGTATGGATACGGGGCCTCTGGGCCGTTTTGAGCGCCTCTGCAGCCACTTCGATATCCCTGTCGACAGCGCGCGTCAGGCCGCATACCGTGCATCGGTCGCCCGCAATCTTGCCAATCTCCTGTACGGAGCGAAAGTCACCAGGACTCGAGATGGGAAAGCCCGCCTCGATAACGTCCACGTTCATGCGCACCAGCTGGCGGGCGATGAAGAGCTTTTCCTCGGTATTCAAGCTGGTGCCCGGCGACTGCTCACCGTCGCACAGGGTGGCGTCAAAGATTGTGATTTTGCGGCTTATATGTTCCTCCTGATTGACCGTTTTATGACAGATGGCTTTCAGGAGAGAGAGAAGGCCTAGAGATAGAAAAATACCCGTGTCGCTCATCACGCCTGAAAGCGGCAGACGATAGCGCACCCGGGTACAACAAATCGTTATAGCGAGATTACAACCCTAGCGCGCTATCCAATCTAGTAGCGCTAGGCCTAGGAGCTGTTGCGTGTTCTTAAACATGTTGGGCTCCCTTCGGCCTCGGGTAGTACTACATCGCGCTAAAGTACAACACAAGTAAAACCACCACAAGGGTGCCTGTCCCCTTCGTGGTGGTTTCGTTGACTCAAAAGCAAGAGACCCGGTCCTGCACGAGGCAGAACCGGGTCTCTTTAGCAATGCTTGCTTTGCTCAGGCAGTAACTGTTAGTTACTCAGCCAGGAAGTCGCGCTGGATAGCGGGATCGACCTTGACGCCAGGGCCCATGGTGGAAGACACGGAGATGGACTTGACGTACTTGCCCTTAGCAGAAGAGGGCTTGACGCGCAGGATCTCGGTGTACAGGGCAGCGTAGTTCTCGACGAGCTGCTGCTCAGAGAAGGACTTCTTGCCCAGGGGCACGTGGCAGATGCCGTAGCGGTCGGCGCGGTACTCAACGCGGCCAGCCTTGAGCTCGGAGACCATCTTGGCGACGTCCATGGTCACGGTGCCGAGCTTGGGGTTCGGCATGAGGCCACGGGGACCAAGGATCTTACCGATGCGGCCAACCTTGGCCATCATGTTCGGCGTAGCGATAGCGGCGTCGAAGTTGATCTCGCCCTTCTGAATCTGGGCGACAAGCTCGTCGGAACCGATGATGTCGGCGCCGGCAGCCTCAGCCTCGCGGGCCTTCTCGCCCTCGGCGAAGACGGCAACACGAACGGTCTTGCCGGTGCCGTGGGGCAGGGAGATGGAACCACGGATGTTCTGGTCAGCCTTACGAGTATCGATGCCCAGACGGAAGTGGGCCTCGACGGTCTCGTCGAACTTGGCGGTGTCGAGCTCCTTGATGAGCTTGGCAGCCTGAAGGGGGGTGTAGAGCGTGGCGCGGTCGATCTTCTCGGCAGCGGCGTTATAGCTCTTACCATGCTTAGCCATGTGCATTACCTCCTGTGGTTAAACGGGCGTGAGCCCTCCCACATCGTATCGTGTGCCCTATTGCACACATATAACGGGCGCCCCGGTCGGAGCACCCGTCATTACCTAAAGAAATCGCTACTCAGCGATGGTGACGCCCATGGAGCGGGCGGTACCGGCGATGATCTTCTTGGCGGCGTCAATGTCGTTGGCATTGAGGTCCGGCATCTTGATCTCGGCGATCTTGGTGAGCTGCTCCTGGGAGAGCTGACCAACCTTGTCGGCCTGGGGCTTAGCGGAACCAGACTTGAGGTTCAGCTCCTTCTTGATGAGGTGAGCCGCCGGCGGGGTCTTGGTGATGAAGGAGAAGGACTTGTCCTCGTAGACAGAGATCTCAACGGGGATGATGTCACCCTTCTTGTCCTGCGTCTCGGCGTTAAAGGCCTGGCAGAACTGCATGATGTTCACGCCAGCGGCGCCCAGGGCGGGGCCGACGGGAGGAGCGGGGTTAGCTGCACCAGCAGGAATCTGGAGCTTAATGACGTTGGCAACCTTCTTCTCAGCCATGGTCATTCCTTTCGAATCACGAGTGTGAAGTACTTGCTATATCGTAAGCACGCACGTGTTAGAAGCACTCCTGAGATGAGCAGTCACAGAAGAAGCACGCTCGCGCGAACGGACAAAAACTTAAGCGATGACAGCGACCTGGTTAAAGTCGAGCTCGACCGGCGTCTCGCGGCCAAAGATCATCAGCGTGACCTTGAGCTTGCCAGCCTCGGTGTTAACCTCGGAGACCTTGCCATCAAAGTCGGTAAGCGGGCCATCGGTGACGCGGACGGACGTGCCGACCTGAATATCAACCGAGGTGCGCTTGGGCGAATCGCCCTTACCGGGACGACGAGTCATCTTATTGTACTCGTCACGGGAAAGCGGAGCGGGCTTGCCGTTGCCGCCCAGGAAACCGGTGACGCCAGGCGTGTTACGAACGCACGTCCAAGCGTCGTCATCCATTTCCATGCGAACCAGGACATAACCCGGGAAGATCTTAGAATCCTTGGTCTCACGCTTGCCACCCTCTTTAATCTCGGTGACGCGCTCCATAGGAATCTCGATATCAAAGATACGGTCCTGCATGCCCATAGTCTCGATGCGATGCTCGAGATCGGACTTAACGCGGTTCTCGTATCCAGAGTAAGTGTGAACGACGTACCAACGCTTAGACATGGTTTAGCCCCTCAATCCAGAGAACAGAGCAAGAGCCTCGCCAAAGCCAGCATCGAGCAGAGCGATGACGACGCCGACGACGATCAGAGAAGCGCAAACGACGACCGAGTAGTTCACGAGCTCCTTCTTATCGGGCCACGTGACACGCTTCATCTCGGACTTCACCGAAGCGAAATACTTCTTGGTGCGGGCGAAGAAACCAGGCTTCTCGTTCTTCTTAGACTTCGCAGCCTTCTCGCTCTTCTTGGCAACGGCCTTCTTGGCCTCAACCTTGGAGTTGGCGGCAGCGTTGTTGGCAGGTGCCGGCTGCTGTGCCTTCTTCTTGTTCTTCTTGTTGGCCATTTGGGTTACCTCCGCGCAATGCGCTTATACATGAGTAAACCGTAAGCCCCCAAGTGGGAGCTTACGGAATAATGACTGGCACGCCAGGAAGGACTCGAACCCTCAACACTCGGTTTTGGAGACCGATGCTCTACCAATTGAACTACTGGCGTATATGACTAGAGACTAGCGAGTCTCTTTGTGCAGCGTGTGGTGACGGCACCAGGGGCAATACTTCTTGATCTCCATACGATCAGGCATGGTCGACTTGTTCTTGGTGGTCGTATAGTTGCGGCGCTTGCACTCAGTGCACGCAAGAGTAACTAGAGTACGCATGTATCCTGAACCTTTCATTTCCGCCCCGTACGGGCACGAGTTGTTACTTTATCAGCTCCACGTAAGTGCTGTCAATGAAAACCTCGAGTCAATTGGTTCTCGGTGGATCCATTCATATTTGGAACACATCAATGAAGCCATCGAGAGCTAATCGACGGTGCATCCAGGACCATTATCGATCCTCTCGACTCCAGCAACGGCTCAATATCCATTGCAGAAAAGAACCCGGCACCCATATAAGTGCCGGGTTCTCTAAGTCAGCTATATCAAAGAGCTAATTTACTCAATGATCGTGGAGACGATGCCCGAACCGACGGTGTGGCCACCCTCGCGGATAGCGAAGCGCAGGCCCTCCTCCATGGCGATCGGGTGGATGAGGTCGCCCTCGATGGTGATGTGGTCACCAGGCATAGCCATCTCGGTGCCCTCGGGGAGCTTGACCGTACCGGTAACGTCGGTGGTACGGAAGTAGAACTGAGGACGATAACCATCGAAGAACGGGGTGTGACGGCCGCCCTCCTCCTTGGTCAGAACGTAGATCTCACCGGTGAACTTGGTGTGCGGGGTAACCGAACCGGGCTTGCAGAGAACCTGGCCGCGCTCGATGTCCTCGCGCTTGATGCCGCGGAGCAGCAGACCGACGTTGTCGCCAGCCTCGCAGAAGTCCATGGACTTACGGAACATCTCGATACCGGTAACGACGGTGTTCTGGGTATCCTTGATGCCGACGATCTCGACGGGCTCGTTGAGCTTGAGCTCACCGCGCTCGACACGACCGGTAGCAACGGTACCACGGCCGGAGATGGTCATAACGTCCTCAACGGCCATCAGGAACGGGAGGTCGTTGTTACGAGCAGGCGTCGGGATGTACTCGTCGACGGCGTTCATGAGCTCGCGGATAGCGTCCATCCACTTGGCGTCGCCCTCGAGAGCGCCCAGAGCGGAACCACGGATGACGGGGATGTCGTCGCCGGGGAAATCGTACTCGGAGAGGAGCTCGCGGGTCTCCATCTCGACGAGGTCGATGAGCTCGTCATCGTCGACCATGTCGCACTTGTTCAGGAAGACGACGATGTAGGGAACGCCGACCTGACGGGCGAGCAGAATGTGCTCGCGGGTCTGAGCCATGGGGCCGTCGGTGGCGGCGATGACCAGGATAGCGCCGTCCATCTGAGCAGCACCGGAGATCATGTTCTTGACGTAGTCAGCGTGGCCCGGGCAGTCAACGTGAGCGTAGTGACGGGCAGCAGTCTCGTACTCGACGTGGGAGACGGAGATCGTAATGCCGCGCTCGCGCTCCTCGGGAGCCTTGTCGATGTTCTCGAACGCAGTGAAGTCAGCCTTGCAGCCCTCGGTCTCGGAGAGAACCTTGGTGATGGCAGCGGTCAGCGTGGTCTTGCCGTGGTCGACGTGACCAATGGTGCCGATGTTAACATGCGGCTTAGTGCGCTCAAACTTCTCTTTGGCCATAAAGCCCTCCTCTAAACAGGTCGTCCCCGGACGGGACTTTGCCTTTATACCATAGTGGCCTCTCAACATACTATTGAGAAGCCACCGTGTTACCTATGGTAGCGGTGACTGGATTCGAACCAGTGACGCCACGGGTATGAACCGTGTGCTCTAACCAACTGAGCTACACCGCCGGATGGAGCCTGCAACCAGACTTGAACTGGTGACCTCTTCGTTACCAACGAAGTGCTCTACCGACTGAGCTATACAGGCACTTGACGGGTGGGAGCTATAGGATTCGAACCTATGTAGGCAGAGCCAACGGGTTTACAGCCCGTCCCCATTAACCACTCGGGCAAACTCCCAATCGTTCAAGTATCCGCAGGTCCTTTGGTCTTTTGGACCGCCGCCCCCCGCGAACGAAAAAGATAATACGATGCAACCTTGGGGGCTGTCAACGAAAACCTCTAGATACACGGTTCCGGGCGTATCTATATAGCCGTGACCTGCGGTTTTGTTGAGTTTGGATGTGAAGGACAGTGGTTTTGGATACAGAGGTGACATTTCCCAAGGTAACACTTTGGCGTAGTGGAGTACACCTTCAGGATCGAACTTCGATAACAGCCTATTTGCACCTATATATAGGTCGAGATCGGGCTTCCGCGGCAGATTCGAGCGTGGATTTTCTTCCGTTTGAAATCGAGCGTGGATAATCTCCCACTTTTGGCGTGTCTCCAAGGCCAAAGTGGCAGATTTTCCACGATCATTCACTAAGCGGGAGATTTTCCACGCTCGTACGTCCGATAATCCACGCTCAGGGGGGCAGCCGAGCTCGACACGGCTTTTGTCTCGATCTGTAACATATAGAGAACATTTTCTCCCCTATCTGTTACAGATTGAGATATTACGCAGAGACCCCAGCTCACGTCTCATTCTGTAACAGTTAGATAGGTTTTCCTCCCCTATCTGTTATAGATCGAGATGTTTTTCTGCTGGCACCTGACATTGTCTCGATCTGTAACAGTTAGATACGATTTAACCGTCTTGGTGTTACAGATTGAGACAAATTGGGGAACGAGAGGGACGCTGAGCCCGATAACTCACCAAAATAAGAAACGGGCCCTGTCCCACAAGGAACAGAGCCCGAAACTCTCATGGAGCCAGTGACAGGAAGTCCGCGTATTCGCTTCGCGAATCCGCTCCGGCTTCGGATGCCTGCCGGCATCCTCGCCCGCTCGCTACGAACGCTTCGCGTTCGCTTGACGCTCGCGCCTCTGCAGGTTCGATTCCGGCACATACAAGAAACGGGCCCTGTCCCATAAGGAACAGGGCCCGAAACTCTCATGGAGCCAGTGACAGGAATCGAACCTGCAACCCACTGATTACAAATCAGTTGCGCTACCGTTGCGCCACACTGGCACACTTGGCGCTTTCGCGCGAAGCCAATTAAGAATAAAGGAATTGCAGACGAGGCGCAACAGGCCGCACGGCGTTATACAAATATGCAAAATCCAGCAACAGCGCGTACCAAGCCCGTTCATTTCTGTCAGTGCGCCCTCAATCTTAAAACCATTCGCCAAAACGAATAGTTTTAATTACAATTGGCTATATAAAACTATTCGTTTTGGCGAAGGGTTTCGCGATGTTGACTACAAAGGAAGCAGCCGAGCTGCTCGGCATCACCCCGCGCAGGGTGCAGGAGCTCATTAAGAACGGCGCGCTGACCGCCCGCAAGGCTTCTGGCGTGTGGCTTATCGACAAAGCCAGCGTAGACACGCGACTCCGCTCCGCAACCAAAAGAGGGGGACGGCCTCGTCGCGGGCATGGGAAAAGCGAAATCGCATTTACCCTCATGAACCGCACGCACGAAGTGGCCCAGCTGGTCTACAGCAGATCGCGGAAAGACTTCACCCACATCGGCGCCGACGTCGATCGTGCCCACGCCCCTATTGGAGTTTTTACTCCCAGCAAACCTGTATCGCTCGACTCCTTCCGCATCTGGTGGCGCGGCCGCGGTATCCCGCTCGCACGCATTGGGCTAGCCTCCCTGCTTGCAGAAGCCGCAGTCGATGTTCCCGATGAACTCGTACAGCGAAATCTTGGCCTCTCCTTATCCGACCAGTATTGGATTAGGCCCCAAGACTCCGGTCTCGCGTGGGAAGATATCAATTTCTTCAATAATGCTTTTGACGACGTCTCGTTGACCATTGCGCCCTTCGCCCCGGAGGGTAAGGCAGCTGCCGCAAAGCCCGACAACACCTCGGACGGCAATCTTCAAAAGTACTGGACATGCGAGGGCGGGCGTCGAATCCTCCACAAGGCAGGTGCACATC
Source organism: Collinsella sp. AF23-2 (assembly GCF_003459245.1). GTDB lineage: Bacteria > Actinomycetota > Coriobacteriia > Coriobacteriales > Coriobacteriaceae > Collinsella. The sequence goes on from NZ_QRVG01000007.1 coordinate 24,441, forward strand.
TAAACCAGGAACCTTATAACGAGCTGGTAGCAACCGCGCTCCACCGTCGTATCCTAAATACCTGTGATTATGTGCCTTACTCACTCGAGGGCACGGGCACTTCTGCCCTGAGCACATGCGATGTCTTCTTAACTGACGAAGAAGAATATGTCCCTGCGTTCTATGTAAACCAGCACGTAAATGCGGACGACCGGCTAACCGACTACGAACGGTATGTTACAAACTGTGAGGAGCTCGGGGCGACGGGCATAAAAGATGCTCTTTACCGCATGATCGTATGTGATGACATCATTGCCAACTTCGACCGTCATTGGCGCAACTTTGGCCTCGTGCGAAACGTCAACACACTAGCGTGCAGGCCGGCCCCCATCTTTGATTCGGGCTCATCGCTCTGGTGCAACATGTCTCTAGAGGAGCTCCGGACAGGAGAACACAGCTTTACCAGCGCACAGTTTTATTCAAGTCCCGCAAAACAAATGTTGCTCGTCGAGGATATGAGCTGGTTTGACGGCAACAGCCTCGATGGTTTCGTTGACGAGGCAATCGAGATTCTATCCAGAAACGATGCCCTAGCAGCGAGACTGCCTTATCTAAAAGAGGCGCTAACGTGGCGCCTCGAAAGAATGATCGACATCGCTGAATGGAGTTAGCGAGGCAGCATTGCCCCGCCAACTCCTCTACCTCCCGCGCAACGCCTTGAGCTTGGCCAGGGCCTCGGGGCTTAGGCGGCTGCCCAGGGTCATCTTGATCTGCGGAGCTTCCTCTGCCTCGTGAACATCGTTATCGATCTGTTTGATCTCGTCCACCAGCATGCGGCTCGAGATGCGCGTGACGCCCTTGCCCATGACGACGGCCTGGATCGTGCCGTCGCTCGACACCACGGAGCACGCGCGGCCTTCCTCGCGCGCCTCGATGCAGAGCTTCTGCACCACGGTATCGGCAGAGACGCCCGTCGGCGAGAACTCGATACGCACGCCGCGGGCCGGCAGGTTGGGGCGCTCGCTGGAGATATTGCCCGCGCCGTCAAACACAATCACAGCCTCGTAGCGGCCCTGGGCAAACGCCGCCACGTCGTTGATGAGTGCAGTGCGCGCCATATCGTGGACGTCGCTGGAATACGGATCGTCGGAATGGTCGTACACGAGCTTTTCGTAGCGCGGCGTGCAGTGAATCACGTTATAGCCGTCGACCACCAGCAGCTCGGGCTTATTGGAGTGCACCGTCGAGACAGGATCGGCGATGGCCTGCGCAAACGCATTGCCGCCCACGCCATAGGTCGCGGCCGAAACAATCGGCTTGGCCGAGCCTTCGCCAAAGCGCTTGGCCTTGGACTTGGCGCGGTTCTTCTTGGACATGCGCTACTCCTCCCCCATGAGCTCGCCGGCATTGCGGCGCAGCCACTCAAAGCACAGCGCGGTGGTCGCCTGGGCCACATTGAGACTCTCGGTCATGCCGCGCTGGGGAAGCTTGGTCAAAAAGTCGCATTTCTCGAGCACCAGGCGCGAGATGCCGTCGCCCTCGGAGCCCATGACGAGCGCCACGCGGCCCTCGAAGGGAGCATCCCAGCAGCTGCCCTCGGCGTGCTCGGAAGCACCGCCCACCCAAAAGCCAGCGACCTTGAGGTCATCGAGCGCACGGGCGATATTGGGAACCTGTGCGATGGGCAGATGCATGACGGCGCCGGCAGAAGTCTTGTAGCTGCCGACGGTCACACCGGCGGCGCGCTTGTTGGCAATAATGACGCCCGCCGCGCCCACGACCTCGGCAGAGCGCACGATGGCACCAAAGTTACCGTCGTCGGTCACATGATCGAGCACGACGACGAGTGCCGGGCCATCGCCCGCGCGGCCGAGGATATCGGCAACATCGGCATAAGGGAAGTTGCCAACCTCGAGCGCGATGCCCTGGTGAGCGCCATGGCTCGACAGTGCGTCGAGCTGCGCACGCGGCACATACTTAATGCGGACACCCGCGGCGTTGAGGTCATCGATCAGGCGCGACAAGGCGGCATCGCGCTCCCCGCCCTCGGCGATGAGCGCGCACTTGACGGGAAAACCAGTGCGTAGCGCCTCGGCGGCAGCACGGCGACCTTCGATAAACTCGCCCTTGGGAGCCTGGACAGCGTCGCGGCTGCGATCGCGCTGCAGACGTGCGGCCTGGGTGCGATCGCGCTGGCCCTTGGAAGCGGCAGCGCGGTCATTGCGGCGAATCGGACGCGAGCCAGAAGCAGCCTGCTTGCCGCCACGCGGTGCACGCTTGCGGTTGTCGGCCATAAAACGGCCTCCTTAAATAGATAACGAACAAGAATCGACCGTCCGAGCCACGGCACCTTGCCTTTCAATCGTCGGGCATGACCACCAGGTCTATGCCCTCCTCTTTCAAGGCAATCTGCCGCACCTCGAACGGTCGACAAATACTAGAGAGTCTTAATACGGGTGCCGGCGGCCGTGTCCTCAATGGTGAGGCCCAGGTCCTTGAGCTGATCGCGGATGGCGTCTGCCAGATCCCAGTTCTTGGCGGCGCGGGCCTCGGCGCGGGCCTCGAGAATCTTGGCAGCAGCCTCGTCCACATCGTCACCCGTGTAGGCAACCAGACCGGCGGCAACGCCCAGCAGGCCCAGCGGCAACTCGACCTTGGGCTCGGGGAGCTCAACGCCAAACGTATCGAGCAGCTCGGTCAGCGTATCGGCGGCAGCCAGGACTACGGCCTTGTCGGCAGCATCGCCCGCCTGCTCCAGATACTGATTACACTCGGTGACAAAGCCAAAGACGGCACCCATGGCACCGGCGGTGTTAAAGTCGTCGTCCATGCACTCCTTAAAGGCGGCACGGGTCTCGGCGGCCTTGGCGGCAAGCGCCTCGGCGGCAGCCTCATCGGCATCGGCCGTCGCGTGGCTTGCAGCCCAGCGCAGGTTCTCGACCGTACCGGCGATACGCGTGAGAGAGTTCTCGGCACCCTCCAGGCGCTCCCAAGAGAAGTCGAGTGGCGAGCGATAGCTCGTCTGCAGCATCAGCAAACGCAGAGCCGCGGCAGAGTGCTGCTCGAGCACCTCGGCCAGGGTAAAGAAGTTACCGAGCGACTTGGACATCTTCTCGCCGTCAACCAGCAGCATGCCCGTGTGCATCCAGGTGTTGGAGAAGCCCTGGTGCCAGGCACAGGTGGCCTGGGCGCACTCGTTCTCGTGATGCGGGAAGGCAAGGTCGGATCCGCCGCCGTGGATGTCGATCGGGGTGCCCAGGTAGCGATGCACCATGGCGGCGCACTCGGTGTGCCAACCGGGACGGCCCTCGCCCCAGGGGCTCGGCCAGCTGGGCTCGCCGGGCTTGGCGGCCTTCCACAGGGCAAAGTCGAGCGGGTCGTTCTTGTCCTCGTTCTCCTCGATGCGCGCGCCAACCATAAGGTCGTCGATGTTGCGGCCCGAGACCTGACCATAGTTGGGATCGCTGCGCACGGCAAAGTACACATCGCCGTTATCGGCTGCGTAAGCGTGGCCTTGCTCGATAAGCGTCTTGATCATGGCGATCATGGGGCCAATCTCCTTGGTGGCGCGGGGGCGTACATCGGGATCGAGCACGTTGGCGGCGCGCATGACGCCGATGAACTTGTCGGAGAACTCCTTCGCGACCTCGGCAGCCGTACGGCCCTGCTCGTTGGCGCGCTTGATAATCTTGTCATCGACATCGGTGAGGTTCTGGGCGAACGTGACCTCGTAGCCGCTCGCAATGAGCCAGCGACGAATCACGTCAAAGCTGATGAACGTGCGGGCGTTGCCGATGTGGATGTTGTCGTAGACCGTGGGGCCGCACACGTACATGCGGACCCTGCCGGACTCGATGGGCTGGAACTCTTCCTTTTTATGGGTAGCGCTGTTGTAGATACGCATTCGTTACTCCTTAACGGTTTTCTGTAGCAGGCAGACGGCCCAGGCGCCAATTCCCTCGCCTTGGCCTTCCCAGCCGAGCTTTTCGGTCGTAGTGGCGGCGACGCCCACGTTTTCGACGTCAACGCCCAGGGCATGGGCCAGGTTGGCGCGCATGGCATCGCGGTGCGGGGTGATTTTGGGCTGCTGGCAGGCAATGGTGCAGTCGGCATCGACAAACTCAAAGCCCAGCTCGCGCGCATAGTCCATCACACGGGCAAGCAGCACCATCGAGTCGGCACCCTCATAGGCAGGATCGGTGTCGGGGAACAGTTTTCCAATGTCTCCCCCGCGGCAGGCGCCCAGAATGGCGTCGGCCAGCGCGTGCGCGAGCACATCGGCATCCGAGTGGCCCAGTAGGCCGCGCTCGTAGGGAATGTCGACCCCGCCGATGATACATCGACGCCCCTCCACCAAACGGTGGACGTCGTAGCCGTGGCCAATGCGCAGGTTACTGAACATGGGGAAGGTCCTCTCCCTCGGCCATGCGACCGAGCAGAATCGCGGTTACGGGACGCAGGTCCTCGGGCACCGTCACCTTAAGGTTGTCGCGTGGGCTCTGGACGCAGCGAACGCGTCCTCCCATGCGCTCAACCAGCGAAGAATCGTCGGTCCCGATAAACCCCTCGGCGATGGCTGCGGTGTGGGCGCGCTTCATGGCGTCGACGCTAAAGATCTGCGGCGTCTGCGCGGCCCAGTAGAGCTCGCGTGGCGGCGTCTCGACGATGTTGTCGCCATCGACAATCTTGAGTGTGTCGATGGCGGGCTGGCCGCACACGACACCGTCGAGGGCGCGGTCGCCCACAAGCACGTCGATCGCATGGTCGATGGCCTCAGTCGTAATGAGCGGACGAGCGCCATCGTGAATGGCGACGTATTCAAAGCCTGCCGGAACCGCATGCACGCCGGCACGGGTGGAATCCTGGCGGGTATCGCCGGCATCGGCAAAGCCGATGGGCGTGTCATAGTCAAACGGGTCGATGGCCAGGCGGCGCATCTCGGCACGGCGCTCGGCAGGACACACCACCACGATGTGGCCAACCTTGTCGCTACGATCGAACGCACGGATGGACCAGCTCATGAGCGGACGGCCCGCCACGTTAACGAGCTGCTTGCCACCGGGGTTACCAAAGCGCTGGCCGCTGCCACCGGCAACGACCACGGCGCATACGGGCGCCATTATGCGTTCCCCTGTTTGGTGCCCTTCATGCGGTACAGGGAGTCCGCAAGAATGGCAGGGTTGTTGACGCCAAAGTCGCCCAGACGTTCCGGGTCCTCGCTGATGTCATCCATGAGCTCCTGCAGCGAGCCGTACTCGTCGACGATCTTCTCGGCCACGCCGTCACGCACGACGGACACGCGGGAAAGTGTACGCAGACCCAGCGGCGTCATGACAGAGTCCTCGTCCAGGTCGTCGTAGCCCAGAACTGCCGCCACATGCTGCGGGTCGGACAAGTCCTTGGGCGTCATGCGGCTAAGCTCGGCACGGATCTTCTCGGCATTAGCCTCGGAAGAGTCACTCGCGTAGTCGCGGATCATCAGGTCGTATTCGGTATCCATGCTGGAGCCGGCGAGCTGCTCGAGCTGCATCTGTACGAGCTTGCCCTGGTTGCCCAACTTGACGATGCAATCCTTAAGCTCGGTCTTTGCCTGCTGCATGATCTCGAAGCTCGAGAAAATACCGGTAATGTCGGCGAGCGTAACGTAGTCGTCGAGCTCAAGGGCCGTCAGGCGCAGCAGGGAGCGATCGAGCGACTGACGGGTAGTCTGGAGCGTAGCGACGAGCTGGTTGACCGAGCTCATGATGGTGGTGACGGGCTGAATCTCGTAGCTCTTGCCGTGAACGTACACGTTAACGACGGCACGACGGGCCGAGACCGAGATCACGATGGCGTCGGTGAGCACCGACATGCGAGCGGCAGTACGGTGACGCATGCCCGTTTCACTCGTGGCGAGCGAGGGATCGGGATTGAGGTGGAAGTTGGCGCGCAGGATCTGGGTGAGGTCGCCATCGATGACGATGGCACCGTCCATCTTGGAAAGCTCGAACAGGCGGTTCGAGGTAAACGAAATGTTGAGCGGGAAGCCGTCGTTACCGGCAGCGAGTACGTTTTCGGTGTCGCCGACGCAAATAAGAGCGCCCAGGTGACCAGCAATGATCATGTCGAGGGCGGTGCGGATCGGCTGGCCGGGGGCAGTCAGGCGAATAGCCTGTTCCATACGCTTTTGCAGCTCGTTCTTATCCAAGGCATCGCTCCCATCGTATACGCTCCATAAACGCTAAATAGTTTCTCACGGTTTGCCCCCGCAGCGCTTGCGAAATCCGATGCTTACAGAATGAGCGAACACCGCTGGGGTAGTCAAAAGAGCCCCAACCCAAATGAGCTGCTTATGTGGTAGCATCGGGATTCACATGAATGAGGGAGTAGTCGCGTGACCGGGTTCGCCTCCGGTGGCGCGGTAAGTCAACACACTGGCCGATGCGGCCTGGCTTGCCTTAATGAACGAGACTCGTGGCTGTGCGCGCAACGCGTACGCCACGGGTCTTTTTTGTTACTCCCCCAAGAGGTACACGCGGGCCCGCCCGCAGAGAGGGAGTCAGACTATGGGACTCGCAGAGCTCGTGCTGCTCGCCGTTGGCCTTTCGATGGACGCCTTTGCCGTATCCATCTGCAAGGGCCTTGGCATGAAGAAGATCGACCTTAAAGTCGCCGCGGTGCTCGGCCTGTTCTTTGGCGGCTTTCAGGCCGGCATGCCCGTAATCGGATGGGCGCTTGGCAGTCAATTCATGGGCATCATCGGACCCATCGACCATTGGATCGCCTTTATCCTTTTGGCCTTTATCGGCGGCAAAATGCTGTGGGAATCCTTTACCGAGGACGAGAATGAAGGCGACGGCAAGGATGCCGAAAAGATTGACCTGGGCGAGTACCTGATCCTCGCCATCGCCACCTCAATCGACGCCCTAGCCGTAGGCATCTCATTTGCGGCGCTCTCGGTTGACATCGTTCCCGCTGTATCGCTTATCGGCGTCACAACGTTTATCTTCTCCATCGCCGGCGTAGCGATCGGCCACACCTTTGGCGCGCGCTACGAAAAACCTGCCACCATCGTGGGCGGCATCGTGCTCATCCTCATCGGGCTTAAGATCTTGCTTGAGCATCTGGGGATTTTGGCGCTGTAACGCCAAACGCAATCGCTCAAAACTCAACGCCAGTAGCATCACGAATAGTCCCCGCCCAACGGGGTTCTCCCCTCCGCAGGCGTTTCGAAACCCGCCCCCATCCCGGATTCCCACGCAGCGGCCGCGTTCACCGCCGACACGGGGACCCCTAGCTCCCCCGCGACGCGGCAGACCCTCGGCTGCCCCTCGTAAAGGATGCAGAAGACACGGTCGAGGTCCGACGGTTCGACCAGGCTGTACCGGCAGTCCGCGTACAGTGCGCAGCCCCTCCCGCGCGGGTCGCCGTCCGAGTCCTCATCCGGCTCATGATGGCGCACCTCGACCCAAAGGCCCTCCAACACGTCGTCGAACCCGAAATCGAGCTCCGCCTGGACGCTCTCGCCGAGCGCATCGCCCAGGGCGAGCTCCGGCACTTTCGTCACACGGCCGTCCAGCCACTCAATCTCTGTCATCGCGCGCATGGTGCAAGCCCCTTCCGACACAGGATTGTCAGCTCAACCCGACCCTTACCCATACGGACGAACATAACTCGCCAAGGGAAGCCCCTGAAGGCCGTGCGCCACAACATGAGGCCGAATCCGCCCCCGGCTGGACAGGCCAACAACGAAGGAGCACACGGAACCGGCGCGGCGTTACAACCGTCCCGGCAAGCATGTCACTTGGCCAAGTCATGATGCCGACAAACCCGGAAATGCTCCAACGGAGCGCCGAACGAGCGTAACAATATAAAGCCGTGCAACACGCGTTGGACGACCAGAACATCCCAAACAAAGGCCTGTCGGTCCCACCTTCAAGCCCAATAGCAAAATGTGCATCAGCGGATTTGCAGCGATACAAGTCTCAACCGTCACCATCACACCGCAGCGCGCCTAGTCCCACTCATCCTACTGCAAATGTCCCAGAACGAGAAAACGACCAGCTTAACATGCCAACCTTTATATCCGCACGCGCGTAATTCAACTCATAAGGACCGGTTATCCCTTACCTGTGACACAATCTCAAACGCACAGAACAGAATCATCAGTCCAATCATCGCATAAGAGGCAGCCGAACCTTCAAACACTATTCCACAAAGAACAATCTCCGCGCCGCCAATAAGAACTGTTATCAGGCGCTCTGCCTTTTTGCTCTCGCCGCTCGCATAAAAAGGCGGCAAAGCGCACAAGATCACATATAGCCCGGGAAGGGAATACAGGATCGATAGTCCAAGCCCCCCATCAACCGCAGTGTTTTGCGTAAGAATCAACTGAACCCAAACGGCAATTATCACTGAGCAGGTTGTCGATAAAAGAAGGCTAGAAATATAGCACGCAAGAAAGTCCCGTCGCATTCGAACAGAGAAATCCGCGAACTCTCTTCGCCGCGTGGAAACAATAAGGTACACAGAAATTGCAATAGAACCAATCAGAGAAAACAGCGGAACAACCAGCAATTCAAGCTTATTACCCCATCGATCAACCACACCCCCACTCCAATGAGCGGGAATTGTATCAGGGAGGGCTGACCAAGCCGCCCATAGAATCAGAAATGGAAGAATAGAGAGGATGAAAGATGATAACACTGCAGTAATTTTTTTCGAGGCTCTCATCGATTCCGCATCTCCTTGTGCGCTCACATTCCACTCCGTCTTAAATCAAGTAAAAATAATAGCTTGAATGCAAATTTGTTTTAATTATTGGTTGATCTCATTTCCATTCTTAATAATTGTTATCTTGATTTTATATCGATTATTCGATATATAGTAATATAAATTGTGTTCAAGGAGGGCACCATGATCCGTATTCGCTCCATAGAGCTCTCAAATGTGAAAAACGTTGCTAACGGCACGATCGGCTTCAAGGACAGCCCCTTCGGTTCCAGCGTGATGGGAATATACGGTCAGAACGGATCGGGCAAGACCGCCGTCGTCGAATCCCTCGCGCGAGTCCAGGATTTGATGTGCGGCTTTCCGCTCGACCGTGAAAGCGTCGATCTGATCGGCCCCTCTGCCGAGTGCGCCAAAATCAGCATCGAGGTCGAGGTGACGGAGGGTTCCCCTTCCTCGCTCGGCTTCGTAGGCGGGCTCGGCGGCACCGTAGCGGCCGGGAAGCCCTTCACAGTTTGCTACTCGTTCTCCTTCGACAGGCTCGACGACAGACCGCGCCTCCTCTCCGAGGACCTCTCCGTCCGCGCCGAGGGGCTCGTCAAGAGAAGGCTCGCCGCCTACGATGCGGCCGATACCGAGGACAGCCAGAACCTGAAGCCCGTCAACAGGTGGCGGGCACTCAGAAATCTCGCCGGAAGGGAGGCCGACCTCGACCTCACCGTCGCACGGCGCTCCCCCGACCTGCAGGGCTCCTCGAAGCTGTTCTCGAACGCCATGGTCGCCTTCGCGGTCGCCGCGAGAAAGTCCTATCTCGAGCGCCTCGGAAATAACTCCCTATCCGAGGCGGCGAGGACGGCGTACGAGAGCGTATTGGTTCCACTCATGGACTCCACGACGCTCCTGAACAGGTTCGCCGACGATAAGATGAGGGTCTGTGACACGCGCCGAAGCGCGGCGCTGGCGTTCAACATCTTCCTCCTCGCCTCCCCGGGCAGCAGCACAGGCGGATGGTCACCCGAGGAGGCCGGAAAGGCCCCTGTCATCCGCGACGTGTCACTCCCTATCGATCAGACAACGGTCCTCCCCTCAGAAGTCTGCGACTCGGTCCGCAAGACCGTCGAGACCATCAACTGCGCGCTTGGGGCAATCGTTCCGGGACTCAGCATCCAAGTGAACACCCTCCACGGCGAAACGATGGAAGACGGCACACCGGGCGAGCGCGTCGAGCTCCTATCATGCCGGCAGGGGGTACGCGTCCCCTTCAGAACAGAATCGGAAGGAATCAAGAAGATCGCATCGATGCTCGGCTGGCTGATAAACGTCTTCAATGACGACAGCGCCTGTCTCGTCGTTGACGAGATCGACTCCGGAGTGTTCGAGTTCCTGCTCGGCGAGCTCCTCGAAGTCGTGACCGAGCAGGGCAAGGGCCAGCTCATCTTCACCGCTCACAACCTGCGAGCGCTTGAATGTCTCCCGGTCGGATGCCTCGTCTTCTCGACCTCCAACCCCAACAACCGCTACATCGGGTTCCGGGGCATGGCACCCTCGAACAACCTCAGGAACCAATACCTGAGAGCCATCAACCTCGGGGGGCAGAAGGAACAGCTGTACGAGCCGACCAGAACCTCCGCGATAGGCTCCGCCCTCCTTGAGGCTGGAAGCCCCCAGGCCCTCGACTTCGACTCCCTTCTGTCCTCCATGGGAGGCGAGTGACCATGGCAAGGGAGAAGCGGGTCGTCCTGATTCTCGTGGAGGGGCCGAGCGATGAAAACGCGCTCCTCGAGCCCATGCAGGCCGCGCTCAACTTCGCCGCAAACGGTGCACCGCCCGAGGCGAGGGCGCTCGCCTTCCACTGCGACGTTACCACGGTGCGACCCTTCTCATGGGAGGCCTCCTTCGCCGTCAAGGACAGGGTGCGCGACACCGTGCGCCAGTTCGTCGTCGACCGCATCGCGTCGCGGCACGAGTACGAATGGACCGACCTCGACCGGATCATCCACATCGTCGACCTGGACGGCGCCTTCATACCGAACGAGTGCATCGTCGAGGGGGACTGCGATGGATTCGTCTATGGCCGCGACTCTATCACCGCCCGGGACACCGCTAGGGTGGTAGACAGAAACGAGAGAAAGTCTGCCGCGCTGCTTGAGCTCGCGGGCACGCGCGAGCTCAAGCACAGAAAACACGCAGTCCCCTACAGAGTCTACTTCATGTCCCGCAACCTCGAGCATGCGCTCTACGGCTCCGTACGCGAATTCAGCGATGACGAGAAGAGGCAGCTTTCCGCAGCCTTCGGCAAGAAATACCGGAACGACCCCGAGGGTTTCATCAATCTGCTCCGAAGCGGGGACGTAAAGGTTCCGGGCGATACCGTGGAGGAGACATGGCGCTACGCCCGGGAAGGCACTAATTCCCTCCACCGGGGCTCAAGCCTTCACCTCTTCTTCTCTGACTCTGAACCGGAATCTCCGCCCCGGCCATCCGCTCCCTAGGATCCGAAAGCCCGAATGTCGTGCTGGCGCTTGTGCGAGACGATCAACTTTCGGCAGTCGCTGCTCCCCGTTTTGATCGCATGGCTCTTCCCCGTCGCCCTCCAGCGCCGGGGGTTCCCCTCCATCGCGAAGAGGTAATCCCCGTCCGGCCTTGCCGTCTCTGTAACGCCGAGCCTCCCGACGCGCCTCAAGGAAGGCGGGGTCGTCCCGGGAGAGTGGACAAAACTATAGAGACACGTTCCAAATTGACTAAAGGGTGATATGGGTTAGACGCCAGGCAATTTCCCATTTCTTAAAAGAAGAGAGGGGGCACCTGTCGCAAAAGACCGGGTGTCCCCTCTCGTAATGTCATTTGCAATCCGCTAGCACGTGGCTCGGACCGCTGCCGGCGTGACCTTTACGCGGCAAGGCGCTTGAGGACGTCGATGAGCAGCTCGTAGAAGCGCTCGGCAGAAGCGAGCTCCATGCTCTCGTCCGGGGTGTGGACATCGGAGAGCGTCGGGCCCACGGCGATGGCGTCCAGACCGTGCAGGGCCTCGGCAAACAGGCCGCACTCAAGGCCGGCGTGAATGGACTCGATGCGCAGCTCGGAGCCAAAGAGCTCACGATAGCTCTCGACAAAGACGTCGCGGACCGGCGAATGCTCGGCATAGCTCCAGCCGGGATACTCGAACTCAAACTTGGCGTCGAAGCCCAGGACATCGGCCAGCGTCTGCAGGCGGTCCTTGAACTCGTCCTGCAGCGAGGTGATCGAGGAGCGCGGGGACAGCATGATCTTGACCTCGTCGTCAGAAGTGGCAACCACACCGATGTTGGAGGAAACCTCGACGGAGCCGTCGGTGGCGACGTTGCGGCGAATCACGCCGTTAGGGGCAAGACGCAGGGCGCGGATGAGGGCAAGCGCGGACTTCTGGTCCATGGCCTCGACCTCAGCGTTATCGGCAATCTCGACGGTGCAGGTAAAGCCGGGGTCGAAGACCTCGAGCTCGGCAGTGACGTCGGCGATGATGCCCTTTGCGATCTGGGCCGCGGCCTCGGCGGCAGCGTGGTCGGCGTAGACCAGAACAGCCTTGCACTCACGGTTGATGGCGTTGTCCTTGGTGCCGCCGTTAAAGCTAACGATGGCGGGCTCGCCGGCAACCATCAGGCGGTCGATGATGCGGGCCATGATGAGGTTGCCGTTGCCGCGCTCTAGGTTGATATCGTTGCCGGAATGACCACCCAGTAGGCCGGAGATGTCGAGCGTGAGGGTGCTGCCGGTCTTGTGCTCGCGCACGATGGGGCAGGCGTAGGTAACAACGACGCCGCCGGCGCAGCTGACGGTGGCAACGCCCTCTTCCTCGGAGTCAAGGTTAATCATGGTGCGGGCGCTAATCTGGGACTTGTCGAGCGTCTCGGCACCGACCAGGCCAGTCTCCTCGTCGGTGGTGAATACGCACTCGAGGGCGGGGTGAACGATCGAATCGTCATCGAGAACAGTGAGCATCAGAGCGACAGCAATGCCGTTGTCGGCACCCAGGGTGGTGCCGTTAGCGGTGAGGACGCCGTCCTTGACGACCAGGTCGATACCGTCGGTCGTAAAGTCGTGCTCAACGGAGCCCAACTTGTCGCACACCATATCGATGTGGCCCTGCAGCATCACGGCCGGAGCATTCTCGGCGCCGGCAGAAGCGGGCTTGCGAATGATGACGTTGTAGACCTCGTCCTGGTACACATCGAGGCCGCGCTCCTTGGCAAACGCAACCAGGAAATCGCTGATGCCCTTCTCGTTGCCAGACCCACGGGGGATCGCGCTGACCTCCTCAAAGAAATGGAACAGCTGGGCGGGCTCGTAGCCGGTAATCTTGTAATCCATGGTGCCTCCTTGGCGCAACTGGTTAGACAGTAAGACATGCGCCTTGTATATTCCCAGACTTTGCGTGCATAAACCAGTCGAAAACGCCGAGCGCCCTCGCATCATCGGCTAACGGCGGGGAAACGCTACTTTATTAAGATAAAGCAGGTTAGACGGGCCGCACCGAAGGGGCGTTGGACCCTTCAACCAACCTCAAAGCTTGATCAACGTTTATGCATACGCCATTGGTATGTTTAATGAGGTTTTTGTCCTCCGTCACGACGTAATCGGCATCAATGCGATTAGCGACGCCCAGTATCAGGTCGTCCTCAAAGTCGTTGTGATGATACTTGAACACAAAGGAGTCGAAGACCTCATCTGCACCGACCGGGGCGATGAGGGCTAGCTCGCGCATCTGTCGAACGCATGCCCAGGCCGTTTCGTCTGCCGCCGCAATGGCGTTATCGCTCAGTGAGCCAGTCTTTCTTCGGCACTCCTGCTTGATTGCCGCCGAGACAAGATATGAAACGTCTTTGACCGAAAGCGACGAGGCAAACAGGGCAATCCGCTCCGAGGCGTCGGCAATCTCGATCAGATGGGCGACATTTGCCGTACGGTCGGACCTGCCAGAAAAATAATCCATCCATACGTTGGTATCGATTAACAGCTTGAGGACGCCTTCTGTGCTCATAGTTCCACCCACTCGGGATAGCGCTCCGCCATGGCCTCCTCATAGAGGTCGTCATAGTCTCCCGAGAACTCAGGGATGGGGATGCCGTATTTGAGGCACGAATCGCGAACGATATGGCTGCCTTGCGCGGCCCTTGACTCCATGCGCCGGGGCTCCACTCCGTCAGAAACTGGAGCCGCCGCGTCTCCCTTCGAGGGCATATGTCCGTTAACGACCAGATACTCCCAAAGTGTCCGAACGGCTTGCGACGGCGTCATGCCAATCTGTGCCAAAACGGCGTCCCCGGCATCCTTGAGTTGGCGATCCATGCGCACGTTCATCTGAACCGGCCGTGAGTCTAGTATCGACATAGACATGTTGGCTCCTTTTGCTATACGCTTTCCTTTACTTAGTATAGCATTTAGGATGAATGCCGCCTTTACCAGAAAGGGGACGTCCCAGCTGGAACATCCCCTTCATTCAGACTATTTCACACTTTACAGCGCGCCAGAGCCGGCTTGCATCATGCCGCCGGGGCCCGAGGTCACGCCGCCGCTTACGGGCGTGGCGTTGCCGGTGTGCGGCGCCGCCGGAGCGGTATCGCCGCCGAGCGCGCCGACCGGACGCGGTGCCGGAATCTCGCCCGTGCCGTGGCTAAAGACAAACTTGCCGTCGGCCACATCGCACAGGACGGTATCGCCCTCGCCCCACTCGCCGGCCAGCAGCTCCTCGGACAGCGGGTCCTCAATGAGCTTTTGGATGGCGCGGCGCAGCGGACGCGCGCCATTGGTGAGGTCGGTGCCCTCGGCCACAATCTTGTCGTAGGCCGCATCGGTGAGCTTGATGTTCATGCCGTTGGCAATCAGGCGTTGACGCAAGTCGTCCACCAGCAGGTGCGCGATCTTGGTCAGATTCTCGCCCGAAAGCTTCTGGAACACCACGATGTCGTCGATACGGTTGAGCAGCTCGGGGCGGAACAGGCGCTTGAGTTCGCCCATCGCACGGCCCTTAATCTCGCTCGAGGTAAGGCCGTGCTCGCCGGTGGTGCCAAAGCCAACGCTCGCATCCTGCGCAATCTCGCGGGCGCCCACGTTGGACGTCATGATGATCACGGTATTGCGGAAGTCGACCGTCTTGCCTTGGCTATCGGTCAGGCGGCCCTCCTCCAGCACCTGCAGCAGAATGTTGAAGATATCGGGGTGCGCCTTCTCGATCTCGTCAAACAGCACAACCGAGTACGGATGACGGCGCACGGCCTTGGTGAGCTGACCGCCCTCGTCATGGCCAACGTAGCCCGGGGGGCTACCGATAAGCTTGGAGACCTCGAACTCGCTGCCAAACTCCGACATGTCGAAGCTGATGAGCGCGTCCTTGCTGCCAAAGAGATACTCGGCAAGCGTCTTGGCGAGCTCGGTCTTGCCCGTGCCGGTGGGACCCAGGAAGATAAAGCTGCCGCCGGGGCGACGCGGGTCCTTGAGCGGCGAGCGACTGCGGCGCACGGCCTTGGCAACGGCCTCGACTGCCTCGTCCTGGCCGATAATGCGGGTCTTGAGCACGCTTTCGGTCTGCAGCAGGCGACGGCTCTCGCTCTCGGTGAGCGAAGACACCGGCACACCCGAGGTCACGGAGACGATGTCGGCGATCTGGGCGACGTCGATGGTGAGCGGGCTCGCGTCGAGCTCGGCCGTCCAGGCAGCCTTGGCCTCGGCAACCTCAATCTCGGCAGCCTTTTGCTGCTCAGTGATCTCGGCAGCCTTGTTCATGTCGTCGCTCTCGGTGGCCTCCTGTGCGGCAGCCTTGAGCTCTTCGACGCGATGCTCGGCCTCGCGCACCGGCTCGGGCGCGCGGTTAGCGGCGATGCGGGCGCGGGCACCGGCCTCGTCGATAAGGTCGATGGCCTTATCGGGCAGGAAGCGGTCCTGAATGTAGCGGTTGGAGAGGTTCGCGGCGGCCTCGATAGCACCCTGTGTGTAACGCACATGGTGGTGCTCCTCGTAGCGCGGCTTGAGCGCGGTCAGGATCTTGACCGTGTCCTCGACGCTCGGCTCCTCGACATCGATTGTCTGGAAGCGACGCTCAAAGGCCGGATCCTTGGTGAGGTACTTGCGGAACTCCTCGGCCGTGGTGGCGCCGATGATCTGGAAGGCACCGCGTGCGAGAACGGGCTTGAGCATGGAGCTCGCATCGATAGAACCCTCAGCAGAGCCGGCACCGATGATGGTGTGCATCTCGTCGATAAACAAGATAACGTCGTCGGCTTCGGTCGCCTCCTGGATCACGTTCTTGAGACGCTCCTCGAACTCGCCGCGATACTTGGCGCCCGCAACAAGACCCGGCAGGTCGAGTGTCCAGATATTCTGGTTCATGAGGTTCTCGGGCACGTTGCCGGCGGCAATCTGCTGAGCCAGGCCCTCGACGATGGCTGTCTTGCCCACGCCGGGATCACCCAAGATAAGCGGGTTGTTCTTGGTGCGGCGCGAAAGGATCTCCATCATGCGCTGGACTTCCTTTTCGCGACCGATCACGGGATCGAGCTTGCCGTCGCGCGCCTTCTGTGTGAGGTTGGTGGCGAACTGCTTGAGCGTGTCGGTGCCGTCCCCCTTTTGCTGTGAGGCGTCCGAGCCGCTAAAGAACGGCAGGCCCGCACCGGGGCGGCCGGCGCCAGCTCCGGCGAGCGGACGCTTCTTGTCCTGGTCCTTGGCGGTGAGCTTTTCGATGGCCTTTTTGATAGAAGCGGACGAAACACCCAGGCGCATGAGGATGTCCATGGCCATTCCGTTGCCCTCTTCGACGATACCGATGAGCAGGTGCTCGGTCGACACATAGGTCTGGTTGTTCTCGCGCGCCACACGGAAGGAACGCTCCATCACGCTAATGACGAGCGGCGTAAAGGCGAGCTTGGCGGCCTCGGTCTCCTCGCTGGGCTCGGGAACGGTGGTCTGGACCTCCTTGAGGGTGTCCATGATGTCGTCGTAGGAGATATCGAGCGAGCGCAGTGCCTCGGCGGCAATGCCCTCGTCCTCCTTAGCGAGCGCGAGCAGCAGATGCTCGGTACCCACTTTATTTGAGTGTAGATCGAGCGCCTCTTGCTTGGCCATGGACATGACCTTGCGCGCGCGATCGGTAAAACGGTCTAACATGCTAGTTCCTCTTAGACGAGCTAGTTTTTTCAAACGCAAAGCGCCGCCCCGCGGCAGCGCTTTGGTCTCTTTACCCATATGGAGTATATGTTAACCGTTGGGACCTTTTCCGCACGGAGCCATACGACAACGTCTACAAAAAAGGAATCGCTCCGGTCTGTTTGGGGGTCTGGTTCTGAGCGTTGCCTAGCAGGCAGGCTCGACGTCCATGCCCTCGGAAATGTTGGCAACCTCCTCGGCAGCGGGAGCACCCGGCATGTGCACGAGCTCCATGTGCGGCTCGGCAAAGACCGTGCCCATGGGGAAGGCGCGACGGAAGACAAACCGGGCAACCGGACCGGCCACCAGCAGGTTCCAGGGCAGGGCCATGATAAAGTTGCGCGGAATGTTGACGAGCCACATCATCGGCAGCGCCTGCAAATTGGCAAGCGGGCCGCCGGGCATATGGAACAGGCCCTCGCAGGCGCCGTAGAGCGACATGATGATGACCATGGGGACGACCATGCAGGAGCTGACGGCGAGCGTCATAGCGAGCGGCGAGCTCTTGCCCGGAGTAACCAGGAACTTGAAGGCGAAGCCTTTGGCTGGCGGGCTGGCGATAAACCAGTCGCAGCACATGGCAAAGACGTAGGCAACGGGGAAGCCAAGCCATGCAGCGGCAACAACCTCGCCGTTGATGGCCCCATGCTGCAGGGCAACGTTGTAGATGCTCATCCAGAGCACCATACAAAAACACATGATAAAGGTGAACAGCAGGCTCTCTCGTTTGTTGATAGGCATAAAGGGCGAAATCCTTTCTGTGTTACGCCGCGGCGCGTGCAAAAAAACGGGCAGGCGAGATGGAGTTACTGGGACTTCATCTCGCCCGCCCGCGGTACGTGCGTCTGCGACTGCTTATGTGGTGGAACTACCCTAACACGAACAACACGCGCTTCGTAAGCGTTGAGTTTGTGGAGATGCTCGGCGTATTGGTGCAAAGTAACCTGTCCCCCTTGCACCAATTAGCTGGTGTGGCGCCAGCGGGGATCGGTGAGAGTTCTCGCTACGCTCAGGCCGACGGGAAGGAACGCCACGATGAGCACCGCACGCACAAACCAGCCAAGCATATTAACCGTGTCAAACGTGCACATGTAGTACATCGAGCGATACAGATACAGTCCCGGCACCATGATGACAATCGATGGCACCGTGAGGGCGATGCGCGGGTACGTGAGCTTGATTTCGGCCAGGCTCGCAAGCAGTCCCGACACCAGCGCGCCGATAAACGCCGCCGCCTCGGGAGGCATGCCTGCACTCAGGCCCAGAAAGGGAAACAGCGTCGGCGCATCGACGAGCGTAAGGCGCAAGGTATTAGACACGGCACCGATGAGCCCAGCCGCCGCGGCCATCTTTATCGGACTGTTGAACATAACCGAGAAGCCAAATACACCGATAAAGCTCATCAGTATGCGCAAGAGCGTAAGAGCCAACGGTGAGAGGCCGAGCGGGGCGAAGTCATCCGGCGCCAGTCCCACACACTCGGCAACCATCCAGCCTACGAGGGTCGCCATCACAATAATTGACACAGCATACGAAAGACGCTCGATGCCGCTTCGCATATCGAGCTTTGCGATGTCGAGGCCTGCCGTAATGAGGGGAAAGCCGGGGATGACAAAGAGCATGGCGCCGATATAGCCTTCTTGGTGCGACATTGCCCCCGGAATGACCTGGCCAAGGCCGAGCAACGCCAGTAAATACGAGATACAGGCCAGCGCGACGCCAATCGTCAACGCGCTAAACTGGCCGAGGCCCTGCTTGAGGATATGAGAACGGGCAAAGTTGCCGACGCCCGCGCCCACGAACGCACATGCCATCTCAATGGGACCGCCACCAAGTAAAAAGACAAAGGCGCCACAGGCGCAGGCCGCCGCAAGGCCCTGTTGCCAAGGCGCGTAATCAGGTTTTGAACTCTCAACGGTCTTGAGCATCTCGTGATACTCATGCACGGTAAACCGGCGCCCATAAGTCTCGATTTCCTTTAGGAAGCTCTCCATCATCCAAATGCGATGAGTGTTGACGCCCGTTGTTGGCAGGCTGACGACCTCGTTAAAGCAGTGGCCGCCTTCGATGCAGGTGCACTCAAACGACAGGAGACTTAAGTCAACGTGGATGGTGACACCGAGTACGGCGGCGACGCGGTTCATGGTATCGCGTACACGCCAGGCACCCGTTCCGCTCGCGAGCATAAGCATACCGGTGCGGCAGATGATGGATGATTTGTCGGTAAGTGGCGCATCGACGGCAAGCTCATCGCCCGCGGTCACGATCTGGCGCCAGTCAGTTTTCATATGGAGCGCGCCGGCACGGACACCGTGGTGCATGGGGGCTCTCGAAGGCAGTGAGTCAAGGCGCGAAGGCTGTGGGGGTTCCGTCGATTCATCCTCAACCTCATCAGCCTCTTCATCGACCAGATCAAAGGAATCAAGCGGCGCTGGCTCGCGACGGTCGATCAGCTCCTCGTCCTCATCATCAAAGTAATTGAACTGATCGAGCATGTCCTCTTCGATCGCGCGCTCGCTCGCATCGTCCATACAGACGCTCCCTTCCTGCCGACTAACTCCCATCCTAGGCAGCGACGGCTAAAGGAAACATAAAAGAGACAACTGTCATGTGAGTCATGTACGCAATAGCCGTTAGGTAGTCGTTGGGGACGTTCTTGAATGGCTAGTCGTTTAAGAACGTCCCTAAGTGCCAACCAAGGCAACGCCGCAGGTAGAGGACGGACAGCGAGCGACGTCCAGGGCGAACAAGTTGGCATGAAAAAGGCAAGACATAGACCTTCTGGTCATGCCTTACCTTTTGAATGACAAATTGTCGCCCTGGGCGGCGCGCAGCGTCGAGCCGTTACGCGGTTCGTAGAACCGCGTAACTAGTTAGCACATCTTTGCGCCGGCGGGGATGGAAGCGTCGAGCTGAATCAGATTGAGGCGCTCCTCGCCCTCCTCCTCGTGAATAGCGCTGATCAGCATGCCGCAGCTGGGAATGCCCATCATCTTGCGCGGAGGAAGGTTGGTGATGGCGAGCAGGGTCTTGCCGACCAAGTCCTCGGGCTCATAGTATTCATGGATGCCGGAAAGGATGGTGCGGTCGGTACCGGTACCGTCGTCGAGCGTAAAGTTCAGCAGCTTCTTGGACTTCTTGACGGCTTCGCACGCCTTGACCTTCACGGCGCGGAAATCGCTCTTGGAGAAGGTATCAAAGTCGACAAACTCCTCGAACAGCGGCTCGACGGCGATCTTAGAGTAATCGAGCGTAGGCTTGAGCGATTTGACGAACGGGCTCGAGGCGTTGCCGGCCTCGGCGGCCTTGGCGGCAGCAGCACCGGACTGGAAACCCTTCTCGGGCTTCATGTGCGGGAACAGCAGGACGTCGCGGATGGAGGCCTGGTTGGTGAGCAGCATGACCACGCGGTCGATACCGATGCCGATGCCGCCCGCGGGAGGCATGCCGTACTCGAGGGCGCGCACGTAGTCCTCGTCGTACTCCATGGCCTCGTCGTCACCGCCAGCCTTCTCGGCCATCTGAGCGGCAAAGCGCTCGGCCTGGTCGACCGGGTCGTTGAGCTCGGAGAACGCGTTAGCGTACTCGTGACCGGCGATAACCAGCTCAAAGCGGTGCGTCAGACGCGGGTCGTCCTCAAAACGCTTGGCAAGCGGGCTGACCTCGATGGGGTAATCGCACACGAAGGTCGGGTTGACGATGGTGTCCTCGCCCAGCTCATCGTAAATCTCGGCGATGATCTTGCCAGCAGTCCACTCGGGCTTGATCTCCAGGCCCTTCTCGCGCGCGGCGGCAGCAAGCTCCTCGACCGGCGTGTCGATGGTGACTTTCTTGCCGAGCACGTCAGAGACAATATCAGTCATGGGGCGGCTTGCCCACTCACCGGAAAGATCGATGGTCTGGCCCTGGTACTCGATGACCTCGGGGTTGCCGATGGCCTTGTTGGCAGCCTTGATGACGCCCTGGGCAAGCGCCTTCATGCCCTCGAGATCGGAGAAGGCACGGTAGGCCTCCATCGTGGTGAACTCGGGGTTGTGGGTGAGGTCCATGCCCTCGTTGCGGAAGATGCGGCCAATCTCGAACACGCGCTCAAAGCCGCCGACGATGCAGCGCTTGAGATGCAGCTCGGTAGCAATGCGCAGATAGCACTCCTGGTCGAGCGCGTTGAAGTGCGTGATGAACGGCTTAGCCGTGGCGCCGCCCTGGATAGTCTGCAGGATGGGGGTCTCGACTTCCATGTAGCCGTCGGACTCCATGAAGCGGCGGAAGGTGGAGAGAATCTGCGAACGCTTGCGGAAGGTCTCGCGGACATCGTCGTTGGCGATCAGGTCGACGTAGCGCTGACGATAACGGGTCTCCTTGTCGGAAAGACCGTGGAACTTCTCGGGCAGCGGACGAACGGCCTTGGCAAGCAGGGTCGCGCTCTTAGGGGCAACGGAGAGCTGGCCGCGCTGGGTGCGCACAACCACGCCGGTCACGCCCAGGATGTCGCCCAGGTCGAGGGACTTGAGCGTATTCCATGCAGCCTCGTCCATGTCGTTGATGCGGCAGAACAGCTGAATCTCGGCAGTCGCATCGCGCACGACGATGAACATGATCTTGCCCTGACCGCGCTTGGCGACCACGCGGCCGGCGATCTTCACGACGTCCTCGGTGTCCTCGCCATCGGCAAGCTCGGCGTACTTAGCCTCGATATCGGCAACGTAGTCCTCAAGCTCAGAGTGCTCGGGATAGGGGTTCTGGCCCGCCTCGAACAGGGCGGCGCGCTTGGCCAGGCGGGTGGCGCGCTCGTCGTTGAGCGTCGATGCCTGATCTGCGGCGTTCTGGTTCTCTGCCATAAGTTAGCTCCTCAAACTAAAACGCTCCCCAGGATTCGGTCCCAGGGAGCGAAAACATACCTTTACGCGGGACCGTGGTCTAGCGTGCAATCTTGGCGATGGTGTAGACGCGAGTCTTGCCGGAAGGCGTAACGACCTCGACGGAGTCGCCCTCGCCGTGACCGATGATGGCGTGGCCGACCGGAGACTCGTTGGAAATCTTGTGCTCGAGCGAGTTGGTCTCGGTGGTACCGACGAGCGTGACTTCCATGACCTCACCGTTGGGATCAATCAGAGAAACGGTGGAACCGATGGAGACGGTCAGATCACCTGTGGTGGCAGCAACCTGAGCGTTGGCAAGGATGGCCTGGATCTCGGCAATACGAGCGGCGTTCTGGGCCTGCTTGTCCTTGGCGGCATCGTACTCGGAGTTCTCCGAAAGGTCGCCGAACGCGCGGGCTTCCTTGATGTCCTCGACGATCTCCTTGGCGTAATCGCCCTCACGCCAAGCGAGCTCCTCGACGAGCTTCTGGCGGCCCTCAGCGGTCAGTACGATCTGGCTTGCGTCCATACGGATATCTCCCCAACTCTGATCAAACAATCAACTGTCAACAAAACGAAAAAGACCGGCTAGCCTGCGGGCAAGCCGGTCAGGTGCTCACCCCAAAGGGATGGGACTACTCTGCGTCCGCGTCGCTGTCCTCTGCCTGCTTCTTCTTGGCAGCAGCGAGCTTGGCCTCGAGCTCAGCGATCTCCTTGTCCTCCTCGGACTGCTCGACCACGACCTCCTCGGCCTGCTTGGTCTCGGCCTTATCGTCGCCCTCCATACCCTCGCGGATATTCTTGACGGTAGAGCCGAGGGACTTGCCGAGCTTCGGCAGGTTCTTGGGCCCGAAGATAATCAGGACAACGACGAGAATAATGATGAGCTCAGGAGCCCTCAGTCCAAACATGTAGACCTCCACAATACAGCGAGACAAGCTCGAATGAGTATACCGCGGGTATCGCGGTATCACAACAATAGCTAAAAAAAGGGACCGCAAGAAGCGGTCCCTCCTCATGCTCTGGTCGGGTTGACTGGATTTGAACCAGCGACCCCTGCGTCCCGAACGCAGTGCTCTACCAAACTGAGCCACAACCCGTTAGCTCGACTATAGTAACAAAGATTTCCGTCGTGTGCTAGAGAAATTTTTACTTCTTTGGCACTTCGATGCGAACCGTGTTGGGAATGAGCTCCGTCGCGCAGGACCACCAGCCGTTTTGCAGGGCAGCGTCGGCAAGCCTTTCGGCCGTGGCGGCGGTGTCGCAAATGGCAAATGAGCAGGCACCCGATCCGCACACATCTACAGCAACGGTGCCGTCCTGTTTACGCAGCCAATCGAGAACCGTTTGAATCTGCGGCTCCATCTGTGCGGAAATGACACCTAGGTTGTTATGGATGAGCGCATATGCCGTCTCGGCATCACCAGCATGCAAGGCAGAAGCTATCGCGCCGGGCTTGTCTGCAGGCACCGGAGCCTCGTCAAAACGTCGATAGGCTTCAATTGTTGAAACGCTTGCCTCGCGCGGCTTGACCAACACGACGGGCGTTGCGGGCAGCGCGGGATACTCAGTTGCCAGCACGTCTCCCCCACCTACGTAGAACGCAAGGCTCGCGTGCAAAAAGAACGGGACGTCAGCACCAATACCCCGCGCAATGTCGTCGAGCGCGGGGTCGGTGCGATCAATTCCCCAGAGCTCCGCCAAGGCGACAATGACCGCGGCCGCGTCCGTCGAGGGGCCGCCCAAGCCGGCGCACAATGGAATGCGCTTCTCAATCGTCACGCAGATGTTTGCCTCGCAACCATAATGCTCGGCCATAGCAACCGCAGCCCGATACGCCGTATTCTTTTGCATGGGAAAATCTGATGCCGGAACCGTCTGGACGGTCAGCGCCTGCGCCGGCGCGACCGTCACGGAATCGGAAAGACCGACGGCTGCCATCAGGGAATCGACCCTGTGGTAGCCGCGGTCATCGCGCTCGGTATGAACCCCCAGGTAGAGGTTAATCTTTGCCGGCGCGGAAAGAGTCAGGGACCGATCGGTCACCGTTAGTGCTCCTCGAGCTGATTGCCGAGCGGGGTAAAAATGTGCTCACCGCTCTCGGGGTCGAACAGCTCGACCTGCCCGGTGAGGACATCGATATACTGGTAGGACTGACGCGACTTGCGGCCGCGACGTTCGTCAACCTCGACGATAAAGACGGCGGGGTGGACGCTCTTGATGGTGCCCATGCGCTCGACGACGCGGGTGCGGCCCATGTTGGCCTTCACCTTGACGCGATCGCCCACCATATCGGTCAGCTTCTCGTGGATGTCGTCGACGTGATTGACTTCCATCTCTTCCATGAACAGGGCCTCCAGAAGGTGCAATTCAAAAAGGGGATAATACCCCTAAGATAGACAAAACTCTAATACTATAGCACCCTGTTGCGACCACGCGCAAGTAGCTAATTTGGCTACTTACAGATTGTCGGTATCGAGGACGATGGTGAATGGGCCGTCGTTGACGAGGTCGACTTTCATATCGGCGCCAAAGATGCCATGCGCCACGTGTTCGACATCTTGACGAACGAGCGTCAGGAAGTACTCGTAGAGCTCGTTGGCGACATCGGGGGCGCCGGCATCCGTAAACGATGGGCGGCGGCCGTGACGGCAATCGGCGAACAGCGTGAACTGCGACACTACGAGAACCTCGCCGTCGACATCGGCAAGTGCCAGGTTGGTCTTGCCGTTCTCGTCCTCGTTAATGCGCAAGCCGCGGAGCTTGCCCCACAGCTTATCGGCCTCGGCGCGCGTGTCGCCGTGGCCCACGCCCAGCAGCACCAGATAGCCGCGCCCAATTTTGCCCACGCACTCGCCGTCGACCGTCACGCCGGCGTTGAGTACGCGCTGCACCACCGCACGCACGGCCTACTCCTCGCCCGTCAGTTTGGCGGACAGATGCTCGAGCGCGTGGAAACGATGGCTGATGGCGTTCTTCTCGTCCGCCGTCAGCTCGGCCATGGTCTTGCCCGGCGTGTCGACCGGCAGGAACAGCGGGTCATAGCCAAAGCCGTGATCGCCGCGGCCCTCGTGTGCGATAACGCCCTCGCAGGCGCCCTCGCCATAGGTGACCAGACCATCCGTGTCGATAAGCGCAACGACGCTCATAAAGCGCGCGGTGCGGTCCTCGTCCGCCACGCCTTCCAGGTTAACGAGAAGCTTGGCGTTGTTGGCGGCATCGTCTCCGTGCACGCCCGCATAGCGCGCGCTATACACGCCCGGCTCGCCGTCAAGCGCGTCGACGACCAAGCCAGAATCGTCGGCGATGGCCATGAGCCCCGTCTCTTCGACGGCAGCCTGCGCCTTGATGATGGCGTTCTCCAAAAACGTCGTGCCGTTTTCCTCGGGGTCCTCAAAATCGCCCAGCTGGCCGAGCGCCACAAAGCGAACCTCGGGCATGACCTTGCCTAAAATGGCCTCGATCTCGGTGAGCTTATGGGCGTTGCCCGTTGCCACGACAATGGTCGCCGCCGGGTCGAGGGTGTCGATGTCGATCTTCTCAAGTGCCATGAGTGGTCTCCTTGTCTCTATAGCAATGCCGCGCCGAGGGCGACGAGGGCCTCCGCCTCTCCCCTCTCAATCAACGGCAGTCTTATACTTCGACGTTTTCCCAGATAAAACCTGCCAAAATAAACCTGTCCCTTTTTGGCAGGTTAGGCGATGGCTTGGCGCTGAAGCTCGATGAGCTCGGCGATGCCTTTGTCGCCCAGGTCGAGCAGGGCGTTGAGGCGCTTACGGTCAAAGGGCGCCTGCTCGCCAGTGCCCTGGAGCTCGATCATCTCACCGGTGTCGGTGGCGACGAGGTTCATGTCGACTTCGGCATGGCTGTCCTCGGAATAATCGAGGTCAAGCAGCGTATTGCCGTCGACAACGCCCATGGAGATTGCAGCCACCTGGCCGGTAAGCGGGATGCGCTCGATCTTGCCCGCCTCGACCCACATGGCGAGGGCGTCGTGCAGCGCCACCCAGGCGCCGGTGATGCTCGCTGTACGCGTGCCGCCATCGGCCTGAATCACATCGCAGTCGACGGTGACGGTGTACTCGCCGAGCGCCTTCATGTTGACGACGGTACGCAGGCTGCGGCCAATGAGGCGCTCGATCTCCATGGAGCGACCCTTGCGGTTGGCGTGCTCGCGCTTGCAGCGCTTGCCGGTCGACGCCGGCAGCATGGCGTATTCCGCGGTCACCCAGCCGACCTTAGCTCCCTTTCGCCAGCCCGGCACGCCCTCCTCGATTGTGGCGGCGCACAACACGCGCGTGTCACCGAACTCGGCAAAACACGAGCCGTGGGCGTGCTTCATGACGCCACGGGTGAGCTTAACGGGGCGCAACTCGTTGGCGGCGCGACCGTTGGCGCGGTTGACCTGCATGTACTCCATAGAAAAATCCTTTCGGCAAAAGGTGTGGCGAAGGCTCTGACGGCGGCCTTACATCTATTTCAGCTCATCGATATCGATATGCTCAATGCTCTTGAGCGGCTGACCAAAGATAAAGCTGCCCGCCACCGCAAACTCGGCAATGTTATCGGCCGTCGTGGCAAAACGATGCTGCGGCTCGGCGGCGACGCCCGCCAGCTGCTCGCGGCGCGTGAGGATATCGGTCAGCTCGCGCGTGGTCTCCTCGGCGGAACTCACGACGCGTACCCCAGGCCCCAGCGCATGGCGGATAGGTCCCACCAACAGCGGAAAATGCGTACAGCCGAGCACCACGGTATCGATACCGTGGTCGCGCAGTGGCTCAACCGTGGCACCCACCAGCGCACGCACGGCAGGCGTATCGAAGATGTCCTCGTTCTCAAGCCACTGCTCTTGCAGATGCGCACCCGAGGCGAGCTCGTGTTCGACAACCTCGACAAAGCTCGAGGCGGGGCAGCCGTATACGTCGACGCCGGCATCTAGGTCCTGAATGGCGCGCGTGTAAGCGCCCGAGCGAATGGTGAGGTTGGTGGCGAGCACGCCCACGCGACGCGTGCGGGTGCTGTTGATTGCCGCACGGGCACCCGGCGCGATCACGCCGATCACGGGAACGTCGAGCACCTGCTGGGCCAGACGCAAGGCCGCAGCTGTCGCCGTGTTGCAGGCGATGACCATAATCTTGACGTCGTGCTTCGACAGCCAACGGCCCGCCTGCAACGCAAACGAGCGCACCTCATCCTCGGTGCGCGTGCCGTAGGGGCAGCGTTTGGTGTCGCCGAAGTAGTAGACGGACTCGCGCGGCAGCACCGTCGCGATGGCGCGCGCAACCGTCAGACCGCCCAAACCAGAATCGAACACGCCAATCGGGCGCGTGTCGCCTGTCGGATTCTCGATATCGGACATTACCTCACCAGTCTCTCTCGAAAAGACATGTCCAAGTGCGGCGACGCCGCGCTACGAACGCGCCGCGACCAGCAGCTCTGCCGTCGCCGCCCAACCGTCGACAATTTTGCCGCGCGTAACGAAAGCGTTCTCGCAAGCAGCCAGGAACTCGGGCGCACCGGCGCTCGTCAGGCCATTCTCGACCAGGCAGAACGTGCCCACGTGATCGGCCATGTAGAAGTCGGACTCGGAATCGCCGAGCGCGAGCGTCTCCTCGCGCTCGATCCCCAGGTGCTCGCAGAAGCGCGCGATGGCAACGCCCTTGTTGAGGCCGGCGGGATTGATGTTAAACGCGCGACCGTCCTCGACGCGATCGAGCTCGAGCGTCGTCGGCTTGGACAGATGCGTCAGGTGACCGTTACAGGCCCACACCAGGCCGCAGCCGGCCTCGTCCAGGATGGCCTGGACCTCATTGTCGGGCACATCGCCGCGCATGCCGACGGTGACCTCGCGGTACTTGTAGCCGGTCGACATGTCGTTGTGATACTCGATCTTGTGCGGCCAGCGGGCAAGAATCTTCTCGCACACGCCGGTCTGCTCGATCACCTGGTGCGGAGTAAGGCCGCAGGCGGGGTCGTAAGGCATGTCGCCAGTCAGATACTCCCAATCGTTGGCTTTGAGGTCGTACATGACCAGGCCGCCCATCTCACCAATGTAGGAGTTGAGGCCGAGCACGCGCGCGTCCTCGTGGATCATGGTACGGTTGCGGCCCGAGGTGGGAACCACCTGAATGCCAGCGCGAGCGAGCGCCACGACGGCCTCGACGAGTTTGGTCGAGGGGTTGTCGTCGTTGTCGCGCAGCACGCACGAGCCGGGCGCGAGCATCGTGGCATCCAGGTCGGTAAAGACGTACTTGACCTTGGCCAAGCGCTCGCGCATCTCGCCCGAAAGCTCGGCAACGGTCGGCAAGGTGTTGTGGGACATGGTTACTCCGTTTACGTAGAAGGGTTTGGACTTGGACGGCATGTTTTGATTGAGGGAACACGCTTATGGCGACAGCGCACTCAGGGCGCCGCCGCCATCATGGTTCATTAGTCAAACTGGGTAACATCGATCAGGCGATTGGCCAGCGAAAGGTCGCTCTCGATGGGCACGAACTCGTCGCCCACGTGCATGAGCTCCTCGTCACCCTTTGCCAGCAGCAAGACAATGGTGGGAGCATCGGGGTTGACGTACTCCTCGCGCGCCGCCTTGAACGCCGCATGCACAGCGGCTTCGCGGTCGAGGATGATCTTGTTCGGCGTATCGTCGGGAACATGCTCGGCAAGCTCGCGACAGACCTTCATCGGGTCCTCGTGAGCTGGATCCTCGTTCGTAAAGATCATCAGGTCGGAATACGGTGCGGCCTCGCGTGGCAATTGCTCGCGGCGCTCCTGCGCCTTGCCGCCGGCGGCGCCAAACAGCGCAATGACGGGGCTAGCGGGAAACGCGCGCTTGACCGACGAGAAAAGCGAACGGAACGAAAGCTGGTTGTGCGCATAGTCAACGACGCAGATCACGCGGCCGTCCTTCGACTCCACGACCTCCATGCGGCCCGGCACACGCAGTTTGGAGAGGCCCTTCTTGATAGCCTCGATACCGATGCCGATCTCGCGCGCAGCGGCGATAGCGACCAGCGCGTTTTCCACGTTAAAGTCGCCCGCGATACCCAGCAGGACCTTCTCCCCCGCCTCGGGCTCGTCGGCGCTCATGCCGTGCAAGTTGAACTCGATGTTAAAGCCGAGCATGCGGACATCGCTCGCCCACAGGCTTGCCTCGGGATGCTCGACGCCAACGGTCACCAAGCGCTCGGCCGTCGACGCTGCCTCTAGCACACGGTCAACCTCATCGGTGCCCAGATTCACCACGGCGGTCTTTGCCTGGTCAAAGATCCTAAGCTTGCTCTCAAAATAATCCTCAAACGTGGGGTGTTCGATCGGCGAGATGTGGTCGCGGCCGATGTTGAGGAAGCACGCCACGTCAAACGGCAGATTCTCGACGCGTTGGTACTTGAGCGCCTGGCTCGAGACCTCCATGACCATGGACTGGCGACCGGACGTGCGGCAGTTGGCGATATGGCGCCAAACCTCGGGGGCCTCGGGCGTGGTGTTGGTGCTCTCGTAGCACTCGATACCATCGTCGGTACTCACCGAGCCGATCATGCCGCAGGACTCGCCCGCCGCCTTGATGATGGACTGGAGCATAAAAGCGGCCGTGGTCTTTCCCTTGGTGCCGGTGATGCCCACGATCTTGACGTCGTGGTCGGGACGGTCGTAGACCTCCGGCGGCAACAGGGCCATGGCCGTGCGAACACTATCAACAACCAGCATCGCAGCACCGCTCTCCTGCGCCAGCGGCTCCAGAGACTCGACCAGCGACTCCTCGCACACAAATGCGACGGCGCCCGCATCGAGCGCCATGCTCAAAAACGCGGGCTTAAAGGCAGCACCTTTGCAAAAGAATACGTCACCTGCCGAGACCGCGCGCGAATCAAACGAGCAGCCGGTCACGGCGCGCTCGTCAACCTGCTCTGATGCGCGCAGCTCGCCGCACACATCGAGAAGCTTGGCAAGCGTATCGACCGTGGTCACGGTCGCGGAATCCGAATGGTGCATCTTTCACCTTTCTCAGCCATTTGGCAGGGACGGTTTTATAGTAACTGAAACGCACCCACGCAAAAACGGCTCCCGGAGGAGCCGTTACGCGCAGGCGTTCGTAAGCCGAGGCTAGGCAGCCTGAACAGCGGGCTGGTCCTCGTCGATAAAGAAGCGCTTGTACCACACTAGGAACACGAGCGGCGTATAGATCTTGCGCTGGAAATCGCCCTTGCCCGCAAAGTGCAGATCGAGCAGGTGCATGAGCTCGTCGGTATTGAAGAACTCGCTTGCCCACGGCGCGGTGAAGTACTCCTTGACATAGTCGTACCACTTTTGCTCGCGCAGCCAGTAGACAATCGGCACCGGGAAGCCCACCTTGGGACGGGTGGCCCACTCATCGGGCAGCGACTTGTTGGCAGCGTGGCGGAGTACCTGCTTGTTGCCGTTCTCGTTGATGCGGTAGCGATCGGGAATGTGCTCGGCGAACTCCATGACTTTGCGGTCCAGGAAGGGCACGCGCAGCTCCAGCGAGTGCGCCATGCACATCTTGTCGGCCTTGAGCAGAATGTCGCCCGGGAGCCACATGTTCATGTCCAGGTACTGCTTCTTGACCAGTTCGGGCTGACCCTTCACGCGTGCGTAGATGGGTGCAGCGAGCTCAAAGGCGCCATCGCCGGTGTTGTACTCGGGCTTGAGCACGCCGTCGACCTCGCGCTCCGGCCATACCAGAGCCTGTCCCAGGAACGACTTCTCGGGGATCTCGGCACCCTTGACCAGGAAGTTATGTCCCTTGAAGTACGGCATATGCAGCGCCAGGTTACCGAGCGCGCGACGGATGGGCAGCGGCACCATCTTTTTGTACTTGCGCACCGGGACCGTGTCCTCGTAGTAGGCGTAGCCGCCAAAGAGCTCGTCGGCGCCTTCGCCCGAAAGCACGACGGTAACGTCCTTGCGGGCCATCTCGGCCAAGAACCACAGCGGCACGGAAGACAGGTTGGACTGCGGCTCGTCCATGTGATACTGGATGTCCTCGAGCGCACCGAAGAACTCGTCGGCGGTAATCATCTTGCGAACGTTCTCGACGCCGAGCTTATCGGAAAGTTCCTTGGCGTAGTTGGTCTCGTTGAAGTTCTTGTAGTCAAAGCCCACCGAGAAGGTCTTGTCGGGCATGAGGCAAGCGGCGATGTAGCTGGAGTCGACGCCACCGGAGAGGAACGACGCGACCTTGACGTCGGCGATGCGATGGGCCTCGACACTCTCGTGCACGACCTCGTCCAGCTCATCGACATACTCTTCGAACGGCTTCTCGACGGCAGAGTAATCGCAATCCCAGTAGCGCTCGATGTTCATCTTGCCGGTCGGGATATCGACGGTAAAGTAGTGCGCCGGCGGCAGCTTGTAGACACCCTCGAAGAAGGTCTCCTCAGTCGCCGAATACTGCAGCGTCATGTACGGACGCAGAGCCTTTTTGTTGACCGCCTTGTGGAAGTGCGGGTAGTCCAGGAAGCTCTTGATCTCGGAACCAAAGAGCACGCCCGGAGCGCCGTCGCCCGCATCGGCCATGGGATAGTAGTAGAGCGGCTTGATGCCAAAGATGTCGCGGGCGCCAAAAAGCTTGTTCTTCTTTTTGTCCCAGATGACGAAGGCGTACATACCGCGCAGACGATCGAGTACGGCCTCGCCCCACTCCTCGTAGCCGTGCAGGAGGCTCTCGGTGTCGGCGCCGCAGTGGAACTTGTAGCCCTTGGCCTCGAGCTCGGAACGGAGTTCTTGGAAGTTGTAGATCTCGCCGTTGAAGACAATGACGACGCTGCCGTCCTCATTGGCCATGGGCTGAGCGCCGGCCTCGGTCAGGTCGAGGATCGACAGGCGGCGGAAGCCCAGGGCAACGCGGCCGTCGATAAACTGACCGCCCATGTCGGGACCGCGATGGACGATGCGGTCCATCATCTTGGTGAGCACCTCGGATTGGTTATCCGTCCCACCGACAAAACCGACAAAACCGCACATATACTATCCCCTCTGCTGTTGCTGGGCATCAAATCGAATCAGTAGCTTTTGAGTATACCCGAGGGCGTAAAGAGGGGCGGAATGTTCAGGCAATCTCAACTGAATCAGCTCCGCTGTGACACGCGCCGGTTACCTTTAATGGATATGAGGTGAATGGGGCGATTGTTTTGCTATACTCTCTCCGCACGGGCGATTGGCGCAACGGTTAGCGCAGGTGCTTTACACGCACAAGGCTGGGGGTTCGAATCCCTCATCGCCCACCATTGAATTGGAAACGGTCCTCGCAAGGGGACCGTTTTTGTTTGGGCCCAGCGCATGGGATTCGAACCCGAAAGGGTGCGGAGCTGAGGAAACGCGAAGCGTTTTCCAGCGCAGCACGCGAGGGCCGTAGGCCCGAAGCGAAAGCGGGCGGCGTCAGCCGCACGCGACATCCCTCATCGCCCACCACTGATTTGATAGGCTCCCAGCAATGGGAGCCTTTCTTTTTTGGGCCCAGCGCATGGGATTCGAACCCGCCAGCACATCTGTCACAAAGGCCGTGGCCAAATAATGGCAAAAATGAGTACTGCTACTTTGCTTGCAACATATAAACAGATAGTGTTTGCTTAGGTTACGCAACATATGTCCATTATAAGGACTAACAGTCAGATCAAAATCGTGTATTCATCGCCATTTCGACTTGCCATCTGGCCTTATTAGTCCAAAATTGCTGCTACCAAATCGGTAACAGTACTCATATTTGATGTTTTTTGACCAGCAGGTCTCCCTGCCTTAGCAAATCTAAGGCAAAACGGGCTCCAGACCGCTGAATCATGCCGCATAGGGCACGTCCGCAGTCCGGAACTCGGTCCAAATTGAGTTATTGCGCCGCGTTAGCCCAAAACACCCGACAGGATCTCGATCAGACTGTCCACGTCGGCTTCCTCGCAGACGAGTGGCGGCAGGAAACGCAGCGTATGCGCACCCGTAGCGTTGATCACGGCACCGGCGGCCAGCGCGCGGGCAACAACACCATGCGCGTCGCCCGCGGCATCATCCAAATCACAGCCGAGCATCAAGCCGCGACCACGTACCTCGGTCACGTGCGGCAGCTTGGCGAGCTTTGCCTCCATATAGGCACCCACCTTGGCAGCATGCTCGGCATAATCGCCACGCACAAGCGCGGAGAGCGTCGCGGCACACGCCGCGATGGCCAAGCAGCTACCACCAAAGGTCGAGCCGTGGTCGCCCGGCTTAAACACGTCGGCAATCTCCTTCTTCGCCACGACGGCACCCATGGGCACGCCATCAGCAATGCCCTTGGCAAGGCTCATGATGTCGGGCTCCACGCCATAGGTCTGGAACGCAAACGGCTTGCCGGAGCGGAAGATGCCGCACTGGACCTCGTCGGCGATAAGCACGGCGCCCACTTCGTGTGCCAGGTCGCGCGCCGTAGCCATAAACTCCTCGGTCATGGGATGCACACCGCTCTCACCCTGGATCGGCTCGAGCATCACGGCACAAATTTCGCTCCCCAGCTGCTTAAAGATCGCACGCAGCTCATCCACATCGTTGGGCGTGCAGGCCACAAAGCCACCCGGCAGCGGGCGGAAGCTGTCCTGCAGCCAATCCTGCATGGTGGCGGC
Source organism: Collinsella sp. AF23-2 (assembly GCF_003459245.1). Classification (GTDB taxonomy): domain Bacteria; phylum Actinomycetota; class Coriobacteriia; order Coriobacteriales; family Coriobacteriaceae; genus Collinsella. The sequence goes on from NZ_QRVG01000007.1 coordinate 57,772, forward strand.
AATGGTCTCGAGCGTACGGCCGTGGAAGCCGCCGCGCATGCACACGATGGTGTTGCCGCCATTACCGGCACGCTTGGCGTACAGGCGCGCGAGCTTCATCGAGCCCTCGTTGGCCTCGGCGCCAGAGTTGGCAAAGAAGGTCTCCCAAACCTGCTCATCCGCAGCCGGGGCACCAAGAGCAGCTGCCGTGGTCTCATCGCCGGCGGCAATGGCATCGGCAAGCACGCGCGCACCATCTACGTCGTCGTTAGCAAGCTTGGACAGCAGCGCCGCGACCTGTCCGCGCTGCTCAATGTAGAAGTAATTGGAGACATGCATGAGCTTTTTGGTCTGTGCCTCGAGCGCCGAGAGCACAGCCGGGTCGCCATGACCTAGGCTGCACACGCCGATGCCGGCAAGAAAGTCGAGGTACTCACGGCCATCGTCGCCGGTGAGCTTCATGCCGTGACCCTCGACAAACTCGACCGGAGAGCGGCCAAAGGTATGCATAACGTAATGGGATTCAAGCGATTGCTGAGCTGCAAGTGACATGGGATGCCTTTCGTTGAGCGCCGGACGGCGCAGGCCTATGGGTGTAGGAATGGGGCGGCTGAGGGTCAGCTAGACCGTCTGAAGCTTCTCGACCTCGTCAAGATTCTCGGTCAGACGCGCAGCAAACGTCGAAAGCGGATGCGGATGCGTATCGAACTCGTAAGCCGTCTCGGTGGAATGGATCACGGTACCGACGCCGGCATCGGTCAGCAGCTCCAGCAGCAGCGAATGCGGCGTGGTGCCGTTGATGATGTGAGCGCGAAATACGCCGCCGGCAAGCGCATCGACGGCCGCGCGCAGCTTGGGAATCATGCCCTTATCGACCTCGCCGCCGTAGAGCATTTCGTTAACCTCGTCGAGTGTTAGGTTGGAGATGAGTGAGTCTTTATCGCTAAAGTCCTTGTACAGGCCGTCGACGTCGGTCAAAAAGATCGCCTTGTGCGCGTGGAGCGCTGCCGCAACGGCACCGGCGGCGGTATCGGCGTTGATGTTGAAGAAACCGCCGTCCTCCCCCGCCGCGACGGTAGCGATAACGGGGATGTACTCGCTATCGAGTAAGCGCTCGATATAGTCGGTGTTAACGTGCGTCACTTTGCCCACGCGACCGAGCTCGGGGTCGAGCGGCTCGGCGATGAGCGTGCCAGCATCGCTGCCCGACACGCCCACGGCCAGGTTGCCGTGGTGGTTGATGGCGGCAACCAGCTCCTGGTTAACCTTGCCGCCCAGCACCTCGCGCACGATATCCATAGTCGCCGGCGTGGTCACGCGCTGGCCGTTCTTAAACTCGACGGGGATGTCGTAGTGGCTCAGCGCCTCGTTGATGGCCTTGCCGCCACCGTGCACGATAACAGGGCGCATGCCGATGATCTTGAGCAGCACGATGTCGCTCATCACGTCGCGGCGCAGCTGCTCATCAACCATGGCGGCTCCGCCATATTTGATAACAACCGTCTTACCGGTCAGGTTCTTAATCCACGGCAGCGCTTCGAACAGCAGCTGCGCGGTTGCTTCGTTGGATTCGTTCGAACGACAATCGCGTGCGAATTTCATAATCTGCCTCGTCTTTCGTATCGTTATCGCGCCGTGCTCCGCTGTCCGCAATCGCGGCAAGATGCGCAGCGTGCCTGGAATCTAGGAACGGTAGTCGCCGTTAATGGAGATGTACTCATGCGTGAGGTCGCAGGTCCACACGGTCGTTGCCGCGTCGCCTGCGCCCAGGTCGGCCGAGATCACGATCTCGGGCGCCTCGAAACGTCGTAGAGCCTCGTCCTCGTCAAAGGGAACAGTCAGACCATCGCGACAGACAGGCATGCCCATCATGTCGATGGAAACGTCTTCCTGATTAAACTTCACGCCGCACTTGCCAAGCGCCATAGCAACGCGGCCCCAGTTGCAGTCGTGGCCGGCGATGCAGGTCTTAACGAGCGGCGAGTTGGCAACGGCACGGGCGGCGATATCGGCCTCCTCGTCGTTCACGGCGCCGGTAACGTTGACCGTAACAAGCTTAGATGCGCCCTCACCATCGGCGGCGATATTGCGCGCCAGGCTCTCGCACACCTCGTGCACGGCAAATGCCAACTCGTCAAAGGCATCGGAGCCCTCGACGATAGGCTCGGCATCTGCGGCAGCGGCGCCGGAGGCAAGCATGATGCAGGTGTCGTTGGTCGAGGTGTCGGAATCGACCGTTACCTTGTTAAAGGTCTGCTTGACGGTCGAGAGCAGCAGGGCATGAAGTGCCGCAGGCTCGACGGGGGCATCGGTGGTGATAACTGCGATCATGGTGGCCATGTTGGGCATGATCATACCCGAGCCCTTGCACATTCCGCCTACCGTATAGACATTGCCCGCATGACCCGCAGCCTCACTGACGTAGGATACGGCGTACTCCTTGGAGTGCGTGTCGGTCGTCATGATGGCGCGAGCGGCATCGGCGCCACCGTGGGCGGAGAGCGCCTCGTAGGCAGCAGGAATGGCGGTCTCAAACGTGTCGATCGACAGAATCTGGCCAATCACACCCGTGGAGGCAACCAGAATCTGCTGGGGCTCGCAGCCGATGACCTGCGAGGCGATGTTGCACGTCTCGCGCGCGCAGGCAAGGCCCGTCTCGCCCGTGGCGGCATTCGCGTTGCCGGAGTTGATTGAAACGCCGGCGATGATGCCATAGCCCTTGCCCACACCGCCCAGGTTGGCGCGGCTCACCTGCACAGGCGCTGCGCAAAAGCGATTGGTCGTAAACACGCCGGCACCGGGACAGGGTTTATCGGGCACGACGAGCGCGTAATCCAAGCGCTCGGGATTCTTGCGAAAACCCGCATGAATACCCGCGGCCTTAAAGCCGGCCGCTACCGTAATGCCACCCTCGACGGCACGAATCTTGATATCGAACTGCTCTGTATTCATCGTCCTTACGACTCCTTATATCAAACAAAAAACGGACATCGGTTGGTGCGCCATGCCAGTCGTGATCATGAGACCAGCTTAAGAGTGGCGCCCCACTCGATGCCCGACTACCAAATCGTTAACAATCGAATGTGCTACACCGGGCACGCCACTGTGGGCAAGCCTCGTCGCTCGTCAAAGCCAAAGACGATATTGGCGCATTGGACTGCTTGGCCCGCAGCGCCCTTGCACAGATTGTCGATGGCGCCCGTCGCCACCAGCACGCCCGCGCGCTTGTTGAGCGCGAGGCCAATCTGGGCGGCGTTGGTGCCGACGACCGAAGCCGTCTTGGGCTGCTGGCCGGCGTCGAGCACGCGCACAAAGGTGCGTCCAGCGTAGAACTGCTTGTAATAGTCGACAACATCCTCAAGAGCCAACGTGTCGAGAGCCTGCGGCGCGAGCGGCAGCGTCACCGTGGAGAGCAGACCACGCTTGAGCGGTGCCAGGTGCGGGGTAAAGACGACGCGATCGGTCAGGCCCAAGATCTGCTCGATTTCGGGCGTGTGGCGATGCTTGCCCACGCCGTATGCTTCCAAATTCTCGTCGGCGCTGCAAAAATGCGTACGAGCGTTGCAGGACTTGCCGGCACCCGTCACACCGCTGATGGCATCGACAATCACGGGGCCGTTCTCGGCCACCCAGCCCGCGCGCACGGCGGGCGCGGCGGCAAGGCTCGTTGCGGTGGGATAGCAACCGGCGCAGGCGACCAGCACGGGTTTGCCGTCGGCATGGTCGGATGCGGCGGTCTCCAAGTCCTGGCAGAACAGCTCGGGCAGACCGAAGGCACGGGTCTTGAGCAGCTCGGGGCTCGTATGCTCGGCGGCATACCAAGCCTCAAAAACGGACGCGTCGTTCAGACGGTAGTCGGCCGAAAGATCAAAGCAGGAGACGCCCGATGCAAGCAGCGCGGGCACCTGTGCCATGGCAGCCGTGTGCGGCACGGCCAAAAAGACCGCGTCGCAGTTCTTGAGCTCAGGGGCATCATGCGTCGTAAAGACAAGATCGCTTACGCCGGTGAAGCTCGGGTGCACCGCAGACAACGGCTGGCCGGCATCGGCGTTGGACGTAATGGCAGCAAGTTCAAACTCGGGATGACCGAGGACGAGGCGAATGAGCTCGGCTCCGGCATATCCAGCCGCGCCGACGATTCCAACCTTCAAAGACATATCAGACTCCTTGTCTGCGATTTATGCACCGATGCGCATTTCGCAGCGGTCGTTATGAAGTGAGTTGAAACTTTAGCACCAAAAGATGCATTAATACGTAAATGGCTTGCATATTCATGCATTGAAACATTCCCGACACATTCGCTTGAAGGAATTGACAAATGGAGCGGGCCCCGTATTGACCGGCGCTCCTAACGGCGCCGGGCAATACGGGGCCCGCCCATGCGAAAACCAAGTTGTTAGGATGAGCCAGCTGGCTAGAGCTCGACCGGCACCCATTCGTCGTGATTGCAGATAAAAGCCTCGGGATCCTCGACGCTAAAGAAGACGAGCGTGGGGTCGTTAGGCCCCTCATAGTGCTCGCCCAGGCGCTCTAGATGCTTCCACCCAGCTTCGCGCATTTCGCCTAAAGCCCGGTCATCCAAGCCGGCACGCCCGCGCAAGATGAGCCAGCCATGGCCCGGCCACCAACTCGTGGCCTCAAAGCGCTGGTTTTGCAGCAGCTCTTGCCACACATCTTTGGTGCGCGCTGTTACAAACCACAGCTTGCCATCCTGGATCTGCGCAAACGAAAACGGACGCACATGAGGCTGTCCGTCAACGCTCGTCGCCAAATACCATGCCGGCACCGACGTCAGATACTCCAACACCGTATTCAATCCGTCCATGTGTCCTCCTGGCGCTAGCTAATTCGGAACGGGTAGTTAATTTGAGACGCTCTAGAGCTCCAGGCGCTCCTCGCTGCCGTCGATATCACAGAAGCGCGCGGCAATGTTGCGGACCGAAAAGAAAGCAAGGCGGCCGTCGTTGGCACTCTCGTGTTCCTCGCCGATGCCCACCATGTGCTTAAAACCCGCTTGACGCACCTTGTCGCTCGCAACCGCGTCGTCCTCAAGTGCGGCCTCGCCGGTCAACACGATCCAACATTCCCCCGGCTTCCAGCCCGAGAGCTCAAACTTGGGATTCGCACTCAGCTCCGCCCACACATCCTTGTCGCGCGACGTGCAAAACCACAGCTTACCGTCATCGACCATGGCAAACGAAAACGGCCTCACGCGAGGCTGATGCCCGTCGGTCACATCGGTCGTGGCCAGATACCACGCCGGAATGCGCCTGAGATACGAACAGGCGCGCTCAAGCTGAGCCGTGCGGTCGTTGTCGGTCATAGGGACCCCTTTCTTGCGCTCGAATCGCGCCTAAACAAGTTGAAGGTTGACGACGATGACACACGCAAACAGCAGCATCGTCACAACCGCAGCCAGCGCATCCCCGCGGCGAAATGCAAGCGCATGCAGACGCGTGCGGCCCTGCTCGCCGTGATAGCAGCGTGCATCCATGGCGGCAGACAACGTCTCGGCATGACGGAACACGCCCGTGAACAGTGGAATCGCCACACTGCCGAGCATACGCACGCCGCCGAGCGGGCCACCCGTTACGCGTGCACCGCGGCTTGCCTGCGCGTCCGCCGTCTGCTTCATCTCGGTGGCAAACTGCGGCATAAAGCGCAACGCGATGCCCATGATCATGCCGAGCTCATGCGCAGGGAGCCCCACGCGCGCAAACGGTGCGAGCAGACGCTCAAAGCCCGCGGTGAGGTCGAGCGTAGGCGTGGTGAGCGTAATGGCGCTCATGCCGGCCATCATCAGGGTCAGGCGACACGCCATAAAGGCGGCAGAACGCAGTGAGCCCTCGCTTATCTGCAGAAAGCCGAGCTGCCACAGGATGCGCCCACTCTGATCGGTAAACAAGTTGAGCACCGCGACCACGACGACGATTGCCAGCAGCGGCGCCATCGACGACAGAACGCGACGAGCCGGCACCCGGGACACGGCATAGATCAGCACGACGAAAATTGCGACAGGAGCCAGTCCGCGGAAGCCGCCGACGGTCAGCGTCGTGATTAAAAACACAAAGCCCAGGAGCAGCTTGGTGCGCGGATCCAGGCGATGGATCGCACTATCGCTCGGATAGTAGCTGCCAAACGAAAACGCCTCCATTAGCAGCCCTCCTCTCGCGCGACCGTCTTGGATTTAGCAATGTCCGCGACGTTAGAAGGACCGTCTGAGCGACCGATCAGCAAATCTGCCAGCTCGTCGGCCAGCGACTCAACCGTATAGAGCCCGCTGCAACGCAGCGGCACGCCTGCCTTCGCGAGCGCCAGCGCCATGCGCTGGGCGGCGGGAACACCCAAGCCGATTGATTTAAGCTCATCCGCATGCGCAAAAACCTGAGCGGGCGTTCCCTCGGCAAACACCGCGCCCTCGTTCATCACAACGATACGGTCACAACAATTTGCCAGGTCATCCATGCTGTGCGAAACCATGACAACGGTCAGGCCTTCGTCATGTAAACGGCCAATGAGCTCCAGGAAATCCCTGCGGGCAGCCGGATCGAGGCCTGCCATGGGCTCGTCGAGCGCCAGCACCTCAGGTTCCATGGCGAGCACGCCGGCAAACGCCACGCGACGCTGCTGGCCGCCCGAAAGCTCAAAGGGGCTCTTGTCGCCGACCGTGGAAAGATCGAGGCCCACGCGCGAGAGCGATGACTCGACACGACGGTCGACTTCATCTTGCGGCAAGCCAAGGTTGTGCGGACCAAACGCCACGTCCTGCGCCACGGTTTCGGCAAACAGCTGACGCTCAGGATACTGAAACACCACGCCGACCTTGGCCTTAACCGCAGCGGCGTCTTTCTTGTTTGATAGGTCGAGCCCCAGCGCGCAAATGCTTCCCTCCTGCGGACGGATCAGCCCGTTGAGATGCTGGACCAGAGTCGATTTACCCGAGCCGGTATGGCCTGCTAGCCCCAGGAACTCGCCGCGACGCACCGTCAGCGATACATCGCGCAGCGCCCACGGACTGCTGGGGTCGTTTCCCCAGAGAGCCTGTTTGCTCGATTTGCCCGCAGTGGCCGAGCGCTTATGCCAGCGGCGGCGCTCGCGCGGACTGAGCGAATAACTGTACGAAACATGGGATAGCTCTATGACGGGCTCCGACGCGTTGCCCTCGTTGTCTACCGGAACAGTGCCGTCAGCGATTTCCAACTGGGATGCGGAAGACTGCCCCGCGGTGCCTGCCCCACTTCGCTCGGCATAAGTCTGCGCAATCTCGGCGACCATATCCGCCTCACGTACCTGCGCGCAAACGGGCACGCCCTTCGCACGAAGTGTCCTACCTAAGCAGCACGACGCCGGCATATCCAGGTTGAGCTGAGCGAGTTCATTCGCCCGCGTCAGAATCTCCTCGGGCGTACCCAGCATGGCAACATGCCCCGCCCGAAACACCGCGACACGATCGGCCTCGGCGGCCTCTTCCATAAAGTGCGTAATCATCACGATGGTCATGCCGCGATCGTGCAACGCGCGGCAAGCCTTCATGAGGGCCTTGCGCCCACGCGGATCAAGCATCGAGGAAGCCTCGTCCAATATGAGCACGCGCGGTTCCATGGCAAGCACGCCGGCAAGCGCCACGCGCTGCTTTTGGCCGCCCGAAAGCGCATGGGTCTCGTGGTGCTCAAAGCCCACCAGGCCCACGCCCTTCAGCGCCTCGCGTACGCGCTGCGCAATTTGCGCCGATGGCACGCCTAGGTTTTCGGGACCAAACGCAATGTCATCTTCGACAAGCGTTGCCACCAGCTGGTCGTCGGGATTCTGGAATACCATGCCCGCGGTCGAACGAATGTCGTAGACCAGCTCGGGGTCGGACGCATCCATGCCGTTGATGCGTACCGTGCCCGCATCGGGCTGCAACAGCGCATTCAGATGCTTGGCAAACGTCGACTTGCCCGACCCATTGCCACCGAGGATGCAGAAAAACTCCCCGTCCTCGATGTTCAGATCGACGCCGTCGAGTGCCGACACGGCACCGTCATAACTAAAGGAAACGCCCCGACACTCAATCATGCGCGGCCTTTGACCTGGTCCTTTTTAGGCGTGATGAGGTTGGAAACCGCCTTGTACACCGCAAGCGTCAATACCGAGTTAAGCACGGTCTTGATAAGGTTGAACGGCAGCACGGCAGGAATCATGAGCGGGGCGATCACATCGACCGAGCCATACCAGAACCATACGCCAATGGTAAGGTTTGCGACCATAGACAACGCCGTAGCGGCAATAACGCCGAGCACCAGGCCAATCACGGCACCCTTATAGGTATGCATCTTCTGGTAGACGATAGCCGCGGGCAGAATGTAGCCCAGCGTGGCAACCAGATTCATAAGCGCGCCGACCCAGTCACCCGTAGTGAGCGCATGGATAACGATCGCCATGGCGGCAACAGCAGTACCGGCACCGGGGCCATACGCAAACCCGCACACCATCGCCGGCACCAGCGACGGGTCATACGTCAAAAACGGTGCCGAGGGAAGGATGGGCAGCTGCACATACATAAACAGCGCTCCCAAGGCGCACATCAACGCCATGGTAACGAGCTGTTTGGTGCTCCACCTATTCGTGTTCTCAAAATGGATATGCTGCGACTGTTCAGACATTAAGATCACCTGCCTCTTTCATCCGGACTCTAACCGTTGGCACTGGGATCTCACCAGTTCAGCCGGCATGCGAACCAACACACGCACGGGTCGCGGACTCATCGGCTCGGTCGCAGACGCCTCGCCTGCTCCACGGCGCCCCTTTGGCACCGCCCGATTTACCGCCAGTGGGGAATTCCACCCCGCCCTGAAACAGCAATTGCAAGTGTAGCACGAGGGAAGAGAGGTACAAGTACGCCAGGGGTAATTTCTGGCGAGGGCCAGTTGCCGCAACAACCACGTTCCCCACCCATCCCAAAGTAACGCGCCTTTCGCGCAAAGCGCGAAACAGCGAAGGGACACGTACTCCTATCGACCACGTCCTTCTACGCCCGCCGACCTCAAGGCCGTAAACGCAGGGAATCCGGGGGCGGGACGGGGACTTCTCTCCGGAATATTCCGCAGGACGCAAAGAGGCTCCGCAGCGCGAAGCGCGATGCGGAGCCTCTTTGCATGTCCGAGGACGTTCCGGAGAGAAGTCCCCGTCCCGCCCCCGGATTCCCGGTGGGAGTTCTAGACCTTGTCGGCCTTAGTACATACCGCCGCCCTGCTGACCAGCGGTGGCAGCAGCGATAGCGTCCTCAAGCTGAGTGTTCTTGGGCACATCGGAGACGGTGGCCTCGGTGATGAGAATCAGGCTGGCAACAGAAGCAGCGTTCTGCAGGGTGACGCGGCTGACCTTGACGGGGTCGAGGACGCCCATCTCGATCATGTCGCCCCACTCGCCGTTGGCAGAGTTGAGACCCTGGCCGGCGGGCAGCTCGGCAACCTTGTCGACCACGACGGCGCCCTCAAAGCCAGCGTTCTTGGCGATGGTAGCAACCGGAGCAGTCAGAGCCTTCTTGACGATGTCGACACCGATCTTCTCCTCGGGGTCGTCAATCTCGACAGCATCGAGCGCAGGAGCAGCGTCCATGAAGGCGACGCCGCCACCGGCGACGATACCCTCCTCGACAGCAGCGCGAGTAGCCTGCAGGGCGTCCTCGACGCGATGCTTGATCTCCTTGAGCTCGGACTCGGTAGCAGCGCCGACCTTGATGACGGCAACGCCACCGGAGAGCTTGGCCAGGCGCTCCTGGAGCTTCTCACGGTCGAAGTCAGAGGTGGTGTTCTCCATCTCACCCTTGATCTGAGCGATACGAGCGTCGATGGCCTCCTTGGAGCCAGCGCCGCCGACGACGACGGTATTGTCCTTGGAGATGGTGACGGACTTAGCGGTACCGAGCATATCGGCGGTGATGTCAGCGACCTTCACGCCCAGCTCGTCCAGGGCAGCCTGGCCGCCGGTGAGGACGGCGATGTCCTCGAGGATGCGCTTGCGGCGATCGCCGTAGCCCGGAGCCTTGACGGCGCAGACGTTGAGGGCGCCACGGATCTTGTTGAGAACCAGGGTAGGCAGAGCCTCGCCGTCGATGTCCTCAGCGATGATGAGCAGGCCACGGCCAGCGCGCTGGACAGCCTCGAGAACGGGCATAATGTCCTGAACGCTGGAGATCTTCTGGTCGGTGATGAGGATGTACGGATCCTTCATCACGGCCTCCATGCGGTCGTTATCCGTGACGAAGTAAGCGGAGACATAGCCCTTGTCGAACTGCATGCCCTCGACGGTGTCGATGGTGATGTCGAACGTCTGGGAATCCTCGACGGTGATGACGCCGTCCTTGCCCACGACCTCCATGGCCTCGGCGATCTTCTCGCCGACCTCGGGGTCACCGGCGGAGATGGTACCGACGGAAGCGATCTGCTCCTTGGTCTCGACCGGCTTGGCCTGCTTCTTCATCTCGGCGACGGCGGCGTTAACGGCCTTGTCGATGCCGCGACGGATGGCCAGCGGGTTGGCGCCAGCGGCGACGTTGCGCAGACCGTCGTTGACGATGGCCTGGGCGAGCAGAGTTGCGGTGGTGGTGCCGTCACCCACGGTGTCGTTGGTCTTGGTGGCAACCTCCTTCACCAGCTGAGCGCCCATGTTCTCGATGTTGTCCTCGAGCTCGATCTCCTTGGCGACGGAAACGCCGTCGTTGGTGATGGTCGGGGCACCGAACGTGCGCTGCAGCGCAACGTAGCGACCCTTGGGGCCCATGGTGACGGTAACGGCGTCGGCCAAAGTGTTGACGCCCTTGGCAAGCTTAGCGCGGGCATCGGTGTTGAACGTAATGTTCTTTGCCATGGTAGGTAATCCTCCAAAAGAAATGTGACTCGCGTCGCCGCTTCCGAGTCCTGTGCGGCGGGCGCGTTCAAAGACGAATCAGAGATTCTGACGAGACTAGGCCTCGACGACGGCGTAGATGTCGTCGGCGCGCATCAGCAGATACTTCTCGCCGTCGACCTTGACCTCGTTGCCACCGAACTTACCATAGATGACAACGTCACCGACCTTGACGTCCATGGGGATGCGCTCACCCTTGTCGTTGACCTTGCCGGCGCCAACGGCAACGATGGTGCCGCGCTGCGGCTTCTCCTGGGCGTTGCTGGCGATATACAGACCAGAAGCGGTCTTCTGCTCGGCCTCGTCGGGCTTGACCAGAACACGATCTGCAAGCGGCTTCAAAGACGACATGCTTGTTTCCTCCTTTTTGGGCCGCGCGGTTATGCCGCGCGAATTAACCCTTTTTGTTTGCGTACGCGTTGAATGGTACCCACGAATGGCGGGTTATACAACACGGAGTCAAAAAATCTTATTTTTTGGCACTTAGATTTTCTGAATGCCGGGGGATAACTTAGCGATGCCTCCCGTGTGGCTCCGGAGGGGCGGGGCATAAGGTTTCCTGCTCGGGCAGTCCTGCTCGCACGAAGGCCACATTAAGTGGCCTTCGGCTCGTGCGGAACTCGCGATAAACCTTATGCCCCGCCCCTCCGGAGCCACACGGGAGGCAGGTTAACTAATTCGGGCCCGGCATTCAGAAAAGTCAGTGCAGCAAAATGGCGATGCGGATAGCGACATGTGCATGGTTTTCGCTGCGCGCACGGGTCCCCTGGGGAGCACCGTGCATTTTTGGGAGTATTCAGCAGACTAGGACGGCTGCATACGTGCCGGACACACCATATTGGTCCCAAGGACGCCTTCGGCCGGCGATTTTGGTCGGCAGGCAAACCCCGTCAGGACAGAAAGGCATGCCTCACGCCGCACCGGAGCACAAAATGACGTCAATCTCTGCAACGTTACTCAGCCGCAGCGGCACAGGCAGAGCTCGCACTCCGTTTTTTGCACGGCGCGGACGGGGGTACATCAGGATCCGGAAGAACATCCCAGCCTTTTTATGCAATTCGTAATGGAAAGTATGCAAAACACCTAGAGATAGCATTGCTGCTGTCCAAATTGGGCGCGGGGCGGCGGCGCCTCCGCCCCGCGCCCAAATCAAGCAGGGCGGGGACGCTCCTAACGAACCCCCCATTTGCAAACAAACGCGGCTCGAGCGCCATCCCAAAATAAGCTGCCCGAGCCGCGTTTAACGGTAAGACATGAATACTTAGCGCTCGTAGATCAGGTTGCCGGCTAGGTAGGTGGCTTGGACTTTGGTGGCTTGGAGTTCTTGGGGGTCGATGGTGAGTGGGTTTTGGTCCAGGACTACCAGGTCGGCGTATTTGCCGGGTTCTAGGCTGCCGAGGTTTTGCTCGTCGCCCGCTGCATAGGCGCTGCCCAGGGTGTAGTTGCGCAGAGCCGTTGCCGCATCGATGCGCTCGCTCGGCAGCCAGCCGCCCTCGGGCCAGTGGCTTTTGGGGTCCTGGCGCGTGATAGCCGTGTAGAGCACGTTCATGCTGGTAACAGCTGTGATGGGGCTGTCGGTACCGAAGGCTTGGCGAATGCCGCGCTGCTTATAGGTTGCGAACGGCCACATGATGCGGCTGCGCTCCAAGCCCAGGTCGCGCTCCGGACCACCCGGGTCGAGCGTGATATGGCAGGGCTGGCTCGAGGCAACCACGTCGAGCTTGCGCAGGCGGTCGATGTCCTCGGGCAAGAGGTTCTCCAGATGCTCAAGCGTGTTATGACCGTGCTGGGGCAGGCCGTACAGGTCGGCCGCTTCCTCGAAGATATCCAGCGCGGCATGAATCGCACCGTCACCAATGACGTGGATGCGCACGGTGTGACCGCGCTCCGCGGCCGCCAGAACCAGTTTGCGCATGCGCTCAGCCGGAACCGTCAGACGGCCCTGGTCGCCCGGGAAGCGCGGATTGGTATAGGGCTCGGTGAGATATGCCGTGTGTTCGCTCGACACGCCATCGAAGAACTGCTTAAAACCAGGCGCCGAGAGCAGCGCGTTGTTCGCGTAGCGGGTCTGCAGTTCTTCTAAGCGCGATTGGTCATCCAGCAGTGTGGGGAATAGATGGGCTCGGATGCCCAGTTTGCCGGCTGCCTGCAGTTTGTCGTAGACGTCGTCGCGGATAAAATCGCAGCCCGGCATGGGCATGAGCGACATATCGCAGATCGAGGTGATGCCCTGCTCGGCCATACGCTTCATCTGGTCGGCGTAAGCGCTCGCGATGCGGTCCTCGCCCAGCCACTCCAGGCAGCGCGGTAGCAGCTGCATGGCAGCCGCCTCGTGAGCAATGCCCGTGAGCTCGCCGTTTGCATCCTTGTCGTAGCTGCCGCCCGCTGGCGGCTCGCTGTCGCGTGTGACGCCGAGCGCCTCGAGTGCGCGGCTGTTGAGCCAAAGCGTATGCCCGTCGCCCGAATACATAACGCAGGGACGATCGGGGAATGCCGCATCGAGCGACGCCTTGGTAGGATGCTCGGGCGGGTCCCAACGGTAGTCGCGCCAGCCCTGCGTCACAACCCAAGCGTCATCGGGCAGGTCCTGGGAAAACTCGAGCGCATGTTGCACCAGCGCCGCCTCGGACGTGCCCATATCCATAAGCATGTACGGCGAGGAACCGACCGAGGTATGGAAGAAGTGCAGATGAGCGTCATGGAAACCGGGGCAGACAAACTGCTCGCCGTAGTCGATAACCGACGTGGCGGCGGGAGCGGCGGCGATCACGTCATCGGGCGCACCGACTGCGACGATACGGTCGCCTGCGATGGCAATCGCCAGCTCGCGGGCGGTATCGATGCCGTCTTGCGCGGTAAAGACGTTCTTGGAGCGGATAATCCGATCGATATGTTGCATGGGCATCCCCATCTCTGGCAGGAAATTCAACACCCCCGAGTGTACTCCCCCGCCCTTGTAACAAAACCCCAAGCGGCAAACGGCAACTTTACCAGCCCTAGCGGCAGGTGGCATACTGGAGAGAGCCTGTACGATTTTGCGATCAACCCAGCAAGGAGCAAATCGACCATGACGAAGACCAAGGCACAGCAGATTATGGCGGCGACCGAGGCTCGCGCGGCTGACGACGTCACCGCAGCCATCAAAGATATCGCTACCGAGTTTGAACCCTATATCATCAAGCAGCGCCGGCACTTCCATAAGCACCCGGAGCTGAGCCTTGCCGAGGAGCGCACGACCTCCGACATCGCCAACCAGCTCGACGCCATGAATATCCCCTATGAGCGTCCCCTTAAGACGGGTCTGGTGGCGACCCTTCGCGGCACCGCGCCCGATGCCTACCGCGAGGACGGCACGCCGCGCCGCCGCATCCTGCTGCGTGCGGATATCGACGCCCTGCCCGTCACCGAGCAGACCGGCGAGGAATTTGCCAGCGTCAACGAGGGCTGCATGCACGCCTGCGGCCACGACTGCCACATCGCCATGATGCTCGGCACGCTGCAGATTCTGCGCCATATGACCGACGACATCCACGGCGAGGTCCGCATCGTCTTCCAGCCCAGCGAGGAAAACGGCCAGGGCGCCAAGCTCATGATCGGCACGGGTGTGCTCGACGGCGTCGATGGCGCCTACGCCGCGCACATCTGGAGTGAGGTCGACGCCGGCACCGTGAGCTGCGAGCCCGGCCCGCGCATGGCCAATACCGACTGGTTCCGCATCGACGTCCGCGGCACCTCATGCCACGGCGCCATGCCCCAGCGCGGCCACGACGCCGTTATGGTTGCCGCCGAGATCGTCAACGCTCTGCAGACCATCGTCTCGCGCGAGATCAGCCCCTATGAGCCGGCTGTCATCACCGTCGGCGAGCTGCACGGCGGCACCGCGCGCAACGTTATCGCCGGCACGGCCTACCTTGCCGGCACGGTGCGCACCTACGGAGATTCGACCCACGAGGAAATGCCGGAGCTTATGCGCCGCATCGTGGAGCATACCGCGGCCGCCTTGGGCGCCGAGGCAGAGCTCACCGACTACACCATCGCCAACTACAAGGTCGAAAACGACGCCGCCTCGAGCGAGCGCTGCCGTCAGGCTGTAATCAAGTGCCTGGGCCCCACCGGTCAAGGCCATTACCGTGGCACGCTTTCGGGCGAGGATTTTTCGGAGTACCTGCGCCGCGTGCCGGGCGTGCTCGCCTTTGTAGGTACGCGCAACCCCAAGATTGGTGCCACGTACGCCCAACATTCCTGCTTCTACAAGATCGACGAGACCGTGCTGGCAAAGGGCTCCATGGTGGCCGCCCAGTATGCTATCGACTTTTTGGCCGAGCCCACGCAAGAGGAGCTCGACGGCCCCACGATCGCCGCGGTTGCCGAGACCAACCCCGACTTGGCCGCCAAGCTGCGCTCTGCCAAGGCAACAGCCGCTGAGGCGCGCGACGCCATGCACGATGCTCGCACGGCACGCCATGCCGCGATCAAGGGCATCCACGATGCACGTGCCGCCGCTCGCCGCGAGGAGAAGCGCGGCGAGTAGTCGATTCGCGGCCATCTCGCAGTCATAGCCACATCGCGATATCAAAGCGGGGGCGGACGTTTCGACACGTCCTCCCCCGCTCATTTGTCAAGCGCTATTTCTACCGTTTCTACCCCGTCCCCAAATGGCAGGTGGCAGGGTTACTCGTCCTGCGGGTCCTCGTCGGAGCTTGGCGCAGGCTCGGGCTCAGGCACGGGCACGGGCGCGGGCTCAGGCTCAGGCTCAGGCTCAGGCTCAGGCTCAGGCTCAGGCTCGGGCTCGGGCTCGGGCTCGGGCTCGGGCGCAGGCGCCGGCGCCGCAGCGGAATCGGATACGGGCGCTGCGTCGGCGCTAAAACCAGCCGGAGCAGACTTCTTCTCAAACGGCAGCACAAAAGTCAGGACGTCGTCCTTGTCCTCGTCGGCCCACTCGCTTGCGTAGCGCGCAACCCAATAGCCAACGGCACGATGCTTGAGCATCTTGCCAAAGACCGTAAGGAATACCGTGACAAACGCCGTCAGCACCAAGAACAATACGAGCGTGATGCCACCGCCGGTAACAAGCGCCTCAATAGCCGAAGGACGGTAGTAGTAGTTATACATACCGACAGAGGCAATGGCGCCGAAGACGAGCGTCAGGATCCATGTGACAACGTTGGCGACCAGACCCGTCAAAAACTCGGGAAGGAACGAAGCGCAGAACAGCTTGGTCTTGTTGTGCTTAAACGCCGCCCAGACCTTGTCGAGCGAAAACGCGCTCTCGACACGACCGGTCACCGCAAAGTGCATCACGGCAATGTCGGCGAACATCTTAAAGAAGACTCCCAAGACCGCCGTGGCAATCATAGCCAGGACAAGCAGGCCAAGCGAGCCAAACAGCGCTGCCTCGAGTGCATAGGAGCCGTAATACGAATACGAGCCCGCGGCGCCAATTACCACGCTCTCCACCAGCGAAAGCACTACACCGATAACGGGAATGGCAGCGATAACCTCGAGCACGACCGAGATAACGCTCGAAAAGACTCCGAGGCCAAACGACGTGGAACGCATGAGTGGACGATCCATACCGCCATCAACCTTGAGCGACAGATCGCGACCCCACTCAATACCAAAGCCGGAACCACACACGCTCGCAATGCAAGCTGCCAAAAAGCCGATGGCAGCCGCAATGCCGCCAATAACGGGAATAAACAGCACGAGTACCGACACAACACAAATCAGCGCCGGTAAAAAGGCAATCTGGCACACGCGCTGCAGCACGCCCGGAGTCTTGGTCATATCCTCAAACGCCTGAGCCACACAGCCCTTGGACGCATTCGCCACGGGCGGTTGCGGAACAAACTGCTGGGGCTGACCCTGAGGGGCAGAGGCTGCGGCACCGGCATTGGGGGCACCACACGTGCCGCAGAACTTGTCGTTATCGCCCATGGGGGCGCCACACTGCGAGCAGAACATAGAATCATCCCTTCGTATCTTGAACGAATCATCTGGATCGCAAACGATGTCTTTGGCATCATTATCACCCAATGTGGGGACAAATACTCCAACATGACGCATTTGCAATGCGCAGGGCGCTATTCGATTGTTTGATGAGCTCGACCACGTTAGTTCGTTCCGCGGAAACCCTTGCCGACGATCTCGGAGCTGTCGACAATCGTGATAAAGGCACCCGGATCGACTTCGCGCGCATAGCGGCGCAGTTGCACGGCCTCGCGACGGCTTAGCACGCTCATGATCACCGTCACGCACTTGCCCGAGAAAGCACCGTAGCCGCGGCTGATAGTCGCCGTACGGTTGAGATGCTTGACGATAAACTCCTCGACCTTAAGGGGCTCGGAGCAAATGACCGTGCAGACTTTACGCAGGTGGATGCTCTCGATGGCTTTGTCGACCACAAGCGTCTTGGCAAACAGGCCGAGCACGCAATACAGACCGACGCGCGGGCCGTACAAGAAGGCCGCGATGGTCACGATGCCGATGTCGACCAGTAGCAGGGCGCGGCCAATCTCGAGCGTCGTGCGACGTTTGAGGATCATGGCGAGAATGTCCGTGCCGCCCGTCGAGGCACCAATATCAAAGACGATAGCGCTGCCGAGCGCCGGCAGAATCACGGCAAAGCACAGGTCGAGCCACATATCGCCCGTCATCGAGACATCGGTCGGAATAAAGAGCTCAAACAGCGAAACATAGGCGGACAGCGCAAACGAGGCAAAGACACTCCACAGGATTGCCTTGCGCTCCAAAAAGATAAAGCCCAGGATGACGAGCACCGCATTGATAATCCACATAAAGACGCCGACGGGCAGGGTCGGGAACAGCGTGGACAGAATGACCGACACGCCCGAGGTGCCGCCAAAAGCAAAGTGATTAGGTGTTTTAAACGCGACGATGGCAAAGGCCGTGAGGATCAGGCCCAAATTGAGCTCGGCAAAAAAGCGCGGAAAGCCCGGCTCCTGGCTGCGCTTGCGACCAGCGCGCTCGCCCCGCTCGATAACATCGCGATCGACCACGCGCTCCATCGGCACTACGGGAGGACGATGCGCCTCCTCGGCAGCACGCGACGCCGCCTCTGCCGCGGCGGCCTCAATTGCCCATGCCTTGCTTTCTGTTTCGTGCTCGTCGGCCATTACGGCAACCCCTCGTTAACAATTTGGAAACAATGCGCCCATTAGAGTAACGCGGAACGTGGGGATTGCAACCCTTAGTTAGACGAGCGGTATGACTACATCGGGAGCGTACAGAAACGGCCGGCCACGCTTTTGCTTGCGCGGTCGGCCGTTTAACGTTTTCGCAGATAAAACCTGCCAAAACAAACCTGTCCCTTTTTGGAAGGTTATTCGTGCTGGCTGGTGCGATGCTCGTACTCCTCGGGGGTGATGACGTCCTCGATGCGCAGGTTGACGCCCGCCACCTCAAGGCCGGTCATCGCGGCAAGGCGCTCGGTGACACGCGCCTTGACATCGTCGAAGATCGCGGGCGCATAGGCGCCGTACTCGATGATGACGGAGATGTTGACGACCACGCGATTGTCATCGGTGACCTCGACCGTCACGCCCTTGGTCAGGTTCTCGGCACCAAACTGCTCCTGCACAAAGTGCATGAGGTTACCCTTCATGCCCAGAACGTGCGGCACCTCGCGGGTGGCCATGGCGACGATTTTCTCGATCACGCCGTTGGAATAGGTGAGCGAGTCCTCGGACTCGTCCGCTTCCTCGTCATCCTCATCCGTATCGGACTCGGCCTCGACGAGAGCCTCATCCTCGAGCGTCACATCCTCAGCTTCGGCGACGACCGCCTCGTTCTCCTCGAGCTCGGTATCGGCTACATCGACCTTCGTATTAAAAGCCATGGTTCCTCCTTATGCCTGCCGCGGATGCGACAGTCGAATACATATTAGCGGCCGCTAAACAGACGGCCGAAGAAGTTGACGATCCCGTTCTCGCCGTCGCGGATCTGACCAATTACGGCGCCGATCAGCACGAAGAATGCAATGACGAGCGTGTCCCACAGGCCCAACGTGAGCACCAACACGGCGAGGATAAAGCCGGCGACGGCGCCGAGCGTGGTGTTGGGATGACGCACAGCATAGCTCCAGATGGCAGCGCCCGTACCCTTGATGAGACCCATAGCCTCGTCAAAATCCGCGGCTGCCGCGTCTTGTAACTCGGTTGCCTCTGCTTTGGAATCAACAGGTTCGCTCGCCGACGTGGCGCTCTGGTCAATCGTCAGGCGCGGCGTACGAGCGGTCTTATCTTGATTGGTATCACTCACCGGAAACCTCCACGGTCTGGACGGTAGTCTTGGACGGCAAAAAACGGACACGCGCGGTCGTACCCGGCGTGCCGAGCATGGTGTCGCAGGCCTTCTCGATGCGCTGCTGCATCGAGGTGGCAAGAGCGGCAACGTCCTTATCATCGAGCGCGATGGCCTCGACCTTAAAACGGACGTGCGAATCGTCGGAGCCTTGGACGCGGGCCTCGACATGCTCGACCATCACGCGGTCGTCACGCTCGGCAGCAGCCCTGGCGCACGAAGAAAGCGCCGCAAGGGTAACCTCGATATTGCGCTCCCCCGCCGGATGCACGCAGGACGGTTCGCGACGGGCGAACATCAGGCGGAAAAAGCTTACCAGCACGCCGATCGCCACGACGCCGGCGCACGCCGTGACGACGATGCGCGGCATGGGGTCGCGCATCAGCAGCATAAAGCGATACGTATACGGCCCCCAAAACTGGCAGACAAGCGTACCCAGCGCCACGATGGTGGCGGCAAGATACACGATCGCTAGGGCTCGTTTGAGTACGCGCACGCGGCGCTCCCTTCAAATCTCGGCTCTCGAAATGCAGAACGGTTCGCATCATTATAAAAGAGCCGGGTCCGGTGCTCTACGCACGCGGATCCGGCTCATCTATTCCACGAGGCTTGCATGCTCGCTTCATTATGCCCAGATATGCACGGCTTAACCCGTGCGAGCGCTACTCCTCCTCGAGGGCAGCGATGACCTCGTCGGTCATGTCCATGGTGCTGTAAACATCCTGGACGTCGTCGAGCTCCTCAAGACGGTCGATGAGGCGCTGGACCTTCTTGGCGTCGGTACCAGAGACCTCGGTCGGGGTGGTCGGGACCATGGTGGTCTCGGAACCCTTGACCTGGACGCCCTGCTCCTCGAGCGCCTTGGAGACAGCCATGACGTCGTTGGCAGCAGTCCAGACGATCCACTCCTCGCCGGCATCCTCGTAGTCCTCGCCACCGGCCTCGGCGATGGCCATCATGAACTCATCCTCGTCACCGGCAGCACCGTTGGCGATCATGGTCTCCTTCTTGGCGTTCTCGTCCAGGATCTCCTTGGCGACGACGATCTGGCCCTTGCGCTCAAACTGGAAGGCGACGGAGCCGGAGGTGCCCAGGTTGCCACCAGCGTGGGAGAAGGCGGAACGGACATCAGCGGCGGTACGGTTGCGGTTGTCGGTCAGGCAGTCGACGTAGACGGCGACACCGGCGGGACCGTAGCCCTCGTACACGATGTTCTCGTAGACGGCGGCGTCAGCACCCGAACCAAAAGCCTTGTCGATAGCGGACTTGATCTTGTCCTTAGGCATGGACTGAGCCTTGGCCTTGGCAACGGCAGCGGCGAGGCTGGCGTTGTTCTCGGGCAGCGGGTCACCGCCGAGACGGGCAGCAACGGTGATGTTGCGGCTGAGCTTGGAGAAGAGGGCGGAACGCTTGGCGTCCTGCGCGCCCTTACGATGCTTGGTTGTGGCCCACTTAGAGTGTCCGGACATACGTGTCTCCTATCGGTTTCGACCTAAAGCCCAGCGCAGATGCTCGGGCAATATAAACAAACGTCGTTATGATATACCTACTAGCCTGCGAGATAAACCCCAAAATGAAGGCGTCGTGATGATGTCCCCTTTGGTGCAAAGAAACCTGACCCCAATGCACCAAGTTAGGACCAGAGGAAGTCGCTGCGGGTGACGGTGGCGCCGATGGCGAAGGGCATGCAGGCGATGACCGGATACAGGTAGCGCATGTAGGTCGAGCCGTTGCACGGACCAATCAGGCACACGGCGAGCACGCCCAGCAGCGGCACCCAAATGGCCAGCCCGCGCCACGAATGGCGGCGCAACAGGTAGACCACCACGGCGATCATAATCCACACATAGGTGGCCGAGCTCATGGTGAGCGAGATAAACGGAATGCGCTGCACCGCCACGCGATACAGGTTGATCAGGTGGTCGCACCAGCGCACAACCTTGCTATCGACCGGATGGAAGTCAAAGTACTTGAGGTTATCGGGCTTCGCCATAATCTCGGCACTGCGCGCCGTGCTGTAGACCCACGCATCGCGGGCACTCGGATAAAAGTAGCCGTAGTAGTTATTGATGAGCGCCGAGATGTAGCACTCGGGATCCTTTTTGAGCATCTGCGCCCAGACCTCAAAATAGGCCTTGATGTCCTCCTGCGAGGCGTACTCGTTAAAGCAATTTTTGACGGCGTCCGACTTATCCGGGTTGTAGCGGCGGCCCAGATTGTCGTACTTGAGCACACGGTCGATCACGGCACGCTCATCGTCGGTCACCAAGCCGTCGCAAGGAGCCTCCACGATAGTGCCGTCCTCCTTAACCGTAGGGTTGACACCCGAGTTGAGGCCGTCGTGCTTTTGGACGAAACGAGCCGTCTGCTGGAACGGAATCGAGAGGATTTCGCGCTTGGAACCAGGCGTAATGTCGTGCGCCGGCATAAAGACCTTGGTGAAGTACATATTAGAGGCAAGGCAGAGTCCAAGCACCGCAAGAACTCCCACCCAGCGGAAACGCGAGATGGCGCCCGAAGGCGCAGCACCGGCCTGCTTGACTGCACGACGAGCCACATGCGCGTCCCATGCGCAAAACGCCGCCGCGATTACGCATGCCGCCAGGGGAAACACCAGGCCGCCGTTGCGCAGAAACGTGGAACCCATGGCACCCAGAGCGAGCAGCAGCCAGTCATGGCGCGCAAAGAGCACGGGCCTCTGTTCGCCCGCACGCTCGGCATTGGCATCACGACGGGGCAAGCCACATGCCACGAACTTGACGGTCTGTACCAGCAGCACCAAAAACGCGTCGGCAAAGAGCACGTCTTTGGTGAGCAACGCCGCGTAGTTAGAGAACATCGGCATAAACGCAAAGAACAGCAGGATCGCACCGCGAACCGGCAGGCTCACGCCCAGTTTGCGCAGCGACGAAATGGAATAGGCCATGCAGGCAGCCGTGATGACAAATTGAGCGCAGGTATAGATGATGAGGCCCGCGTTAGCGCTGTTGAACAGCGAAAGCCCCAGTTGAACGCACGAGCCGATAATGGCCGTGTGCACTACGGGATGATGCCCGTTGAGCAGCACGTTGGGGTTGAGTAGGCGCAGGTAGTCGCTCGTGCCGTTGGGATAGTTGAACCACTGGCGAATCTGCGCACCCGTATCTCCCATAAAAAGGCCGGGCAGCGAAGCGATGAGCGTGGGCGCCCAGGCGATCATAAGCACCAGGAAGGGCCCGGCAAAGGGATGGACCGAGAGCACGGCGTGAGCCACACGCCATATGCGGCCAAAGTGCGCCTCGGAAAACGGGATGCGCCGAGAGCTCAGCCAATCCAGGCACTCAAAGGCAAGGTAGAAGGCCACGATCGCTAGGAGCATCCAGCCCGCGCCGCCAATCCAGGCGCAGATGATGCGGGCCTTGTCGCCAAGAACAATCTCGGCCGAGTCGGCGAGGTCGTAGCTGCGGCCGAACACCATGCAGATGGCGAAAAACAGCGACGGCAGAATAATCGATGGGCGCCAGGTGTCGCCACGGCCAAAGAATACGTAGCGAAACGGCAGCGTGAGCAGGCAGGCAAACGCAAGCAGCATGACCGCGTCGGTATGGCCGGCAAACGAGAGGAGCACCTCGTAGCACACGTACAGCATGCCCGAGGCTTTGGGGTCAATCGCCAAGACTGCGTTGCTCGACACCGGGGCGGGATCGATGGAAAACGCCGTGGTCGCCAACAGCGCGAGCAAAAATGCGGCGAGCGTCTGCTTGGCGGGGTAGCGCTTAAACCAGACGATGCGGGCCGCGTCGCGCGCAGCCGTTGTGGAGAGATCGGAATCCTTCACAGTCCGAAAGCCTTTCTAGAAACCTGCCAAAAAGGGACAGGTTTATTTTGGCAGGTTTTATCTGGGGAAACGTTACGGTTCTGTCATCGTTGCCCGGTAAAACCACCACAAAGGTGTCTGTCCCCTTTGTGGTGGTATGTGGTGGTTAGGCGTCGAGGTAGATGCGCTGGGGACGGTTGCGGCGACGGGCAAAGATGATGAGCGCCAGGCCCGCGATTACGAGCGGCAGGCTCAGCAGCTGACCCATCGTGATGACGCCGCCCAGCAGATAGCCAAGCTGGGCGTCGGGCACGCGCACGAACTCGACGAGGAAGCGGACGATGCCGTAACCCATCACAAACACGCCCATAAACGTGCCCTGGGGCAGCAGCGGCTTTTTGCGGCTGAGCACCTGCAGAATGCAAAAGAGCACAATGCCCTCAAGAAATGCCTCGTAGAGCTGGGAGGGATGACGCGGCATATCGCCCGCGGTGCCACCGAAGACCACGCCCCAGGGCAGATCGGTCGGCTTGCCCCACAGCTCACCGTTGACAAAGTTGGCACAACGGCCCAGGCACAAGGCCAGCGGCGCGCCTATGACGGCAAGGTCTGCCAAAGTCCATGCGTCGAGTTTATACATGCGGCACACGATGATGCCGCCGATAATGCCGCCCACCAAACCGCCATGGAAGCTCATGCCGCCCTCGTTGGTGGCAAAGATCTCGAGCAGATGCGCCCAGTAGTAGCCGTCGCCGTAGAAAATGACGTAGAACAGACGGGCGCCGATGATAAGGCCAAAGACCACGCCGACCACGACACTCGTCAGGTCGTCAATCGTGATGTTAAAGCCCCAGCGACGCTGCGTGCGGTACATGACGACCGCCGTGAGCAGGGCACCGACCACATAGGCCAGACCATACCAGTAAATCGTGATGGGCCCCGCCGAAATCGCGACGGGATCAAGCATATGGTAGAAGTCGTTGAGCATGTCGACCCTCCTACTCCCTACATACAAATGCGGCCGCGGGCCTTGCGCTCGCAGCCGCATATTTGGGCGTAACGTCTATGCGGAGTATGCCGTCCGCAGCTTTCGCATCTTAGAACGGCGCGTACTCGTCGTACAGGTCGTCGGTCTCGCCGGAGGCATTAACCTGCTCGACACGGGTAACGCCGGGCACATGCTCCTTGAGGATACGCTCGATACCCATGGACAGGGTCAGCGCGCTCATAGGGCAGCCGGCGCAGGCACCCTGCAGCTCCAGTTTGACGACGCCCTCGTCGTCAACACCCACATACTCCATATCGCCGCCGTCGGCCTGCAGGTTGGGGCGAATCTCTTCAAGAACCTTCTTAAGCAGCTCTTCGTTAACAGCCACAGGGGCTCCTTTCTCACAATAACGCGGGCACGCCCGCGGACAGGGGCTATGTTACTACAGCCATGTACCCGCTCACGAGCCATCCATGCGCGCGGACACGACTTTCACGAGCAGTCAATTTGGGACGGGGATCTTTTAGCTGCCTGTTGTTACCAGCTGGCATTGTCACGCGCTACTGCTGAGCCTGCCCCTCGGTACCGATGTGAACATCGACGATAACCTGGCGGTAGCTAATACCGCAGGAGTCGAGAATGCGGCGGCTGATGCGGCCGTCGTCGGTGTCGGCGTACTTGTTGTCCAGGTAGACAACCTCGCCCACACCCACCTGCGCCAAAATCTTGGCGCAGTCGTGGCACGGGAACAGCGTGACGTAGACCGTGGAACCCTCGAGGTCCTTGAGCGAGCCACGGTAGTTGAGCACGGCGTTGGCCTCGGCATGGACCACGTAGTTGTGCTTGTCCTGCAGCGGGTCGTCGCTCGTACCCCACGGGAAAAAGTCGTCGTTGAGCGCCGAGGGCGTACCGTTGTAGCCCACCGAAAGGATACGGTGGTTGGTGCTGGCGATGCACGCACCCACCTGCGTGTTGGGGTCCTTGCTGCGGCGCTGTGCGGCGATGGCCACGCTCATAAAGAACTCGTCCCAGCTAATGACGTCCAGGCGCTTGCCTGACGAAGTTTGATGAAGATCGTCCGACATGGCAGACACCTCCGTAATCGCAATAGTTTGACCCATTGTAGCAGGTGAAAGGTGGGGGGCGTTTGTCCCACCGGCGCCCTCACTTTTACACGCGGCGGGGCTTTTGGTTGATGCGGTAGAGCTCGGCGAGTCCTCGCAACGTCAGCGCGTCGTCTACCGTCAGGCTGTGGCCGACCAGCGACGCGAGCGCCTCGGCATCGTCGCCGGTAATGACGATGGGCACGTCGCCCTCCCCCGCGGCCTTGGTCGCGCGCATCTCGGCGAGCACCATGTCGAGCATGCCGTCGATGCGGGCCACCTCGCCCAGAACCACGCCCGAACGCATGGCCTCGCGCGTGTTGCGACCGATCACATGCGTGGGTGCCGAGGGCTCGACCTGCGGCAGACGCGCCGCAGCAGCCGAAAGCGAGCGGGCGCCAAGCGCCAGACCCGGCGCGATGACGCCGCCCACAAAGGTGCCGCGCGCGTCGATGACCTCGATATTGGTCGTGGTACCCAAGTCGATCACGATGCAGGGAGAGCCGTAGACGGCGCGTGCCGCCACGGCGTCGGCGATGCGGTCGGGACCGATCTCTGCTGGATCGTCGTAGTGCACGGGCATACCGGTCTTGAGGCCCGGCCCCACCGTGAGCACGCGCCCCGTGCAGGTACGGGAAAGTGCTGCCTTCCACGGGCGCTCGAGCGCCGGGACCACACAGCTCAGCACGGCAGCCGTGGGCACAAGCGCGCCCGGCATGCCCGCATCGGCCGCCAGCGCGGCCGTGACCTGCGCGAGACGCATACGCGCTTCGTCGGCCGTAATGCTCGACGGCGTCGTGATCTCGCACGTCGCGAGCGGGCGCTCCTGCGCCGCGGCCGAATCCTCGGCAAACAGGCCAAAGCGAATGAACGTGTTACCCACGTCGACCGTCAATATATATGCGCACCCATTAAGCATCGTCGGCGCTCCTTTCGTCTGTCCAGCAGTATATCGCCTACCTAAACCAGTCATCCCAAAATGACTGGCTTGCGGCTATACTGGTGCGCGGTCGTTTGCGAGCTCACGCGGCGGCCCTTGGTAACCCGACTTCCCGCGCCGTATCCGTAGCGGCGCTCCCGGGGGAAGCGGATATACGCAAAGGAGTTCTATATGAGCAATCCCTCGAACCGCGCTTCGATGCGCGGGCAACTCACGCTGCGCGGCGTCGTCATCGGCGTCCTTGGCTGCGTGATCATCACGGCAAGCTCGGCCTACACCGCCCTCAAGATGGGCGCACTCCCCTGGCCAATCGTCTTCGCTGCCGTCATCTCGCTGTTCTTCCTTAAGCTCATGGGCAACGCCAGCCTCAACGAGGCAAACGTCACCCACACCATCATGTCCGCAGGCGCCATGGTCGCCGGCGGTCTGGCGTTTACCATCCCGGGCGCCTGGATGCTGGGCTATGCCAACCAGATCAGCTGGCTCGACATGTTTATCGTGGCACTCGCCGGCACTATCCTGGGCCTGCTGGCCACGGCACTCATCCACCGTCACTTTATCGTGGACGCCGCGCTTGAGTTCCCCACTGGCAA
This sequence comes from Collinsella sp. AF23-2, assembly GCF_003459245.1. Lineage (GTDB taxonomy): Bacteria > Actinomycetota > Coriobacteriia > Coriobacteriales > Coriobacteriaceae > Collinsella. The sequence continues at coordinate 84,383 of NZ_QRVG01000007.1, forward strand.
CGCCGCAGCTCAGACCCTGCGCGCGACCGAGGCCGGCGGCAAGACCGGCAAGCAGCTCTTTGGCTCCATGGCCATCGCCGGCATCTATAGCGTGCTGCGCGACGCCCTGGGCATTGTGCCCAGCATGCTGTGCACGCTCAACATTCCCGGCGTGACCTTTGGTATCTACAACTCGCCCATGCTGCTCTCCGTCGGCTTCCTCGTGGGCTTCGCCCCCGTCGCCTTCTGGTTTGCCGGCGCCCTGCTGGGCAACTTTGGCATCATTGTGGGCGGCACCGCTGCCGGTCTGTTCGACGTTGTGACTGCGCAGGGCATCGTCAAGTCCCTGGGTATGGGCCTCATGATGGGCTTTGGTGTCGCCGTCGTCCTCAAGGACATCCTGCCGCAGGTCGCCGGTATCGTCCGCGGCCTCGCCGCCGACAGCTCCACCGACACCGACGAGCAGTCGCTCATCTCGGGTTCCCTTAAGCTCGACGCCGGTATCATCGGCCTGGGCGCTGCCGCCATCGCCGTGATCATCGCCATCGTGCTCGACCTTGGCCCCGTTCCGGCCGTCATCGTCACGCTGTTCACCTTTGTCACCACCATCATGAGCGCACAGAGCTGCGGCCAGACGGGCATCGACCCCATGGAGATCTTTGGCCTCATCGTTATGCTCATCGTGGCCGCCTTCGCACAGATCGCCCAGGTCAAGCTGTTCTTTATCGCCGGCATCGTGGCCGTGGCGTGCGGCCTTGCGGGCGACGTCATGAACGACTTTAAGGCCGGCGCCGTGCTGGGCACCAACCCGCGTGCTCAGTGGATCGGCCAGGCCATTGGCGGCATCGTGGGTGCCCTGGTCGCCGCAGCCGTCATGGTCGCGCTCGTCACCGCCTATGGTCCGGACGCCTTTGGCCCCGACAAGAGCTTTGTTGCCGCGCAGGCAAGTGTGGTCGCCACCATGGTCTCGGGCATCCCGAGCGTGCCGTGGTTCGTTGGCGGCTTTATCGCCGGCATCGTCATGTACTGGCTCGGCATTCCGGCCATGATGATCGGCCTGGGCGTGTACCTGCCGTTCTACATGTCACTCACGGCATTCCTGGGCTCCTGCGTCAAGCTCGCCTACGACAAGTGGGCAGCACACCGCGACGCCACCGCTGGTCTTTCTGACGAGGAGAAGGCTGCCAAGGACGCCGCCTTCCAGGAGCAGGGCCTGGTCGTTGCCAGCGGCCTGCTGGGCGGCGAGTCCATCGTCGGCGTTATCCTGGCGTTTGTCTCCGTGGGCCTGAGCCTGCTGGGATAAGCTGAGCAGTTGCTCGACAGCAACCATATTGCCTACGATTTGCCCGGTCGGTAGCTTTCGCGGCTACCGACCGGGCTTTTTGATACCAACGCAAAGAAAGACCGGCGCGCTGCGTTTAACAGCGCGCCGGCCTTATCGGTTAAGCTATCGAAGCGTTCCTGCTATGAACCGAAGTTCGTTGCAGAATCTACGCTCGAAACGCTACATCTGCTTGCGACGACGATCGCCGAGCGTCACACCCGCAGCCACGAGCGTAATACCGCCGATAACGAAGACCTCGCCCGCAAGCGCGGAGTCATCACCGGTCTGGGCGAGCGCGGCCGACGTTGCCTTCTTCTTGGCGACAGGAGCCTTTGCAGCAGCCTGCGCAACCTGAGGCTTGGCCTGCGGCTCAGCCTTGGGATGATACTTGTCGTACTCGGCCTGCGCGGCAGCCAGGGCATCCTTGGCATCGCCAAGCTCGGCAAGCGCGGCGGCATAGGCGTCGTTGGCATCGGACAGCTTGGCATCGGCATCGCTCAGAGCAGCCTTGAGGCCAGCGGCGGCATCGACGGCGGCCTTATAGCGAGCGTAGGCAGCGTTCAGCTTGACCAGCTTCTCGTTGCCCGTCGTGCCCGCGGCAAGGGATGCCTTGTGGTCGACAGCCTCAAGATCGGCCTTGAGCGCCTCGTCGTTGGCAAGCTCGGCCTTGGCCTTGACGATCTCGAGGTTCGCATCGACGACGGCTTCGTTGGCGGCATCGAGCTGCTTCTGGGCATCGGCGACACCGGCGACGGCAGCGTCATAGGCGGCCTTGGCGTCGTCGACCGCCTTCTGGGCACCGGCGAAGCGCTCGAAGGCCTTGTTTGCGGTGGCAAGCTCGTCCTCGGCGGCCTTGGCCTTCGCCTGCGCGTCGGACAGGATCTGCGTCTTGGCGGCAACTGCCTGCTTGGCGCCCGAAAGAGCGGTCGCGGCGTGCACATCTGCGGCCTGAGCCTTGTCAACGCCAGCCTGGGCAGTGTCGTCGGCCTTCTTGGCATCGTTAAGCGTGCCCTGCTTGTTCGCAAGATCCGTCTTGGCGGCATCGCACTTGGCGGCAAGGTCCTTGACCGAAGCAGTAGCGTTGTCATACGCCTCGTTGGCCTGATCGGACTTTACCTTGGCGGCGTCGCGGGCGCTGCGAGCCTTCGCCTTGTGAGCAGCGGCCTCGGCTGCCTTCGTCTTGCTGTCAGCAAGCGTGGCGTTTGCCTTATCGAGAGCTGCCTGGGCAGTAGCGGCCTCGCCCTTGGCGGCGTCGAGCTTGGTCTTGGGCGTCTTGACGTCGATACCCTTGAGTTTGGCTTCGGCGGCGTCGTATGCCGTCTTCGCGGCGGCGGTGCCGGACTTGGCCTTCTCGTACTCGCCCTTGGCGGTGTTCATGTTCACATCTGCTGCGGTGAAAGCGTCCTGGGCGGCATCCTGCCCGTTTACAGCTGCGAAGTAAGCTTCCCTAGTAGTTCCAAAGTTCTTCTGCGCCTCGGCGAGCTTGCCCTGAAGCTCCTTGAGCTGCGCCTTCTGCGCCTGCGTGCCGCCAGCGTTATAGGCAGAGTCGATGTAGTCGTTCACGAGCTTCTTGAACTCGGAGACAGTGAAATCAGCCTGAGTATCATCAGCGCTGTAATCGAATACGGTTACCTCGGAATCGGTGTTCTTACCGCTACCGGTCGCGATACCGATAGCCTTCGTGCCGGCATCGATGATGTTGAGATAGTGCCCGCACTCTTTGTAGATGCTGTAGTAGTGCTGGTAGATATAGTATGAATCATATCGATGGCTCCCAAGTGCGTCACCATACTGTTCGACGTACTTATCGAATGCCTTTTTCTCCTGGGTGTAGAGACCGGTATATGGCCAGCCAAGCGTATCCTCGGTCTCGCCGCCGGTATATGCGCCGCCTCCGCCAGCAAGATTTTCGCCGTTGTCGAAGTAACAGTTCGAGTGTCCCCAGATGTTCGATGAATATGATGTATTAAGAGCGGCTGCCGCAGTCATGCGGAGGCTGACGCTGAGCGCCGACTGACCGTTCGCCTTGCGGAGGTTGTTCTGGGTGTCGAGATATGTCAGGGCGTTGCGCATCTGCTCCAAGGAAAGCGGGTTGGTGTCGCGAGACATGTCCTGATCGACGTACTGGTCATACCATTCGGCCTTGTCAGCGGCACCGGTCAGCATCGATACGGCTTCCTGGGCGTTCTTTTTCTGCGTGGCTGTGAACTGGCTGCCGTCGCTAATATAGTTCATGAAGCCGAGTATACCTTGGCTGATGACTTCCTGGTCAACGGTCATGTTGGACTTGAGCTCAGCAATCTGCTGCTCAAGAGCCTCAACCTGGACATTAGCAGCGTCATAAGCCTTTTCCGCGGCGTTCGAAGCAGCGCAGGCTGCCTCCCACTCGCTGCGCTTCTGCTTGCGAACTTCGACAAGCTTATCGTACTCCGCCTTCTTGTCGGCCTCGGTCTGCTGGGCCTGCTCGTATGCCGTCTTCGCGGCGTCACGCTTACTGGCCGCGTCCTTGTACTCCTTGTTTGCCGCATCGTATGCAGACTGGGCAGATGCCACAGCAGCGTTGGCGGCGTTGGCCTTCTCCTGCGCGGCAGCGACGGCAGCCTGGGCGGCCTGCAGATTTGTCTGTGCGGTGGCGTCGGCATCCGTCGCGGCATTGAGCTCCGCCTGCGCGGTCTTGAGCTCACCAGCAGCAGCTTTCTTGGCGGCCTCAAGCGCACTCAGGTCAACACCCGTACCCGAGACGGCAGCATCGAGCGCGGCCTGCGCCTGGTTGAACTTCTGCCGGGCGTTATCGCGCGCGGTGGTTGCGGCTGCGAGAGCAGCGGCAGTCTCCTGCTTCTTGGCCTGGGCAGTCGTCAAAGCCGCCTCGGTATTCTGCTTTTCCTGCTGGGCGCTGGCCTCGGCAGCCTTGGCCTGGTCCAGATTGGCCTGTGCAGTAGTAACGGCCTTATTGGCGTCATCGAGCTTTGCCTGCGCGTCCTCGACGGCCTTCTTGGCGGCCTCGTACTCGTCCATACCCATGGCCTCGAGCTTGGCCTGGGCATCATCGAGGGCCTTCTTGGCCTCATCCTGCTTTGCCTTGGCGTCCTTGAGCGCCTGGGTCTTATCCTCGACACTCTTGTTGGCCTGTTCGAGCCGATCGTTCAGGTCGCCCAGCTTCTTCTGCTGCTGCTCGGTCTTTTCGACGGCGGCTTTGAGCTCGTCAATCTTCTCCTGGAGCGCGGCGACTTCTGCTGCGTTCTGCTCGATTTCGTTGTCGCTCACAGCCTGCGAGGCCTGATTCTTTTGCTGCTGCGCCTGCTTTTGAGACTGGCCCGCCGCATCGGCGTTCTTCTGGGCGGCATCGTAGGCGGCCTGAGCGTCCTTGAGCTGCTTTGCCGACTCCTCGGCCAGCTGGGCAGCCGTCTTTACGACCGCTTGGTTACCGGCGGCAACGGTGTTCTCTACAGAACTACCCATTACAGTCTGAAATAGGCCATCGATAAATTTCGATG
>NZ_QRVG01000008.1:0-1712 GCF_003459245.1 Collinsella sp. AF23-2
TTTATTTTGGACGGAGAGTTCGATCCTGGCTCAGGATGAACGCTGGCGGCGCGCCTAACACATGCAAGTCGAACGGCACCCACCTCCGGGTGGAAGCGAGTGGCGAACGGCTGAGTAACACGTGGAGAACCTGCCCCCTCCCCCGGGATAGCCGCCCGAAAGGACGGGTAATACCGGATACCCCGGGGTGCCGCATGGCACCCCGGCTAAAGCCCCGACGGGAGGGGATGGCTCCGCGGCCCATCAGGTAGACGGCGGGGTGACGGCCCACCGTGCCGACAACGGGTAGCCGGGTTGAGAGACCGACCGGCCAGATTGGGACTGAGACACGGCCCAGACTCCTACGGGAGGCAGCAGTGGGGAATCTTGCGCAATGGGGGGAACCCTGACGCAGCGACGCCGCGTGCGGGACGGAGGCCTTCGGGTCGTAAACCGCTTTCAGCAGGGAAGAGTCAAGACTGTACCTGCAGAAGAAGCCCCGGCTAACTACGTGCCAGCAGCCGCGGTAATACGTAGGGGGCGAGCGTTATCCGGATTCATTGGGCGTAAAGCGCGCGTAGGCGGCCCGGCAGGCCGGGGGTCGAAGCGGGGGGCTCAACCCCCCGAAGCCCCCGGAACCTCCGCGGCTTGGGTCCGGTAGGGGAGGGTGGAACACCCGGTGTAGCGGTGGAATGCGCAGATATCGGGTGGAACACCGGTGGCGAAGGCGGCCCTCTGGGCCGAGACCGACGCTGAGGCGCGAAAGCTGGGGGAGCGAACAGGATTAGATACCCTGGTAGTCCCAGCCGTAAACGATGGACGCTAGGTGTGGGGGGACGATCCCCCCGTGCCGCAGCCAACGCATTAAGCGTCCCGCCTGGGGAGTACGGCCGCAAGGCTAAAACTCAAAGGAATTGACGGGGGCCCGCACAAGCAGCGGAGCATGTGGCTTAATTCGAAGCAACGCGAAGAACCTTACCAGGGCTTGACATATGGGTGAAGCGGGGGAGACCCCGTGGCCGAGAGGAGCCCATACAGGTGGTGCATGGCTGTCGTCAGCTCGTGTCGTGAGATGTTGGGTTAAGTCCCGCAACGAGCGCAACCCCCGCCGCGTGTTGCCATCGGGTGATGCCGGGAACCCACGCGGGACCGCCGCCGTCAAGGCGGAGGAGGGCGGGGACGACGTCAAGTCATCATGCCCCTTATGCCCTGGGCTGCACACGTGCTACAATGGCCGGTACAGAGGGATGCCACCCCGCGAGGGGGAGCGGATCCCGGAAAGCCGGCCCCAGTTCGGATTGGGGGCTGCAACCCGCCCCCATGAAGTCGGAGTTGCTAGTAATCGCGGATCAGCATGCCGCGGTGAATGCGTTCCCGGGCCTTGTACACACCGCCCGTCACACCACCCGAGTCGTCTGCACCCGAAGTCGCCGGCCCAACCGCAAGGGGGGAGGCGCCGAAGGTGTGGAGGGTGAGGGGGGTGAAGTCGTAACAAGGTAGCCGTACCGGAAGGTGCGGCTGGATCACCTCCTTTCTAGGGAGATAAATCTTCTAGAGAGATCAACTTAACTCGAATAGAGGGCAGGAGCCCGTCCGGTTGATGTCCGCCAGGATGATTCCCCGCAGCACCCGGTCCCCGGGGTCGCACCCGCGTACCTTGAGAGCCGCATAGCGATAGGAGAGAGATGGAAGATCATTCTTCCAGACTCGATTCTTTTCTGCGATTAAATCAA
>NZ_QRVG01000008.1:1722-1995 GCF_003459245.1 Collinsella sp. AF23-2
ACCTTGAGAGCCGCATAGCGATAGGAGAGAGATGGAAGATCCGAATCTTCCAGACTCGATTCTTTTCTGCGATTTATCAGACAGAATGATAGCAATCATTCATCCGATCCAAACAAGAAGAATTCACTTATAAATGAGGGAGGAGCATCTGATCGCGAGCACAGTCAACTACTGTGCCGCGGTATGAGATACACGAATTGCGACATACGAGCGCTATTCATGATATCGATTAATTAATTTTAGCGACACGTGGATATCCCGCGGGCCCGAGAG
>NZ_QRVG01000008.1:2005-86864 GCF_003459245.1 Collinsella sp. AF23-2
GAATTGCGACATACGAGCGCTATTCATGATATCGATTAATTTTTATTAGCGACACGTGGATATCCCGCGGGCCCGATGCGGTCCCGCAAGATACCACGGGCGCACGGCGGATGCCTTGGCACAGGGAGCCGATGAAGGACGCGGCAAGCTGCGATAATCCCCGGCGAGGAGCACACATCCTTCGACCCGGGGGTCTCCGAATGGGCGAACCCATCCACAGAGGTGTGGATATCCCCACCCCGAACACATAGGGGCGGGGAGGACAACCCGGGGAACTGAAACATCTAAGTACCCGGAGGAGAGGAAATCAATCTCGAGACTCCCCGAGTAGCGGCGAGCGAAAGGGGACCGATGGCCAAACCGTCGAGCGGGCGTACCCGGCAGGGGTTCCGCCGACGGGGTTGCAGGGCCGCGCATCCGGGGGCTGCCGCCCCCGGGCGCAGGTCCGGCTGGGGAGCGGAACGGCATGGGAGGGCCGGCCGCAGCGGGTGACAGCCCCGTACGCGAACCCAGACCGGACGGCGCGACGCGGTCCCTGAGTAGGGCCGGGCACGTGAAACCCGGTCCGAACCTGGGTGGACCACCATCCAAGCCTGAGTACTACCCTGTGACCGATAGCGCACCAGTACCGTGAGGGAAAGGTGAAAAGCACCCCGGGAGGGGAGTGAAACAGTACCTGAAACCGTGCGCCCACGAGCAGTCGGAGCACCCTTGTGGTGTGACGGCGTGCCTTTTGTAGAATGAGCCAGCGAGTCGCTGGCGCGGGGCGAGGTTAACCGAAAGGGAGCCGGAGCGAAAGCGAGCCTTAACAGGGCGACTTGAGTCCCGCGCCGCGGACGCGAAGCCGGGTGAGCTATCCGTGGGCAGGCTGAAGCGGGGGTAAGACCCCGTGGAGGGCCGAACGCACGTCGGTTGAAAACGGCGGCGATGACCTGCGGATAGGGGTGAAAGGCCAATCAAACCCGGAGATATCTCGTTCTCCCCGAAATAGCTTTAGGGCTAGCGTCGCGCGTTCACCGCCGGAGGTAGAGCACCGGATGGACGAGGGGGCTTCGCCGCCTACCGAATCCAACCGAACTCCGAATGCCGGCGGCCCAGAGCGCGGCAGTCAGAGCATGTGGGCTAAGCTGTGTGCTCGAGAGGGAAACAGCCCGGACCGCCCGCTAAGGTCCCCAAGTTCCAGCCGAGTGGCAAAGGATGTGCGTCCGCCCAGACAACCAGGATGTTGGCTTAGAAGCAGCCATGCATTCAAAGAGTGCGTAACAGCTCACTGGTCGAGTGGACATGCGCCGACAATACACGGGGCTAAGCTGGACACCGAAGCGGCGGGATTTTGATTTTCAGAATCGGTAGGGGAGCTTCCCATGGGCGGTGAAGCCGCCGGGCGACCGGCGGTGGAGCGCATGGGAGTGAGAATGCTGGCATGAGTAGCGAGAGACGAGAGAGTAACTCGTCCGCCGTGAACCCGAGGTTTCCTGGGCAAGGCTAATCCTCCCAGGGTCAGTCGGGGGCTAAGGCGAGGCCGGGAGGCGTAGCCGACGCGCAGCAGGCAGACATTCCTGCACCGCGCACGCGGCGCTACGACCGACGGGGCGACGGATGGGGGTGGCTCGGCGGGGTTCTGGACGTCCCCGTGATGGAGCGCGGCCCGCGGACCAGGGAAATCCGGTCCGCAGGAGGGCGAGGCTCCGGACGAAGCGATTGAGCGAAGCGAGTGAGCCCGAGGTCCCTAGAAAAACCCCTAGGCAGGCGCGTGCGCGCCCGTACCGCAAACCGACACAGGTGGGTGGGTAGAACATACCGAGGCGATCGGGTCAACCATGGTCAAGGAACTCGGCACAATGGCCCCGTAACTTCGGGAGAAGGGGTGCCCGCGCGTACGTGAACGGACTTGCTCCGGGAGCGGAGGCGGGCCGCAGTGGAGAGGCCCAAGCGACTGTTTACCAAAAACACAGGACTCTGCAGAAGCCGCAAGGCGACGTATAGGGTCTGACGCCTGCCCGGTGCCGGAAGGTCACGCGGAGGAGTTAGCCGCAAGGCGAAGCCCCGAAGCCAAGCCCCGGTAAACGGCGGCCGTAACTATAACGGTCCTAAGGTAGCGAAATTCCTTGTCGGGTAAGTTCCGACCTGCACGAAAGGCGCAACGACTTGGGCGCTGTCTCGACCATGGACCCGGTGAAATTGCACTGGTCGTGAAGATGCGACTTACCCGCGGAAGGACGGAAAGACCCCGTGAACCTTCACTGCAGCTTGGCATTGGCCGCTGGTCCCGCGTGTAGAGGATAGGCAGGAGGCACAGATCCGGAGGCGCCAGCCCCCGGGGAGCCGCCCTTGGAATACTGCCCTCGCGCGACCGGCGTCCTAACCCGAGGCCGTCAACCGGCTCGGGGACCGTGCCAGGCGGGCAGTTTGACTGGGGCGGTCGCCTCCTAAAGGGTAACGGAGGCGCGCGAAGGTCCGCTCGGGACGGTCGGCAACCGTCCTTTTGAATGCAAGAGTACAAGCGGGCTTGACTGCGAGGCCCACAAGCCGAGCAGGTGCGAAAGCAGGCTCTAGTGATCCGGCGGCCCCGAGTGGGTGGGCCGTCGCTCAACGGATAAAAGGTACTCCGGGGATAACAGGCTGATCTTGCCCAAGAGTCCACATCGACGGCAAGGTTTGGCACCTCGATGTCGGCTCATCGCATCCTGGGGCTGGAGCAGGTCCCAAGGGTACGGCTGTTCGCCGTTTAAAGCGGTACGCGAGCTGGGTTCAGAACGTCGTGAGACAGTTCGGTCCCTATCCTCCGTGGGCGCAGGAGAATCGATGGAGGCTGCCCCCAGTACGAGAGGACCGGGGTGGACGCACCTCCGGTGAACCGGTTGTCGACCAACGGCACGGCCGGGTAGCCGCGTGCGGCGCGGATAACCGCTGAAGGCATCTAAGCGGGAAGCCGTTCCAGGGATTAGTTCTCCTTCCGGTAAGGGCCCAGGTAGACTACCTGGTCGATAGACGGCAGGTGCAAGGCTGGCGACAGCCTCAGCCGAGCCGCACTAATCGCCCGAGCTCTTCCGGAACCGCACCTCGCGGCCCGCGGGACTGAGCGCTCTGAAGCGCGGTCCGGGCACGAGGATGCCCCCGAGTCGTCTCCCCTATGCGCCATGCGGCCCCCAGGGCACGTAGATGAGACCCAGGACACCGTAACGGTGGGCGCCGCCCACCGGTCAGCGGCCAGAGCATGGGGGGCACGCCCGGTCCCGTTCCGAACCCGGAAGCTAAGCCCCATCGCGCCGAGAGTACTGCGGGGCCAGCCCGTGGGAGGCCAGGGCGCCGCTGACCGGTGGACGGCACCGAGCCGTACGCTTGACTTGAAGAAGGGGGGAGGCCTCGCGGCCTCCCCCCTTTTTGCGTTTTATAGAGAGCTGTAATACAAGAACTCGCCTTCTTTTAGCTTGTCTTACTGTTTGGCTGTATTTTGAGTCCTTCTTTTGTATTTGCGCGATAATAACTCCCATTGGCGTTAGGGAGGACTTGATGTTTACCGTTTTTGTCTTGGGCAATATTGCTTCGGGTAAGTCGACTGCCTGCCGCTATCTCGAATCTCATGGCGCCATGCTTATCGATCTGGACGAGCTTGCCAAATCGCTGTATGTGCCAGGCTCCGATATCGTCAATGCCCTCGCGGAAGAATTTGGCTGGGATATTTTGGACGAGGAGGGAGGCGTTCGCCGTAACATCCTCGCTTCTCGAGCTTTTGTTTCTCCTGATGCGGTCGCGAGGCTCAATAGCATTGTGCACCCCGTTCTCATTGAACAGCTTTCGCTTAGGATTCTCGATCCGGTTTGTTGTACGGTTTCATCTCCCCGTTATCCCTTTGCGGTTGTCGAGGTTTCTGCTCCGACTGGTTTTGAGGATGCATTTGGCTTGGCTGATGAAATTCTGGTCATTAGCGCCCCTTTGTCAGTTCGTCGCGAGCGTGCTATTCAGCGTGGCATGGAGCCATCTGATTTCGATGCCCGTTCTGCTTGCCAGCCCGATGAGTCTGCGCTGTGCAATCTCGCTACAACGGTGATTGATAATGCCGCAGGCGATAATTCGCTCTTTGAGCAGCTTGACTCATGGCTTGCATGCCATGGGTTTATAGACACTGCGAATAAGGAGGATGCCGATGCCTAAGACACGTTTCTTTGCGTGGTATCGCCTTATACCGCTGGCTGCCGTTTTTGCCTTCGGCCTTATCTCATTCGTTTACTCGTGTGCTCCTGCGGCTTTCTTTAAGCCGCTGTATCCCATTGACTACGAGGCGTATGTAAAGCAATCTAGTATTTCGCATAATCTGGATCCGTATCTGGTGTGCGCTGTCATTAAGTCGGAATCGAATTGGGATCCCGAGGCTGAGTCGAATCAGGGTGCTCAGGGATTGATGCAGCTGATGCCCGAGACTGCCCAGGATATGATCGCCAAGGGTCTTGTCGACGGTGGGGGGTATTCGGCCGACAACCTTAACGATCCCGCTACGAACATCGAGTTTGGCTGTGCGTATCTTTCGTATCTTCTAACGTATTTTAACGGGTCGACTGACAGCGCCATTGCCGCCTATAACGCCGGCATGGGCAATGTTGACGGATGGGCGCAGCAGAGCACGTCGCTTCATAATGCAATCACCTTTCCCGAGACGCAGGCGTATCTGATTCGTGTCAATAATGCCTGGGTTCGCTACAAGACCCTCTATCCCGATCGGTTCGTATAGGACTATACCTGCCGCCTGCGTATACTGCAGATATATGAGTTAGGAGTATCCATGGCGGAATTTGAAGTTGAGCGTGTTGGAGGAGAGCTCAAACGTTTTGGCGTTGAGGGCTCTGCGGTGCCGTTTGAGGTCGTGTCTCCATACGAGCCCGCTGGTTCCCAGCCTAAGGCCATTGAGTCGCTTGTGCAGGGCGTGAGGGACGGAGATCGCTATCAGGTTTTGCTGGGCGTGACTGGTTCGGGCAAGACCTTCACGATGGCTAAGACTATTGAGGCCCTGGGGAAGCCGACGCTGGTCATGGCTCCCAATAAAACGCTCGCCGCTCAGCTTGCGAGCGAGCTCAAAGAGTTCTTTCCCAACAACGCTGTGGTCTACTTTGTCTCGTACTACGACTACTATCAGCCCGAGGCGTATGTGCCGCAAAGCGATACATATATCGAGAAAGACTCCTCGATTAACGAAGAGGTCGAGATGCTGCGACATCAGGCGACCGCATCGCTGCTCTCTCGACGCGATGTGATCGTTGTCGCATCGGTCTCGTGTATCTATGGCATTGGCTCTCCTGAGGACTATGCGGGTCTGGCTCCAAACGTCGACAAGAAGGTGCCGCTCGAGCGTGATGACTTTATCCATGCACTTATTGACATTCAATATGATCGCAATGACTATGACCTGGCACGCGGCACGTTCCGCGTGCGCGGCGATGTTGTCGACGTGTATCCGCCTTATGCCGAGCATCCGTTGCGGTTTGAGTTCTTTGGCGACGAGGTTGAGCTTATTGCCGAGATCGATGAGGTTACCGGTGAGATGCTTCGTGAGTACGAGGCCATCCCCGTATGGCCGGCATCGCACTACGTGACCGAGAAGCCGAAGGTCAAGGCGGCTCTGAAATCAATCAGTGAAGAGTGCGAGAAGCGTGTGGCCGAGCTCAAGGCGACCGACAAGTTGCTCGAGGCACAGCGTCTGCAGCAGCGCACCGACTATGATCTCGAGATGCTCGAGACCATGGGTTTTTGTAACGGTATCGAGAACTACTCGCGTCATCTGGACGGTCGCAAGCCGGGCGAGCCGCCGTTTACCCTGATCGATTACTTCCCTAAGGACATGCTCTGCATCATCGATGAGAGCCATGTGACGGTGCCGCAGATTCGCGGCATGCACGAAGGTGACCGCTCGCGTAAGGTGACGCTGGTGGAACACGGTTTTCGCCTTCCTTCGGCACTCGATAACCGCCCGCTTCGTTTCGATGAGTTTGAGGCAAGGATCCCCCAGTTCATCTACGTTTCGGCCACGCCGGGCGACTACGAGCTGCGGGTGAGCCAGAACGATGTTGAGCAGATTATTCGTCCGACCGGCCTGCTCGATCCCAAGATCGATGTGCGTCCGGTTCGCGGTCAGATTGACGATCTTGAGGACGAGATTCGCGAGCGCGTTGCCCGCAAGGAGCGCGTGCTGGTGACCACGTTGACCAAGCGCATGGCCGAGGACCTGACCGACCATCTGCTTGATGCGGGCATTAAGGTCAATTACATGCATTCTGATACGGCGACAATGGACCGTGTCGAGATCCTGCGAACGCTGCGCGAGGGCAAGATCGATGTTCTCGTTGGCATCAACCTGCTTCGCGAGGGCTTGGATCTTCCCGAGGTCTCACTGGTGGCAATTCTCGATGCCGATAAGGAAGGCTTCTTGCGCAACCGCCGTTCGCTGATTCAGACGATTGGCCGCGCGGCCCGTAACGCCGATGGCGAAGTCATCATGTATGCAGACGTTGTGACCGATTCGATGAAAGAGGCCATCGAGGAGACGCAGCGCCGTCGCGAGATTCAGATGGCATATAACGAAGAGCATGGCATTGTGCCCAAGACGGTGCGCAAGGCCATCAACGACATCTCAAGTTTTATTGCCGAGGCCGAAAAAACCGTGGGTTCCAAGGGACGCTCGAAGGGCGACTCTCTTGGCCATGGCGCATTCTATACGCCCGATGAGTCGGGCGAGGGTGGCGTGCCGGAAACGGTGGCGCCCGAGCAGACACTTGCGGAGCAGTTGGAAGAACTGCCGCATGACGAGCTCGTGCGGATCGTCGAAACCATGGAAGAGGATATGCGTAACGCTTCTGCCGCCATGGACTTTGAGGAGGCGGCGCGCCTGCGCGATGCCGTCGTTCAGATTCGGGCGATGCTCGAGGGTGCGTCTGAGGACGAGACGATCGAGCGCTTACGTTCGCAGGCTCGCAAGGGTTCCACGTTCGCATCGGGCAGAAAACGCCAGGGTGCACGGTTTAAGAAATAGCGAACATGCCCCGAGTTCCCTGCGGAGCTCGGGGCATGCGTCTTTTGCGCGCTGGAATTCGTGCGTTAGAGGTCTGCGATCAGGGCTTCGGCACAACGGATGCCGTCGGTGGCGGCGCTCATGATGCCGCCGGCATATCCAGCTCCCTCACCGCAAGGGTAGAGGCCCGGGGTCGACACGGCATGGCATGTTCGGTCTCGGGTGACGGTGACCGGTGAGCTCGAGCGAGTCTCCACGCCGGTAAGGACAGCATCGGAGCGGTCGTAGCCTCGTAGCTTTTTTCCAAGTAGGGGAAGTCCTAGGCGGAGCGACTCGACGATATGTTGCGGCAGGGCTTCGTCAATTGCCGTCCAGGTCACACCGAGCGGATAGGTGGGCTTTACCTTTCCGGGCGCCTTGCTGGCGCGTCCTGCGAGGAAATCTCCGACGAGCTGTGCCGGTGCGTTCCAGTTGGAACCGCCCAGGCGGTAGGCGGCCGCCTCGCAGGCGCGCTGGAGCTCGATGCCGGCGAGTGGGTCATCGTTGGGAAGGTCCTCAGGCGTGACGTTAACGAGCAGGGCGGCATTTGCGTTGCGTCCGTCGCGGGCATTGAGACTGGCGCCGTTGACGCACAAGTGGCCCTGCTCGGAAGAGGCGGCGACAACCTGCCCGCCGGGACACATGCAAAACGAGAACACGCTGCGGCCGTTGGGAAGATGGGCGACGAGCTTGTAGGGGGCTGCTCCGAGGGCAGGATGTCCCGCCGAGGCTCCGAATTGGGCTCGGTCGATGTCGCGCTGCGGATGCTCGATGCGAACGCCCATGGCAAAGGTCTTTTGTGCGAGGACCACGTTGTGGTCCTTAAGGAGCTCAAAAATATCGCGAGCAGAATGCCCGCAGGCGAGGATGAGGTGCTTTGTCTCGATTGGCTCGCAAGCGGTGTCTTGGGACGATTGGACATCAATACCGGTGATGGCGCCAGACGCGTCGATGCGAATGTCGACGAGCTTCGTTCGATAACGGACGACACCTCCGAGCTGCTCGATGCGCTGGGATATAGCGGTGACGACCGTGGGAAGGATGTCGGAGCCAATGTGCGGCTTGGCATCCCACAGAATATCGCGGGGCGCACCCGCCTCGACGAAGGTTTCGAGGATAAGGCGATGGGCGGGATTTTTGGTTCCCGTATTGAGCTTGCCGTCCGAGAAAGTCCCCGCGCCGCCCAGGCCAAACTGGATATTGCTCTCGGGGTCGAGGATGCGCTCCTTTAGAAAGAGGTCGATCGCCCGCGAGCGGCGAAATGCCGGGTCGCCGCGCTCGATGAGCAAGGGCTTAAGACCTGCTTCGGCGAGCGTAAGCGCAGCGAAAAGGCCGGCGCATCCGGCGCCGACAACGACAGGGCGTTCTTGAGGCGCGTCGGAGGCGGGGGAGGGGAATGAAGGCTCATCGTCTTCTATCGCGCGTACGCGCGAGCGGTCACGCTCGGCAACGCTGTCGACCGCTTCTCGCTCGAGGTGGGGACTAGTCAGCTCAACAAGAAAACTCAGGATAAAATGGACGTCTCGTTTTTTGCGAGCGTCGATTGACTTGCGGTGGAGCTCGATGGACTTGATCTCGGAGTCCTTGCAACGTAGGACGCGCTTGGCGACTCGCTTGCCAACAATGAGACAGGCATTTTCATCGCCGGCTTCATCGAGCGACGCGTTGACTTGGGTGATTTCAATCATCGAGGTCTCCTTAGAGGCAAGAAAGAGGCCGTCCGGTATCCCAGACGGCCCGAATGCGTTTTTGATTATAGACTGCGCGGCTACAGGCTGCTTGCAGCGCGAATGCCCGAGATCCAGGCCCACGCAAGGTTAAAGCCTCCGCAATCGGCGTCGATGTCGAGCGCTTCACCGCAGACGTAAAGCGGGGCGTCGACAACGCTGCGCGCGCGTAGACTGGGTGTCGAGATGCTCTCGACAGATATGCCACCACGCGTGACCTGCGCCGAGCGCTCATCGGTCGTTCCCTCGGCAAACAGCTTAAAGTGCTTGAGAATCGAGACCAGGTGGATGACATCGTTGGAGCCTGGATGGCACTGCTCGAACGCTGTGCAGACGACGTGGGAGAGTTGCGGGGCGAGCATGCCGTCGAGCCAACGGGGATCGCGGGGTGAAAAGCCGCCGAGCAGCTCAATGCGCCGGTTGAGCTGCTCGAGCAATTCGTCTTTAGAGAGGTCGGGGAAAACGTCGAGCAGGATCGTATCGCCGCGCTGGATACGACGGGAGAGGTTGAAGACAGCGACGCCCGAGATGCCGAAGGTTCGAAACAGCACTTCACCGTCTTCGTGCCAGAGCTCATTATGATTGCGGGCGAGCGTCAAGCGGGCGCGGACGCGCAGGCCGTCCAACGTCTTGAGTGCCGCCCGATCGCCAACGACCGTTGCCGATACGGGGCAGAGGATGGGGCGCAGCGAAGTGAGGGGAAGGCGAAACGTATCGGCGATGTCGGTGGGGTTGCCGCCCGTGGCGATAATTACGGCATGTGCCTGCAGGGTCTCGTTCTTGCGAGGGACATCGGCGAGCGCCTTCCGAAGCGAGCGGAGCTCCGATTTTCGGTCGTCGTGCTTTTTTGCCTTGAGCGCCCGCGCTGGACGGTCTATTTGGAGTGCCCAGCCTTCGGAAGCTTTGTGCGCCGAGGCAACGTTGGCTCCGCAGATTAAGGTGATACCTAGGCGGTCGCAAACGCTGAGAAGCGCGTCGCGCACCGATTCGGCACGAAGGGAGCGCGGATACAGCCGGCCCTCCTCGGAGGTCGTCATGATGCCCAGCGAGGAGAAGAAACTGCCGAGCTCTTGCTCAGGCTGGGGACCCATGACGGATTCGACGAATGCGGGGTGGTTGTACCGCTGGAAATCAATTGATTCGTTGGAAAGGTTGCAGCGGCCGTTGCCGGTCGCAAGGAGTTTAAGGCCACAGGCAACATCGCGCTCAACGATGCAGGCGCTTTTGCCTGCGCGTGCGGCAGTAATGGCGGCGGCGAGACCCGAGGCCCCGCCGCCGATTACCAAGACGTCATAGGAGGCGTTTGTGTTCACTTAGGCCTCGGCGGTCTCGTGCGGGGCAATGGCCTCGACGGCAGAGACGGCCTTGGGCAGCATGCCATCGGGCAGCGCGGTCTCGACTTCACCCTTATCGCAGGCCTCGGCGAGTGCCGGATTGATGGGAAGCTGCCCTAGGATCTCGAGGTTGTAACGCTCGGCGACCTCGGGGAGCTTGCTCTTGCCAAAGACTTCGATCTTCTTGCCGCAATCGGGGCACTCGATATAGCTCATATTTTCGACGATTCCCAGAATGGGGACGTTCATCTTCTCGGCCATGTTGACCGCCTTGGCGACGATCATCGAGACCAGATCCTGCGGGCTCGTGACGATGACGATGCCGTCGACGGGCAGCGACTGGAAGACGGTGAGCGCGACGTCGCCTGTTCCCGGAGGCATGTCGACCAGCAGGTAGTCGATGGGACCCCACGAGGTCTCGCTCCAGAACTGCCTAATGGCGCCTGCGATGACCGGACCGCGCCAAAGGACGGGGTCGGTCTCGTTTTGGAGCAGCAGGTTGGAGCTCATGACCTTGACGCCGTGCTCGGAGATTTCGGGCAGCATAAGGTTGCCAAGGGCATGGACGTGGCGTCCGCTCATACCGAACATCTTGGGGATAGAGGGACCGGTGATGTCGGCATCGAGGACGCCGACCTTGTGGCCGTGACGGGCAAGCTCGGTGGCGATGGCACCGGTGACAAACGACTTGCCGACACCGCCCTTGCCGGAAAGCACGGCGATGACGCGTTTGACCTCGGACAGCGTGTTCTCCTCAAATTGCGACGGCGACGTTTGTCCGCCGGCGGCCTGTGCGTGCTCGCAACCCATGTGTGACTCCTTTGTAAATGTTGGGGCCGGGGCCCCGTGATGTGACACGAGCGTCATTGTACCCTCGTTTGCGAGCGGGAGTCATTTGCGATGCGTTTGGGCCGAGCGCGCTTACAATACGATGGGCCCAAGCGAATGGGCGGGCTTACTGAACTTTGCTAGCAAACTCGAGGTACTGCATGCGCTGCAGCTTGTCGATCGTCGAGGCGTATGGGCTGTCTTCAGATTCCAAGTCGTAGCGCAGCCCGTCGGCGCCGAGATAGCCGGCGACATTGATGGTGGGCACATCTGACCTTGTTGCAAGCAGAGCCTTTTGATAGTTGGTGAGCGGGGCGCCGATCTTATTAAGGGTAATGGCCGCAATCTCGTTTGCCCCGACGGTATCGTAGACGTTGAGCTCGGTATTGCCGGCGATCTCATAGTTAGCCCAGACGAGATATGTCGACTGATAGATACGGAAAGCGTGGCTTGCCGTATCTTCCTGAGGGTACAGCTCGTCGTTGAGAGTCGTTGCGGCACTCGGCTGATGGTCGCCAAAAAAGACAAGAACAACCGGTCTGCCGATATTGCGGAGCTCGTTGATAAAGTACTCGAGGTCCCGGTCGGATGCGTTGATGCAGGTGAGATAGGTGTTGAGCGCGCTATTGGCACCCTCGCTGGCTCCCTCGACCCAATAGTTTGTCAGCTCTTCGGCGGGAACGGTGCCATAGTCGTAGCCGCCGTGATTTTGCATCGTGACGTCAAAGATGAACTGCGGCGCTTCGTCGGTTCTAAGCAGGTCGAGTATCTTGTCGTAGGTGGCGTAGTCGCATACGCCGGCATGGTAATAGGGCGCACCTTCGAAATCGCCGATTGAAAGAAAGTCTCCAAAGCCCAGCTGCTGATAGATTTTATCTCGATGGTAGTTGACGGGGTTTTGCGGGTGCATAGCGGTAGTGGTATACCCAAGCTCTTTAAGGTCCTTTGCCAGGCTGTTTACGCCATTCATCTGATACAGCTGATAGGGGATCTTGCCTAATCCGACAAAGGCCGTTGTCGCTCCGGTCAAAAATTCGAATTCGGAGTTCGCCGTTCCGCCACCGGCGACCGAAGCGAGCATGGTGCCGCGAACAAGTGTGTCGGGAAGCGAGTTGTAGAATGCGGGGCCGAAGTACCCGGCCGCCTGGAGCTGCTCAAAGCACGAAAGGTCGCTAAAACTCTCGTTCATGACGGCAACAATCGTCGGCTTGATTTCATTGAACTGGGCAACGGCCGCCGCGCGCTGTTCGCTCGAGCCATATGTGCTGTCGTAGACGGCGGCGAGCTCCTGCTCGATGCTCTGCGCCTCATCGGGCGTATAGTCTTCGGGCTTCTCAATGGGCAACTCGTTGACCATTTCGGTGAACGAAGTGATAAAACCCTGAGACGCATACGTGGTGATGGGCTGCCAACGGTCAAATCCAAAATCCAGCGCCTGCTCCAAGTCGATGTTGGAAAAGCCTGAGAGCCCCACAACGGTCACTAGCAGAAAAGCACAGAGGTTAGCGGCGATAGCGGGGAAGACATGGGTGGGCGTACGGAGCTTTCGCGGTCGGATGAGCGAAAGAAGCCCCAGGGAAATCTCCAGCAGGGCGAGAGAGGTTACGATTCCGGCGGTAAAGGTAAACTCGTATCCCTCGCTCACTTCCATTGCGGTGCCAAGGGCCAAGATATCGCTTGGCAGGATGGCTTCGCCTTTAAACGTTATGACGAAGTGCTCGGCAATGCCAAGGACGCAACAGACGACGGGCACGAGGACCATGACGCCTCCATGACGCTGTCCCAGCAAATAAAGGGAGAGCAGAACCGTCGCGAGCAACCCGACGGAAAACCCGAATGAGTTGGCGGGAATGCGATAGAACGTTTCGTTGCAGGCAATTTCGATTGAAACGAACGAGAGCGCTGAAACAGCGGCGATGACAAGGATGTCGCGGCAAATACAGGCAACCGTTCCCGTCGCAAGGTCGGTTTGGTCGATAAGTCCCGAAACCAAGGGCTCGACAAGAAGCATGACGGCGGCAGCACCGAGCGCCGAATAAGAAAGGACCCATAGGGAGCTGCCCTCATTTACGAGCGATTGATTCGTAATCCATGCAGCTACCACGCCGAGCGGGATGAGGAGCGTCGCGCACCAAAAGACGCGGGCAATGGGTGGCTTTTCGTTGCGTTTGATTGAAAAATACACGCGCACGACGACGGCGGCCACGATAAGGACGGCGATGAATATGGGCAGATTGGCCATGTCGCTCGAAGTGATTTCAAGGGGGATATCTTCGGTCATGGACGTTCCTCTGGTACAGCAAATTAAGTTCAGTATTAGATTACTGTAACCTTTCCACGGCATTTCGAGAAACAAAGCGCCCGATACGCAAAGCTAAAGGTCTGCGAATCTTGTATTACGAACATCTGTGCGCGTCGAGTGCGCTAAACTCATCGGCAGTATGATTCGATGCAATAGGAGGCAAGGAGCTTCCATGTCTGATTCCTCTATCGTTATTCGCGGCGCTCGTGAGCACAACCTCCGTGATATCGATGTTTCCATTCCGCGTGACCAACTCGTGGTCATTACCGGTCTTTCTGGCTCGGGCAAGAGTTCGCTGGCATTCGACACTATCTATGCCGAGGGCCAGCGTCGATACGTCGAGAGCCTTTCGAGTTATGCGCGCCAGTTCTTGGGCCAGATGGACAAACCCGACTTGGATTCAATCGACGGCCTTTCGCCGGCGGTGTCGATCGACCAAAAGACGACATCTAAAAACCCTCGCTCGACGGTTGGCACCGTAACCGAGATTTATGACTATCTGCGCCTGCTGTTCGCCCGTGTGGGCACCCCGCACTGTCCCGAATGCGGGCGCGTCATTGAGCGTCAGACGACCGATCAGGTTGCCGACAAGGTCTTGGCGGCGGGGGAGGGCCGCCGCGCGTTTGTGCTGGCACCGGTGGTGCGCGGGCGAAAAGGCGAGTACACCAAACTGTTTGAGGACCTTCGCGCCGAGGGCTTTAGCCGCGTGCGTGTCGACGGTGAAGTGCGCTCGCTCGACGATCCGATCGATCTGGACAAGAAGTTCAAGCACGATATCGAGGTCGTGGTCGATCGCATCGTGATCCGTGAGAACTCTCTGGGCCGTATCGCCGAGTCTGTTGAGCAGGCGACTGCGCTGGCGCACGGCAATGTGAACGTATACTTGCTGCCCGACCGCGACGCTCCCGAGGGGACCGAAGGCGAGTTGCTGGAGTATTCGCTGGCGTTAGCGTGCCCGGAGCATGGACACTCCATCGATGACTTGCAGCCGCGTGACTTCTCGTTCAACGCGCCCTATGGCGCGTGCCCCGAGTGCGATGGCCTGGGCTTTAAGAAGACGGTCGACGCCGAGGCCCTAATCGAAGACCCCTCGAAGTCGATCGCCGACGGGGTCTTTGGCAGCCTGTTTGGCAACTCTAACTACTATCCGCAGATTTTCGCTGCGGTTTGTAAGCACTTCAAGGTGAGCGTCGATACGCCGTGGGAGGATCTGCCTCCGCGGGTGCGTCGCGCGTTTTTAGACGGCATGGGCGACCAGAAGATTTCGGTCGACTATCAAAAGCTCGATGGGCGCCGTAGCCAGTGGGACACCAAGTTCTCGGGCGTGCGCAATATCCTGTACGAGCGCTATACCGAGACGACGAATGAGAACACCAAGGCGCGCTTGGAGAAGTACATCCGCGAGGAGCCGTGCTCGAGTTGCCATGGTGCTCGTCTGCGCCCCGAGATGCTCGCCGTTACCGTAGGCGGTAAGTCCATTTACGAGGTCTGCTGTCTATCGTGCCGCGAGTCGCTCGAGTTTTTTGAGGGCTTGGAGCTTACCGAGCGCCAACAATATATCGGCGGGCGCATCGTTAAGGAAATCCTGGAGCGCCTGCGCTTTCTGGTCGATGTCGGACTCGACTATCTGACCCTCGACCGTGCCTCGGCGACGCTTTCCGGAGGCGAAGCCCAGCGCATTCGCCTGGCAACGCAGATCGGCGCCGGCCTCATGGGTGTGCTGTACATTTTGGACGAGCCGTCGATCGGCCTCCATCAGCGCGATAACGAGCGCCTGATCAAGACGCTTGAGCGCCTACGCGATATCGGCAATACCGTCATCGTCGTCGAGCATGATGAGGATACGATTCGTGCTGCCGATTATGTGATCGACATGGGCCCCGGCGCGGGCGTGAACGGCGGATACATGGTCGCCGCGGGAACGCCTGCCGATATCATGGCGTGCCCCGATTCGATGACGGGTGCCTACCTGACCGGCAAGCGAATGATTCGGGTTCCCGATGAACGCCGCAAGCCCGGTCGTGGCTGCCTTAAGATCACGGGCGCCCGCGCCAACAACCTCAAAAACGTTACCGCCAAGATCGAGTTTGGTACGCTTACGGTTGTTACCGGCGTGTCGGGATCGGGCAAGAGCTCCCTGGTTACCGACACCATTGCGCCTGCCCTTACGAATGCCATTCACCGTTCGACGCGCCCTGTGGGTCCGTATAAGAAAATCGAGGGCATCGAGTGTATCGATAAGGTTATCGATATCGACCAGTCGCCGATTGGCCGCACGCCGCGTTCCAACCCTGCTACGTACATTGGCCTGTGGGATGATCTTCGCGCGTTGTTTGCGAGTACGCCGGAGTCGAAGGCGCGCGGCTACTCGCCGGGACGTTTCTCCTTTAACGTGAGCGGCGGTCGCTGCGAAGCATGCAAGGGCGACGGACAAATTAAGATCGAGATGCACTTCCTTCCCGATATCTATGTCCCCTGTGAGGCCTGCGGCGGCAAACGCTATAACCGCGAGACGCTTGAGGTCACCTACCGTGGTAAGACCATCTCTGACGTGCTCGACATGAGCGTCACCGAGGCGCTGGCCTTCTTTGGGAATATCCCGCAGATTAAGCGCAAGCTCCAGACGCTGTACGATGTAGGCTTGGGCTACGTGAGCCTGGGCCAGCCCGCCACGACGCTCTCGGGCGGCGAGGCGCAGCGTGTGAAGCTCGCCAAGGAGCTTCATCGACGCCAGACGGGCAAGACGTTCTATATTTTGGACGAGCCGACGACCGGCCTTCATTTTGAGGACGTCCGCCAACTGCTCGATGTGCTGCAGCGCTTGGTCGATGCGGGCAACACGGTGCTGGTGATTGAACACAACCTTGATGTCATCAAGGTTGCCGACCGCCTGATCGATATGGGCCCCGAGGGCGGTAACGGCGGCGGAACCGTCGTGGTTTCGGGCACACCGGAGCAGGTTGCAGACTGTCCGCAGAGTTATACGGGCAAGTTTTTGGCGCCGTTGCTCAGGCGTGACCGGGAGCGTCAGGCTCAACTTGATGCTCAATAAATAGGCGATTCATTTTATGGGCGCCATCGACTCCTTGTGATTCGATGGCGCTTGCTGTGTCGAAGTGACGTATGCAGCCGAATTGGACATATACTTAATCCTTGCGTCCGAATGCGAGGGAAAGGATATGTCATGGCAAAGGCTGTAAAGACGCTAAAAACCAATGCGATGCG
Source organism: Collinsella sp. AF23-2 (assembly GCF_003459245.1). Taxonomy (GTDB): domain Bacteria; phylum Actinomycetota; class Coriobacteriia; order Coriobacteriales; family Coriobacteriaceae; genus Collinsella. The sequence continues at coordinate 18,461 of NZ_QRVG01000008.1, forward strand.
CGAGCTGGAAAGCGCCGACATTTCCTATGTTCTACATACGTACGAAGACGATGGTGATGAGTCGGCGGGCCTGGGGGTCGCGATTTCGGAGCAGCTTGGCGAGGAGCCCGGTCAAGGATTTAAGACCTTGGTCTGCGTGACGCCGTCCAACGACCATGTTGTGTGCTGCATCCCTGTTGCCGACGAGCTCGATCTAAAGTCCGCCGCGCGTGCCGCGGGGGAGAAGTCCTTGGCCATGATGCATGTGAAGGATTTGCTTGCGGCGACTGGCTACGTTCGCGGCGGCTGCAGTCCGGTCGGTATGAAAAAACGCTACCGGACGCTCATTGATGAGACATGTGTCCTTTGGGATACCATTTTTATTTCGGGAGGCAAGCGTGGTTATCAGCTCGAGCTTGCACCCGATGATTTAATTGCATTTTGCGGGGCGACGGTTGCCGCGATTACGAGAGAGGACTGAGCGATGCCGCAGGAAGAATTGAAGTGCGGAGCTCATTTTGCAAAAGAATCTGCGCCTCAGACACCCTCATCTGAAGCTTCTTTGTCGCGAGATGACACTGACGACATGGGCTCGTCGGACTACTCCACGGTTGGTCGTTCCGCCGGGCTTATGACCATCCTGACCATCGTGTCTCGCGTCACCGGTTTTATCCGCACGTGGGCAATGGCGGCCGCTATCGGCATGTCGCTACTCTCGTCCTCCTATCAGGTCGCCAACAACCTGCCCAATATGCTCTACGAACTCGTGATGGGCGGCATGCTCGTGACGGCGTTTTTGCCCGTGTACATGGGCGTGAGGCGTGAGCAGGGTCGCGAGGCCTCGAACGAGTACGTGGGCAACCTGCTCGGCATTCTGCTTTTGGTGCTGGGTGGCATTTCGTTGCTGGGGACCGTGTTCGCCCCGGGCTTTATCTGGACGCAATCGTTTCTTTCGGGTGACGGCGGCAGCATGGATACCGCTGCGTTCATGTTCCGTTTCTTTGCCATCCAGATTCTGTTTTATGGTTTGGGCTCGGTGTTCTCGGGCGTTCTCAACGCACACCGCGACTACTTCTGGTCGACGTTTGCCCCGGTCCTCAACAATGTGATCGTCATTGCGAGCTTTATGGGTTTTGCGCCCGTGTCCGCACAGTTTGGCGAACGTGCCGGCATCATCTTGATTGCGGCCGGTACGACCCTCGGTGTCTTTGTTCAGATGGCATGTCAGATCCCCGCGCTTGGCAAGCACGGCGTGCATCCCCATATCCATATCGACTTTAAGGACCCCGCACTGCGCCAGACGATTGCGCTCGGTATCCCGACGCTGCTCGCCACGGTGTGCATGTTTGTCTCGACTTCTATCACCAACGCTGCCGCGCTGGTGGTCCAGCCCGAGACTGGTCCTTCCGTCATAGCCTATGCGCGCCTGTGGTACACGCTGCCCTACGCGCTGATTGCCGCCTCGCTTTCGACGGCGCTCTATACCGAGCTCTCTCACGACGCACAGGAGAAGGATTACGACAGCGTTCGCACGGGCATTTCGCGTGGCGTCGCCCAGATGCTGTTCTTCCTGGTTCCGTTCGCGCTGTACCTGATTGTCTTCGCGCGTCCGCTCAACATGATTTACTGTGCCGGTAAGTTTGATGAGTCCGGCGTGGCGCTGGTGTCCGAGTTCCTTGTCTACCTGGCGTTCTCGCTGCCGCTCTACGGCGTGGTCGTGTTGATGCAGAAGAGCTTCTCTGCCTTGCTCGACATGAAGCCCTATAGCCGCTATTGCCTGTATTCCGCCATCGGCCAGGCCGGCTCGGTGCTGCTGTTTGGCGTTGTGCTGGGCTTCGGTATGCCGGCAATCGCGCTTTCGTATGTCGTTGACTACATGATCTTGGTCGGTTGTTCGCTGTGGTGGCTGCGTCGTCGCCTGCGTGGCCTTCAGGTCAAATCTATCCTGCATGGCGGGTTCTTTGGCCTTTTTCTTGGTGGCCTGGGTGCTGCCGCAGGCGCCGGCGTCATGTGGGCACTCGAGCACTTTGTCGGAGTGCTTGGCAGCTCGATCCTAATTACCCTGGGCTACGTTTGTGTTGCAGGCGTCGTCTCGCTTGCTGTAACTTTTGGTCTTGCCTTCGTCTTTAAGATGCCCGAGGTCTCGGCGCTGCTTCGTCGCGAGTAGGTACGCGTGGCAGGTCACGACAACATTCCAACGCTTGCCGAGCAGGTTTCGCGCGTTCCCACGCAGCCCGGCTGCTACCTTTGGAAAGACGCCAAGGGCGATGTCATCTACGTGGGCAAGGCGAAAAACCTGCGCGCCCGTATGCGTCAGTACGTGACGCTGCAGGACGAGCGCCAGAAGATCCCGCTGATGATGCAGCTGGTGGCGAGCTTTGACTATATCGTGGTGGAGACCGAGCACGAGGCGTTGGTGCTCGAGCGCAATTTGATTGGTCAGTACCATCCGTACTTTAACGTCGACCTCAAGGATGACAAGAGCTACCCCTTTATCGCCATTACAAAGGGCGACCTGTATCCCGCTATCAAATACACGCGTGAGCGTCATAAGCCGGGAACGCGCTATTTTGGACCTTATACCGATAGCCGCGCGGCACGTGAGACGATAGATACGCTGCGCAAGGTTATCCCCATCTGCTCCGCATCCTGTGCGGAGTGGCGTCGTTGTCGCCGTATCGTCGAGTCCCACAAGGGCGAGGAAGACATCGTCAATATGATTTGCGCGCAAAACGGGCGCCCCTGCTTTGACTACCATGTCGGGCGCGGCCCGGGTGCGTGTGTCGGCGCGATTTCCCCGGCAGACTATGCCAAGAACGTCAAGCGTGTCGAGCACTTTTTGTCGGGCCATCGCAAGGATGTCGTCGATGAGCTGACCTCCGAGATGACGGATGCCGCCGAGGCGCTCGACTTTGAGCGCGCGGCACGCGTCAAACGTCGTTTGGAGGTCATCAGGGGTCTGGACGATCGTCAGCAAGTCGTTTTTCCCTCCAGTGTCGATATAGATGTCATCGGTTTCTATCGCGAGGAGACCATCTCCGCCGCTTGCGTCTTCGTCGTTCGCGAGGGCCGAACAGTTCGCACCTGCGAGTTCATTCTCGACAAGGGTCTTGATGTTGACGAGGAAGAGCTCCAGTCGGGCTTTCTTAAGCGCTATTACGACGAGACGGCTGATATTCCAGCTGAGGTCAACCTTTCCGTCGAGCTTGAGGATGCGGAGGCGCTGGGGGAGTGGCTTGCGGGCAAGCGCGAGCGCTCTTGCCATCTCCATAGGCCGCAGCGCGGCGAAAAGCACCGCCTGCTCGATATGGCTTCCAAAAATGCGCGCCATGCCCTCATGCGCTACATGATGCGCACGGGGTATGCTGACGATCGCACCAATCAAGCGCTCCTGGAGCTCGAAAGTGCACTGGCGCTGCCTGCGCCGCCGTTGCGCATCGAGTGCTTCGATATCTCGACGTTGCACGGCACTTTTACCGTCGCTTCTATGGTGGTATTTACCAACGGCCGTGCCGACAAGGGCCAGTATCGTCGCTTTAAAATTCAGGCCGAATTGGACGAGGCAAACGACTTCGTGTCGATGTCCGAGGTTTTGGGACGACGCTATGCTCCCGAGCGCATGGCCGACGAGCGCTTTGGCTCGCGCCCCGATTTGCTCGTTGTCGATGGCGGTAAGCCGCAATTAACCGCTGCGATCAAGCAACTTGAGGCTCTTGGGCTCGATATACCAGTTTGTGGTTTGGCAAAGGCCGATGAGGAGGTTTTCGTGCCTTGGGACGAGACTCCCGTCGTGCTGCCGACCGGGTCTGCCTCGCTCTATCTAATTAAACAGGTGCGCGATGAGTCCCACCGATTTGCTATCACGTTCCATCGTGAATTGCGCGACAAGGCCATGACAGTTTCGGTACTCGATGACGTTCCTGGCGTGGGGCCCACCAGAAAACGTGCCCTTATGCGCCATTTTGGCTCGATGAAGCGTTTGCGCGCGGCGAGCGAGCAGGAGATTGCAGAAGTTCGAGGCGTTCCGGCCGATGTCGCCAAAGCGGTCCACGAGGCACTTGTTGCGTGGAATGCCGAGCGCTCCGAGATGGCGGCAAAGCAATCCGAAAACTAAACACGCCTCTAAACAACTGATATACATGATTGCGTGATTTTCAATCATTAATTTCACGGCGATTACCAGCCGATTTCGGGTTTTATTAACGCTAAAACGTTTGACTAGCCATGGTGAACAACCCTGCTATCCTGCGGGTTGACGAAGACTGATATCTCACCTCGTCTATACATACTGTCTGGCGAATCGTTTGTCAATGAATTCGGTGAACGGTAGTAAATACCGTTCAAGCGTATGTATGTATCGGTCGCCGAGCGCGGCACCTCAGTTGGGCTCGTCGGTAGGTAAGGTATATATCGTCCGCAAGTTGCGCGGGGGCACGTCTAGGTGCTCCCGGGTAAGATTCTCTATTGATAGGAGAAGACATGGCCATCATCAACAAGGGTATGTCCAGGCGTTCGTTCCTCGGCCTCACCGGCAGCGTCGCTGCTGTCGCGGGGCTTGGTCTCACCGGCTGCGGTGGCAGCTCCAGCGACGAGGGTTCCGCTTCCGGTTCCACCGATTCCGCCAACCGTGGCGGCGGCGTGATCACCGCTGGTTCCGCTTACGCTCCGTCCAGCTTCGATCCCGCCAGCACCGGCTCCGCTGTGGGCCTGGGTGCTAACTGGCACGTCGTCGAGGGCCTCTACGGCATCGATTACCACGACTACAGCACCTTCAACGAGCTCGCCACCGACGATCCCAAGTCTGTGGACGACACCACTTTCGAGGTCACCATCCGCAAGGGTGCCAAGTTCTCCGATGGCACCGAGGTCACCGCTGACGATGTCGTTGCCTCCTACACCGCTTGCGCCGCTTCCGCTACCTATGCTCCGTTCTTCCAGCCCTTCGAGTCCATCGAGGCCAAGGACGCCAGCACCGTGACGGTCAAGACCAAGGTCCCCAACTTCTCCCTGCTCAAGGATCGTCTGGCCATCGTCCGCGTTACCCCGGCCACCCAGACCGAGGAGGATCGCGCCAAGCAGCCGATCGGCTCCGGCCCCTGGATGTACGACTCTATCTCCGATACCGAGATCACCCTGGTTCCCAACCCCGAGTACAACGGTGAGTATGCTGCCGAGGATAAGAAGATCCAGTACAGCATCCTGACCGACCCCACCGCTCGCGTTACCGCTCAGCAGGAGGGCTCCACGCTCGTTATGGAGCTCGTTACCGCTGACGCCGTCGACCAGCTCGAGAGCGCCGGCTGCAAGATCGATAACGTTCAGGGTTTCGGCACCCGCTTCATCATGTTCAACGTCGCCAAGGAGCCTTGGAACAACGTCAAGGTCCGTCAGGCTGTCATGTATGCGCTCGACACCGAGAAGATGGTCAGCAACACCTTCGCCGGCCTTGCCACCGCTGCCAGCTGCTACCTGCCCAAGAGCTTCACCAACTATCATGAGGCTTCCACGGTGTACAAGACCGACGCCAAGAAGGCTAAGAAGCTCATCGAGGAGTCTGGCATCACCCCGGGTGCCATCACCCTGCGCACCACCGACAACGAGCAGATTAAGGGCATGGCCGCCCAGGTCAAGAACGACCTCGACGCTCTCGGCTTCGATGTGACCATCCAGACCGATACCTCGCCGGCCACCTACGCTGCCATCGACGGCGGCGAGGCCTACGATATCCTCCTTGCCCCTGGCGATCCTTCCTGCTTCGGCGCCGACCCCGACCTGCTGCTCAACTGGTGGTACGGCGACAACGTCTGGATGCAGACCCGTTGCCCGTGGAAGGAGTCCGCTGAGTGGCAGAAGCTCCACGGTCTCATGGACGAGGCTCTTGCCGCCGAGGGCGACGAGCAGCAGAAGAAGTGGAACGAGTGCTTCGACATCATTGCCGACAACGCCGTTCTGTACCCCGTTGTCCACGTCAAGACCGTCTCCGCTTCCTGGGACGATCCGTCCACTGCGCCCAACGGCGAGGCCCTCGATGGCTTCAAGGGCATCGGCACGACGAGCATGTCCTTCAGGGGCGTTGCGACCGTCAAGGCGTAAGACTCGCTTGAGTCTGTATGCAGGATGTCGGTCGTTGGGACCGTATCCTCATAGTTGAAACAAAGACCCGGGCGACCTCGATGTCGCTCGGGTCTTGTAATGAGTATCCGTACTCATATACCAGTTGGTCCTACCGACAAAAGAAAGGGGAGAGAACGTGAACAACTTGCTACGTTTGATTGGAAGGCGTCTTGTGGCGCTGCCGATCATGGCATTGGGCGTCACCGTCCTGGTGTTCTTCCTTATGTCGTTCTCCAAGACCGACCCCGCCTACACGGCGTTGGGTGACGGTGCCTCGCCCGAGGCGGTTGCCGAGTACCATGAGAAGTATGGTCTGGACGACCCCTGGCCCGTGCGCTACGTGCGCTATATGGGCGATTTGATCCATGGCGACATGGGCACCTATGGTGCTGCTCGCAACTCCGTTGCCAAGCGCATCTCCACGGCCCTGCCCGTCACGATGCAGCTGACCTTCATCGGCCTTGCCATCGGTGCGGTCGTTTCGTTTTTGCTCGGCGTCATCGCGGCACTGTATCGCGACAAATGGCCGGACCAAGTGATCCGCGTCTTTTCCATCGCCGGCTTGGCAACCCCGTCGTTCTGGCTTGCCGTTCTGTTGATCCTGCTGTTCTCTTCCTACCTTAAGGTGCTCCCGGCATCGGGTGCTCTGCCTCACTTCACCACGAATCCGGCTGGTTATCTGGGCCGCATGATTATGCCCGCCATCGCCTTGGCATTTCCGCTGACGGGCCAGATGACTCGTATCGTGCGTACCGCCATGGTCGAGGAGCTCGACAAGGACTATGTCCGTATGGCTCGCGGCGCCGGCGTTCCCGAGAAGGTCGTCGTTGGCATCAACGTACTTCGCAATGCGCTGATCACCCCGGTCACCACCCTCGGTCTTAAGATCGGTTACCTCATGGGCGGCGCCGTCGTCATCGAGGTTATCTTCAACCTCCCCGGCATGGGCACCGCGATCCTGCAGGGCGTTCAGGGCAACGAGGCGAACCTGGTTCAGGGCGTCGTCATCGTCGTTGCTCTTGCCTTCATCATCATCAACATCGTGGTTGACATGCTCTACCTGCTCATCAACCCGCGCATCAGGACGGTGTAGATTATGGTAAAGATTCGAGAGAAGCAAACCGAGCAGCTCGAGAAGGCTGCCTCCAAGGGGCTCAAGCTCGGTGGCTGGAAGAAGATGACGCTGTCTTCTAAGATTGCCGCCGTCGTGTTGGTGCTGGTCGCCCTGACTGCGATTCTGGCACCCCTTCTTGCCCCCTATAGCCCGGTCGAGATCTTTACGGCTCGCCAGGCTCCCGGCAACGGATTTATCTTCGGTACCGACGATAAGGGTCGCGACATTCTGTCGCGCATGCTCTACGGTGGTCGTTACTCGCTGATTATCGGCTTTGGCGCCACTGCCATGGCTCTGGTCTGCGGCTCGGTCGTGGGCGCCCTTGCGGCGGTTTCGCGCAAGGCCGTTTCCGAGACGATCATGCGTATCCTGGACATCATCATGTCTATCCCGGGCATCGCCCTCGCAGCCGTCTTCGTCTCCATCCTGGGCAACTCCGTGCCGTCGATCATCTTCGCCATCGGCTTTATGTACACTCCGCAGATTGCCCGTATCGTGCGCGCCAACATCGTGTCCGAGTACGGCGAGGACTATGTCCGCGCGGTCATCGTTTCCGGCGCCAAGGCTCCGTGGATTTTGATCAAGCATGTTCTGCGTAACTGCATCGCCCCGATCATGGTCTTCACCGTTACCCTGGTCGCCGACGCCATCATCTTCGAGGCCTCGCTGACCTTTATCGGCGCTGGTATCCAGGAGCCCACCGCTACCTGGGGCAACATCCTCGCCGACGCCCGCGGCGGCGTGCTCGCTGGCCGTTGGTGGCAGGCACTGTTCCCGGGTCTGGCCATCATGATCACCTGCCTGGCGCTCAACATCCTCTCCGAGGGCATTACCGACGCCATGGCCGCTGCTCCCTCCGCCGCCCTGGATCCGACCGATTCCTCCAAGCGTCGCGAGGCCGACCTGCTGGTCTCCGACCCCGTTCGCGCCTACAAGGAGCAGGCCCAGTCCCTCTCCGCTCGCCTTGGCGCCCTGCGCGATGTCGAGCTCAAGCGTGACGATCGCCATGTGCCTGACGAGTCTGTCGAACCGATTCTCTCGGTCCGTGACTTCTGCATTCAGTTCGAGCACCACGGCGATATCAACGTCGTCGACCATGTCAACTTTGACGTCCGTCCTGGTCAGACCATGGGCCTGGTGGGCGAGTCCGGTTGCGGTAAGTCCATCACCACGCTGGCCATCATGGGCCTGACCGACGATGACGAGCACCTTTCCGGCGAGGTCCTCTGGGAGGGCCGCGACCTGCTCAAGATGAGCAAGAAGGAGTGGTTCGGCCTGCGCGGTACCGATATCGCTATGGTCTATCAGGACGCCCTGTCCTCGCTCAACCCCTCCATGCTCATCTCTGCCCAGATGAAGCAGCTCACCAAGCGCGGCGGCACCCGCAGCGCCGAGGAACTTCTGGAGCTCGTGGGCCTCGACCCCAAGCGTACGCTCGAGAGCTACCCGCATGAGCTTTCCGGTGGCCAGCGTCAGCGTGTTCTGATTGCTATGGCCCTTACCCGCGACCCCAAGCTGGTCATCTGCGACGAGCCCACGACCGCTCTGGACGTTACCGTCCAGAAGCAGGTCATCAAGCTGCTCAACGACCTTCAGGCCAAGCTCGGCTTTGCCATGATCTTCGTCTCGCATGACCTGGCGCTGGTCGCCGAGGTCGCCCATAACATCACGGTTATGTATGCCGGTCAGGTTATCGAGCAGGCACCCACCAAGGAGCTGCTCACCAACCCGATTCACGAGTACACCCGCGGTCTTCTGGGTTCCGTTCTGTCCATCGAGAGCGGTTCGGGCCGTCTGCACCAGGTGCCCGGCGCCGTTCCGAGCCCGCGCGATTTCCCCAAGGGCGATCGCTTCGCGCCCCGCTCGAGCCATCCGCGTATTGGCCTGGACACCCGTCCGGTCTTCAAGCGCGTGCCTGGCACCGAGCACTTCTATTCCGAGCTCCCCGACGAGGTGCTCAAGGCAAATGGTTTGACCCCTCACGCGGAGGTGATGTAGATGAGCGAGACCGCAGTCAACGGCGTCGAGCCGATCATCTTCCTTGATGACGTTCACGTCACCTTTAGGACCCGTACCGGCTCGATCCTGCACCCCAACCTGGTTCACGCCGTCCAGGGTGTAACGATTAAGCTCATGCCCGGACAGACCATCGGCATCGTCGGCGAGTCCGGTTGCGGTAAGTCCACCACCGCCAACGTCATGTGCGGCCTGCAGGCCCCCACGAGCGGCAAGGTCTACTTTAAGGGCAAGGACGTTACCAAACGTACCGCCGAGGACCGTCGCCACATGGGTCGCGTCATCTCGGTCGTGTTCCAGAACCCGGCCACGGCGCTCAACCCCCGCATGGTCGTTCGCGAGCAGCTGCTCGATCCCATGCGCGTCCACAACTTGGGCACCGAAGCCGAGCAGGAGAAGCGCGTCAAGGAACTCCTGGAGCTCACCGGTCTGCCCAGCTCCGCCGCCGAGGTTCTTCCCGGTCAGCTTTCGGGCGGCCAGCGCCAGCGCGTCGCAATTGCCCGTGCCCTGTCGCTGAACCCCGATGCCATCATCGCCGACGAGCCCACCTCGGCTCTGGACGTTTCGGTCCGCGCGCAGATTCTGAACCTGCTGACCGACCTTAAGAAGGAGCTCGGCCTGGCCATGGTGTTCATCAGCCATGACATCCAGACGGTCCGCTATATCTCTGACGACATCATCGTTATGAATGGCGGCAAGATCGTCGAGCAGGGCGAGGCCAAGCAGGTCTTCCAGCACCCCCAGGACCCCTACACCAAGATGCTGCTCGGCGCTGCGCCGTCGCTGCTGCATCCCAAGCTCGGCGAGTAGCCTCGCTTTCCCTCCCGTGCGCCCGGTTCCCTTGCCGGGCGCACCTCCGTTGCGATTTCGAAAGGTTGGGTTCACGAGCCATGCCAAGTGCTCAGGAGCTACAACAGCAATTTGGTGAATATCGAGGCGCTATGCCCCGTCCATCGGATTTCGATCTCTTTTGGAAGGACCGCATGGCCGAGGCCGACGCCGTCGGGCTTGACTATGCGATCGAGACGGCATCGGTCACCGATGCCGTGACCTGCCAGCTTTTCGACCTCTGGTATACCGGCATGTGTGGCGCTCGCCTGCATGCCAAGTACCTTAAACCCGTCTCGGACGAGCCCGTGCCATTGGTACTTCAGTTCCATGGGTATCCGGGTGCAAGCCGCAGCTGGTTTGAGCAGGCGTCGTTTGCGGGCATGGGCATGGCACTCATCGCCCTCGACTGCCCCGGCCAAGGAGGTCCCTCCGAGGACATTGGTGGATTTGAGGGCACAACGGTCGCGGGCCATATCGTCGCCGGTATCGACGGCGATCCGGCCAACCTCTACTATGTCCGCTTGCACCAAGATATTCGCATCCTGTGCCGCATCGTTCGCGAGCTCGAGGGCATCGATCTTGCCCGTGTGTTTGTGAACGGCGCGTCGCAGGGCGGCGGTTTGGGCATTGCGACCTGTGCACTTAACAGCGAGCTTATCAATCGCGCCGCCATCCTCTATCCCTTCCTGTCGGATTTCCGCCTGGTCTGGGATTTGGATGCCGACGACATTGCCTACGAGGGCCTGCGCTATTGGTCTCGCTGGTTTGACGAGGACTCGACTCGTATCGACGAAGCCTATGCCAAGCTGGCGTACTTCGATTCCAAGAACTTTGCCCCTATGGTCAAATGCCCCGTGCTGTTTGGCACCGGCACAGCCGATACCGTCTGTCCGCCAGCGACGCAGTTTGCGGTCTATAACAACCTGACCTGTGAAAAGCGTCATGAGTTCTTTGAAGGCTTTGGCCACGAGGAGATTCAGGATTTTGACGATCTGATCATTCCGTTTTTCTGCAAGGGAGGGGAGGCTCATGTCTAAGTGCGAGAGCAATGTCAATGAGCTGATTGTCTCCGACCTTGTGGGGATTCCCGGAACGGTCTCGTCAAGGCTCGCTGATTTCCGGGATTGGCGCGGTGATGCTTCTGCGGATGTTTCCGAATTAGAGATAGCCGCTTCGGACCTTGAGGTTTGCGGGCCGAGTATTACGGCGATCGATTTTGCCAATCCGTATGCCCGCTACTCCGAGGTTTCCTTTGAGCTTGGTGGCGATGTGGTCCACGCACGTTTGATCGAGCCTGCCGGTCGCGCCCGAGCATCCGAGCTTGTGCCGCTATGTCTGATGTTTCACGACATCGACCGACCCGTGCGGGGATGGCATCACATGACGAGGTTTGCGGCCATGGGATATGCCGTGCTTGCGCTGGACGATGAGGCGATTGGATCCAGCGAGCTGCAGCAGGGGATTGCCTCTCCTGCTTTTGTCAAGCGCGTCCGTTGGGGTTGCGCGATGGCGAAGGTGGCGCGCAATCTTGATGGCGTGGACCCCGACCGCATCTTTGCATGGGGCGAGGGCCTTGGCGGCGGAGTCGCGCTGGCGGTTTCTGCTCTGGACGAGCGGGGCCTCGCCTGCACGGCGGTTGCCAATCCAATTCCCGGTGGCCTCGAGGCGTTGTCGTCTCGGGTGCGTGGATCGGTGCTCATGGGCACATCGCTCATGGATGCCGTGAGTGATCCCAAGGGCCAGTTTGCCGTATTCAACGGTCTTGAGTGTGACCGGAGGCATATCATCTATGCCAAATACGCTCATGAGCGCATCAACGCGTTCGAAAACGAAGTCATCGACTTTTTTAACCAAACGTTCTACCCGTGTTCTTTGGCCTAGACGGCCTGGACACTGCCAACAAGAGTGGGTGGCATAGGGCCGCCCGCCAGACAACTAAGGAGATTCTTGTGGCAACTCAGAAATTCACCGGCGTTATCCCTCCCGTCGTTGTTCCCGATACCGAAGATCACCAGCTCGATGTTGTCTCCTTTGAGCGCAGCATCAACCGCATGATCGATGCCGGCGTCGATGGCCTGTTCTTCCTGGGATCCTCGGGCGAGGTCGTCTTCTCCACCGACGAGCGCCGTCGCCAGATTATCGCCGAGGCCGTGCGCATCGTCGATCACCGCGTGCCTGTTCTGGTCGGCATCATCGATACCGAGACCGAGCGCATGATCGAGCACGGTAAGGTCGCTCAGGAGCTGGGCGCCGATGCGCTTGTCGCCACCTGCCCGTTCTATGCCCTGCAGGGCATGACCGAGGTCGAGGAGCACTTCCGCATCCTGCACGAGGAGCTCGACCTGCCCATCTTTGCCTATGACATTCCCGTCTGCGTTCACACCAAGCTCCCCTGGAAGCTCCTTGCCAAGCTCGGCGCCGAGGGCGTCCTTGCTGGCGTCAAGGATTCCTCGGGTGATGACATCTCGTTCCGCTACCTCGTTCAGGAGAACGAGAAGAACGGCCATCCGATGAGTATCCTCACCGGTCACGAGGTTGTCGTCGACGGCGCTTACCTCGGTGGCGCCGACGGTTCTGTCCCGGGCCTTGCCAACGTTGAGCCCGAGGGCTACGTGCGCCAGTGGAAGGCCGCTCAGGCCGGTGACTGGGCTACCGTCAAGGCCGAGCAGGATCGCCTCAACGAGATCTCCCACATCTGGGATGTCACCTCGGGCGTCCAGGGCTATGCCGGTGGCGTCGGCGCCTTCAAGACCGCTATGAACCTCATGGGCATCTTCGACAGCCCGACCATGCCGCGCCCGGTGAAGGCCATGACCGGCGAGAACGTCGAGGCGATTAGGAAGGTCCTTCAGGACAACGGTCTCCTGTAAAGCTTCCCAGGCACCCGACCTCGCCGTTCAACCGTGTGGCCATGACCCATTAGGTCAATGGCCACACGGTTTCTCGGCGATCTCGGACACCTGGAAAACCTTTACTGCGCTGTGACGGCTAGCCTGACGGCGCATTTCCTGTAGTTGTTTTTATCTCCGAAGGAGAGCGACATGGAGAACAAGTACGTCTGCTCTGTCGATATCGGCGGAACTAAAATTGCGACTGCCATCATGGAGTACCCGGCTGACGGTAGTGTGCCCCATCCCGTTTTTGAGGCCGAGGTTCCCACAGAGGCCCAAGAGGGCGGCGAGGCCGTCTTCCAGCGTATCGAGGCGTCTATCAAGGCCGCTCTTGAGGCGAATCCCGATGTCGAGGTTCTCGGTGTCGGTATCGGTGCCGCAGGCGTCGTCGATCCCAAGACGGGCGCCATTGCGTATGCCAATGAGATCATGCCCGGCTGGTCCGGCGTTCAGTTGGGGCCGCGTCTGCGCGAGGACCTTGGTCTTCCCGTTGCCGTTGTGGGCGACGTGCAGGCTCATGCTCTGGGCGAGGCCCACTGGGGTGTCGGCAAGGGCAAGTTCTCCGTCTTGTGTCTTGGCATCGGTACGGGTATCGGCGGCGCATATGTCGAGAACGGCCGCGTGATGCAGGGCTTCCATGGTGCTGCTGGCCATATGGGCCACATCGAGTGCTCGGCTGCCGCCGGCATTCCCTGCGCCTGCGGGCGTTCCGGCCATCTGGAGTCGGTTGCTTCGGGCACTTCCATTGGTCGTATGTACGATGAGCGCTTTGGCCGCGTCGACCCCAGCCGTCCTTCGGTCGGTCGCGATGTGAACGACCTGTGCCGTGCAGGCGACGCAAAGGCGACCGAGGTCATCCATGATGCCGGCTTTGCGCTGGGTGCCAGCTTGGGCTCGCTCGCTAACATCCTGGACCCTGAGGTCATCGTGCTTTCGGGCGGCGTGATTCACCAAGGTCCCGATTGGCGTTCGCAGACGTGGAAGGATTCGGTGCACGAGGGCTATGCCAGCCAGGCGCTCGATCCGCTTCAGGACACGCCGATCCTCATCGGTTCTCTGGAGGGCGATGCTCCGCTCATCGGTGCCGCTGAGCATCTTCTTGCCTCGTTGAAGTAAACATAACTACCAAGTGCGCCTTCTGAGGTGCCGCAGATTGACGTGAAAGAGGAGCGAAGCGTACTTCGGTACGCGAGCGACGGTTTGAACGTCAAGGTGCGGTGTCTCAGAAGGCTGTTTTGAGAAAGGTTGAGTCGCACATGACCGTTGATCCTTTGATTCAATCCCTGAAGGGCAAGCTCGTCGTGAGCGTTCAGGCGTATATGGGCGAGCCGCTTCGTACGCCCGAGACCATGGCTCAAATGTCTCGCGCTTGCGAGCTTGGCGGCGCCGCCGCCATTCGCTGTCAGGGCCTTGCCGACATTGCCGCTATTAAGGGTCGCTGTGAGGTTCCCGTCATCGGCCTGTGGAAGGATGGACACGAGGGCGTTTACATCACGCCGACGCTGCGTCACGCTCGCGCCTGCGTTGCTGCCGGTGCCGATATCGTGGCGATCGACGCCACCGATCGTCCGCGTCCCGATGGCAAGACCGTCGAGGATACCTTCCGCCCGCTGCACGAGGAGGGCGTGCTCCTGATGGCGGATTGTGCCACCATCGAGGACATTCGCCGTGCGGTTGATATGGGCTTCGACCTGGTATCCACCACGCTTTCTCACGGCGTCGCCGCCATCGACTGCACCATGGCCGATGGCCCCGACCTGCCACTCCTGCGTCAGGCGACCGAGGAATTCCCCGGTCTTCCCATCATCTGCGAGGGCCGCGTGCACACGCCCGAGGAGGCTCGCGCTGCGATCGATGCTGGCGCCTGGGCCGTTGTCGTCGGCACCGCCATCACGCACCCCACGAGTATTACGAGTTGGTTCAAGGCTGCGCTTGAGGCGTAAGACAGGCCTCGTATCCGCTCGGGGCGGTATACTCAATATAGGCAATTGACCGCGCGGGATCTGGGTTGCTGGGTCCCGCGCTTGTTTTTGGGAGGCAGCACATGCAAAAGGGAGATGCCATGGATGCGGCGGAGCGCTCGGAGCGCATCCCCGATATCGTCATCATCACCGGAATGTCCGGATCGGGCCGCACGCAGGCCATGCACGTGTTCGAGGACATGGGCTATTTTTGCATCGATAACCTGCCTCCGCGTCTGATCGCCCAGCTTGCCGAGCTCGTCGGCATTAATACGGGCGTGGGCAGGCATCTCGCCGTCACCTGCGATTTGCGTAGCCAGGGCTTGTTCGATGAGCTGCTCGATGCGGTCGCCGCGCTCGAAGAGCGCGAGATGAGCTGCGACATCGTGTTCCTGGAGGCTTCTGACGAGGTACTGATTCGTCGCTACAGCGAAAATCGCCGCCGTCATCCCATTGCCAAGCCGGGGGAGACTACGGCCGATGCGATTCAGCGCGAGCGCCTGCAGCTGCAGGGTGTGCGCGATCGAGCCGATATGATTATCGACACGAGCCGCCTACGCACCTCTGCGCTGCGCAACAAATTGCGCATGGCGTTCTCCGAGTTGTCCGACCAGCAGCTCATGGACGTTCACGTGTTCTCGTTTGGCTTTAAGCACGGTATGCCCGTCGAGGCGGACATTATGATTGACGTTCGCTTCCTGCCCAATCCGTTCTACGATCCCGAGATGCGCACCATGACCGGTCTCGATAAGAAAGTCTCCGACTTTGTTCTGGACCATCCTAAGACGCAGGAGTTCTGGAAGGCCTGGACGCAGCTGCTCGATACGGTCATGCCCGGTTATATCGCAGAGGGCAAGCCGCAGCTTTCTATTGCCATCGGTTGCACGGGCGGTCAGCACCGCAGCGTTGCCATCGCCGAGGCCACGGCACGTTATTTGGAAGGCGCCCAGTATCACGTGAGCATTTCCCATCGCGACTTGTCGCGCGCCAACACGAAAGCATAGGCCTGCATGTCGTTTACCGCCGAGGTGCGTGACGAGCTTGCGCGCTGCGAACCCGAATGTGAATACTGCGATTTGTCGACGCTTGCCGCCCTGACGCGTGTGAGCGGTACGCTTTCGTTGGCCGGCTCCGGGCGGTATCGTTTGACGGTCGCGACCGAGACGGGAGCCGTCGCGCGCACGATGATCACGCTGACGCATCGCATTCTTAAGCTCAAAACGGAATTCACCGTTCGTAAATCGGTCTTGCATAAGGTCCGTAACTATCTCATTACCCTGCCCGATCAACCCGACCTGGACAAGGCTCTGGTGCTGCTGGGCATTCTAGACCGCAGGGGAGGGCTCGTTGCTGGTGTTCCCCGACACATCGTTGCCCGTCCCTGCTGCAGGCTTGCCTACATCCGCGGCGCGCTCATCGCGGGCGGCTTCGTGGCCGATCCACGCGGCGATTTTCATTTGGAGATCGCGGTGCAGGGCGAGCAATATGCTAAGGGGCTTTGCGACCTGTTGGGGCAGATTGGGGTCCATGCTCGTGTTAATGCACGGCGGGGGTCATATGCCGTGTACATTAAGAGCGCCGAGGAAATCGAGCATCTATTAAAGCTGATTGGTGCCAAGCGCAGCGTTGCCGAGATTGAGGAGGCGCGCGCGGTCAAGTTGGTTAAGAACGATGTGAACCGTCGCGTGAACGCCGAGCTCGCCAACCAGACCAGAAGCGCCGGTGCTGCCCAACATCAGCTTGCGCTTATCGATGAGCTCGAGCAGCGCGGCCTTCGCGATGCGCTTCCGGATGCCTTGGCGGTCTTTTGCGACCTGCGCGAGCGCTATCCCGATCTGTCGCTGCGTGATTTAGGGGAGATGGCTGACCCTCCCTTGTCGAAGTCGGCCCTCTACCATCGAGTTTTGAGGCTTGAAAAGCTCATTGAAGCAAATCGGTAGTTTAAAGTATCGACTTATATACGGATTTAGCTGCTATTTTATTCTTTAAAACGTTTTAACGTAAATTTGATTTTCAATTTCGACTATTCTCGTGAAATTCAAGTCAAAAAAAAGGTATATTAGGCGAGTGGTTAGTTTGTGGGCCTCAACGGCGGGCGCTGTAGCTTGCGGGGGCCTTACGAAAGGAGACACAATGGCAGTAAAGGTTGCTATTAACGGCTTCGGTCGCATCGGTCGTCTGGCTTTCCGTCAGATGTTCGGTCATGAGGGCTCCGAGATCGTCGCTATCAACGACCTCACCTCTCCCGATATGCTCGCTTACCTGCTGAAGTACGACTCCACGCAGGGCAACTACGCTCGCGATCACGAGGTCGTTGCTGGCGAGGATTCCATCACCGTTGACGGCAAGGAGATCAAGATCTACAAGGAGGCCGACGCCAACAACCTGCCTTGGGGCGACCTCGACGTCGACGTCGTTCTCGAGTGCACCGGCTTCTACACCAGCAAGGCTAAGGCTCAGGCCCACATCAACGCTGGCGCCAAGAAGGTCGTCATCTCCGCTCCGGCCGGCAGCGATCTGCCCACCATCGTGTACAACGTCAACCACGAGACGCTGACCGCTGAGGACAACATCATCTCCGCTGCTTCCTGCACCACCAACTGCCTCGCCCCGATGGCCAAGGGTCTGAACGACTTCGCTCCCATCGTGTCCGGCATCATGACCACCATTCACGCCTGGACCGGCGACCAGATGCCGCTCGACGGCCCGCAGCGCAAGGGCAACAAGCGTCGTAGCCGCGCCTGCGCCGTCAACATCGTCCCCAACACCACCGGTGCTGCCAAGGCTATCGGCCTGGTTCTCCCCGAGCTCAACGGTAAGCTCATCGGTGCCGCCCAGCGCGTCCCGACGCCGACCGGCTCCATCACCAACCTCTACGCTGTCGTTGACAAGAAGGTCACCGTCGACGAGGTCAACGCCGCTATGAAGGCCTACGCTTCCACCATCTCCGAGACCTTCGGTTACAACGAGGACGACATCGTCTCCACCGACATCATCGGCGAGACCCACGGCTCCATCTTCGACGCCACTCAGACCATGTGCTCTGACCTCGGCAACGGCCAGACCCTCGTTCAGGTCACCTCTTGGTACGACAACGAGAACTCCTACACCTCTCAGATGGTCCGCACCATCAAGTACTTCGAGAAGTTCGTTGCTTAATTTAGCTTTTAGCGAATAGCTCGTTGAGCGTCTAAAGAAGGGCGCGGCCTCATAGGGCTTACACCCTAGGGTCGCGCCCTTTTTATAGGAAATCGTCTGCCGTAATGGGAGGCAGACACGTACGAAAGGTAGAAGCAAACATGGCCTTTACCAAGAAGACCGTCCGCGACATCGATGTCGACGGCAAGCGCGTTCTCGTCCGCGTTGACTTCAACGTGCCTATCAAGGATGGCGTCGTTGGCGACACCACCCGCATCAAGGCTGCCCTGCCCACCATCAACTACCTCGTTGAGCACAACGCTCGCGTCATCCTCATGAGCCACCTCGGCCGTCCCGATGGCACCGGCTTCCAGCCCGAGCTCTCCCTTGAGCCTGTCGCCAAGAAGCTCGCTGAGCTCTCTGGTCTCGATGTTGCCTTTGTCGCCGACACCTACGGCGAGAAGGCTGCTGAGGCTGTTGCCGCCGTCGAGCCGGGCAAGGTCCTCGTTCTCGAGAACGTCCGTTTTGACAAGCGTGAGAAGAAGAACGATCCCGAGATCGCCAAGAAGCTCGCTTCCTATGGTGACGTCTTCGTTCTCGATGCTTTCGGTACCGCTCACCGCGCCCAGGGTTCCGTCGTGGGTCCCGCCGCTTACCTGCCTGCCGTCGCCGGCTTCCTGCTCGAGAAGGAGGTCGACACGCTGACTGGCATCTTCGCCGAGCCCGAGCGCCCCTTCGTCGCTATCGTCGGCGGTTCCAAGGTTTCCTCCAAGATCGGCGTTCTCGATCACCTCATCGACTCCGCTGATACCCTGATCATCGGTGGCGGCATGGCCTACACCTTCTTCCTGGCTCAGGGCCTGACCGTCGGTCAGTCCCTCAAGGAAGAGGACTGGGTCGAGCGCGCTGGCGAGATGCTCAAGAAGGCCGAGGAGAAGGGCGTCAAGATCCTGCTCCCCATCGACAACCGCGTTGCCGATCACTTTGGCGAGGACGCTGTCCCCGAGGTTGTCGCTTCCGACGCTATCCCCGACGATCGTGAGGGCATGGACATCGGCCCCAAGACCGAGGAGCTTTACGCCGAGGCCGTCAAGGGTGCCAAGACCGTGTTCTGGAACGGCCCCATGGGTGTCTTCGAGTTCGACAACTTCGCTCACGGCACCCAGGCTATCGCCGAGGCCGTCGCCGAGGCCGACTGCACCTCGATCATCGGCGGTGGCGACTCTGTCGCGGCTGTCAACAAGTTCAACCTGGCCGACAAGATGAGCTGGATCTCCACCGGTGGTGGCGCTTCCATGGAGCTCGTCGAGGGTAAGGCCCTGCCCGGAGTGGAGGCGCTTCTCGATGCCTAGTCGCACCCTTCTTATCGCTGGTAACTGGAAGATGAACAACGACGTCGCTGAGGCCGCCAAGCTCGCCGACGAGCTGGCTCAGGCTCTGCCCGAGGTTCCGGCTGGCGTCGAGGTGCTCGTCTGCCCTCCGACCATTGACATCACCACGGTTCATGACCGCATTCAGGCTGCCCCCATCGCCCTCGGTGCACAGAACGTGTACTGGGAGGCCAAGGGTGCCTTCACCGGTGAGTCCTCTTGCGACATGCTCAAGTCCGCTGGCTGCACCTACTGCATCATCGGCCACTCCGAGCGTCGCGACTACTTCCACGAGACCGACGAGGACCAGAACAAGAAGGCCAAGGCCCTCGTTGCCGCCGGTCTTGTTCCCGTCTTCTGCTGCGGCGAGTCCCTCGAGGTCCGCGAGGCTGGCACCTATGTCGAGCACGTCGTGAACCAGGTCAAGGCTGGCCTTGCTGGACTTGAGATCACCTGCCCCAAGCAGGTCGTCGTCGCCTACGAGCCCATCTGGGCCATCGGCACCGGAAAGACCGCTACCGCTGAGGACGCCCAGGAGGTCTGCGGCGCTATCCGTGAGACCCTCAAGGAGATGTTTGGCGAGGAGCTCGCCGACGGTATCCGCGTCCTGTACGGTGGTTCCGCTAAGCCCGGCAACATTGCCGAGCTCGTCGCCAAGCCCGACGTTGACGGCGCCCTCGTGGGCGGCGCTTCGCTCAAGGCTGCCGACTTCGCCTCTATGGTCGTCAAGGCAGGCGAGTAGGACATATGGCACAGCGTCATCTTCCTGCACTCCTGATCATCATGGATGGCTGCGGCCTTGCTCCGGCCGATGGCGAGAACGCCGTCGCCGCTGCCAAGACGCCCTTCCTTGATAGCCTGTACGAGAAGTATCCTCACACCACGCTCGGTGCTTCGGGCGAGGACGTGGGCCTTCCCGACGGTCAGATGGGCAACTCCGAGGTAGGCCACCTCAACATCGGTGCCGGCCGCATCGTGTTCCAGGAGCTTTCGCGCATCAACAATGCCATCAAGGACGGCTCCATCGCCAAGAACGAGGTCTTCGTCAAGGCTATGGACGACGTCAAGGCTGACGGCAAGACTCTCCACCTCATGGGCCTTATGAGCCCTGGCGGTGTTCATTCTCACATGAACCACGTCGAGGCTCTGGTCAAGATGGCTGCCCAGCATGGCGTCAAGACCGTTCGCGTCCACGCCTTCATGGATGGCCGCGACGTTGACCCGCAGTCCGGTGCCGGCTACATGAGCGAGTTCTGCGCCTTCCTGGCTAAGATCTCCGAGGAGACCGGTTGCGACGCTCGCGTTGCCACCGTTTCGGGCCGCTATTGGGCCATGGACCGCGACAACCGTTGGGAGCGCATCCAGCGCGCCTACGACGTCATGGTTAACGCGTCCGATGCCGATACCGACCCCGTTGCCGGTATCAAGGCCTACTACGAGAAGGATCCGCGCGGCGACGAGTTCGTCGAGCCTTTCGCGGCCCACAACGAGGGCATCCACGAGGGCGACGCGGCCATCTTCTTCAACTTCCGTCCCGACCGCGCTCGTCAGATGACCCGCGTGTTCACGGACAAGGAGTTCGATGGCTTTGAGCGCGAGCAGATTAAGCTCTCGCACTTCGTGACGATGACCGAGTACGATCCGACGTTTGACGTCGAGGTCGCCTTCCCCAAGACGTTCCCCGAGAACGTCCTGGCCGACGTTATCGCCGCCAATGGCCTGAAGCAGCTGCACACCGCCGAGACCGAGAAGTACGCCCACGTGACGTTCTTCCTCAACGGCGGCATCGAGGAGCCCAAGGAGGGCGAGGAGCGCGTGCTCGTCGCTTCCCCCAAGGTCGCTACCTACGATCTGCAGCCCGAGATGAGCGCTCCCGAGGTTACCGAGAAGCTTGTTGCCGCTATCAACGAGGATCGCGCTGATTTCTACATCGTGAACTTCGCAAACTGCGACATGGTTGGTCACACCGGTGTCTTCGACGCTGCCGTTAAGGCCGTCGAGGCTGTTGACGATGCCCTGTCCAAGGTTGTCCCGGCGATTCTCGCCAAGGGCGGCTTTGCGCTGATTACCGCCGATCACGGCAACGCCGATCACATGTTTGACGTTGCTTCCGACGGTTCCAAGCATCCGTTTACGGCTCACACCACCAACCGTGTGCCGTTCATCATCGTTGATGAGAAGGCGCAGCTCACCGGTATCGAGGACGGCCGTCTTTCCGATATCGCTCCGACCATGCTCACCATGGCTGGCATTGAGCCTTCCGCCGAGATGACGGGTCGCGTACTCGCCACCGAGGCCTAATAGAAAACAAATACCGTTTTCTAGTAAGGGGGTTGTCCGCAACCGGACAACCCCCTTTTTGGTATTTCTGCCATTTCTACCCCGTCCCCAAATGGCAGGTGGGGGAGTGCTGGGGGTTGTGGTACAGTACTGGAGTTTGAATTGTTCTATTAAGGAGCTTATCTATGGGTCCGTTTCAGATTCTTCTGTTTGTCGTTTGGGCTGTCTCTGCCGTGGCGTTGACGATTCTCGTCCTGATGCATTCCGGTAAGGGCACCGGCGTTTCGGATATGATCGCTAGCTCGCTGTATAACTCCAGCTCTGCCACGGGCGTCATGGAGCAGAACCTCGATCGCCTGACCGTCATCATGGCTGTCGTATTTGCCGTGTGTGTCGTTCTGTGCATGTTCTTCTTCCCGCAGGGCATCGTCGGCTACTAAGCATCGGCGTATATACGTTTGTAAAGGGTCCCGCACGTGCGGGACCCTTTTTGTTTACAGACTTGTAACAGAGTCAAAATATCCCCACATACTTCGCCCAACTAAAGAAATTCTCGACCGTTAACCGGAATTAGCGCCATATTGTGCATAAAATGCGCTACTGTATTGCGAAACGTTGGTCCGCACTGCATAACCAGCCATAACGGCGGACCGCGTTTGAATGGTTCGAAAGGGCTGTCTCGACGTTGCCCGGCCGAATTCACTTTGTCCTATCTCATAAGGAGGATGGCATGGCTGATTCTATGTTCCACCAGCCCGTTATGGGTCGTCGCGCCTTTGTCGGCGGTACCCTTGCTGCGAGCTCCATGGCTTTTCTTGCCGCATGCGGCAAGAAGGGCGGCGACGCTTCCGGTTCTGAGTCCGGTTCGACGCTGAACTTCTACATCAACAACCCGGTCTGCATCGACCCCTACAACGTCCAGGAGGATCAGGGCACTCAGGTCGAGTACCAGCTCTTCGACGCTCTGACGGAGTACGATAACGAGAAGGGCGAGATCGTTCCGCTGGCTTGCGAGTCCTTTGAGGCTAACGACGACGCCACCGAGTTCACCTTCAAGATCAAGAAGGCTAAGTTCCACAACGGTGACGACGTTACCTCCAAGTCCTTCAAGCTCGGCTGGGAGCGCCTGGTCAACACTAAGTCAGCCATCGCTACCGAGTATGGTCCTTCCGAGGTCTCCTACCACCTTTCCATGGTCGAGGGCTATGACGATCTGCTTGCCGGTAATGCTACCGAGCTGTCCGGCGTTACCTGCCCGGATGACGAGACCCTCGTCGTCAAGCTGACTTCCGCCTACGCCGACTTCCCGTTCGTCGCCTCTCACCCGGCTCTGTCCCCGGTTCCCGAGTGCGCCGAGTCCGATGTCAAGAGCTTCTACCTTGCCCCGGTCGGTAACGGCCCGTTCATGATGGACGGCAAGTGGGAGGATGGTCAGGAGATCAACCTCAAGAAGTTTGACGATTACTATGGCGACAAGGCCAAGATCGACGCCATCCACTTCCAGGTCATCAAGGACGTGGAGACCGCTTACAAGGAGTTCCAGGCCGGCAACCTCGATGTCTGCGACGTTCCCGTTGCTCAGATCGACGCCGCCAAGAAGGACCGCGGCGAGTCCAAGGATGGCTACACCATGGGTGATGGCGAGCGCATGCTGCTCGGCTCCGAGCCTTCCACGTACTATCTGACGTGCAACACCACGGCCGAGCCGTTCAACAACGCTGACCTGCGCAGGGGTATCTCCCTGGCTATCAACCGTGAGGCCATCTGCAAGACCATCTTCAAGGGCACCCGTACCCCCGCTGACGGCATCGTTCCTCCGGGAATCGCCGGCTACAAGGAGGGCGCATGGGAGTTCTGCGCCTATGACGTCGACAAGGCTAACGAGTACCTCGACAAGGTCGCTCCCGCTGGCGCTAACGGCGATCGTGGCATCAATGTGACCCTGTCCTACAACCAGGACGGTGGCCACAAGGAGATCATGGAGTCCATCATCGGCGACCTCGCCAAGGTGGGCGTCACCGCCGTCTCCGATACTCCCGAGTGGTCTGCCCTGCTTGAGCAGTATCAGAACTTCAACTATCAGTTCGGCCGTCTGGGCTGGATCGCCGATTACCCGATCATGGACAACTTCCTGTACCCGCTGTTCCACTCCGACTCCCTCGGTGGCGACAACCGCTCTGGTTACAACAACTCCGAGTTCGATGCCAAGGTCGATGAGGCCCGTGCCACGGTTGACGACGACGAGCGCATCGCCAAGATGCAGGAGGCTGACGCTATGGTCGCCGCTGACTGCCCGGTTATCCCGGTGATGTTCTACACGCACACCATCGTCGGCTCCGATCGCGTCAAGTACCTCTATGTCGATCCGCAGAAGCACGCCGATCTGGGTACCGCTGAGCTCGCCTAAGAGTTTTGCAGCTTCCATGAGGGTCAAGTATTTACGTAGACCTCATGGGAAACATACAGTTCTCCCTAACCTGGGGTAAACTGGCTGATGGTAATTTTGGGATGCCGGTCTGGCGATCGGCATCCCATTTAGGTTAATCCCTAGATAGGGGAGTGGTATGGGTAAGTACATCGTTAAACGTGTGCTTCAGTTCATCCCGGTATTTTTGGGCGTTACGTTGATTCTGTTCGCCCTCCAGAATATTGTGCCGGGAGACCCGATCAAGCTGATCGGTGGAGACAAGGCTCTGTCCCCCGAGGTAGAGCTTCAACTTCGCGTGCGCTATCACCTGGTCCAGGCGGACGAGGACGGCAACGCGATCCTTGACGAGAACGGCGATCCCGTTCCAACGTCGCTTGTGGACCAATACTTGAATTACATGAATGGTCTGCTTCATGGCGATCTGGGCAATTCGTATCAGCGCAAGCTGCCGGTTGCGGAAATCTTTGCCCAGAAGTATCCGTATACGGTTAAACTCGCCGCGTGCGCCATTGTGCTCGAGGCAATCATGGGTATCGGTGCGGGTATCATTTCGGCGGTAAAGCGCTATTCCTTCTGGGATATTTTGGTAACGCTCACCACGTCGATCCTCGTTGCTGTTCCTGCCTTCTGGCTCGGCATGCTGCTGCAGCTGTTCTTTGGCGTCATCCTTAAGGATGCCACCGGCGGCGCTTTCTCCATGCCGATTTCGGGTGCCGGCGGCTCCAGCTCTCAGTATCAGGATTGGATGCACTATGTGCTTCCGACCATCACGCTGGCTTCGGTTTCGACCGCCTATGCTGCCCGCATCATGCGCTCGCAGCTACTCGACGTCATGAATCAGGATTACATCCGCACGGCAAAGGCCAAGGGTCTCTCCAATCGCGCGATCATCGTCAAGCATGCGCTTAAGAATGCACTCATCCCCGTTGTTACCTATATTGGTGTCGACTTCGGCGGCATGCTTTCGGGCGCCATCCTGACCGAGACGGTCTTTAACTGGCCCGGTATCGGCTCTGAGGTCTACCGCGCCATTAGCATGCGCGACTGGCCCATCGTTATGGGCGGCGTTACGCTCATCGTTGTCGTCGTTATGGTGATCAACCTTCTCGTCGACATTAGCTATGCATTCCTCGACCCGCGTATCCGCCTCGGCGGTCCGTCGGATAAGGCCTAAGGGAGGTACGTCTCATGCAGGAAACTGATTCTCAGTCTCAGGAGCAGGCTACCGCCACCAAGGCCGCATCTGCTCCCGCCAAGTCCCGCACGCTGTGGGGCGACGCTTTCAAGCGTCTTCGCAAGAATAAGCTCGCCGTTATCGGTATCTGCTGGATTATCATCGTCGTTTTGGTTGCCTTGACCGCAGACCTGTGGGCTAAGCCCTGGCTCGGGTCGCCGACGGCTTCTGACTCGACGACCATGGCCGAGACTTCGCTGCTGGCTCCGTGTGCCGAGCACCCGTTTGGTACCGACGCCCTTGGCCGCGACATTCTCGTCCGAGTTATCTACGGCGCGCGCGTTTCGCTTTCCGTCGGTATTATGGCCACCGCCATCTCCACGGTGATCGGTCTGATCATGGGCGCCCTGGCCGGTTTCTATGGCGGCATCTGGGATACGATCATCATGCGCTTCGCGGATATCTTCCTGGCGTTCCCGTACGTGCTGTTCGTTGTCGCCATGATCGCCGTTATCGGCCGTGGTCTTCAAAATGTTTTCATCGCCATCGGTATTCTCGGCTGGCCCTCGATTGCCCGTGTCTTCCGATCTGCAATCTTGACGGTCAAGGAAAACGACTATGTTGACGCCGCTCGCGCTATGGGTGCATCCGATGCCCGTATCGTTATGCGCCACATCTTCCCGAACTCCGTTGCTTCCATCGTGGTCTATGCGACCATGAACATCGGTGGCGCTATTCTGACCGAGTCCGCTCTGTCCTTCCTCGGTATGGGCGTTATTCCGCCTACGCCTTCGTGGGGCTCTATGATTCAGGACGGTCAGCAGTATCTTCTGACTGCTCCCTGGATGATGATCATGCCCGGTCTGGCAATTCTCTCGACGGTGCTCGCCTTCACCCTGCTGGGTGACGGTCTGCGCGACGCCCTCGACGTCAAGATGAAGGACGCATAAGGATGAAGAAGAACAAGAACTATGTGGACCTGAAGGACCAGCCGGTTCCCGAGGGCCAGCATCTGCTCGAGGTCGATGACCTTAAGATGTATTTCCATACCGAGGATGGCGTCGTCCGCGCTGTCGACGGTGTGTCCTACACACTCGATCGCGGCGAGACTCTGGGTGTCGTCGGCGAGTCCGGCTCCGGTAAGTCCGTGACCGCCATGACTATCATGGGCCTCATCTCGATGCCTCCGGGAAAGATTGAGGGCGGTGACGTTCGCTATCGCGGCCGTTCCATCCTCCACATGACCGAGGAAGAGATGCAGCACATTCGCGGTAACGATATCGCGATGATCTTCCAGGATCCTATGACCTCCTTGAACCCGGTCTATAAGATTGGTAAGCAGGTGGGCGAGGGCCTTCGTCTGCACCGTGGTTACTCCAAGCAGGAGGCGCTCAAGCGCGCCACTGAGCTTTTGGACCTCGTTGGCATTCCCGAGCCCGAGAAGCGCGTCAATGAGTATCCGCACCAGTTCTCTGGTGGTATGCGTCAGCGCGTTATGATTGCCATGGCCCTTGCCTGCGATCCCGATATTCTGATTGCCGACGAGCCCACGACTGCCCTGGACGTTACCATCCAGGCTCAGATTATTGAGCTTATGCAGGAAATGCAGGAGAAGAACGGCAACGCCATCATCATGATTACCCATGACCTGGGTGTTGTTGCCGATATGGCCGACAAGATTATGGTTATGTACGCCGGCCGTCCCGTCGAGTTCGGTACTGCTGAGGAAATCTTCTACGAGAGCCGCCACCCCTACACCTGGGGCCTGATCCGCTCCATCCCGGAGCAGGCCATCGATGAGAAGAAGCCGCTTACGCCGATTCACGGCAACCCGCCTTCGCTCATGAACCTGCCCGAGGGCTGCGTGTTCTCGCCTCGTTGCCCCTATGCAACCGATAAGTGCCGCAAGCAGCGCCCCGAGCGCGTTGTCACCGAGTCCGGCCACTATTCTGCGTGCCATTATTCCGGTGACCCCGAGTTCCTCAAGAACGCTCCCGAGACGTCTCGTACGCGCAAGGATTCCAAGAAGGGAGGCGAGGCGTAAATGGCAGACAATAACGAGCGCACTCCGCTGCTGAAGGTCGAGCACCTCTCTAAGGAGTTCCCCGCTGAGTCCGGCATGTTCGCCAAGCGTTTTTCCAAGCGCGTCGTCTCTGCTGTAAACGACATCTCTTTTGAGATTTATCCGGGCGAGACCTTTGGTCTGGTTGGTGAGTCTGGTTGCGGTAAGTCCACGACGGGCCGCACGATTATGCGCTTGACCAAGCCGACTGCCGGTAAGGTGTTCTTCCAGGGCAAAGATGTTGCCGAGATGAGCAAGCATGAGATCAAGGACATGCGTCGCGAGATGCAGTTTATCTTCCAGGATCCCTATGCTTCGCTGAATCCTCGTATGACCATCGGCGAGATTGTCTCCGAGCCCATGACCATTCACGGCGTGGGCACCAAAGAGGAGCGCATTGAGCGTGTCCGCGAGCTTCTCGACGTCGTTGGACTGAACCCCGAGCACATCAACCGCTATCCGCATGAGTTCTCGGGCGGCCAGCGCCAGCGTGTCGGCATTGCCCGCGCCTTTGCGCTCAAGCCCAAGCTGATTATCTGCGATGAGCCCGTCTCTGCGCTTGACGTATCCATTCAGGCCCAGGTTCTGAACCTTCTTAAGGAGCTCCAGGACAAGTTCGGTACGGCTTATCTCTTCATTGCTCACGACCTCTCTGTCGTGCAGCACATTTCTGATCGCGTTGCCGTTATGTATCTGGGCAAGATGGTCGAGGTTTCGGACTGGAAGACGCTCTACAGTGAGCCGCACCACCCGTACACGCAGTCGCTGCTGTCTGCCGTGCCGGTGCCCGATCCAGATATCCAGAAGACCCGCAAACGCATCATCCTCGCTGGCGACCCGCCGTCGCCGCTGGATCCGCCGACCGGCTGCCGTTTCCACACGCGCTGCCCGATCGCGCAGGGCATCTGCTCCGAGAAGCTTCCTGAGTTTAAGGAAGTTGCACCGGGTCACTGCTGCGCCTGCCACTTCGCCGAGCCGTTCCCGATCAAGGAATCGCACATCGACCTGTAGTCGGTTGTTTTCGTCCGGGCCCGCCCTGGTGTTATTTTTCAGAACGTCCTCGGACATGTCGGAAGCCCCGCTGCGCGCTACGCGCCGCGGGGCTTCCTCCGTCCTGCGGAATGTTCTGAAAAATAACACCAGGGCGGGCCCTGCGGTAACTCGGCAGGGGGAGTGCGATTCCGTGATCGCTCACTTAGCCTAATTCGTAATTGAGTGAGGCCGGAGCTTTAGCTCCGGCCTCCCCATATAAGGGCTCGGCAAAGCCGAGCCACTAAATTCTTATCAGCCTCAGAATATGCTTGAGAATTGTGCCTGAAGTACGTATTAGCAGGTCCCGGATCGGTGTTGCCTCCCGGCGCATTCCGCAGGGGGAGCGATATTTTGCAGCACGAAGTGCGTAGCAAAATATCGCCCATGCCCGAGGACGCGCCGGGAGGCAACACCGATTCGGGGCCGGGCATACGGATCTACCTGCGCATTTACAAATTCGTAAACTTTTTTGAAAAAAGTGCTTGCACAGTTCTCGAATCATAGGTTATCATCTTCTTGGTTGAACGCGCGGGTCGAACAAAACGAACTGCGAATCAACAACATAGCATGTCGGAGTGGCGGAATTGGCAGACGCGCTAGCTTGAGGTGCTAGTGACCGCTTTTTGGTCATGCGGGTTCAAGTCCCGCCTCCGACACCATCGCATTTGAGAAGCCTCTTCGGAGGCTTTTTTGTTACCGATAGACGGTGAGGTTCACGATGGAAACGCTTGAGCGCAACGAGTGGGCAGACGTTGCCCAACTAGTCGAGATCACGAGCGATGCTGTCATCATCTGCGAGCTCGACGGAACCATTCTGCATGTGAATAATCGCTTGCTCGACTTGATGTGCGAGGAACGCGCCGACGTCATCGGTGGAGATGTCAAAGACGTCTTGTACTCGTCCGCTTTTGAACGTGCGACGGAACATCGTCTGCCATTTGAAACTGATGGCTCCGAGAACGAACTGATGCTTAAGCTGAGTGACGGCTCTTTTATCCCCGTCTTGGTTCGCGCGGGCTCCGTAACGCCTCCACGCATCTTTGGGCGCCGCGCGCCACGTGTCCTGGTGGCACTTCATAGTATCGAGGAACAGTATTCTCACGACCGTCAGCTCAAGCGTGCGTTATCGGAGCTTAGAGTGGCGAACAAGCGTCTCTCTGGCACGCTCTCGGTCATTATGAGCACGGTGGGCTCCGATGAGTTACCCAGTCTGATCGATACCGTTTTGAACCAACTTGTAGGAACGCTCGATGCATCGGGTGCCGCTATCTATTTTTCTGAGAGCGGTGGTTTTAAGCTTCGCGGTGTTTCCAAGGAGCTGTACGACAGCTACCTGCCCGAGTTTTTGCCGTATGGCGCTGGCATTCCGACGTATGTGCTTCGCGAGTCGCGCGCCTGTCGCTTGTCGATTCAACAGGACCTTGAGGGTGATAGGGTCGCCTCCGGTATGTTCATGGACCTGGACAATCGTTCTAAGCACCTGTTGCGCGTTCAGGATATGCCTCCGTACCGCAGCGAGATCTGTCTTCCCGTTTTTTACGGTACGCAGGTCCTTGGCGTGCTGGAAGTTGGTTGGAAGCGCCCCCAGGCACCGCTCGCCTATGACGTCAATGTACTCGAGGTCATTTGCGATTACCTGTCTATCCAGCTGGTCGGCATGGCATCGAGCCTTCGCTCTCGTCGCACGGCCGAGCTTGGCCGCTCGCTCAATGTCTTACGTGATGAGTTGTTTACCTTTCTAGACGATTCCGCCGCGGCTACCCAGGCGGTATCGTCCGAGATCTGCAATATGCTCAACTGCCATTTTTGCCCTGTTGAGTATGACGCCGGTCTGGACTCCTACGTCATAGATTTTGAAGGCGGCAGTCGCGTTGCTTTGCCGGACGATCCCGAGAAGCTTTTCTTTTCCACGACGGCGCCGGCGGCACGTCTGGGGGCTGGCCCTGATGGCTTTGAGGCATCTGTTTTGGGCGGCACGAGTGCCGAGGACCTTAAACACGTCCGTATAACTCGCGTTGACGAATCGATGCCTATGGGAGGCTGGCTTAGGGCGCATGGTCTGCCTTGCCAGGGTCTCTACGTCGACACCGGCATCGAGGCGGGGCGTCCGCGCTCTGAGGGCGATGGCAAGCGCAGTAACGACGCGATTGTTCCTGCTTCTGTTGCGAAGGGCCCGACGACGCGCGCGTTGCTGCTTCGTGATGGTAGTCAAGAGCCGATTGATGACCTTGAATATGACTACTTGGTGCACTTGGCGCATGACTTTGAACTGATCTATGAAGGCGAATCTCAAAAGCGCGAGGAGCGCCATATCGCTCAGACCCTCCAGATCGGCATGAGAAATTCCCTAGGGGATGTTCCGGGTATCGCGACCGATTCGGTATACCTTTCGGCAACGAATTCGGCGTTGGTCGGCGGCGACTTTTATACGCTTGTCCGTCTTCCCGACGATTGCGCCGTAATGATTTTGGGCGATGTATCCGGCAAAGGAATCGAGGCGGCGTCGATGTCGGCGCTCGTCAAGACGGCGCTGACGGCCTATGCTTGGGAGGGCGCTGGGCCTGCCCGCATGGCACGCTCCCTTAACAGCATGCTTATGGGCTTTTCGAGGGTCGAGACGTTTGTGACGGCGTTTATCGCCAAGATTGATCTTAAAGCGGGTCGCGCTACCTATTGCTCTGCGGGACATCCTCCCACTATGGTCATTAGGCCCTCGTCGACGCCGCTTGGCGGTGGAGAAATCCGAGGGGGAGAAGTGGAGCTCCTTGGGTGCCAATCGGGCGTGATCGGCGCCTTTGAGAGTATGGTGTATGAGACGGGCGTGTTTACGTTCGCTCCTGGTGACATGCTATTTATGTATACCGACGGAACAATCGAAGCACGTGATCGCTCGGGTGCTTTCTTTGGCGAGCAGCGCCTTCGTGACCTTTTGCTCTCTGTCTCGGGTGAGGGCGTATCGGGAATCTGCGGTAAGGTCTTGGGCGAGCTTGACCGCTTTACCGAGTCGGCGTTGGACGATGACATCGCGCTGGTTTCTCTTGAGTTTTTACGGGGTCGATCGTAGGCCGCGACGCTTGACGGGCAAAATCTTCGCAGTTACAGATACGTATGCATCGAGCGAGCTCTTTTGGGGAACCATGGTCGTATGAATGAGTGGAATGACATAGCGGTTTTGACGCCACCGGGTGATGTCGACATCGCCTCGGTGTCCGTGCTGCGCCCACGGTTGGATAATCTCATCGACCGGGGCGTGCGTCGTGTTGTTATCAATTGCCAGGCCGTGGGCTTTATCGACTCGACGGGTTTGGCGTTTTTGCTTACACGTGCCAGAGAGCTTATGAGGCGAGAGGGCCTGCTTTCGCTCGTTAACGCCTCCGATGAAGTCATTCGCTTTTTGGAGATTGCCCGACTTGTCGACATCCTTCATGTTGCGGGTCCGGCGCGTGAGTCGATTCCCGCCATTCCGGTGGGAGAGTTGCCACGATGGAGCAAGAGCATCGAAGTGCGGCGAGGCATCGAGAACCTCCCGTATTATCGGCACCGTGTGGCCGAGCTTCTCGAATCGCTTCCCCTGAGGCGTGATGAGCGTTATGACGTCGCATTGGCGTTGGGGGAGGCATTGGGTAACGCGTATGACCATGCGGGCGGTGTTGGCTGCATCCTGACGGTTCAGGCCTATGGGGACCGTGTTGTTCTTGAAGTGCTTGATCGGGGCGCTGGCTATTCTATCGATGGGGCGAGCGAGCCGGTGGCATCCGAGGAGCGCGGACGTGGTATCAAGCTTATGCGCATGCTCGTCGATAATGTGGAGGTTGCCCGTCGTGCGGATGGCGCCGGCACACGCGTTCGGATGGTGAAGCTGTTTAGCTCGGCATTGGAATCGTGCGCTTAGCGCCTTAGGTTGACATGATTTCCCTGCGTGAACTTGCTTTGAACAACTTTTTTGAAAAAAGTACTTGCGTCTTTTGGACAACTCGCGTAAATTAATAACCCGCAAGCGGACATGGCTCAGTTGGTAGAGCACAACCTTGCCAAGGTTGGGGTCGCGGGTTCGAGCCCCGTTGTCCGCTCCATTGCATTTCCGGACCGTTTAGGCGGTCCTTTTTCGGCGAAGTGGCCAAGTGGTAAGGCAGAGGCCTGCAAAGCCTTTACCCCCGGTTCGAATCCGGGCTTCGCCTCCAGGCAACATCCGGGCGCTCCGGCGCCCGTTTTGTTTTACATATGCGGACATGGCTCAGTTGGTAGAGCACAACCTTGCCAAGGTTGGGGTCGCGGGTTCGAGCCCCGTTGTCCGCTCCAAGCGCAACAGCCCGTCTACCACGGTAGCCGGGCTTTTTCGTACCCATCGCCTGGGCTCGAACCCGAGAGGGAGCGAGCGTTAAGCAAGCGCGGAGCGTTTGTAGCGAGCTGGCGAGGGCGCCGGCAGGCGGCCGAAGCCGGTGCGGATCCGCGAAGCGGATACGCGGACGCCCCGTTGTCCGCTCCAACTATCTTACGCGGTTCTAACGAACCGCGTTTTTTGTTGACGTTGCGCGAGCCCCGGGCACCCCATCTTGCCCCTCAATCGTCGGTCACGTACATAAAGTACGCTTCCCTCCTCTTTCGCGGCAACCTGGGGCACCCGGAGCCCGCTCGCTGTTGTGGCCGGGGGAGTGGGTCTTCCGTTCTTTTCACTAATCGATCGATTCGTCCCAGGAGGCTCGAGCCCGAGAGGGGGCGAGCTTTTTGGGGCGTGGCTGTGGCGTTGTTTACCGCGAATGACAGCTTTGGGCGTATCATCGTGGGCATCTCGCAAAACCTCGTTGCAAGGGAGACTCGCCCCATGGCTACAGAAAAGTCCTCTTCGCGCTCATGGATGTCCGACGCCGCGATCTATCAGATCTACCCGCGCTCGTTTAAGGATTCGACTGGTTCGGGTCTGGGCGATATCGCGGGCATTACCCAGAAGATGGACTATCTTGAGCGGCTGGGTATCGAGGCCATCTGGCTGAGCCCGTTTTACCCATCGCCTCTTGTCGATGGCGGCTATGATGTGGCGGACTACTGCGATGTCGACCCACGTCTCGGCTCGCTTGACGACTTCGATGGCATGATCGCTGCGGCTCACGCGCGCGGCATCAAGGTCATCGTCGACATCGTGCCCAACCATTCATCCAACCAGCACCCCTGGTTCAAAGCTGCTCTTGCCGCCGGCCCCGGATCGCCCGAGCGCGCCCGTTATATCTTCCGCGATGGTCGCGGCGAGCATGGCGAGATGCCTCCCACCAATTGGAATGCCAACTTTGGCGGCCCCGCCTGGACGCGTGTTGCGGACGGTCAGTGGTATCTGCACATGTTTACGCCCGAGCAGCCGGACTTTGACTGGACATGCCCCGAGGTTCAGGCGTTCTTTTGCGACGTCCTGGCGTTTTGGAGCGATCGAGGCGTCGATGGCTTTCGCATTGATGTGGCGCACGGTCTCGCCAAGGATCTCGACCGCGATGATCTCGACCAGTGGCATCTCGCCGAGGGCGATGACATGGTTGACGACGGCACCCATCCGCTGTGGGATCGCAACGAGGTTCACGAGATCTATCGCGAGTGGCGCCGCGTGTTCGACCGCTATAATCCGCCGCGCAGCGCTGTTGCCGAGGCGTGGGTGCTGCCCGAGCGCCAGTATCTCTACGCGCGCCCCAGCGAGCTTGGCCAGACATTTAACTTTGAGTTCGCCAAGGCCACTTGGACCTATGATGACATGCACGCTGCAATCGAGGAGGGCTTGAAGGCAGCCATCGAATCCGATTCCGCCTCGACCTGGGTACTTTCCAACCACGACGTGCCTCGTGTGGCGACGCGCTTCGCCCTGCCGCAGATCAAGGCGACGCGCTACCACCAGATTGCGCTCGACTGGCTCTTACGCGACGGGTCGTCTTATGACGAGGACCGTGAACTCGGCGAGCGCCGCGCGCGGGCGGCCCTTTTGCTTGAGCTGGCGCTTCCGGGCTCGGCATACGTGTATCAGGGTGAGGAGCTCGGCCTTTTTGAGGTGGCTGACATCCCGTGGGCTGCACTCGAAGATCCCACTGCGACCAATACGCACGGATCGAAGCGCGAGAAGGGGCGCGACGGCTGTCGTGTACCCCTGCCGTGGGTGGCGACGGACGATCCCGCGCAGGGCGGATCGTTTGGATTTTCGCCGATGGACGCCGATGCGGCGCCCCATCTGCCGCAGCCTGCATGGTTTTCCGATTACGCTGCCGATAGGGAAGAGGCGGACCCGACATCGATGCTTGCGCTCTATCGTGACGCCCTCTGGCTGCGGCGCAAGCTGCGCGGGTGCGCTAACGATCTTGCGTGGCTCGATCTTGACGGGCGCACCGGCCTTGCGGATGGTGCCGAGGGCGCTGAGGGCGGCGTCATCGCCTATCGCCGCGACAGCGGCTGGGCGTGTGTGACGAACTTCGGTGCAGCACCCGTGGAGCTGCCAGCGGGCAAGGTCCTGCTCACCTCATCACCGCTTGCAGACGGCAGACTTGCGCAGGACAGCTCTGCCTGGATCATGCTCGCTGAGTTGTAGGGGGCCTCTTGCGGCGAGTTTGCGTTTGCTCGCGCTTTCCGTGGTGGCTGATGTCTTCGCGAGGTTCGAGAGGGCGTCGCAAAACTTTTCAAAAAAAGTTCTTGCATAGGATGCGGGTATCACGTAAGATTAATCCTCGTAAGCGGACATGGCTCAGTTGGTAGAGCACAACCTTGCCAAGGTTGGG
Organism: Collinsella sp. AF23-2; assembly: GCF_003459245.1. Taxonomy (GTDB): domain Bacteria; phylum Actinomycetota; class Coriobacteriia; order Coriobacteriales; family Coriobacteriaceae; genus Collinsella. The sequence goes on from NZ_QRVG01000008.1 coordinate 53,594, forward strand.
GTCGCGGGTTCGAGCCCCGTTGTCCGCTCCATTTGGGCGTTTAGCTCAGGGGGAGAGCGCTTCCCTGACACGGAAGAGGTCAGAAGTTCAAATCTTCTAACGCCCACCAAATGTTCACAGCCCAGAGGCTTAGCCTCTGGGCTGTTTTGTTTTGCTCGCCAAATGGGTCGCCAAATACGTCACCAAATTTCGAGTTTTTTGATCTTCTGGGATGCTTCTCAGTAGTCATCCGAGAAAACTCTCATCTTCTCTGTTTGCATACACATATCTTTCAAGGATTCGTGCCGCGGTTACATGGGGCTCGGCAAGGCACGACCGCAACATGTTGGTCAAGCATAATCTTTTGGATTCTTTTGGCGTGAGCGGCTTGGTTTTGGTAGGATTTGTCAGCGGCTTGACTAAGGGGGTTTTATAACTGCCATGCAGGTAGCCGTGTTGGTAACGTTTTACCGACTTGCCAAGAACCCCTCATAATTAATGCGTCTGCAAAATGACCAATTGCTTTGACCTGCTGAAACACTATATGTTGTGTTTGAACTAAAAAAAGAATACAGGATATAGATGCCTCTTTGTCGTATGATAGATGGCGGACAGAGAACGAGGACCTTATTTGCCCCATTTGGATAGATCTTTGAGCCGCTTGATCGGCCGCGAGGATTGTCCGCATGAGGACCTATGGTTTATCGAGAACACAGATTGCGCGACGGCGCCGCAAGACAGGGGCAAGCCCTGCCGGGCATCGTTTGGCTCTGAAGCGCAATGAGACTACGACGCGAAAGAGGCAAGAGGATGAAGATCATCAAGCGCAGCGGCACCGAGGTTGTCTTTGACATCGATAAGATCGTCAATGCGATTCGCGCCGCAAACTTGGAGGTCGAGGAGAGCTCTCGTCTAACCGACCGCCAGGTGGTTTATGCGGCGCAAAACGTCGCCGAGGCATGCGAGAACGCGGGCCACACCGTTTCGGTCGAGGAGATCCAGGATTTGGTCGAGGACGAGATCATGCGTCTCGACTGCTACGAGGTCGCCCGCCACTACATCATCTATCGCTATGTTCAGAGCCTGAAGCGCCAGAAGAACACGACCGATGACAAGATCCTGTCGTTGATCGAGTGCAATAACGAAGAGGTCAAGCAGGAGAACTCTAACAAGAACCCGACCGTCAACTCCGTTCAGCGCGACTACATGGCCGGCGAGATTTCCAAGGACCTGACTCAGCGCGTGCTGCTGCCCCAGGAGATCGTGGATGCCCACAACGAGGGCCTGATCCACTTCCACGATTCCGACTACTTTGCCCAGCACATGCATAACTGCGACCTGGTGAACCTGGAGGATATGCTCCAGAACGGCACCGTTATCTCGGGCACGCTGATCGAGAAGCCGCATAGCTTCTCGACTGCCTGCAACATCGCGACGCAGATTATCGCCCAGGTTGCTTCTTCCCAGTACGGCGGCCAGTCTATTTCGCTGACCCATCTCGCCCCCTTTGTTGAGGTGAGCCGTCAAAAGATTCGCGGCGAGGTTGCCCGCGAGCTCGAGGAGCTCGGTGTTTCGGCATCTGCCGAAAAGGTCCGTGAGGTCGTTGAGGACCGTCTGCGTGACGAGATCCGTCGCGGCGTCCAGACGATTCAGTATCAGGTCGTGACCCTTATGACCACCAATGGCCAGGCGCCGTTCGTGACGGTCTTTATGTATCTCAATGAGGCCCGTACGCCCCAGGAGAAGCACGACCTTGCCATGATCGTGGAGGAGACGCTTCGTCAACGCTATGAGGGCGTTAAGAACGAAGCCGGTGTGTGGATTACCCCGGCATTCCCCAAGCTTATCTATGTACTCGAGGACGATAACGTTCACGAGAATTCCCCGTACTTCTACCTGACCCAGCTTGCTGCCAAGTGCACCGCCAAGCGCATGGTGCCCGACTACATCTCCGAGAAGAAGATGCGCGAGCTCAAGCTGTCGAAGGGCGAGACCGCCGGCAACGGCGATTGCTACACCTGCATGGGTTGCCGCAGCTTCTTGACGCCCGACCGCTCGGGCAACGGCTTTAACAATGTCGCCAACGCGCTGAACTATGACCCGACCAAACCCAAGTACTATGGCCGCTTTAACCAGGGTGTTGTGACCATCAACCTGCCCGATGTCGCGCTGAGCTCGCATCAGGACATGGACAAGTTCTGGAAGATCTTCGACGAGCGCCTTGAGCTGTGCCACCGTGCTCTGCTGTGCCGTCATGAGCGCCTGATGGGCACGCTTTCGGATGCCGCGCCGATTCTTTGGCAGTACGGTGCCCTAGCGCGTCTGAAGAAGGGCGAGACGATCGATAAGTTGCTCGTGGGCGGATACTCTACCATCAGCCTTGGCTATGCCGGCCTGTATGAGTGCGTCAAGTACATGACGGGCCACAGCCACACCGAGAAGGAGGGCACGCCCTTTGCCATGGCGGTCATGCAGCGCATGAACGACAAGTGCGCGGAGTGGAAGGCCGAAAGCGATATCGATTTCTCGCTGTACGGTACGCCGTTGGAGTCGACGACCTACAAGTTCGCCAAGTGCCTGCAGCGCCGTTTTGGTATTATCCCGGGCGTGACGGACAAGGGCTACATTACCAACAGCTACCACGTCCACGTGTCCGAGGAGATCGATGCCTTCGATAAGCTTAAGTTTGAGGGCATGTTCCAGCAGCTTTCGCCGGGCGGTGCTATCTCTTACGTTGAGGTTCCCAACATGCAGGACAACCTCAAGGCTGTCATTCGCGTGATGCAGTACATCTACGACAACATCATGTACGCCGAGCTCAACACCAAGAGCGACTACTGCCAGGTGTGCGGCTACGATGGCGAGATCAAGATTGTTGAGGACGATGGCAAGCTGGTGTGGGAGTGCCCCAACTGCGGCAACCGCGACCAGGAGAAGATGAATGTCGCCCGTCGCACGTGCGGCTACATCGGTACCCAGTTCTGGAACCAGGGCCGAACCGAGGAGATCCGCGACCGCGTGCTGCATCTCTAATACCGCTCCGGGGCTGAACCGAGAGGGCCGCTTGGGCATTTGCTCGCTATTTCGGACAGTCCTGCGCAAGACGAAGGCCACATTAAGTGGCCTTCTTTGCGTGCGGAACTCATATCGAGCAAAAGCCCAAGCGGCCCTCTCGGCTCAGCCAAGTTGACGTAGCTGAGATGCAGCGCGCGGTCTGCTCACTCCTCGAAGTTCTTAGCGGAAATAATTCGAGCTGCAGCTGCGATTTACTTGCGATGGCGGTTGAGCCGCAACCCAGTTTTTATTGGACCTCGAACCCTATACTCGATGTTCGCTTCGTTCATTGAGTTACCCTTTGCATGAGGCCGGGACATATCGTCCCGCCCGCAGTTTCGCAGGCCGAAGGCCGAGAATGTTTGAGGACGGGATGATATGTCCCGGCCTCCCGGGAGAGTTACCTATGAACTACGCGAACATTAAGTATTTCGACATTGCTGATGGGGAAGGCGTTCGTACTTCTCTGTTTGTGAGTGGGTGCCGTCGTGGGTGCAAGAATTGCTTTAACTCTGTCGCGTGGGACTTTGCTGCGGGCGAGCCGTTTGATCGTGCCGTCGAGGACAAGATTATCGAGAGCCTCGATCATCCCTTTATTGACGGCCTGACGATTCTGGGCGGAGAGCCCATGGAGCCCGAGAACCAGGCGGGGCTCGTTGAGTTTGTCGAGCGTGTTCGCGCGGCCTATCCAGTGGGGTCGGGGAAGACCATTTGGTGCTTTACCGGTGACGTGCTCGAGGAGCTTATGCCGGGCGGCCGTCATCATACCGAGGTGACTGACCGCATCCTTGCCTGCCTCGACATGTTGGTGGACGGCCCGTTTGTTCAGGACCTGTACGATATCACGCTGCGCTTTAGGGGCTCGAGCAACCAGCGCGTGATCGATATGAACGCTACGCGCGCCCGTGCTGAGCGCGAGGGCGTTGCGCTTTGTGATGCGGTTGAACTTTGGCGCGATGATCCGGTCTATTCGACCCATACTATGTAGCTTGTGGTCGATGCCGGAGGGCGTGGTACCATAGTGCGAACGTGAAATCGGAAAAGTGAGGCCCAGATGGTCGATCAGGAAAAAGTCGAGGCCGCCATTAAGCTGTTGCTTGAGGGCATAGGCGAGGACCCAACTCGTGAGGGCCTGCTGGAGACCCCGGCGCGCGTTGCCCGTATGTATGGTGAGATCGCCGGCGGTATGGACCAGAGTGCCGAGGAACACCTGTCCAAAACCTTTGCCGTCGCTTCGAACGATTTGGTTATCGAGCGCGACATCACGTTCTACTCGCTGTGCGAACATCATCTGCTGCCGTTTTATGGCAAGGCCGCCATTGGTTATATCCCTAACGGTCGGGTGGCTGGGCTTTCCAAGCTCGCCCGCACGGTTGAGGTTTATGCCCGCCGTCTGCAGCTGCAGGAGCAACTGTGCGCACAGGTTGCCGATGCCCTCATGGATTATCTCGCTCCCCAGGGAGCGATTGTGTTGATGGAGGCCGAGCATATGTGCATGACGATGCGTGGCGTGCAAAAGCCCGGCACCAAGACCGTGACGCTTGCTCGCCGCGGCGTCTTTGAGACCGATCCCGCGCTCGAGGAGCGTTTCTTTAGGATGCTGGGCCGCTAACCATGAGAGTCGTCAACGACTTTACATCGAAGACCGATGAGGGGACGTCGCGTCGCGGCTTTATGGCTTCGGGCCTGGCCCCCTTTGGTGCCATGCCTCGCATTGATTACATTTGTGCCAACGGGCTGTTCCGGCGGCACCTGGGCAACATCGTACAGTTGGAATCGGGGCGCATCTTCTGCCGCCACGGTATTGACCATCTGCTCGATGTCGCGCGCATTATGTGGATCAAGAATCTCGAGGAGCAGCTCGAATTTGACCGCGAGGTCATCTACGCCACAGCACTTCTTCACGATATCGGCAAAGATGAACAGTATGAATCGGGTATATCCCATGATGTTGCAAGCGAACGCGTCGCTGATGCGATTCTCGGCGGCATGCCCGATGACGTGGCGTTTGAGCCGGCCGATGCCGCAGCCATTAAGACGGCCATTCTGGGCCATCGAAAGCTGCGCGTGAACAGCCAACCGCTTGAGCGTCTGCTCTATGCAGCCGACAAAGCGTCGCGTGCCTGCTTTGCATGCCCCGCGCGCAACGCTTGCAACTGGAGCGATGATAAAAAGAACCTGTCGATTCGCGTGTAGTTAGTTTGCGCGGTCGGGGTTCTAGACGAAGGAGACGATCGCGTTGAGTAACAAGAAACTGCCCGAGAATGCAACCAAGACCGAAGGCGCCGAGCTCGCCCGCCGTGGAAGGGGCGAAATATCCACCGCAACGGCGGTGCCTCACGTGAGCTATGACGATTTGCGCCATGCCGATCGTATTGTCATTGACGGCCTGGAGGTTTTTGCCAACCATGGCGTGTATCCCGAGGAGAACGCGCTGGGTCAGAAGTTCATCGTTTCTCTGGTGCTCTATGCCGACCTGCGCGCGGCGGGGGAGCACGATAACCTGGACGCCTCGATTGACTACGGCTCGGTGTGCCACGATGTCGATGGCTATCTGCGCGAGCATACGTTTAAGCTCATCGAGGCGGCAGCCGAGGGGACAGCCCAGATGCTGCTGCGCCGTTATCCCTCGCTGCTTGGTGTGCGCATAAAGCTCGATAAGCCGTGGGCTCCTGTTGGCCTGCCCCTGGCAAGCTGCGGCGTCGAGATCGAGCGCGTGCGCTAGTCGACGCTAGAGCTTGTTGAGGGGTGGCTGCTTGAGCCGCTGAGACAGTGCTCTATTGTTGGGACAGTACGTGTCGAGCAGGGCGTGAAAGCGCTGATTGTGGCTCGGCTCGAGCAGATGGACGAGCTCGTGGGCGACAACCATGTCGAGGCATTCGACGGGGTAGGCGGCGAGCTCGCGCGCGATGCGAATGGCGCCGGATTTGGGCGTGCAGGAGCCCCAACGCGTTTTCATGCTGCGCACGGAGACGCGGGCCACGGTGACGCCCATTGCGATTTCGTACGCGTGCACGATGTCGCGTAGCGCTGCGGTGACCTCGGACGCGTAGAACTGGTCGATGCGGGCTTGGAGCTCGTCGGACGTTAGGCCGTCGAGGATTGCGCGCCGCTTGGCCTGTGGGCTTTCGTCCGATTCGTCGGTACCCATAAAACTTGCGAAGGTGGCCTGCTTGGGTCGCGGTGCGGGCGATGCAAAGTTGTGATCGAGTGCGTCCTGTACCGTGATGGGCTTGCCCCAAAGTGCAATGATGGACGAGGGGCTGAGCGGCTCTCGCGCTGTCGCCTGACGTTGCTCACGTTGGGCAAGTCGGCTGATAATCCAGGCGCTGTTGCGCTTCACAAACGCTTCGATGCGCTCGTGGCTGGCGCCGAGCGGTGCGCTGGCGTGGACCTCGCCGCTCGATGTGACGCGTAGGTTAAAGTTCTTGACGCGCTTTTTGGTAACGACGACGGGGATGAGCGTTCCATCCGGTCGGGGTACGGAAATCGTAAATTGCTGCGTCAAATGTGATCCTTCAGATTGGGGACGGGCCGGCATGTCGACCGCTCGGCATGCCGGCCCGCTCAAGGGATGCGAAATTAATTGCGCTCAAAGAAGGCGAGCGCGTTGTCGCTGCAGAGCTTTTGCATCACGGTCTTGCCAAAATGCTTGGAAAGCATGTTCTGGAACTCGGGCATCTTGCTGGCATCGGAGAGGAAAGCGGGCACCGTGGCGCCGTCCCAGTCGCCGCCGAGCGCGATGACGTCCTCGCCGCCCAGGTCGAGCCAGTGCTCGATATGCGCCGCCAGCTGGTCGAAGGTGACGTCTGCGGCGGTCTTGTCGGTTGCGTCGTTGGAAAGGAACTCGCTGCAGTAGTTGAGGCCGACGATGCCACCCATGTCGCGAATGGTGCGGAACTGGTCGTCGGTAAGGTTGCGTTTGACGCCGCAAACCGCACGGGAGTTGGAGTGGCTGGCGACGAAGGGACGCGTGGCGCGGGCGGCGACCTCGTCAAAGCACTCATCGTTGAGGTGGGAGACGTCGAGCACCATGCCGGCGTGCTCCATCTGCGTAAGCGCCTCGATGCCGGCGGCGGTGAGGCCGGCGTGGGTGTCGTGGCCGCTCGCGAGCGGTCCCTGCGCGTTCCAGCTGAGTGACGACATAAGCACGCCCAGGCTCTTGAGCACCTCGATCAGCGCGGGGTCCTCGGCAAAGAACGTGGCGTTTTCGATGGTGTGGATGCAAGCGACCTTGCCGTCCTTGAGCGCGGGGCGAATGTCTGCGGCGCTGCGCACGTTGACCATACGGTCGTGGTTGAGCATTGCCTGGCCGCTCATATGCGCCATGATCTGCGCCTGGAAGCGCGCGGCGTGGGCGGTGGGAATCTCGTCGGGGACAAACGTGGCGAAGCACTGTGCCCACGGCGTGTTGCCGATCTTTGCGAGCGAGATGGCACAGGCGTTACCCTCGATGAGGTCGAAATCTTGCGGATGCGTTTCGTCGCCGGGGAAATAACCGTCGGTGCCGGCGGTAAAGCGCAGGTCGAGATCGAGCGTGGCCCAGCCGATTCGGTCGGCAGTGTCGCAGTGTAGGTCAAATACGGGATATGCCATGGTTCCTCCGGTTGCAGCGTTTCTTTGCAAACTGTCTTTGAATTGTATGACTAGGGTATAGTTAGCGCCATATGTTCACGGCGGCCCGCGTTGTGCGCCGCCCTTATCACGGAGGTTACCATGTCCAACCAGGGCAAGAAGGTCAAGACCCATTATCGTGGCACGCTCGACGACGGCACGCAGTTCGATAGCTCTTACGATCGCGGCGAGCCGCTGGAGTTCACCTGCGGCGCCGGTCAGATGATCAAGGGCTTCGACGCCGCTGTTGTCGACATGCAGGTGGGCGAGAAGAAGACCGTGCACATTCCCGCTGCCGATGCCTACGGCGAGCACAACCCCGAGATGGTCCTGACCTTCCCGGCTGAGCAGGTCCCCAATATCGAGCAGATCGAGAAGGGCATGAAGCTCTTCCTGTCCACGCCGAGCGGCATGCCCGTCCCCGCCGTCGTCATCGACGTGACGCCCGAGGTCGTGACGCTCGACGCCAACCACGAGCTCGCCGGCAAGGATCTCAACTTTGATATCGAGCTCGTCGAGGTCGAGGACTAGAGTATGCCTGAACGCTTGGTTTCGACGACATGCTTGGGAAATCTCAACGATCCGTCCTATGAACTCCTGCTTCGCCGGAAGTTGGGCGGCGTCTTTGAAGTTGACGAGCTACTGCTCGATTGGGACCAGGCTGATGCATGCGCGTTTGTGGGCGTGACGGAACTGGGGCGCACGATCGATGTTCGGTTGGATACTGCCGACGGCGGTCGTCTTGCCGATGGCGACGTGCTCACCATTGACCGTTCGGGCATGGTGCCCGTGGTGGTTGTCGTGCGCCTGCGCAGCGCCGAGGTCTATTTGGTCGAAGTCGACCGCATGGATCCGATTGCGCTCGCGCATGCGTGCTGGGAGATCGGCAACATGCATGCGCCGCTCTTCCGGGGCGACTCGGACGAGCATACCGTGCGCATGTATACGCCGGTGCAGCCGGTTTTGGGCCGTATGCTTCGCGGCGTCGAGGGAGCTCGAATCTCGATCGTTTCGCGCGAGCTCGATGCGGGCCGACGCTTTGCGTCGAGCGCGGCCGATGTTGTCGTGAGCATGGCTCCGGACTTTACCATCGTTAAAAAGACGCGCGACTAAGCGCGCGTATGCGCAAGACGGGCTTTGAGGGGTGACCGATCAAGGTCCGTCTTGCTGTTGATAGGAGGCTTTGGGGGAAGCATATGGGTCTTGAGGGAATCAAGCTGATTGCATGCGATTTGGACGGCACGTTGCTGCACCCGGGGGAGCGCGAGCCGCGTTCCGAGGCCTTTGAGCTTATCGATGAGCTACATCGTCGCGGTATCGTGTTTATGCCGGCGAGTGGCCGTCAATATGCGAGCCTGCGCTACCTGTTTGCCCCGGTGGCCGATGAACTCGCCTATGTATGCGAAAACGGAGCCCTGGTCATGAGCGAGGGGCGTGCCGTGGTCAAGCGTTCTATGGAGCGTGGCCTGGCCATGGATATCGCGAATGCCGTGGTTGCGTACCCCCATGCCGACGTGACCCTTTCGTGCGAGGGACACCTCTACACCATGAGCAGCAACGATGCGTTTGTTGACCACCTGCGTTATGAGGTCCATTGTGATGTGGCGGTAGTCGACCGTCCCGAGGACATCGACGAGGACGTCATTAAGATTGCCTTCCAGACGCCCGAGGTGGAGCAGCCGGCGGCGCTGGAGTATTTTGTGCGTCGCTTTAGCGACCGGGTCGATGTGATGACGTCGGGAACCGAATGGACCGACTTTATCGGCTTTGATTCGGGCAAGGGGTCCGCGCTTGCCGATTATGGTTGTGCGCTGGGGATCTCACCTAACGAAATGATGGCGTTTGGCGATAACGAAAACGATCGCGACATGCTCAACGTGGTGGGCCATCCCTATCTGGTGGAGAGCTGCAATCCCAGCATGCGCGGTGTCAATGACCGTGTCCGCTACGTGCGCACGGTCGAAGAGGAGCTGCGTCGTCTACTTGCTGAGTAGGCATGTCCCAAACATCTACCGGCAGTTGGGGCAGAGACCCTCGAAGATGGTGTAGTGCGACGTGACGTGCCAGCCGATTTGCTCGGACGCCTTGGCGTCGAGCTGGGCATCGAAGGGGAGCGGTACGTCGATGACGCGGCTGCACGAGGTGCAGATGACATGCGCATGCGGCTCGATCGTGCGATCGAAGCGGCTGCCGCCCGGCGTCTTGATTGAGAGAATCTCGCCGGCGTCGGCCAAGAGATTGAGGTTGCGGTAGACCGTGCCGCGGCTGATTTTGTCATCTTGCGCGCGCACGACGTTGTAGATTTCGTCGGCGGTGGGATGGTTATAGCTTTGGCGCACGGCGTCAAGAACCAGCTTTCGCTGCCTGGTATTCCTTCTTTGCACCGCCATGCGCCTCGCCTCTTTTCTATCAACGGTCGTAGGTAAATGATACCGTATTTAGCACACAATACTAATAACGAGGCGTGAAACCGTCCTCATTGGCAAGTGGGGCTCGGGCCTGGGCGTCTACGAGGCGAAAACGCGTCCCCATGCGCTCGTAGGAGGCATGAAGCGCCTCGAGATGAGATAGGATATTTGCCGGAGCTCCCTGTATCTCCATCTCGACTGAGCCGTCTTCCATGTTACGCACCCAGCCGGTGAGCGCGCGTGCCTGCGCGAGGTTGGTGTTGGTAAAGCGAAAGCCAACGCCTTGGACTTGCCCCGCCCAGCGCAGGAAATAGCGCAGGGGAGTGTCTTGAGTGGCCTCGTCGCTTGCGAGCACGGTAAGCCTGCGGCGCAGCTCGAGCTCGACGTTTGATGGTTTTTGAGGCTCTCGACTGCCGCCGGTGACGCTGGAGAAGAACGTATCGAAGAAGCCCATCGCTATGCCTGCTTGCCTGCGTCAGCCGGGAAGGTTATGCCGGCCTGCTGGCGCACGGCATCCATGATGCGCAGTGAGACGAGCGTGACATCGCGGTAGTGGCCAAGCTCGTGGCGTCCCGCCGGGGTCTCCCAAATCTCTTCCTTAACGTTATCGATGCCGCCGATGGCGGTGATAAAGTCTGTGAGTTCGTATTCCATAGTGTTGCTCGATTTGGGCAGGTCGAGCACGCGGCCGTTGTCGCCCTGTTCGCGCGGTGCCTCGGTCGCCGAGCCGCGTACGACATCGCCGCGATAGTCGATGCGGACGTTGCGGGGCGTGGACAGATGGTCGATCTGGATAGTGCCACGCTCGCCTTCGATCTGCGAGGGCAGTAGGTCATTCGTAATTTTGGAGTGCGCGAGCTCGACGGAGATACGGCCACCGCCGTAACTGGCGAGGATGGATCCGCAGCCGTCGATGGGGCCGTGCGTGAGCTGTCGCGTGGTGGGGTCGAGCAGGGTGGCCATGCTCGTAAGGCCGGAGGGCATGCCGAAAATCTCGACCATGGGCTCGACGGTGTAGACGCCAATGTCCATGAGGGAACCCGATGCCATATTGCAGTCGAAGATATTGGTGGCGCGCCCCGCGAGAACCTCGTTGTAGCGCGAAGAATACTTGCCAAAGCGCAACGATGCACGACGAATGGGCGCAATCTCGCCCAGGGCGTCCTCGATGGCGTGGAAGGCGGGGTCATGGAGCGGGCGCATGGCCTCGAGGGCTACGACGCCCGCCGCCTCGGCTGCGCGAAAGACCTCGAACGCCTGCGCCTCGGTGGCACAAAAAGGCTTTTCGACGATAACGTGCTTGCCGCCGGCGATACAGGCGAGCGCCTGCTCGTAGTGGAGCGCATTGGGGCTGCCGATGTAGACGGCGTCGACGTCGTCGGCGGACGCAAGCTCGTCAAGTGCGGTGAAGTTACGCTCGCCGCCATGCTTAGTGGTGAAGGCGGCGCCGCGATCTGCATCGCGCGAGAGCGTGCCCACAAACGCGGCTTGGTCATTGGCGTTGACGACTTGGATAAAGTCGTCGGTAATCATGGATGTGCCGATGGTCGCTATACGCAGCATGTATCCCCCTCGTGCCGTTCGGTTTACAGGATGAGTGTAGCGCGAGGGGGCAGGAAATAGCATGCGAAAACGCCGTTACAGGTCGCTCTCGCTAAAGCCGGTGTCGATATCGAGGTTGGCTCCGTCGGCCGCGGTGGTGGCGAGCTCGTCGCAGCGCTCATTGAGCTCGTGGCCGGCATGCCCCTTAACCCAGATGAACTCCACTTTGTGCTTGCTCTTTGCGGCAAGCAGGCGTTCCCACAGGTCGCGGTTCTTGACGGGCTGCTTGTTGGCGGTTTTCCATCCGCGCTTTTTCCAGCCGTCGATCCAGTGCTTGTTAAAGGCGTTGACGACGTACTGCGAATCGGAATGGACTTCGACCTCGCAGGGGCGGTTGAGCGCCTCGAGCGCCACGATAACGGCCATGAGCTCCATGCGGTTGTTGGTGGTCTTGGCGTAACCGCGCGAAAGCTCGGAGGTAAAGGTCTTGCCGGCGGGGTTGGTGTATTTGAGCACGGCGCCGTAGCCGCCGCGTCCCGGATTTGATCGGGCCGAGCCGTCGGTATAGATGATGACCTTCACGGGCTTCCTTTCGTTGGGCGCGTTTCGTGTGAGTGACCATTGTAGCGCCATGCCCGCCGGGGGCTAGCAATCTACGATTTCTACCCCGTCTTCCGACAGTTAGTTGGCATGGATGATGCGGTTGAGTTCGTCGAGGTATTGCTGCAAGAGGGGAGAGGGCTTGCGCTCGTCGTGCATGATATAGCCTACGCGCATCGTTGGGGCGTCTGCTAACGGGATCGATGCCATACCCCATTGCATTTCATTGGAGAGGACACCGGTCGACAGGGTGTAACCGTTCGACGTGATAAGTAAGTTAGTAAGTGTTCCGCGGTCCGAGATTCGTATGTTGCGGTCGCAAGGGATATAGCTAAAAGGTTCCTCGGCGTAATAGAAGGAGTTTGAGGTTCCCTGCTCAAAGCTGTAGCGCGTATAGGGCGTGAGGTCGGCAAGGGAGAGCTGAGGGCGACGTGCGAGCGGGTGGCGCTCGCTTACGAAGACGTGGACCGTCGCGTCGAAGAGGGGATGGAAGCTCGCGCGCGCATCGGCAAAAGCCTTCTGCAGAACGCGGGTGTTAAAGTCGTCCAGATAGAGGATGCCGATGTCGCTGCGAAACGCGCGGACGTCATCGATGATCTGCGATGTGGTGGTCTCACGCATGATGAACTCGAACTTGCTGTCGCGGCAGCGCTCGACGACGTTGACAAAGGCCTCGACCGAAAACGCGTAGTGTTGGGCCGAGATGGCAAGGCGCGCCTGGGGTGTACCGCCGTCCTCGTAGCGGGCCTCGAGCATATCTGCCTGCTCCACGACCTGGCGTGCATAACCTAAAAGTTCGGTACCGTCGTTGGTGAGCGTGACGCCGCGGCTGGAGCGCGTAAAGATCTCCAGATGGAGCTCCTGTTCCAGGCTTTTGACGGCATTGGAGATATTGGACTGTGCCGTATAGAGGCGCTGAGCTGCGGCGTTGATTGAACCGGACTCTGCCACGGCGATCAAAAACCGAAGCTGTTGGAGGGTCATCGGCTCCTGTCCTTTCGATAACTATCTAAAAAACCGATAACAGGTTAGCGCTTTTAAGTGATTGACCGAGGGAAACAATGCTCGTACTATTCAAAACACACAAAGGCGGTAGGTAATTAAGCCAACCACGGAATCGGGATGCGAAAGGAGGCCCGCATATGAATTGCTTACCAAGACGAATGCCGGGCTCCTGTTTGCGTCCGTCGGCGTGATCAGGAGACAGCGACTTACTTCTCTCTTTTTATTTACTTTCGTTCGATCAAGGAGATCATCATGAGCCAGTTCATCAACAACCCCGAGCACACCTTTGGTTTCGATACCCTGCAGCTGCACGTTGGCCAGGAGAGCGCCGATCCTGCATCCGACTCCCGTGCCGTGCCTATCTATCAAACCACGAGCTATGTGTTCCACAACTCCCAGCACGCCGCCGACCGCTTTGGTCTTGCCGACGCCGGTAACATCTACGGCCGTCTGACCAACTCCACCCAGGGCGTCTTCGAGGACCGTATCGCCGCGCTCGAGGGTGGCGTGGCCGGTCTTGCCGTCGCCTCCGGTGCCGCTGCCATCACCTATACCCTGCAGGCACTTGCCCAGGCTGGTGACCACGTGGTCGCCCAGAAGACCATCTACGGCGGTTCCTACAACCTGCTGGAGCATACGCTCTCACAGTTTGGCGTCGAGACCACGTTTGTCGACGCCCATAACCTGGACGAGGTCGAGGGTGCCATCAAGGACAACACCACGGTCATCTACCTCGAGACGCTCGGCAACCCCAACTCCGACATCCCCAACATCGACGCCATCTCCGAGATCGCCAAGAAGCACGGTCTGCCGGTTGTCGTCGACAACACCTTCGGCACCCCGTATCTGTTCCGTCCGCTGGAGCATGGTGCCAACATCGTCGTCCACTCCGCAACCAAGTTCATCGGCGGCCACGGCACCTCGCTGGGCGGTGTGATTGTCGACGGCGGTAACTTCGATTGGAAGGCGAGTGGCAAGTACGCCCAGATCGCCGAGCCCAACCCCTCCTACCATGGTGTCTCGTTTGCCGAGGCTGCCGGCCCCGCCGCCTTCGCGACCTATGTCCGCGCTATCCTGCTGCGTGATGAGGGCGCCTGCATCAGCCCGTTCAACGCCTGGGTCCTGCTCCAGGGCACCGAGACTCTGTCGCTGCGCGTTGACCGTCATGTCGAGAACACCAAGAAGGTCGTTGAGTTCCTGACCGGTGACAGCCACGTCGCCAAGGTGAACCACCCGAGCCTGCCTGAGCACCCCGATCACGAGCTCTATCAGAAGTACTTCCCCAACGGCGGTGCCTCGATCTTTACCTTTGAGATTAAGGGTGGCCAGGAGGCAGCTTGGAAGTTCATCGATCATCTGCAGGTGTTCTCGCTGCTCGCCAACGTGGCCGACGTCAAGTCGCTCGTCGTGCACCCGGCTACTACCACGCACTCCCAGCTCTCTGCCGAGGAGCTCGCCGAGCAGAACATCACGCCCTCCACGATCCGTCTTTCCATCGGTACCGAGAACGCCGAGGATATCATTTGGGATCTGAAGCAGGCCTTCGCCGCGCTGGACGAGTAAGGCGACTTGTGCAAGGACCCCTTGCGACTCGATAGGTATAACTGTATTAAATGCCTGCTCAAGGCGCCTGTGCGAACAGTGTTTGCGCAGGCGCCTTTTTTGCATAGAAATGTCTGGAAAACAGGCTTTTTAGCGTCGAATATCCAATCTAGATATGGAAAACTCCTGTTAAGTGAATGTGAGTTTTACGCAAATGACGTGCGCCTTTTGAGAAAAACCGCAGGTCGCGAATTGCTCAGGGTACTATGCAGCGCGATCGAATCACACGCAGCTTAAACGCAGCAAAAACTCACTACGGAGGTTTCCAGCTACATGAGGATCGATTCACGAAAACCGAAGGCCGCCGCCCTTTCTGCCACGCTGGCCGTGGCGCTTTTGGTAAGTGCCAGCGTAACCGAGGCCCATGCGGCGACGCTGTCCGACGCGGTTGGGTCCACGCCCTCCGAGGCCACGTTGATGCAGCCCGTCGATTATCGCGGCGACGGTTTTGGCTCCATGCAGGAGTGGAACGCCTCCATGGGTGCCAAGCGCGACTCTTTGGAAGTTCGCGCTCAAATTATCATGAACATGTATGGCGACTATGCCACCGATGACGAGCGTGCCGTGCTTCAAGAGTGCATTGACGGCGCGGGCAGCCTTTTGACGATGGAGGAGGTCGACGCTAAGTCGACCGAGCTCGATGAACTGCGCGCCACGCTCGAGGACGCCAAACGCGAGGCGCTTGAGCTTGAGGCCGCCGAGGCCGAGGCCGCTCAGGCTTCGTATTACAACGCCGGCTACGGCTCGTCGTACGCTGCCGCCGCTTACTATGCGAACGGCTCGGGCCTGACACGCTCCGGTGGCGTTAACAACTTTAATGGCCGTCGTGAGACCTACTACAGCAGCAACGTGCTGTACCATTACCGCACGGGTGAGTGGACGCAGGATTCCGAGGGCTTTTGGCGTGATTCCGACGGCTACTACGTCGTGGCTGCGGGCGATAAGGCCCAGGGCTCGACTTTTACGGGCTCTAAGGGCGAGTGCAAGGTCTACGATTCGGGCTGCGCAGCCGGAACCACCGATTACTACACCGGTTGGTAATCTGCCGGCACCGATTTGATGCGACTGACGGGCGTCTTTACCGAGCTTTCGGGCAACGTAAAGGCGCCCGTTTTATATATGCGCTTGGGTTAACAGAGCCCTTACCGTGGCACTACGTTGGGCATATGGGCGCGGGGCACACTAAGTCATGAGAAGCAAGGTCTTTCCCGTGGAGGAAGTGGTCTCATGAACGCTCGAGATATCGCTATTGCCGTCGTTGCCCTTTTGATCGGATGTCTTGGTCCGACGGCGGCGCTCGTTGCCGGCTCGCAGTCCGCCACGGGCGCCGCTCCTGTGATTGTGGGCACCTTGATTGCAGCGGCGCTGCTGGGAAGCGCCGGCGTGCTGCTTTGCCGCGATGACGAGGACGAGGTTCCGGAATCGCAAAATAAGCCTCAGTTTTAGCCTCGAGCTAAATGCAACAGGCCTTCGCGAATGACGGAGTCCTCGCGAAGGCCTGTCTGCTTGTATTGCGCGCGTCGCGATGCGGCCGAGGCTACCAGCTGCTTTCTATTTCGCGAATCCTCTGGTAGAGCCAATCGTTTTGCGGCACTTGGATGTCGTGTTTGGCGGCAAGGCGGCAAATGGTGCCCGCGAACTCATCAACCTCGGTTTTGCGCCTTGCGACGCGGTCTTGAGCCATCGAGGGCATACCGGCGGGGTCGATTCCTTCGATGAGGTGCACCATCTGCGTCAGGTCTGCCTCGGTCAGCTCAATGCCCTCGGCATTGGCGACCGCAAGTGTCTCTCGCATGGCAGAGACAAAGCAGCGACGCTGCTCGGAGCCCGGCTCCGTGGCGCTTCCGTAGGTCCCGCCGTACGCCATACAGGTCTGGTTGATGCCGTCGTTGAGCATGAGTTTGGCCCACATGCGGTGCGCAATGTCGCTCTCGACGGTATGGGCGATGCCGCAGCGTGTGCAGAGCTTGTCGATGGCGGTGACGGTTGCGGGCTCGGTGCCTGCTGCCGCGCCAAAGCGAATCTCTCCCGTATTGGTAAAGGTGAGTGCGCCGTCGAGGAACACGGCATCCATACCCTGGCAAATACCAAGAACGGTATGCTTCCAGCCAAAGCGCTCGGCAATCTTTTGCTCGCTCGTAATGCCGTTGCACAGCGAGGCGATGAGCGTGTTGGGTCCCACGACGCGCTCCATAGTCTTGAGTGCTTGGTTGAGTCCCGTCGTCTTGACCGTGAGAATGACCAGATCGGCGGGCGTTGCCTCACTGACGCGCACGGACTTGAGTGCGCAGGGCTCGCCGTTGACCGTAAGGGCGTCGCCTGCGTGACGCTCGAAACGGGCGTCGTCCATAATGTATTCGACGGCATCGTTGCCGAGCGTCTTGGCAATCATGCTGCCATAGAGTAGGCCGACGCCACCCTTGCCGATAAAGACAACCTTGTTGATCTGCACGTGAATCATCTCCTCACAAAAAGGCGCCCGCGTGCGGGGCGCCTGGTGGATTGTATGCCGCTGGAGCATGTTGTGTGCGCCGGATAGCCGTATTTAGAAGAACAAACGCATGGGAACACGGGAACTTATGACGCGGGGCAGACCGCAAAGACGCGTGCGGGGTATCCGACGCCATCACGCACCTTGGGGAAAGTGCAGAAGATGACAGCACCCGTGGCGGGAAGCTCGTCCAGATGGTCCATGACCTCGATCTGGTAACGGTCGACCGAAAGGATGTATTGCTCGCTCGGGTAGGGGTAGGCGTCCTCGCGCGTGGTCACGCTCGCCTCTTTTCATTGGGCTTTTTGCTGATGTTAATGCGGTGCCGTGACAGCTCGATTTCTGCTGCGTTACGATACGTTCTCGATTGCGATTCCACGATGTTTCGGCCGCGTGACCATTGTGTTTCGCCTTGCCGAGCGCTGATGGCGAAGGGAGGGTCCGTGCAATACCGCGTTGACTCCAAAAGTGGTAACCGAATATCTGCTCTGGGCCTGGGCTGTATGAGGTTTCCCGGTGCGCCGGGCCATCCGGATGCGAAGACAGCCGATGCCATCATCTCCCGTGCGGTGGAGCAGGGGATTAATTATCTGGATACCGCGTACCTCTATCCCGGTAATGAGGTGTGCGTGGGCGCCTCACTTGAGCGCTTGGGGCTGCGCGACCGGGTGTTGCTGGCGACTAAGTTGCCGCACGCCTCGTGTGTATGCACGGGGGATTTCGACCGTTTCTTTGATGAGCAGCTGCGTCGGCTGCGGACCGACCATATCGACTATTACCTTATGCACAACATCACCTCGCCCGCTCAGTGGGAACGTGTGGTGGCGCTGGGCATCGAGGACTGGATCGCGCGTCAAAAGGCGGCGGGGCGCATTCGCCAGATTGGTTTTTCGTATTACGGCAGCGCGGCGGATTTTCTGACGATGCTTGACGCGTACGATTGGGATTTTTGCCAGAACCAGTACAACTATGCCGGCGAGCGCTACCAAGCGGGAACGGCAGGGCTCATGGCGGCTGCGGAGCGCGGGCTCGCGGTGTTTGTGATGGAGCCGCTGCTGGGCGGTCGTCTAGCGGGCAAGTTACCGCCGCGGGCCCGCGCCGTGCTCGATGGCGCCCGTGACCCGCATTTGCGCACTCCTGCCGCCTGGGGGCTTTCGTGGGTGTGGAACCATCCTCAGGTGACGATGCTGCTTTCGGGTATGACCGATACCGCGCAAGTGGATGAGAACGCGGCGCTGGCTGACCGAGCCCTGCCGGATTCGATGACAGCTACTCAGCTCGATGCCATCGCGCACGTGCTGACGGAGTTTGAAAAATCGAATCGCGTGCCCTGCACGGGATGTGGCTATTGCATGCCGTGCCCTAAAGGCATCAATATCCCTGGGTGTTTTGCCGCCTACAACGCAAGCTATGCGCACAGCTGGTTTACGGGTCTATCGCAGTACTTTACGGCGAGCGCGGTGCGCACAAGCGAGCCCAAGTTGGTGAGCAATTGCGTCAAATGCGGCAAATGCGCGCGGCATTGTCCGCAGCACATCGATATCCCCGGGCGCTTGGACGCCGTACGCCGCCGTTTTCAGCCCGGCCCCGTGACGGCGGCGCTTAAGGCCTTCGGCAAAACGCGCTCCTCATGACCCTTTTATAACGTGCGGTGGAATACGGTCTGTTTGCGCCAAAATAAGGCACCAATAGACCGTATTTCACCGCAACTGATGAGGGGGAGCTGGGGATGCTGACGATCGGGTGTCACCTATCCACGACGAAGGGCTATCGGGCGATGGGGGAGACGGCGCTGTCCATTGGCGCCAATACCTTTGCATTCTTTACGCGCAACCCGCGCGGCGGCAAGGCGAAAGACCTTGACATGGATGACGTGGCAGCCCTGCGCGAGCTTATGGAGCAAAACGATTTTGGTCCGCTCGTGGCTCATGCTCCGTATACCTATAACCCCTGCTCGGCCAAAGAGCGGGCGCGCGAGTTTGCCCTGGAGGCCATGGCAGAGGACCTGCAGCGCCTGGAAGCGCTGCCCGGCAACTACTACAACTTCCACCCCGGTGCGCATGTGGGGCAGGGCTCCGACGCTGGCATTCAGATGATCGTCGAAACTCTGTGCAAGGTGATGTTTGAGGGCCAGCAGACGACGGTGCTGCTCGAGACCATGGCCGGCAAGGGCACCGAGGTGGGCCGCAGCTTTGAGGAGCTGGCTCTCATCATCCAGGGCGTTGCCGACAAGCACCCCGAGCTGTCGGCCAAGCTGGGCGTTTGCTTGGACACCTGCCATGTGCATGATGCCGGCTATGACATCGTCCGCGATCTTGACGGCGTGCTTGACGAGTTCGATCGTGTGGTGGGTATCGAGCGCTTGCGCGCCGTGCATATCAATGACTCCAAGAACCCCTGCGGCGCTCATAAGGATCGTCACGAGTGCATCGGCAAAGGCTACCTGGGTAGTGAAGAATTTGGCGGAGGTATGCGAGTTATGCAGAATATTGTATCGAATGGCCGCTTGCGCGCATTGCCATTCATTTTGGAGACACCGAACGAACTTGCAGGTTATGCGACTGAAATCAAACTGTTAAGGTCGTTGCAGCAGTAATGCCTGCCATAAAGTGGAGTGCTCCATTCACGTTATGGGTTTGTTTCAATCAGTTTTCTGATTGCAGATTCTTCCAAGCGGGTGCATAATAACCCACAGTTTTTGCAGACCTCTGAATCACGTGGGGTCATTGGAAGGAGACTGATTATGAAGCTGAAGAAGCTTGGCGCATTTGCCGCCACGGGTGCTATGGCGCTCGCCCTCGCTCTGACGGGCTGCGGCTCGTCCAACGCCACCTCTGGTTCTGATGCCGGTTCCAGCAGCTCTGACGATGCTAAGGTCGAGAAGGTCGACGGCTCCAAGGAGTACGCGCTCGTCAAGGACAGTACGCTGACCGTCGGTACCTCTGCCGAGTACGCTCCGTTTGAGTACAAGGATGACAACGGCGATTATCAAGGCTTTGACCTTGAACTCATCAAGGCTATCGGCGATAAGCTGGGCCTGGATGTCGAGTATGTCAACAATGACTTTGACACGCTGGTTCCGGGTGTCGCTTCGGGCGCCAAGTATGACGTTTCCATTGCGGCTATCACCGACACGCCCGAGCGTGAGAAGGAAGTCACTTTCTCTGATTCCTACTACATGGACGATCAGGCTATTGTGACCAAGGTCGATAGCACCGACATCACGGCCGACAACTACAGCGAGAAGCTCAACAACGCTGACGCTACCATCATCGTCCAGTCTGGCTCGACCGCCGAGGCCTTTGCCCAGGAGAACTTCCCCAAGGCCAAGATTGTCCCCTACAAGGACGCTACCGAGTGCTTTAGCGCTCTGCAGTCCGATAAGGGCGACGCTGTAGTCACCAACCGCTCCGTTGCCAGCCAGCTGACCGCCGAGCAGTTCAACACCTGCCAGACCATCAAGCAGATTAGCACCGGCGAGGAGTACGCCATTGCCATCAACCAGGGCAACACCAAGCTCAAGGATGACATCAACCAGGCCATCAAGGACCTGACCGACGACGGTACCGTCGACGCCCTCATGGCTAAGTACAACATCAAGTAAAATAACTACTTGATTGCGCGCGGGCCCTTTCCGTTTTGGCGGAGAGGGCCTTTGCGCTTCTCTTGACGGAGAGCTTTTCCGTCTCGTTTTGCCGGCAACTTCTACGATAGGAGCCACCTTGTCTCGACTGAACAAAGGGGCCGCGGAGCAGCGTTTTCCACTGCCCTCGATGCTCCAAAAGCTGGCCTGTGCCCTGGCTGTGGCGCTCGCCCTGGTATGCGCGGGGGCCTGCGTGCCCACGACCGCCCAGGCGCTTGAGACCGCAAAGATTACCGCCCGACCCAATACCGGTTCGGGTAGCGATGTGGTCGGCGGCACCGAGACGCGCATCACTTGGGAAGTTCAGGCCGATGCCGACGAGGAGCTGAGCGGTCTTTCTTTGACGTTTGTCGACGGCACGACATTTGGTACCGATGACACGCGATTGACGATGCTCTCGGGCGAGGACCTCATGGATCGTACGCCCATGAAACCCACGTGCACGGCTGATGGTCAGACGCTCAAGATCGACTTTGGCGAGACGGCGCCTGCCGGCGGCTTTTTCCGTGTCGAGGTTTATGGTGTGACGTTTCCCGTCGAGGGCGGCGATGAGGTCTTTAGCGGCACCTATACGCTCGCTGACGGGTCGACCAAGAAGATCTCCAAGATTCCGTCGGTGGAGATCAAGGGCGTGACGGCCTTCGATAACTTCCTGGCCGATCTTAAGGAGCAGCCGTGGGTCGAGGCCTGGAACTCCAATATGTTCCTGCGCCTGTTCTTGAACCCGGTCATTTTGGTCCAGAGCCTGCCGATCGTCTTCAAGGGCTTCCTCATGTCGCTCTCGATCGTGCTTGTGGCGTTTCCGCTGGCAATTCCCTTCGGTTTCGCCCTATCGCTCATGCGCATTTCCAAGTCGCGCATCCTGCGCTGCCTTGCCGGTATCTACGTGAATATCATTCGCGGTACGCCGGCGTTCCTGCAGATCTATATCGCGTTCTTCGGTCTGCCGTTGGCCGGCGTCAAGGTTGATGACTATGTGCTCGGCGTCATCGTCATGGCCATGAATTCGTCTGCCTATCTGTGTGAGATCTTCCGTGCCGGTATTCAATCGATCCCCAAGGGTCAAAACGAGGCTGCTCGCTCTCTGGGCATGAATGCCTTCCAGACACTGCTCTACGTTATGATTCCGCAGACGTTCCGCAATGTTTTGCCTACGCTGACCAGCGAGTTTATCTTGCTTTACAAGGATACGTCGCTGCTTGCGGCCGTGGGTGTGGTCGAGATCGTCATGAACGCCCGTACCATCGTGGCCACGACGGGCTCCATCACGCCGTATGTGGTTGCCGCCCTGTTCTATCTGGTCATCACCCTGCCGCTCGCTCGCTTGGTGAGCGGTCTTGAGGCGAGGCTTTTGGGCACGGCCGAGACCAAGAAGAAGCGTCCCGCCAAGAGCGCCGGACAGGTTGTCGCGACGCCTGCCAATCACATCGCCGGTCTGTAAGGAGGTCCTATCATGAGCGAAACCAATAACTCGAACGAGGTCGTCGTCAGTATCAAGAACCTCCAGAAGGCCTTTGGCGACAACGTGGTCCTGCGCGATATCGATCTGGATGTTCACAAGGGTGAGGTCGTTGTGGTCTTGGGCCCCTCGGGCTCGGGCAAGTCGACGATGCTTCGCTGCATCAATCGTCTGGAGCATCCCACGAGCGGCTCGATTGTCGTTGAGGGCGTGGACGTGTGCGCCAAGGGCGTCGACCTTAACAAGGTACGTACGCATCTGGGTATGGTGTTCCAGCAGTTCAATTTGTTCCCGCACCTGTCAGTCAAAAAGAACGTCATGCTCGCGCAGCAGAAGGTACTCAAGCGCAGCAAGGAAGAGGCCGAGAAGATTGCCGTCGAGGAGCTGACCAAGGTCGGTCTTGCCGAGCGTATCGACTTTATGCCGAGCCAACTCTCGGGCGGCCAGCAGCAGCGCGTTGCCATCGCCCGCGCCCTGTCGATGAATCCGCATGTGATGCTCTTTGATGAGGCCACGTCGGCGCTTGATCCCGAGCTTGTCCGCGACGTCCTTGGCGTCATGCGCGACCTGGCGCACGACGGTATGACCATGATCGTCGTGACGCACGAGATGGGCTTTGCCCGCGATGTCGCCGACCGCGTCGTCTTTATGGACGGAGGCGTCATTGTAGAAGAGGGTACGCCGAGCGAGGTCTTCGACCACCCCAAGAGCGAACGCACCAAGGCGTTTTTGGGCAATATCTCGTAGCCGGTTGATGTAACTGCCGTTATTAAAGAGCGGGGGCTGGACTTGAATCCAGCCCCCGCTCTTTTGTAGGGATGGGGATGCGCTTTGATGCAGGCTCTTTTGGAGGTCCTGGGTTCGTTATGCGAGCTCGGCTCCGAGGGCCTTGCAAGCGGTCTCGCCCTCGTCGTCGGGCGCGTCGTAGCAGATGGTGGAGTCCACGACGTTGACGCCGGCCTCGTCGGCGTCGGCCTTCCAGTTGTCCATCCACTCGCCCTCGGCCCACGAATAGGAGCCAAAGAGGACGACCTTCTTGTCGCCGAGAGTCTCCTTGACCTCGTCCCACATCGGCTGGAACTCATCGTACTCGAGTTCCTCGGAGCCCATGGCGGGGCAGCCGAAGGCGAAGGCATCATATTCGGTGGCCTTGTCGGCAGAGAAGTCGGCGCAGGGGATGACCTCAGTCTCGGCGCCCGCGGACGTGGCGCCTTCGGCGACGAGGTTTGCCATGGCCTCGGTGTTGCCTGTACCGCTCCAGTAGACGACGGCGATCTTGCTCATATGTCTTCCTTTCGGTTGTGCGGCGTGCGGCCGCGTTTTGTATGCTCTATCGGGTTGCCTGGACAAGTTGTCCCAGGGTGCAGCCCTGTTGATAGATGTAGGTAAGGTATTGCGTGCATGCGCGATAGGAATCGAAGGTCGTGAGCGCCTGCTCAACGTTTGTGTATACCTTCCATGCGCCAAAGACCTTATAGTTTTCGCCGTGCTGGACGATAAACTGATGGACATCTTCGTAGGGATAGCCCAAAAAATAGCCAATTTCGTGGGGGAACTCGCATATGCACCCCGTATCGCAGTGTCTATTTCGCGCGAGTGCGCAGACGCTGCCGTCATAGGCGCTTTCTGCGGCATTGCTGCTTGCCAGCGTGATGCGCGCGGCGAGATGCACCAGGGATGCGGGCAGGTTGTGGATATCGTAACCTTCGGCGGCTAGCGCCGTCGTGGCACGGGGGTCGGAGAGGTATCGCATGAGGTCCGCAGGGCGGTACACATAGATGAGCGCTCCGCAGGGGCGCCAGACCAAAACGCTCATATGGATCCCGAGTGGCTGGAGCTCGCGGTTGCATTGGGTTATGACGGAGAGCAGGCGAGAGCGTCGCTCTTCGATATGGTCGGCGCCGGGTTTTCCGTTTTGGTTGGCGTAAACGCCGGGATAGGTAAAGAGCGAAGCCGGCTTGATACCTGCGAGCGTAGGGGAGCAGTTGCGCACGACAGCCGTTTGGTATGTTGGGATGTCAATGGTTCGAGTCACGATGCCCCTTTCGGGTCCTCAGTTGTTAGCCTAGGAAAACTTATACACGAAAGTAAGCCATGGTCAACAAAAAAGTTTGAAGAGGGAAACTAATTGACCGAACGGACACGATTTTGGGTTAAGATGGGGACACCCCATGGGGGTATCTAGATAGTGCTACTTGAAAGGGGAACGCATGAGCGACTTGCTCAACCCTGCGAATCTCATCGTGTTGGCCGTCATTGCCGTCGGCATGTTTTTTGGACTGCGTCGCATTGTCGCTTCGACACACGGAAAGAGCTGCTGCAGCGATGGCGCGAGCGGTAAGAAGGCCAAAAAGGTTGTTGTGGTGGATACCGATGCATCACACTATCCCTATAGCGATGAGCTGCTCATCGGCGGCATGAGCTGTGACGGCTGCGCTCAGAACGTAGCCAATGCCCTCAATGCGCTGGATGGCGTGTGGGCAACGGTGACGTATGCGGACCACACAGCGCGCGTGCGCTCCAAGCGGCGGATCGATCGCGGTGTCCTTGAGGCTGCCGTGAGAGATGCGGGTTACTACGTCATGACGCTGTAGGCCTTGCCTTGGATGCGCGTCCTTGTCTAGGCTCGTCCGCGTAGCTCGATGTCCTGGATGTCGTCGAAGTCGATGGCGATATCTTTGAGCTTGAGGAGTTTGAAAGCAGGGAGCGCCTCGTCGAGGATGCCGGTGCGGCTGCGATAGCCGTATGTATCGTAATAGGTGACACGAACCAAGTCGCCGCGCTTGAGGCCCTCGAGCTTTTTCGAAAGTTCGAGGGCTTTTTCTTCTGTGAGTTCGCATTTTGGCTCGGCGGTGATCTCTTGTTTACGCACGAGCTCGTAGTATCCCGTGAGGGCGGCAAAGGGCATAAACTGCGCGGCACGGCCGGCACGGACGGTGCCGTTGGCGGTGAGCTTTGGGTCGGCGGAGCGACGTCTTCCCTCGGGGTCCGCTAGGCGTTCAAAAGGTGTCGGTGGCCGCATCGGCTGTTGTTGGGACTTAGGCACGATGTCCTCCTACCTGATCGTTGCGTTCGCGCGCGGTGGCGCCGGCGGTAAAGCTTAATCCCTTGACGAGCGCGTTCTTGCCGTACTTGCCTTTCACGGCCAGGACGGCGTGCGCCAGGTCGCGCTCGCGCTCATCGGCCTCGATATCGCTGAACAGATCGATGGTGGCAAATTCCTCGGGCATGAGGTTGCCAAATCCCAGGTTGATGCGCTTGACTGGTCGTTTGGGATCGACAGTATGCGCCCAGAGCTCATCGAAATAGCCCATGATCTTCTTAAACGAATTGGTACGCTCGCTCAGCTTTCGCGAGGCGTTAGAGTGCGCAAAGAGTGCGGCATAGCCACCGCGCGGTTTGCCGCCATGCTCTCCCACAAAGATGCCATCGATTGCCTGCGCTTCGCGCACCAGGCGACGCCGTTCGTCATCGCGCTGGACGGGCTTGGGCGCACGGGGCGCGAGCTCGGGGCCGGCGGTTGCGGTGGGTTCGATACTCGATGTGCTCGAGCGCAGGTGCCCGCATCCGTCCACATACTGCGCTGTACCGCTGGCGTCGAGGCGGCGTATGTCGGCGCGTTCGCTCGCGTAGCCCACAAAGAGCGAGATGCTGTCGCAGACCACGTGCTTATCGACCAAGTCTAAAACGGCGTTGTCGACCATCTCGCGCAAGACGGTATAGGCCTGTTCGTAGGCATAACCCTTCGAGAGCACCTGTCCTGTGGTGGTCGAAGTTGCTTGCGGGCGATAGGCTTGGATATCGGCGATGGTTGTCGGCTCGCGCCCGAAGGCATGGTCGATGAGATATTCGGCATTGACGCCGAGCTCGTCGTAAAGCAGGTTTTCGTCGAGCGCCGCGACGCCCATCAGATCGTAGACGCCGTATTTCTCGAGGCGGGCTGCCACGCCGGGACCGATGCCCCAGATATCGGTGATGGGACGATGGGGCCAGATCTCCTTGCGAAAGGTCTCGTCGTCGAGTATGCCGATGCGGCTGGGTACGTGCTTGGCGGTAATGTCGAGCGCTACCTTGGCCTGGAATAGGTTGGGGCCGATGCCGACCGTCGCCGTGATGCCGGTGCGCGCGAGGACCTCGTCGCGCAGCGTGCAGGCGAACCCTTCCGCATCTGTGTGATAGAGGTCCAGATAGGGCGTCACGTCGATAAAGCATTCATCGATTGAATAGACGTGAATGTCTTGCGGACTTACGTATTCCAGATAGATGCCGTAGATTTGCGCCGACACCTCCATATAGTGCTGCATGCGCGGTACGGCCGTGATGTAGTCGATGCCATCGGGAACCTCGAATAGGCGGCAGCGATTGTGAATCCCTAAGTCCTTCATGGCCTGCGTGATGGCGAGGCAGATGGTCGTGCGCCCGCGCGATTCGTCGGCAACGACCAGGTTGGTGGTGAGCGGATCGAGCCCACGGTCGACGCACTCGACGCTGGCATAAAACGTCTTGAGGTCGATGCAGATATAGGTGTGCTGCTCGTGCGCCATCCGTGTCCTTTCATCAAACACATGTTCTTATCGAATACCTGTTCGATAATACCCGCTCGTCCGGACGTCGTCAAAACCTGTCAAAAAGGGACTGGTTTGTTTTGGTAGGTATGGTCGTGCGGTTGGATCGGGTTTTAACGCAGCTCTAAAGAGTGCGAAACAGCTCGGAAAACCTCGCTTCGTAGCATGAGCCTAACGATTGATACCGCCTATACGCACGGAAGGGTTGTGGAAAAGATGGTCAATTATGGGTTTGGTATGCCGACGCGCCTTGTTGCGGATGGAGACGTGGCTCGCTGGTGCGGACGATTGGTCGCTCACTACGGTGGCACCAAGGCGCTGGTCGTGTTGGGCGGTGACAAACATACGCACGATGAGCTCGTCTCGGCGGCGCTCGGCTCGCTTGATCGAGCTCTGCTCGAACGCGTGCTTTTTCGCTGCGGCTTGGTCGGGGGCGATGGGGGAGACGATTTGGTCGATGAGGCCGTAGCCCTGGCGACCGACGAAGGCGTGGACTTTGTCCTGGCGATTGGCGATGCCGATACTGCCGGCTTTGCGCGCGAGCTCGCGCGTCGCATGGCGGCGCTCGATGCCGGCGAAGACGGCTTTGTGCCTTATGGATGCATTGTCTCGGAGGGCAAGGTGCCTGCTGTCGTGGGCACCGGCGAGGTTCCCGTTTTTGCCATTATCGCGCCCGAACTGCTGGAGGGCATCGGGTCTCCTCTGCGTGAGTTACTCGGTAGCGTCTGCGCCGCGGCCTAATATTTGCCATAAAAGGACGGGTTATTTTTGGTTGGTAAAGCGTTTGACCTGCCAAAATAAGCCTGTCCCTTTTTGATCGGTTGCCGTTTGGGGGCCGATTGGCAAGGCTCGCTGATTGTAGTCTTGACCTGCGCTAGAATAGTGGCATCTGAATGTCCGGGCGCATGGAGGCGTGCGCCCGTATGCTGAGGAGGACTCTATGGCAACTGTTGCCGCACCTATCGATGCTACGTCGACTGCCGCTTGGAAGGCACTCGAGGCTCATCAGGAGAAGCTCGAGGCCGATGGTATCGACCTCAAGGCCTGGTTCGCTGCCGATGCCGAGCGCGTGAACAAGCTGAGCTTTGACGCCGGTGACCTGCACTTCGATCTGTCGAAGAACCTGGTGACCGATGAGACCGTCAAGCTGCTGTGCGATCTTGCCCGCGAGGTGAAGCTCGAGGAGCGCCGCGACGCCATGTTCTCCGGCGAGCACATTAACACCACCGAGGACCGCGCCGTCCTGCACACCGCGCTTCGCCGCCCCGCAACCGAGAGGGGCCAGCTCATCGTCGACGGCCAGGATGTCGTCGCCGACGTGCACGAGGTCCTCGACCGCATGTATGCCTTCGCCGAGCGCGTGCGCTCCGGTGAGTGGAAGGGCGTTACCGGCAAGAAGATCGAGCACCTGGTGTCCATCGGCATCGGCGGCTCCGATCTGGGCCCGGTCATGGCCTACGAGGCTCTGCGTCCCTATGCCGACGCCGGTATCGACTGCCGCTATATCTCCAACATCGACCCCAACGACCAGGCCGAGAAGCTTAAGGGCCTGGATCCCGAGACCACGCTCGTGATTATCGTCTCCAAGACCTTCACCACGCTCGAGACCCTCACCAACGCCCGCGAGGTCAAGACCTGGATGCTCGAGCAGCTCAAGGCCCAGGGCGCCATCGACGGCTCCGATGAGCAGAACGCCGAGGCCGTGGCAAAGCACTTCGTCGCCGTTTCCACCGCACTCGAGAAGGTTGAGGCCTTCGGTATCGACCCCGCCAACGCCTTCGGCTTCTGGAACTGGGTCGGCGGCCGCTACTCCGTCGACTCCGCCGTGGGCCTGTCGCTGATCGTCGTGCTCGGTCCCGAGCGCTTCCAGCAGTTCCTCGAGGGCTTCCACGCTATCGACGAGTACTTCTGCAACACGCCGCTCGAGAACAATGCCGTTGCGCTGATGGGCCTGCTCAACGTCTGGTACGTCAACTTCTTCGGTTCCAAGAGCCACGCCGTGCTGCCGTACTGCCAGTACCTGCATCGTTTCCCGGCCTACCTGCAGCAGCTCACCATGGAGTCCAACGGCAAGCATGTCCGCTGGGACGGCAGCGCCGTGACCTCCGACACCGGTGAGATCTTCTGGGGCGAGCCCGGCACCAACGGTCAGCACGCCTTCTACCAGCTGCTGCACCAGGGCACCGTGGTGGTTCCGGCCGATTTCATTGCCTTCGCCAATACCGCCAACCCTGCGACCGACAGCGGCCAGGACGTGCACGAGCTGTTCCTGGGCAACTTCCTGGCCCAGACCAAGGCGCTCGCCTTTGGTAAGACGGCCGATGAGGTGCGCGCCGAGGGCACGCCCGAGCAGATCGTCCCGGCCCGCTGCTTTGAGGGCAACCGTCCGACGACCTCGATCTTTGGCGACACGTTGACCCCGTTCGCACTCGGCGAGCTCATCGCCCTGTACGAGCACATCACGTTTGTCGAGGGCACGGTCTGGGGCATCGACTCCTACGATCAGTGGGGCGTCGAGCTGGGCAAGCAGCTTGCCAAGCAGATCACCCCGGCCTTCCACGACGACACCGCCAAGGCCGAGCAGGACGCTTCGACCCAGGCGCTCATCGAGTTCTATCGCGCACATCGCAAGTAGTCGCTGCTGTTAACGCATCGCGTCTTATAGTCAGGGGCCCGTATCCTATCGGATGCGGGCCCCTTTGCTTTGCCGTGGTCCCGGGGCGCACGGCCTTTGTGGAACATCGCCGGGGCGCCGCGCGCTGCGAGAACCCTGCGCCTAGATCTCGGCCTCCGCATGGCCTCGCTGCGCCTCGGGCAGCTCCCCGTAGAGCGGATGGTCTTCGAGCCTAAAGCGCTCGACCTGTTCGGGAGTGCGACCGCGTACAAAGAGCCACGAGCGATCAATCGGCGTCGCCATGAGCGTGCTGGGCAGCGCGTCGGCGCGGTCGGAAAACACCCGGGCACTCTCGGGATCCTGGAACGCCAGCACCAGATGCGTGTCGCAGTTGCCCATGATGGAGCGTGCGCGTGCCTCGCCATAGAGCGCATCGAGCTGGTTGGTCGACTGCAGCAGCAGCGTTGCCCAGATGTTGCGGCTTCGGATAATCGAGAGCACGTTGTCGATCTGGGGGATCTGCAGATTTGCGAAGTCATCGAGCATAAAGCGCACGGGCACGGGCAGGCTGCCGTCGGGCTGCCTATCGGCCTCACGAATGAGGCCCATAAACGCCTGCGAAATAAAGAGGCCGGTCAGCGGATCGAGATTGCGGTCAATATCGCTCACGGTTACAAACAGGGCGCAGGGGGTGTGTCCCATGGAAGCGAAGTCCACCTGATGGCACTCACGATAGAGCTGTGCCGCACCGTCGAATCCCAGACACATGACCTTTTCGGCAAGGATGCCGACGATGCTCGCGTGCATGCGCTCGGCATTTTGCGTAATGGCGTAGCGCCGCCATAGCGAGAGGGCATAGCTTTGGGGGTCGGTCGTGATCAGGTCGTCAAACAATCGACCCGTGGCACCGTCCTGCAGGTGCTCGATCAGCTTGATGACCGAGCTGATCGTCTGCTCGTCGGCGGGTAGCTGTTCGGTGACGTAGGCGATAAGACACGACAGCAGGTTTGCCGCCGCATGATCCCAAAAAGGCTGGTTGTTGTCCTCGATGGGGCAGATGGCCTTTGCCACCGAGAGGATGTCCTGCTGGTTGGGCCTGCCGTCCGCCTTGCGGCGAATGTGCCTCAGGGGGTTGTAGCCGCAGCGCTCGATGCCGGGCGCAGGGGCCGGGACGGTGTTGAGGTCGGCGAAGTTGAGACATTGCACGCGGTAACCGTGGGCTGCCAGCACGGGTCCCACTTCGCGACAGAGCGTGCCTTTGGTGTCGAGCACGATGTAGCTTGCGTTCATTTGCAGCAGGTTGGGCTTGAGGACGTTTCGGGTCTTGCCGGCTCCCGAGGGGCCGATCACAAGTGCGTTGTTGTTGAGTCCCGTTTGGCGGGTGTCGCAGGAAAGCGTTCGATCCTTGGCGAGGATGGTGGACGATGCGGACTCAGATGCGGCGAGGCGGCTGGCGAGGTTAGACATGGGCGACCTCCTTGGTGGTCGAGAGGATTTCGTGGGCAAAGCCGAGCTCGACGGCGCGCTCGGCCGAAAGGTAGGTGTCTTTTGCAGTGAGGGACTGGATGCGCTTGGGCGTGAGACCGCTGCGGTCCGAGAGGATTTGCGTGAGGGTCTTGCGGGTCTGCATGAGACGCCGGCTGGTTTCCTGCAGCGCAAGTGCCGAGCCGCCTGCCCCCTGGGGGATCAGCGGGTCGTGAATCATGAGCTCTGCATGGGGCGCCATACGGCGATCGTCGCCGCCCATAAAGATCACGGCGCCCATGGATGCGGCGAATTCAAGGCAGACGGTGCGGATGGGGCACGATGCGAGGCGCATGGCGTCATAGATCGCAAGACCCGATCGCACGCTTCCGCCGGCGCTGGCGACAAATATGGTGATGGGGCGGCTGGGGTCGGTGGCATCGAGCAGGCGGATCTGCTGGCATAGGTCGTGGGCCATCGGGGTTTCGATGTTTCCCATGACGGAGAGCTCGCGACGGGCGAGCATCTCATCGTAAATGCTGGTGAGCGTGATACCTCGGGCGGATTCACGCATGGTGAGGGGGCTGATGATGGGGGAATGATTGGTGTCCATGAGGACTCCTTTCTGTTGGTTGTGTTGTGGAATAGGATTGTTGCCCGCGGAGGGGCTGGCGGGCTACAGGGTTCGTCTGAGCCTCAGATCGAGCTCGGTTGTGGGGCAGACTGCCTGTTCGTGCGGCTCGCAAGCGCCAAGGGCTCCAAAGCGATGGAGCGTTGCGGCGGGCGTGGTGTAGGCGAGCCGCAGCTGATGCTCGACAGGGGCACATCCGTCATTTTTGTAATGAGCCGCGTAGTACTGGGCGATGCTGGCGTTCATCTCGCTGCCATTGCGATGGCGCTCAAACTGGCGTCTGCAGGTCTCGATGATCTTTGCTACCGACTTGGGTGCCGTCGCGGGAACAAGGGCGAGATAGCCCTCAAATAGCTCGTTGATGCTCAGGAGGCACAGCAGGTCGATCAGCGTCCTTATGGTTGCTCCCTCGGCAGAAAAGTGCGCGGTCACGCGGTTATATCGGTTGCGGTCGACGATGGCCGCATGGGGTCTTGGAGTTTTCTGCCCCGTGGTCCCGGACTTTTGCCGCGCCTGTGTATTGAGCTCGACGTTGCAGCGCTTGAGGCCGTCCAACGGAAGGAACAGTGCGGTGTGCAGGGTGTTCCGCTTGCTTTCGAGTTCATGACGCTCGTCGGGTTTCCATTCGAGCTTGAGTTTCGTGTCGAGTGCCGTAAGCATATGGGCTAGGCAGCCTACGGTAAGAACGTACGAATCGTTGTCGCGTTTTGGGGCATAGGGGTCTGTCAGCTTGCGAATGTCGGGGTCGCCCATGATCTTTGTGCAGCGCTTCAGCAGTTGAGGGTGGTCGGCCAAGATCGTCGCGAGCGGTAGCGACGCGTAGTTCTTGATGGTCGCGGCGGCAAAGGCGGCGTCATATTCGTTTGCATATGCTCGCTCAATGCGGGCATCCAGAATGCTTTTCTTATCGCCGTCTTCAGCGTGGTGGTTTGTCATAGCTTCTCCAATCGGTTGATGTTCGTGCTGTTTGTTGATGTGTTGGTTGTCGTGAGTGATGTGCTTGCCGTGGGTGATGTGCTGACGTTGGGGTGCTATGCGGTTTTCAATGAGCCCGTGAGACAGTTGCTGCAGGGGCGGGATGGAACGGCCCATGCAAGGCGGAAGACATCGTGCTCAAAATCGAGACAGCAATGCCCTAGGTGCCTCACATGTGGCAGTTACCTCATTAAGTTGTCATTACGTTTGGGGTTGTACTTTGCCGATCTTCCTTCTCTTACACGCTAAAACTCAAACTTCATATGCTCGATCTACTTAAAACCGCAACGGCGGTCTTATATCAACTTATATGTCGGAACGCGTCTTTGCAAGTACTTTTTTGCCTTTGTTTCAAATGGGGTGGTTTTGCAACCGTCATACGTGCGCTGTGCGAACGTGCCCCGGCTCGGATAAGATAGTGCGATCGAGTTCTACCGCGCTCACTGCAAGTAGTCTTTGTTGCTGAGATAGGTCACGGCCGAAAGGGGCCCGTATCCCAACAGATACGGGCCCCTTGCTATTTAAATGGGCATGAGGGTGTATTGAGGGGGGATGTCTTGCTGTCGGCATCCGCGTGCGGTGCCATTCGCTCATATGACCCAATCCGCTGTCAAGAGCCACAATG
>NZ_QRVG01000009.1 GCF_003459245.1 Collinsella sp. AF23-2
TATCTTTTTAGTGCCCTCGGATTGGGTCATAGTGTCTGTTGAGCGTGGAGAGCATCCCCTCCTCTGCCACCACAATGTCGCCCACCACGCCGCCGTCGTTGAACAGGCTGTAGTAGTCGCGGTAGCGCGGATAGAAATTGACCTCGACCGAGACCACAAAGTTGACGGTCGTGACCAGGATCGTCAAAAACGCGATGAGCGCCGGCACATCGTAGTAGGGCGCGCCATAAAACAAGCCCTTGACCTGCACGCCAATAGGACCGGCCCAAATAATCACCAGGTGCGCAAAGAGTCCCAGATTGGTTAACAGGCCCGTGAGCGCCAGCGGCATAAACTGATCGAGCCACTGCAAAAAGGGCCAGGGGCTGCGGTCGCTCTGCGGAAAATACCGGTACAGCAGTACCACGTCCCAGGCGAGCATGACGCCGTAGCCCAGAGCAATTGACGCCAAAAGGCCCTCGACAGGCGGCAGTCCCAGCGCCAGCGCGGCCAGGGCGCACAGGCACGCCACGCCAATGGCAGCCGCAAAGCTGCACAGGATACCGCGGTAATCCTTGATGGCCGTGAGGTAACTCATGCCGTTCCAGTTGACGATCATAATGTTGAACAGCCACAGGCACAGCAGTCCCTGCAGCAGTGTGGCGCCCGAGAACAGCAAAAAGACACCGTAGAGCACCGTGCCCGCAACGAGCATGATGGCGTTGGAGCCCCAAAACGAAGGCAGAATCTCGTCCTCGCGCTCGGCAAACAACATATCAGCCAAAAAGCGCGTGACCGGCATGGAGAAAAAGCTCGTGAGCAAAAGTGAGGCCAGCAGTGTGTAGGTCACCATGCACACCAGCAGATCCTGGTTGGCACGGCCCACGCCCCACAGACCACACAGCACCAAGATACCCACCTGGAGCAGCACGCCCAACAGCATCGGGCCCGTGCACACAATGCCGGCGTAGCCGTAAGCGCGCATCGTGGCAAACAGGCCCTTGCGCCTAAACAGGCGCTTGAGCTCAAAACCGATTCCGGCCACCGGCTACTCCCCCTCTCTGGGCAGGTCAAACGCTTGCGCCGTCTCGTCGTACAGCGCGCGATAGTTGGCGAGCATCTGCTCGTGCAAAAAGTACGTGGCAACGCGACGCTGCCCGCGCTCCCCCATCTCAATGCGACGGGCGCGGCTCACGCACATGCGCTCCATGGCATCGGCCAAGCCCTTACGATACATGGGCGGCGTCACAAAACCCGCCACGCCAAAGTCGTCGCCCGGAGCGCCTTCGAGCAGCTCACGGCAGCAGCCCACCTCGGTCGTCACGCAGGGACGGCGCGATGCAAGCGACTCCAGCACGCTGAGCGGCTGACCTTCGGAGATGCTAGTCAAAATGGTAAAGTCGAGCTTTTCCATGTACTCGACCACGTTGACGCGACCGGTAAAGATCAGGTCGTGCACGCCCAGGGTGTCGACGAGCGCATGGCACTCGGCGCCGTACTCTTCGTCGTCCACGCCGCCCATAATGTGCAGGCGCACCTTGGGCAGGCGCTCGTGCAGCTCAAAGAAGGCATAGATCATAGTCTTGACGTCCTTGATGGGAGCCAGGCGCACCACCGCGCCAATGTCCACCCAGCCGTCATCGGGCTTTAAGGGGATATCCTTAAAGCGGTCGAACTGGATGCCGTTGGGGATGACCAGGCATTTGTCCGCATCGCAGCCCATATCGATCTGCGTCTTGCGGGCGTTATGGAACAAACTGGTTACGCGGAAGGCGCGGCGATAGATCTCCTCCGAAAGCAGGTAGAAAAAGCGAATCCAGCGGTCCTTAAATGACGGCACCACCCAATCGGCGCGAATGATCTCTTCCTCGCGCTCACGGGTATAGATGCCATGCTCGGTCAGCAGCACCGGCGCATGGTGAACGCTTGAGCCCAGGCAGGCGAGCAGGCCGCCGTAGCCGGTCGAGATAGCGTGGTACACATCGGCCACCGGCACCTCGCTGCCCAGCAGGTAGATCACCGGCAACAGCATAGAGCGCATGGTGTGGAATGCGTCGGCAAAGGGCGTGTAGGGGTACTCGGCAAGGCACACGTCGCGGAAG
Source organism: Collinsella sp. AF23-2 (assembly GCF_003459245.1). GTDB lineage: Bacteria > Actinomycetota > Coriobacteriia > Coriobacteriales > Coriobacteriaceae > Collinsella. The sequence goes on from NZ_QRVG01000009.1 coordinate 2,082, forward strand.
ATATCCATAAACGTGCGGCTCTGCAAAAACGAGAGCGGATGCACGCGACGGCGCTGGAAAATGTCGAACAGCACGTCCCAATCCGGATTGGAGAGCGACACCAGGCGGCGTAGCGCCTCGCGCTCACGGTCGTTAAAACTGGCTTCGTGCTGCTCGCCCGAAAGCCGCAGGGCATCGTCCAGGAACACCTCGTGCACCTCGACCACGTTGCCGGGCAGCTCGTAGACAAACTTGCCGCGGTCGGCAGCATGTGCGCCGATCACCCATAGCACAAACTCGTGCTCGGGCATGGCCTGGATATAGCCATGCATCCAGGTAGATACGCCGCCATGTACATAGGGGTAGCAACCCTCGAGTACCAAGCAGATCCTCATTTGTCGCCACCCTCCTTGCGCTCGATCGTCACGGTCTTATCATTTGCCTTGAGCAGATACAGATTGCCCGTAAGGTGCGTCAGTTCGCCACCCGTCACCGCACCCGGCTCGCCATTATTGGCGCGGAACATGAGCCACGCCTCGTCGTGGAAATTGCCCAGGCTGAGCGTCCAGGCATCCGCACTGGTATCCACGCTCACCGTAACCGACGAAAAGCGCTGGATGGCACCGGAGCACTCCGACGCCGTCTGGTGCCGCAGGTCGGGCGCGGATTTGGTAAGCCACTCCAGGTAGTCGACCAGGCCGCCCTTGTAGACCTCCCAGCCCTCCTTGGCGCCACGATCGGGATCGAGCAAGTCGTCCGGGTGCATAAAATGCGTGCTCACGTAGTGCATGTTGAGCTCGGACACGGCTGCCAGGCGCATATAGGAATCGTCGACCATGCCGCCCGAGACAATACGTGGCTGCTCCACAATGCCATCGCTCGCCACGCCAAACTCCTGTACGTACGGCAGGTCGGTGCCGTCCTCAAAATACGTGCTGGCAATAGTCTTAATGCGAGGAACGTCGGTGCCGATAAGCTTGCGTGCACGGGTCGAAAGGATATTTGACGGCGGCACGTAAACCGAGCCGTGCGCGTTGGGCAGTACCTCATCTTGGAAGGCGATAAGCTCGTTGAGCGATGCGACGAGCGTTTCCTTGTTCTTCCAGGTCTTGTAGTCATACAGCGTGCCATAGTCGGTATCCCAGAGCGCCAGAGGCTGATGGTTGTAGCCGTGAAAGCCCAGCTCTCCGCCCATCTGCAGCAGCATGCCGCCAAAATAGCGGAACTGCGTGGTATCGGGTTGGCGCGCGGGCTCGGTCTGGTTGACCGCGTCCTCGTAGTTTTCGATCATCACACCGGTATAGCGAATGCCGTATTTTTGCGCGAGCTTTTGCAGATCGGGCCACCAGACCTTGGTGTAAAAATCGGCAATGGAAAGGCCGTAGTCACGCTTGATATAAGTACCATCGCCCGAGGGCACGGGGCTAGGAAAGTCGTCCAAATAGAACACGGCGCTGTTGATGACCGGATAGGCCGTGGTATCACCCAGCAAGCTTATGGCCGAAGCATAGAACCCACGCATGACCTTGTCGTAGATGCCAATGTTGCACACCACGGTGTGACCACTGCCGCAATCGTTAGACCAAATGAGCGGCGTGCCCGCGTCACCGGTCTTTGCCCAGACGTGCGCCGTTTCGCGCAATGAAACCGAAAGTGAAGAATCGAAGGGATCCGAGAACTCGTAGCGCTCTCCCCCTCCCAGCATAAAGTCCTCACTCGGAACGATACTTTCGGCTGTCGCATAGTCATATCAGGCCGATTCGATCCCAAGCTTGGAAGCAATAGCCTGCAGGCAGTTCGAGTTATCTGGCGTCATGCCCAGCATAAGTGAGCCGCCCGCACTCACCCAACTCATCAGATCGGTCAGATGCGTACCCAGTCCGTCAAGCGAGGGCATAAGCACAATCACGCGATCAAACGACGTGAGCGATGGGATCGCGTCCGCACCGTCGGTGGCAATATCAACATCGCGATGGGCAATCTTCATGTCCAGCAAAATCTGGTCGAACTGGTCTTTAACATCGTCGACGCTATCTTGGTCCGAGTCGGTAATGACCAGGCACGTGGGCTTTTGGCCAAAGATTGCCGAGGAGGCCGGCACTGCATCGTTGGCGGCAAGCATCCCCAGCTTATGCTGGCCCGCACTGTACTGCACGCCGGCACGCTCCACCAGCAGCACGGCGGCCATGGCAATAAAGACCGCCCACACCACGAGGAGCCCCATCCAACGAAAGCGCCCTGCACGGTCACGGATATGTTGCGCCACGCTCATCTGGCCTCCTCCCCGTCGCGCCAAAACGCCAATTTTTCGCGGTTGTCGGCGCTCAAATACACATGTTGCTTGTCAATCGCATCAATCACACGGTGAACCTCGTCACCGTCGCGGCGCATCACGGCCAGACGCAGGCAAAGCATCCAAACCTCCTGCTCCTCGGGCACGTCTATCACCAGCTGGTCGGTCACGGCCTGCGCCTCGTCGATCTGTCCGACATCGGCCAGCGCCGTCGCGTATCGAATGCGCAGCTCAAGGGTATCCTCGCGCTCGCAGCGACGCGCAAGCAGGCGCGCGTACTGTTGGCGCTGAATCTGAGCCACGCGCCCCTCAGCCAAGCCCGAGCCCAAGTATTCACCAAGAAAATCGCAGTATTCGTTGAGGTTTTGCGCGCTCGGGTCCGTCTTAAAGGCACGCTCCAGCTGCTGCAGTTTAAGGTCGGACTCCTTGAAGATCTGCGCCACCGCCGTCGCGGCATAATGCGCCACCTCAACGTCGTCGTTAAGCTTAGCCGCCTGCAGCTGCGCCAGGTAAGCGTCGGGCTCCTCGGTGAGCATGGAGAGCATTAGGCGGCGCCGGTATGCCGGGTCGTTGACGATGAGCGCCTCCTCGAGCGGCACTACGCCTGCATCGTCCTCACCACTCGGTACCGACATACTGCGATGCAGGTCGTCGTTGAAGCGCAGCGACTCCAGCGCAGACTCTTTCAGCCCCTCGCCAAACGCCGCGCTGCGGACCGATAGCAGAACCACCAGCAACGGGCCCCACAGCGGCACCAGCACTATCACAGCCAACATGTGCCCGCGCACCGGCAGCAGGCCCAGCTTCATGAGCGTCCACAGCATCAGGCAAACCAGCGCATGAATCAGCAGCAAGACGGCAGCAACGACAAGCGAGATCAAGCGGCACCCCCCTCACCGTCACCGGTGTAAGAGATGTGCTGCAGCAGCTCCACGATGTCCTCGCCGTCGAGGGGCTCCACCGCAATCTGCTTTGCACTCAGACGCTCGCGGATAATGGGCAGATCGCACGCCTTTGCCTGGCGCATAAGCAGGTAGAGCACGTCGCCGTCGACCAAGCCCGCCGCGTCGCTCTCGCGGATTGCCGACCCAATTGCGCCCACCAGCTCGCCGACAGGCTCCATACCCGGTACCACGCGCAGGAGCAAAAAACTACCCATCTTGCTATCTGCCAGAGCCTGCTCCGCCGCGAGCTCTTGGCCAAAGGCAGTCTGCTTGAGCACGCAAGTTCCGTCAACGCAGCGTTTATCCTGCGCCACCGCCTCATAGTCAAAGGCACGGCCCAGCGCGCTTTCGACCAGGCCGCACAAGATGCGGAACAGGTTTTGATAATAGAGGGTCATTTGGTTTTCGGCCGCACTACGCACAAAGATCAACACGGCGGGCGCCCCGTCGCGCTCGATCGTGTATCCAAACATGGGAAGCCCCGGCGTCAGCTCGCGGTTCACCCACAGGTTCGAACGACCCCCGTCGCCCAAAAGAGGTACAAGCTGCTCAAGCGTGAGCGAACGTGCGGCATCTTCGGCAATCGCGGGACTTGCTGCCACCAGGCGTGCAAATGCCCCGCCCGAAACATGGTAGATCGCCACCGAATCGTTCTCGAGGATCTCGCCCAGAAGCTCGCAGCACTTGCGATAGATGTCGCGCGGGTTGAGCACGTCGAGCTCCTGCGTCACCGCAAAGATCTTACCAAAGCTGTCGTGGCGACCCACGATCTGGCGCCTGTACGCGCGCTTGTCCTCGATCGCGTCGTGGTAGAGCTGCGTAAGGAACGTATTGCGGTTGCGCACGAGCTCGTTTTGATCGCGCTCCGCCCTAATGGCTTCGCTGTTGCGCAGCTGCACATAGCCGCACACGGCACCCACCACAAAGTACGCAATAAACGGCAGCCAGTTGGACGGCTCGTAGAACAGGCCCTGGAAGGTATAGCCGTACTGAGTAAAGTAGCTCGCGGCCAAACCCACCGACGCCAGCAGCGCCGCAACCAGGCCAAAATCGAGCCCATACAGCGTGCCGATCAGTACCACGTACAGCAGGCGGTAGTCGAGCACGTTAAGCTGAGCAGACTGCGAAAACACCAGCTCCAGGCCCTCAAAGAGCACCCAGGCCAGCGCGGTCTCCAGGCATTTGATGGGCAGTGTCCGCCCGCGCATGCGGTCGATGGCGGCACGCAGCGGATGGCGCTTGCCCGCGAGGGTCTGCTCCCAGCGGGCGTGTATGGTCGAAAGATCGCGCAGCACGTCATAGCGCTGGAACCACCCGTAGCGCGTGCGGACGGTATCGCTCGGAGCAATGGAGACGACGGCGTCCCCGTCGTAGGTAATGTCGAGCCCCGGGAACAAGCCCTTGAGCGCCTCGCCCAGGTCTCCCACGGTGTGGGCAAAGCTATCCGGAACCTCGAGTTCCTCGAATGTGGCATCCCAGCTGTCGAAGATGCGACGCACCAGAACGGCCAGCTCCTCGGCGCAGAGGGCACCGAGCGGTGAGTCCGCCCCAGCCCTCATGACAGCAGAGCCTTGCGAGCACGCCTCGAACAGCGGGATCAAAATCGGGTCTTCCAGCGTGGGCGAGGCGGTGTACAGATACGGCACGCGCAAGATCTTGGCCTGAATGCCGTCGCGGACCGCATAGTAGCGGCACAGGTCGTTGGCCGCACGGGCAATGATGCCCTTGCCGTTTTGCCCCGCAGCGTCCACCGCACCGTCCGCTCCCATGGGACCAGTCACAAACAGCAGCTGAATCTGGCGACCCATGCAAGCTCGAAAGACGGAGCGCAGCAGCTCGATGTCGCCAACGGCCTCGGTATGCGGCGTAAGATAGGTAGAGAGGTAGACCACACGGTCGAATTCGTAAGCCTGGTCCAGGTGCTGCAGCAGCTCTTTCCAAGACGCATGGAGCGACGACCCGTCGCGGCGCGCCTCGTTGGCCGCCACGACCTGAACATGGTCACCGGGAAACGCCTTGGCACAAAAGTCGTCATCGACATACACGGTATTGCCAACAACCAGCACTTCCACCGTGCGCTCCCCCTCCCCAAATTTAGCTTTTGCCATGGTAAACATGCATATTGTACGCTGTCAATGTAGGCCAAAGGCAACTTTAAAGCTGTTTTAAGAACTTTTTCAGACGGGAAGCGACTCGCGCCTGAGCCAGAGAGCCCTACACGTGCCGCTGCACGGCGGAGAAAGGCGAATCCACTACCCCTCAGGCATAATTCCTGAGCAAAATCAAGCAGAGCACACGGCTTTTTGCGCCACTTTAAGACGTAATCGGGATGTGGCGAGAGGCCAAATTCGGAAGTGCGGGGAAAACCAAAGGAATGCTGACCAGACCCCCGTTTTAGGCTTCCGCGACCTGCGGTTTTGATACAAAAAAACCGCGTTGTGCTCGAAGGTTTTCGATTTTTCCCCGCACTTCTGTAATTACATCTCTGGATCGAGGGCGCAGGCAATGGTGACGACATCCACGATAGCGCCCCCCTATGCCTGATACCAAAATCGTTCCATAGGGACCCGTTTCCCAATGGGATGATTCTTCACAAAGGGCATTAAGGCGCATGAGAACATGGTAGAGGCAAGCAAGCGCGCTTCCACGTTTTCGCCCATGGTGACCACGGTATAATCCAACGAGACAAGCAACGAACGGGAAAGGCAGCGCGGATGAACCTGGGCAGCGAGAGCGAGACCGTCGAGTTCAAGAAGTCCACTGGCGAGCATAAAGAAGCACTGCAAGCCATCAGCGCCATGCTGAACAAGCACGGCCGCGGCGAGCTCTACTTCGGCGTGAAGGACAACGGCGATGTCATCGGCCAGGATGTCAGCGACGCAACGCTGCGCCAGGTGACGTCGTGGGTGTCCGACAAGATCGAGCCCGCGGTGTTCCCGACGGTCGAGTGCCTCGACGCCGATGATGGGCTGCGATACATCAAAATTGCCTTCTCAGGTGCCGACGCCCCCTACTCCGCCGACGGACGCTACTTCACCCGCGTGGGGACTTCGAACAAAGCGCTGTCGGCCTCGGAGCTGAGCGCCATGGTCGTCAAGCGTGAGCGCGCCCGTAGCCCGTGGGACTCGCTGCCGTCCGGCAGGCCCGTCTCCGACGCCGACGAGCAGGCGGTGCGTGACTTCGTCGCGCGCGGCGGCAGGGCCGGACGCGTGGGCGGCGGGTTCGCCGGCGTGGAGGACACCTTGGCAAGGCTCGACCTCGTCGCGCCCGACGGCAGCCTAAGAAACGCCGCGGTGGAGCTGTTCTGCGAGGGATCCGACACCTACCCCAGGATGAAGCTGGGGCTTCTGGGCGGCAACACCAAGGCCAAGATCCTCGACCTGCGCCGCGAGAGCGGCACCATGCTCAAGCTGCTCGACTTCGCCGAGTACTTCGTGACGTCGAACATCAGGCGCGAGTTCGTCATCGGCGAGACGGGCATGTACCGCAAGGAGATCCCCGAGATCCCGGCCGAGGCCATCCGCGAGGCGGTTGCCAACGCGCTGTGCCACCGCGACTACACCACCGGCACCGCCGTCGAGGTCAACGTGTTCATGGACACCGTCCAGATCGTGAGCCCGGGCCTGTTCCCCGAGGGCGACTCGCCGCAAGAGCACCTAGACGGTACCGCGAGCGAGTTCGGCCTCCGAAACCCCGCGATCGCGCGCACCCTGTTCCGCGCCGGCGTCATCGAGCAGTACGGCACGGGCATACCGCGCATCAAGGAGGCCTGCGAGGCAGCCGGCGTGAGGTTCCGCTTCGAGCAGACCGTCAACAGCACCGTCGTCGTCTTCGAGCGTCCTGGGTTGCAGAAAGCGGCCTTCAGGAGAACCGCGGCCGACAACCGACCGCTCCTCAGCGAGCGCGAACGAGCAGCGATGGCAATTGCCGCCGCTCAGGGGAAAATCACGACCTCCGACCTCGCGCGGGAGTCCAATGTCGGTAGGAAAACGGCCTCGAAGACTCTGAAAGACCTTGCCGGTCGAGGCCTGTTGGAATGGGTAGGGAAAAGCCCGAAAGACCCGCACCAGTTCTACAGGATGCCAAGCGAAGTTTGAGGCTGCAGGTCCTAGCCGGGAAACAGGCCCATTGCGTTTGCTGCCCTCCCCCTGCTGGGCACTACTGAGTAATCTACTGGGCACTGCTGAGTAATCTACTGAGTAGTGCCCAAGCGCGAGTTGGCAAGTCCGCCGAAGCCCAGAGAAACGGCTCCGAAGAATATACTGACCGCTACTGACCGCTACTGACCGCTACTGACCGCTACTGACCGCTACTGACCGCTACTGACCGCTACTGACCGCTACTGACCGCGGCATTCGGCAGGCCCGCCGAATGCCGCGGTCTCCCGAGACTAGCAGAGCCGCCCTTATTGTTAGCGCTGCCGAAGCAAGCCCTACTTCAGCAGCAACTTGAATTTTCGTGCGATGAGCCTCCCCGGAGCCAAGAGCCTTTTGCCCTAATCACAACACCGCAATTCAAGCACCGCAGAAAACTCCATTAGCGATGAACCAGCCACTTGAAGACGTGATCAAGGTGCGGCAAGGGGTCAAATTCGGAGGTGCGGGGAAAATCGAAGAAATGCTAACCAGGCCCCAGTTTTCGCTTCCGCGAACTGCGGTTTTGGTGCTAAAAATCGCGTTGTGCTCGAAGGTTCTCGATTTTCCCCGCACTTCCGTAATTACATCCTTGGATCGAGAGTACAGGCAACAATGACGTCATCCGCGATAGCACCCAACAGTCACGGACGTACAAAAGGCCGTTGCCGGAAGCCTCCATACAACGACTCTTCTTTGCGCGCGCCACGCTCGCAATGCTCCATTAAATGTAACTAATTGATTTGCTATATACCATTCATAATGGCACATAGCAAATCAATTAGTTACATGTGGAGGCAGAACATGAGGGAGTACGTCGAGAAGCAGCTGCACACTAGAGTCGATTGCGAGCCCAACGACGCCTCGGAAATAACGACGCAAAACTCTTTCCGAAAGTGTAGGTGAGCGAAATGGCGACTCATGCATACGATGACCTTTATTCTTATCTAGCCGCATTCAAGAACAGCTCTCTTGCCGAAATAATTGCGTACCTAGAAGAACTGGGGCAAAGGAGGTTCGACGCCTTTATTAGGGGCCTTGCACCCCTTATCCCAATCGAAAAAATCGAAAATCAATCCCTGTTCAATTTTTCTGTTGACTCCACCCTTGAAGGAGGCAAATTCCCCTGCACTGACTATGCCTGTCGAGAGCAAAACATTTACCATTTGGCAAAGTTCTCAGCATTGTATGCAGATAAAACACTGATTCATTGCCCTATAGAATCGGCATTCGAAATGGGGCACGATGATTATGCCTCAGTCGATGAACTTGCATTCGGGATCTATTTGACCATGCGAGTCGAAGACATAGTCAAAGCTGGAATACTCGGATTTTCGAGCAATTACATTCCTCTTTGCAAAGATTGCCTAGCGCGACAAATCGAAAGAGAATCAAAAGCAAAAGGATTGATATCGAGTTATTGGGATGAACTCGTACGACAATTCTGTTCCTCTACCTCGTGCACTTTAAAACAAGCACCAGATGGGAATCTGTGTGTAGCGATTGAGGGAATGGATGCATATGGGTCCCATGATGAGATGGATGTCGATTTCCTGGTAATCCCGTCTGAATACGAATCGCTCTATGCAAGCCAAGGCGAAACGCGATTGGATAGAGACATGCTGGAGAAAGGCGGCATCTCGACTATCCTACTGCCTTTGTTGGACGATTGCTTTCAAGCCCTCGTCAATCCCTATTTTTCGAATAGCTCGTATTTAACCACTCGTCCAGCTCAGATTGAGTTCCTCGAGTCCGCAACTTCCACCCTTTATCCTCGAAAAGATCAGACCATACCCATTCGCCGGTTATCTTGCCCCCTCCCCATTGCTGAAAATGCAACGTTGCGTAGCATCCTTGATTGCCGCATTAGAAACGAAGAGTCGTTTCTTGTGTTTAGGGATACCTTGTCCAAAGGCCTGAGCGAAAGGCCCATCGACACCTCGACATTAGCTGACCTGAAGAACGACCTAATAGAGCCCGAGCTTCACAAGATATCTTTAGTGATGAAAAACGAGCGATCCCGATTAGTCACCTCCGCAGGCATTGAAGCCGCTATCGGAATTGCGAGCTTTACATTGGGGCAATACGGAATCGCATCACCTTCTGATGCCATGGCCTTCCTCGGGGCTGCCGGCATAGGGGCCGTTGCATCTCAATCCGCAGATTTCTTGCGAGAAGCCAAGGCAAAAGAGAACCCCATGTATTTCCTCTGGAAGCTCAATAGAAACAACCGTCTGTAACCTAAGGGGCAGAACACCGCAGTCGCCGAGCATATCTCGATCATTAAATAAAGGCAGCACTAGAAAGGATGCGAATCGTGAAGAACCGATTCCCTTTCCGAATGCCTAATGCAGTAAAAATCACTGGTAGATCCGAGCAGTTTAACCAAGACGACAAGAGCGCGCTCAGATTGTTGTCTGCAGTAGCTAGCCAAGTATAGATACCATCCTGTTTCCAAATTCGGTCCTACGATAAACCCTTTCTTCTTTCTCAATTTCGTCGGGATCGTCGAAGATGAGCGTCGTATCTACTACGTCCCACTGCTGCCGATGGATATCCTCAATCAGCAATCCCAGCCCGGTTAATCGAAGAAGAACTTCTGCATCTCTGCCTCTGAGCGTCTGAAAAGTTTCCTTTTCTCGAAGCATTTCGTAGTCTCCAGGTAGAAATCTGTCCAAAGTCTCTGCAAACAAACGAAGATCGTCCCAGCTAATTTCTTTATCTAGGTAGGCCTCATAAATCTTTGCTAGTCGCCGCGCTTTGTCCTCCTCAATGTATCTTTCGAGCAGGATAAGCAGGTACTCAATATCGCGCTTCCTATTTGACTCTTCAAAGTATTGCTTGTACTTGTTCCATGAGCCATTTTCAAAAGAGTCGCGGTTGAACTCATCGAGGAAACACGCATACTTCTTCAGCAGATGCGCATTGTGGATATTGTTTCCGATTTTGTAGATGCTCACTAGGCTTGAGATGACGGGGATGTCCTTCAAGAACTCGTTTTGGAGAATTTCGTCCAGGCCAACCTCTGCGATATTCGAAATAAGTTCGAGAGAGTCGCTGCAAATAGTCGGCCTTGCGTCGTCTTGCAAGCGCGATAGACCGGCCTTAGTTGATTCCTCTGCGTTTACCATAAGATTACCTTTCATAATAATTTGCCAGTTTTGGCATGCGTTTGCAGCGCCGCTTTTCTGAAAGTGGCTCCAATTTAAATGCCATCCCCCGAATAGGCGCTCAGGTTCGATTCAACAAGTGCATTGGTTGAAAAGAGCTTTAGACCCCCTTCGCGGTAGAAGTCGCCTGTGCAGAGCAACCAAATCATCTTGTCGAGCTTGCAGGCAGTGGACTCGGGGTCCACGCCGCCCTTCCGCGCCGCGCGCGCGGCTTCGAAATGGCAACGAGCCACTTCGGCCTCGCTGTCAGTGGTAGCGTAAAACTGAACAGTATTCAGCTGGCCGTTGACACAAACATCGACGAGTGGCTGCTGAACAAGCTCGACGACCTGATCAGGGCGATGCAGCTCGAGCTCATGGAGCTGCACCACGGTTCGTCCTCGACTGTCTTCTGCACGCAGTGCAGGTCGAAGGGCTAGGCAGGAGCCCCCGAGGCTTTTCCTAATTCTAGGTGTTAAAGTCGATTACTGCCTGCCGTGGAATAGCCTCCACTTTTCGTCTTCGATGTCTCTTTCAATTGAAGACCTCACTTTTAACAGCCATTCTCTGTGTTTTAAATATTCAACACCTGCGGGCAGCTGAGCAGCAATCGATTCAATCGCCTCAATCTCCTTGAGCTTTGCTGGAATAAAGCCTTTTTCTGGAGACCCGCTCATTGAAGATCGACGGAGATCCAAATCGTTGATCGATATCCCGTCTTTATCGAGCGACAGAATGAGGGTGATAGCCCTGACCCTCGCCTCGTCATTGCAATCGGACAAGGCCCAGCTAATTCTATCGAGACTATTTGCGTCGGCGATCCTTTCGCGGATGATATATTCCAGGCGCTCCCAAAAAATATCGCTCGAGAGCGCATTTGCGTCACGAACGGGAAACAAAGCGGCTATTTCAAACCTACCGAGTGGTTCGCTCAGCACTTCATCGATCAATGCTTTCAGCAGATTCCAAGCACGATTGTCCTGGACGGTCCAAAACGAGCTGATTCTTCGCAGGAGATCGTGCCTTTGTCGGTAGTCGAGGCTGGCAGCGTATTCCAAAAAACGGTCAATCATTGAACTGTCAAGGCGTAAAAGGCAGCGTAGGAAAGCGAGGTTATAGTCGAAAGAAGGGCGTCCTTCAAGTGCGAGAAAATACAGGTTGATAGCCGGTAAGGGATTGGATCCGAAGTACGAATCTAGAGCGGAGACGCGCTTTTCGTCTCCGCAGTTGCCGAAAAACCGCCAAACCCCATCATTGTGAGTGCGTTCGGAAAACCTAGAAGCATATTTGAGGATATAGCCAGGATGCTTTGGCTCGACTATCTCCAAATCTTCCAAGCAGAGATGCGTTCTGCCGTCATCGAGTCTTGCGAGGATCTCGTCGAGCTCCTCCTTGTCGGGCCCGTTCTTTATTGCTAGCAAATCAAGATAGTCAAACAGGGCCGGATGGTCACTCACGTCGATCACCGCGCCCAGCTCGTTTCTAAGGACCTTCCTGCCGATGGTTTCAGCAAGATGGTCAAGTGCTTCGTACGGGACGGGGATCGTCGAGGGCGACGAAGCGATATTGCGTGCGATTATGCTTGAGGCAGTATCTGGGGTCCTTTTGGCGATTTCCAGAAGGACTTTTCCGATAGCCCTGCCCGACTCCCACTCTTTATCGGAAATCTCATAATCTTCGGCTAGCTTTCCCAGGGCTTCGGTCAGTCGTTCTAGCGGTAACTCTTCCGCGGATATCCTCGGTTCTTTCTCTACGAGAGACTCGGAGTTCTCCAGGCCAAGTGCGTCGAATGTGCTCTGGCGGAACCCATCGAGGCTCAGAGGGGGATTCTGCGCGCATGTTTCGTAAATCTGGTTGATGCTTAAGCTGCATGAGAGATCGATTGTCGAGTCTTCGCTTATATATTTGGGGAATAGATCTTCGATCATCGAGAGCACCGAATGCATGTTTTCTGCATGCTCCGCTTCAGGTTCTTTGCCATAGAACGAGAAGTGCTGCCGAAAGGTGGATCTAACTTGCCTGCTGAATTCGGTTTCGACTAGAACGGAGAGCGCCCGGAAGCAATGGGCGTGGAGCTCGGCCAGCTCTGATGTGAAATTAAAGATCAGGGTGTTGTATGTGTACGTTATGCCGTTTTGCCGAACGCGCTGGACCCTTGAAGAGAGGTATGAACTCGTCAAGACGATCAGACATGCTGCAACATTGCGGGAATGCGATTGTTGATATTTTTGAGCGAGGGCATCGAGTTTGCTGTTTTCCAAATCGAATCCCGTACGATCGAAATCGTAAGCGAAAGCGCCGTCTTGCCCGCATGCCCAGTTGTACTCGGCCGCCCGCTCTGTGCCTCTTTCTACACACTTCACGAACAACTCGGAGGCTGTTTGCGAATACTCGCTCGAGTTCATCAGGGATACGGAAATATGCAGGGGCATAGATCCGTCCGATGTCGAATTCATGCCGAGAATTTCTTCCGATACGTCAGCGCAAGCAGCACTTTCGATGCGGTTTGAGGCAAAGGCGAGCGCCTGTACGGGGAGGAGTTGATTGAATGTGATTATGAACTGATCGGCAATTCGCTCATCCCGATTCTTTATTTCATCCCAAGCTTTCTCGCATTCCCTTCGAAGATAGTCATACACGCTCGCACTTCCGCATACTTCAGCCATTGACTTGGCGGCTTTGAGATACGGCGCGTTCGGCATTTCTGCGGTATGCAGAATGAAATCTGCAAAACTGCCGTTCCCTTCTTTTGCGAAGTGGCGGCATATCAAGAAGTCGCGAAGATTCTGCTCTTCCATCCTTATGGCTAGCACGCCACCGGCTGAGGTAAGGATCGTGACGATTTCCTGGTCGTTCAATCTGGATGCAAAATCCCGAATCTCGGCGTCGTCGTACCCCAAGCCCAAGAGATCCTCATAACAAGGGTCTCCTTCAATAAGATCGCAGCAGTCGTAGATTGCAAGGATCTCTGCGAGACGTTGCTCTCTGCTGGAGTACCCAGCTAAGGCGGAATTCATATAGATGTTCAGAAGATCGTATGGCTCTTGGATGGCTTCGAAATTGCCGTCTGCTATGGGGCTTGCTGCCATGATAGCCAAGCGCAGGTTTCCGTTTGCGATTGCCGATACTCTCTCCCTCAGTGCTATGTTTTTTATGTTGTATTCGGTCTCGAGTATCGCTTCTATATTTTCCGCGGTTAGAGGCTCCAGCTCTATTTCTCTGAAATTTAGATAACTGCCGATTTTTGCGGTCAACTCGCTTCGGTGCATCTTCCTGCAGGTGAGGACAATCTTTAGCTTTTTGTTTTCCAAACAGATTCCCAGCAAGTGCTCAAGTGACAGGTTGCCGTTTGCATCATCGACTAGAAGGATAATGTTTTCCGACTCCGACAAAATCAGCTCGATATCATCGTCGAGATGCGATGAATACCTAGAGTCCAAGATAAGAAGATCCCAGTGATGCCGTTTGCTGAATGAGAGGCATGCGTCGAGGGCGATCTTGGTTTTCCCCGATCCAGACTGCCCCTGAATCACCACTGCCTTGTTTTGCTCTATCGATTCGACGATGACTGAAAACTCGGAATCCCTGTGCATGAGGAGCTTCGACAGGTCGGTTGAGAAACGGTCGTTCAGGCTTCGCTCGATGAAGCGGTCTGGGGCGATGAATGATCCCTTTCCGAGTGGAACGCCCAATACCGTATGCGCTAGCGCAGGGTATTTTCCATCAAGGTCGCTCGCAATTGTCTCTGGCCCGATTATTTCTATCCGTGGATCGATGGCACGGACCTCCTCGAGTACCAGAGGTGAAAGGCGAAAGTATGTGTGGCACAGGATGATTCGATCTATGAGTTGCGGATTGATTCCGGTTTTGCTCCTGTCGAGGCAGTCTTTAGCATCATTTAGCAGCTTATTGCGGATGTCGGAATTAGAGGTTGTGTATGCCGCGAAGAGGTAGTGTCCATTCTCTCCTACGGAGTACATGTCTGGCACTCCGGTCGTGGTTTTATCCGTGCCGCATTGGGATCCTAATTCAATGATGTTGTTAAGCGAATATCTCCTATATAGATACTGATTTGCTAGTGTTTGAAAACGCCCGCCTTCGATCTGCCTTAGCTCTTCTTGGATCTGATTTATTTGGGACATTTTGCTCCTCGCGATAAATTCGCCTTTTGATTTCTCTTTTCTTACTCTAGTCCGCCTACCTAAGCAAGCCTTACAAGCTCGAGGGACGAGTCGACGACGTCCTCGAAGTCAAGCCCCGCCGCATAGGCCCTCGGATAAGGCGAGCGGAGGGCGCGTGACCCCGTCGGAAATGGCCGCCGTTAGGTGCGTGTTCGAGAGCTGCGCGGCGGAGCTGGATGGAGCCTGGGCAAGGCATTAGGGCATCCTCGTCCTTGTCGTAAGACTGCCATTAGAAGATCTTCTGCAAATCCTAAGCCACGTTTCAACTTGGCAAAAGCTGCGGATCCTAGATATCGGCAAGACATTCGAGACTCTTGGATATGGCGTCGAAATAGATCCTTTGGTAATACTCCATGGTCTCGACCTTGCCGATCTCCGATCCGAGCCTCTTGGCCCAAGCTACGAGGGCCTTCCTGTCCTCGCCCTCGAGCGAGGCCGTGCACGACCTCATGTGGTCGCCCGGAAAAAGGACACTGTGCACAAGCCGAATATCTTCGGGAGGCATCTTCTCCATCGCCCTCGCGAGGAGGGAAGTGTCGAGGGAAATGAGCGACAGGATGGGTTCCGACCAGTCATCTGATTTCGAGAAAGCCAGATAGAGCTTCGTCGCGAATTGGTCGGGGGCGTTTTTCAGGACGTTGCCAAGAGACTCCGACTCCCGTTCGCGTAGCGTCGTCAAGGCGAGCTCCCTCAGCCTGTCGACCTCCTCCAAAGCCGGAATCTCATGCGCTTCGCTCGAGTCGAAAGGGATCTCCTGCCATTCGACTCGATTCTTTCCGATTGACCTCACTGCAGACTCGGGATCCCGTCCAATGGAGGATTCCATCGCCTTGACGAGCGGCGCGACCCCTTCGGGAAAGGCGTCAGCAAATTCCCCCGCAATGCCTTTGACGGCACGCAGGACGTCGGGATAGACGTCGAACGACAAGCCGCGGCTCCCGTCCCCGGGGACAATCCCGGCGACTATAGTCTCCACCATGCCAGGGACATCGGCATCGCGGAAAGTGGCGTGTCTGATGCCGTCGATACATTCAATAGCTTTCCGCGCGGCCGGCCCGTCGGGATGAAAGGTCGCAAGGTAATCTTCCAGGCAGGAACGAACATGCTTGGAATCGACCCCCTCACACCTCTCGAAAAAGCGGGGGATGAAGTCCAGAGCGGCGTATTTGAGCCGGCGCGACTCGAAAATGCCACCCCTAAGGATGGAATCCTCCCGGCTTGACGGAGGCCCGATGCGCATCCCCTTCGCCGCCCCCGCTGCAAAGCCGAAAGCCTCTTTGAAAACTGCCCTGGCAGACTCCGGGTCGGTGGGTTCAGCGAAGAACCCGGATTCCTTCATCCCGACCAGCACGGGGCGCATCTTGCTGAGGGATCGCAAGTTCGGCGATTCGCTTCCTTCAATCGCCGAAACGGCGTCCTCGAGCGCGCCTGGGTAGATGCCGCCCAGCACGCCTCCCAGAACGCGTTCCACAACCGAGCCGACCGAGGGCCTGAACCGGCACTTCCGCCAGACGGTCTTCTCGATGAGGCTCTCGTACTCCCTGGTCGTCCCCTTCTCCCCCTTCGGTCCTAGCCCTTTCCTCCACTCATCCTCGTTGCAGACGAGGAGGACCTTCTTCCTGCAGCCGACGACGAGGTGGTCGACCGCCCCGAGCAGCTCGCGAATGCCCATGTCGCACCTCTCCACGTCGTCTATGACGAGGAGGGTCTCGGGGCCGATGATGAGGTTCACGGCATTCAGCGGCGCCATCTTGAGATCGACGCCCGCCTTCTTCTCCAGCTCCCTGATCTTTTTCCCGAGGAACGATATTCCCGTGTCCTTGGCGAACCCGACGAGTGAATCCCACCTGCCCCTCTCCCCGCCGGCCGCGCACCCTATGGCGTATTTCGAGATGAAACCAGACTCAATCGCCCCGCAGAGCTCCGCTAAGTCCTTGGCGCCGTAGGCGGACGCCACCACGACGGGATGCCGGCTCTCATCCTCCTCCAGCTTCTCGGTCAGTGCGTGCTCGACAAAGTAGGTTTTCCCGCATCCCCATTCCCCGGTAAGCATGAGGGCGTACGAGTTCTCCTTGTCCTCGAGGTACTCCCTCACGACGCCGATGATGTCATCCTCGTTCACCTTGGTCGCTCCTTGTCCGCCATCGGTTTCCACCCTTACCTTTCCTATGGCCACGCGAGAGCCTACTCCAGCGCTTTCGGATCCCATTCGAACCCTTCGGCCTGCCGCCTTATCGCCGGGTCGATGCACTTCTTGACGAGCTCAAGCGCCGCGGCCGCGCGGTGCAAGCTAGCGGATGACCATTTCAAACAAATCTTTCGCGATAAAATCAACGCGCTTCTTAACGTCAAAACAACCATTCGCATAGCGTTTAGCAAAAGCTCTTGTAGTGGCATAACGCGATTCAGCGTATATGGGCAGCTTTTCCTTAAGCGATTTGTCTTTACATTTCGCGTTAAGTCGCTCTTCTAGCATGAGCAAGTTCCCAATAATCGAGTTTTCCTGAGCCTGCGAATCCGGAAGAATGTGCTCTATTGTGAATGCCTCAGAAACCCTAACACCAGACTTAAGCTCCTCGAGCAAGGCAAGGACCAACTTGCAGCGATCCTTCAACTTTGTTTCGCTATACAACGGCCACGAATGGGACCATCCAAGCGAAAGGAGATTAATTCGAAATGTTTCTTCTGAAGGCAGTTTTTCGTTAAAACTATTTTTCCACTCATCTAACACTTGCTGGGTGCAGTTCAACTCGATTGCGTATGAGTGTTTCACGATCGAATCCGATAGGTGGTTCGACTCCATTCCCCCGATTATCTTATAGCAAATATAGAACCGGTAAATAAATCCAATCGCATCATCATACTGCTCGCTCGTTAGCTGCTCTATTTCGCGAGCGTGCATTAAACTCATAAGAAGCGGCCTGAAGACGCGGACATTGTGTGTTCTTAAGAAACTCAAGATTTCCGCATTTCTGTCATCGCTGGTTGGCTCGACAATCTCTGCATAATATCCGGCTTTTAGCCTTAAATCATAGAGAAGATCAGCAGCCTTCTTTGGATCCGTAAAATCCCTTATTTTCTTATATGCTCCATCCTTGTCGCCTTGACCTAGGCGATATTTTTGAATTGCGTAGTGACGCAAAAAAGCTTTCATGTTCGAGCCGACTGTTGCTTCAATTTCCGACCATACCTGTTTTGCATCATCGCGCTTTTCTATAGGATGGATATAGCGCATAATATAGTTCTTCAGAAGCTCATGGTCCTCAAGCTCGATACCTCGCGCATTCAATATTTCGAATATTGTGTACGAATCTTCCTCAGACGATGATTTGATGTTTACATATGCGACAGAAATGACCGCATCCCTGAAGGCCAGCAACTCCTCATCCTTCATCTTGGCGAAACTTGCACTGAAATATTGGAAGGCTTTAACGATCAGTTCGTCTTTTGATCCGGACGCGCGTTTGCTCTTCGAGAAAGCCACAGCAGACATGGCAGCCGCATCTTCAGGAGAGATAGCAATTACTCCTTCGACGATCCTCGTTAATGATAAATGATTCTCCGGAGCGACGATCGCGTGCTCAACATCCTTAGTATCTATCGCCACTAGATATTTTTTTGTGCCATTAGCGTGGTTAATCATATTCCTTTTCTTGAAAGCGAACATGAGGCTAGACAGCAAGAGCGTTAGGGTAATAACTCTTTGTTGACCATCAATTATTGTAAAAACCCCGAGGCTGTCTTCTTCTTCTTCCTCCATCAGCACTATCGAACCGATGAAATGCGACGTAGCAACTTCCTCTGTCACAAGCTTGATGTCTTCGAATAGATCTTTCCAGTTATGCTCATCCCACACGTAAGCGCGCTGATTGCGAGGGATTCTATAGATTGAGTCATTAAGCAGCTTTCCAACCGTACTCTGACGTGCTTCAAATGCCATGTTGATCCCTTGCCTTCGCAATAGTTTTGTCGGCCTTGCCGCCTCTCGGCGTCACCAACGCCTTCGCTACAATAAAAGTCGGCACATCGCCGAGCAGGGCCGCCTTTTCGCTCGCGAACATGCCGACTGCCCCAATCAATCTCCGTCGCTGCCATCATCGTCGATTAACCAACATGTCAGCAGCAGGCAATCGTCACGTCCACAGTCCATTCTATATGCCGGCTGAGCATGGGGCGAATCTTAATCGCCAAGATATCCAGGAAGCCCGAGCTTCCAGGGAAATGCCTTCAGACGCCTTACGTTGGGTAGGCCCCCTACAGAGATCTATTGGCCGTGCACCGCAAACAACGCGTTAGGCCGTTGCATGCAATCGGCCAGCCACCCAGCATCCCCAATCCGCACCACAACTCCCTACCCCGCTCCAGCCATCGTCATCTCCATACAGTGTCCAAACCCACACCAATAAAACCAACCCACGCAACAAGCAGCCCTCGCTTAGCAACCCAAACACCACCACAAGCCAGCAAGCAATCACCAGTCTGCGTTCGCAACATCGCTTGGAAAGGCAAATGCTTACCGCGCCCTTGAAACACGCCAAACTCGTCTACAACCTGCGGTTTTTCGTTTATACTGCAATCGTTGAAATGCCGGTACGCTTGCAGAATCGTACCTGTTCCGATTACAGAAAAGGGGCCGTCATGCGTAAGCCTGCCTCCTGCGTCCTTTCCATCGCGCTCTCGCTCGTAATGACGGTTGGTTTTATCCCGTCACCCGCGCTTGCCGAAATCGCCAGTGCGCCAGAACCCGCCGCGCAAAGCGCCGGCAAACCTAACGAGAGCCCAGCCGAAACCACGTCGGGCCAAGCCCGGGCAAACGATCAAATCAGCGCCGCCTCCGGCACCAATGTAACGGCCAACGCAACGCAGCCGATCGACGCCAGCATGTTCAGTATCGAGGACACCGACATTCGCTACACGGGCAATCCCGTGATGCCCACCGTCACGTCGTCGACCGTGCCGAGCGACCAGTACACTGTCGCCTACGAGAACAACGTAGCCATCGGTCAGGCGACCGCCGTTGTGACCGCCGACGACCAGAACTACAGCGGCACCTGCGCGATCCCATTTGAAATCAAACCGGCGAACGCGGCCGCGAACTACCAGCACAGCACCACCGCGCAAAGCGGCGACATCACGCTCACCGTCCAATGGAACGACCCGAGGCTCGGCCAGGAGACCACGTTCCATGTGACTGCGACGGGCGGAAGCGGTGCGTACCAATTCCGCATGGACGCACCGACGTATATGGATCCCGACGGTAGCAGCGAAAGCGTTGCCGACCCCAGCCGTAACCAGTGGCAGCAATACACCGGCGAATGCACATCGCACGACTACCAGTTCGAAATGACCGCTAGCGGCACCTATTACCTGCGCTTTTACCTGATGGATAAGGCGGCCGGCGTGTACTATCTGCGCTCAAACGTGTTTGCGAGCGCGAACGACGACGCCTATCCGGCGGTCAGCGCCATCGTGAAGTCCGCAGTCGACAAATGCAGCGCCGATACCGACGGGTCCGACTACGCCCGCGCCCTGTGGCTGCACGACTGGACTCTTGACCATCTGGAATACGACCACGACCTTAACTGGTGCTCGGCCGAAAGCGGCCTCACGCGCCACCAGGGCACCTGCGAGAGCTACCAGCGCATCTACTCCAAGCTCCTTGACGTCGCGGGCATCGCCAACGGCCGCATCACCGGCAACGGCCACACCTGGAACGCAGTAAAGATCGACGACAAATGGTGCCAGATGGACCTAACCTGGGATGACACCAGCGACAACTGGTACGGAGACCTGGACCAGCGCCATCTGTACTTTGGCCTGACCGACGAGCTCATGGCAATCGCCCACTCCGACCACACGGCAAACTACCCAAAATGGGCGCTGAAGCTCATGCTTGCCCCGGCACCCATGTGCAATTTCTTCGGTACTGTTTCACATTATTCAGCAGTGCTCAAACGAGTAAATGCCCAATCAGACACCGCTTAAGCAGATTGCTTACGCTTTCCAACTACCTTCATGCCCTTGCGAGCGATGTCTAAGAGACCGTTCCTAAGAACGAATAGAAGGGCGAAGAAAAGCATGAACTCTGCAATTAGAATGCCATGAGAGAACGGTGCAAAAGACAAAGCCACTTGGGCGCCAATCAGAATAAAGCTGGCAGCAATCTCTCCCCTGTGAAAATCAAGTTTAATAAACTTACGTGTATCACGCGCACGCACCGCGGCGATAACGGCATAGCTAATAGCAGTAGCGCCAGCAGCGCCCATAATTCCAAACGCCGGAACAAGAAGCAGAGTGAGCACTATGTTAACGATTGCTCCGATAGCAGTTGTAGAGAAGGCCTTCTTGCTTTCTTTAGTAACGACATACGTTGTTCCAAAGAAAGCGGCAACGCAGGAAAAGAGATTGGCAAGCGATAGCATAGCAACTGGCTGCCACGAGCCTTCATACGACGAACTCATGAGGAACGTGTAGACGGGGTAAGCAGACGCAGCGATAAGGGACGATGCCACAGCAAGAACCACAAAGATATAGCGAAAGACCGTCGACTGAAACCTAGCATTATCCGCAGATTCTCGTTCTTCAATTGCCGAAATCTGCCATGCCTGCATGAAGATGTTATAGACGATGTTCACGATTTGGGGGATCTTCTGGGCAACGTTGTAGATACCGTTTGCGCTGGCGCCAATAAAGAACAGTATTACATACCTATCGGAAGCCGACATAATCCACCACATAAGCGAGTTCGGAATTAGAGGTATGCAGTAGGTCAACATGGCATTTAGCGCATGTCTATTTAAGCTGGAGAACGATAGGTAATTCCAAAGTCTACAGGAAACGATGATATGCAAAGCACCGATCAATTGCGCTACGACCATAGAAGCAAGGTATCCGCCAACACCTAGATGCCATACCGCAAGTGCAAGTACGTTCGAAAAGGCGGTAACAAATGTAATGACCACTCCATTAGCAGCAAATGCCTTTGATTTACCGATCCCGCGAAGAAGCTGCATGAATACATAGTTGAAGCTGGTCAAGCAAAGTAAGAGCAAGAAATAAACGACGTTAACACCGATAACACTGAACATGCGAAACAACGGGAACAGTAGCCAGCAAATAACCCAGCCAGCGATAACAACAAGAAGCGAATTCGACGCAATGGTCTTAACGTCGACTTCCTTCGAGACCGTGAATCGAAGAACAGCTTCGTTCATACCAACCATAGCAAATGGAACGAGCAAATTGACCGTAGTGGTAACAAGGTCAGCTGTGCCATACTCTGCGGTCGTTAAATAATAAGTATAAAAGGGAACAATGAGAAAGGTGATAACCTTGCTACCTAGGTTCCCAATAAAGAAAACCACAGAGTTCTTAACTAATTTCTTATATTTACTTTCTGCAGTCATCTGCCTATCCAAACCATATAGCGATTACAACGAATGCAGCCTAATTGCCGAGCATTCGCTTGAGCTTTCGTCTCAAACGAATAAAAAATGTATCCGTGAAGCTCCACCTCGAAGAAAGCTCCTTGATACTCGCCCCTTTGGCAAGAGCACGCATAAATTTGCATCTTTGAGGATGAGGAGCCACTGAAGCGGCAAGCGCAGGATTCCCGCCAATCACCTCGTCATAGCTAGAAGGCCCTATTTCAAGCTTAGGCGATACCCTGTCGAACCATTTCTTGCCTTTATCGGTATTGCACAGAACGGCAGAGACCCCAATAGAGGAATCAACTTCGGGATGAATGGAGGGGAATCCCCAAAAATCACCAAGAGTTAAATCTGACCCGCAAGAGCGCTTTGCCGGACAATCAAAACATGAAGAACGTAATGACGCGTTATCCAAAAATGCTCTCATATACCAATCGTCGCCATAACGTCCGCCGGTGACGCGGCAATCGTCTTTCTCCGTCCTTGCGTAGTAAAGGACGGAGTAAGACGACCATCCGGTCGTCTTACTCCGGAAATTGACATCATCAATTTCAGAGTTTTGGGCAGAAGACTGGAATTCAATCCATTTTCTCCAGAGCAGAGGCGATGGGGCGCCGTGGCAGATAACGTCAGCAGAAATAAAGAAAGCGGAATCTGCTAGCTTGCCCAGATAGTTCCTCATGCCGGAAACCTGACAAGCAGTGCCCGTAAAGAAAACTAAGCGTTTCGCCAGAAGATATTCCTTGACCTCTCGATAAAGAGAAGCAGGAATCTCGCTTTGAACATATTTTGATCGTTGGAGTCTTTTAAGATCCTCTAAATCAGTAGCACACTCATGTCGAACCGTATGGCAGTGCTCCTGGAAAGAAGCCCCAACGACAACGCCATCGGACTTAATAGCAGCATCGGCAAGCACACCAAAGAGCCCTCCAGACGATGATTGCTGGAGAACATCACTTGAAAGAGACTTGGCCCAAGACACTTCAACAGGCTCGACAACGGGATTGCGACTTAATACGGGGCAAGTCGAGTCACAAGCACCACACCCGATACATAGGTCGGAATTGAAGCTGGGCCTTAAGAAGCCCACCTCGTCCGGCGTCATCGAAAGACATCCCTTCGAGCATTTGGCAGAACAGGCGCCGCATCCACAGCAGGAATCACCCAGAGAGATGATTTCTGGTGCCCTATCAGCCCTTCCCGACTGTTCTTGCTGAGTCATTCTCATTTCCTCTTCTTTACGGCATGCAATGTTGAATTAAATGCCCTCGAAACAATTCGTGGAGCGTTAAGATACATCGCTCTACGCACCCTATCGACACCACTTAGCTGAGAACTGTCACACTCGGTAAACCTAATAGCATTAAATAGTCGATCTTCCTCGTTCGAGCTCATTTGGCCCGAATCGATACCCATTCCAAGAATCCTCAAAGCCTCATGAACCTTGAAATGACGAAGATGACTAACGATCTCAGGACTGTTCCCTGGATAACCAATCATCTGATCAATAGCATTGAGAGAGCTTAGCAAACTATGGTTGAAGCCGCTGGTGGTAGCGCTTCCAGGGCGATCCAAAATATTCCACAACGCAAGGGGCTCATAGTGTAGGCCGCGACATACCTTAAGATAGTTAAATACAAAAAGACCATCCTCGGTATGGGCAATCCGCTCATCAAACCTTAAGCCGTTCCGTTCAATTAACTCACGAGAAAAAAGCTTATAGCAGGAACTGCCGATATGTATCGAATTGTAAACTCCAAAGCGGAGAATAGCGGCATCGGAGGATAGATCCTCAATGGACATGTCGACAATCTGATTGCCGCAAACCTCCAAGCCGTTAACCGCAGAAACAAAATTTGCATCTGCAGCAATTAGGGCACCCGGTTTAAGGCTTTGCATCCGCATCATCTGCTCGCATGCTTCAGGTTCAAGCCAGTCATCAGAGTCGAGAAAGATAACATAGTCACCAGTCGCAAGATTCAGCGCATGGTTGCGTGCGCGAGAGACACCGGAGTTTTCTTGGCGTGAAAGCACCACCCTTGAATCAACAGAATACGTCTGGAGAACACTCCATGTGCCATCAGACGACCCGTCGTCGACAACGACAACCTCAATGTCCTCATACGTCTGGGAGAGAGCAGAAGAGACACCACGCCCGATATAATTCTCAACATTAAATGCGGGAATAATTATCGATACTTTGCCTTTCATAGGCGGCAACTACCCCAAATCTTTATAACCGAATTTATATTTAAGCCGCTCGTGAGGAGCCAAATTGTTCATGAAACGAAGCCACCGAAGTATTTCCGCCGTTGCGTCACCAAACCCTGGAATGCCATTCGCCATCTGGGAAAGCCAAATAGAGCCTCCCCTAATATTGGCTTCAATAACAATCGGCGCGCCATCTTCCCCGATGGTAAAGTCCCAACTGATAAGGCCCATTTGAGGCATCAACGAATGCATGCGCTTCGCTGCATCAATAGCACCGGGAACACCAGCAATCTTATATCCCTGAAAAACAACCCCCGTGTCAGGATGTTTCTCGAACCGATCATTAAACTCAGTAAGGGCCGATGGTGCAAGCAAACCTTCATTTGAAATGCCAATGAACATGCCGCCAGCATGCGCATTATCCACCGCACTCTTTCCGCGACCAATCCTCATCAGCAGAGGTAAAGAACGGAGTTCGCCTTGCCAGCGGTATGTCATAATCCTCAGCGTATTAACGCTCTCAGGATGTAATTTAACCACTGAAGAATGGCATGAGATTACTTCTTGAACTGTAAAATCACTGCCGAGCAATTCGAATAATTCTTCAGCAGTTGTACCCGTCGCAGCATCGACACCGGAAGCAAAGCAATAAGACCCGCAGCCTTCGCCTGAACAAGTCCCTACTGTCGGTTTTGCAAAGCAAGCACCACAGTTGCCAATTAAATTAAGTGCTGTCTCTCTGGAAATCTCTTTGAAGTCGAAATTGCGAAGAACCCCAGACGTGCTTGTAACGATTGGACGTGGAGTTCTAACCCCAGCTCTTTCGGCAAACAATGGAAGAAGATTCTTATCCTCAAATACGGTGGCATACGCCACCGGCATATTCATATATCGTTCGAACTCAGGAATAAACAGGAGTTCCGGAAAAAACCTGACATCGAACTTGCCAGAAATTGCAAGATTATGCCGATGCCATGTGTAAGGGATTTTTCTACCATAGTTCTCAACATAAAACTTGTCGATGGCACGCATTTGCTCGGAAGAGAGCTCGACATCGCTGAGAATAGATTTTCTTTTGGGATCTTTAAACTTCGCAATTTCTGCCTGTCGAGCGCGATGAATCTTAACGTTCTCCAAGACATCATATAAGCCATCTTTAACATCTGATTTGAGAGACATGTGTTCTCCGATAACTGAAGGGGACGAATTTAACGTGACAAAGCGTCTAATAAGTATGAATTGGAATATGCCCTGCGAATATCTATAGCACGGTCGATTCCAGAATAGTCGCAGTTGAGCGCGCGTGTCGCATCCGAGATACCCCAACGTTCCTCGAGGCCACACAACTGCAGCAAGGTGTTAATACGACTGTTCATGTTGGAGCCGTTCGCATGTTTTCGATCAAAAACGACAAAGGGACGCTTAAACAAAATCGAAAAAACCGATGCATGAAAACTATCGGTTAAGACGCAGTCGGCCTTATCGATATAAGAAAGGAAATCCGAAGGATCGCCGCCAAAATAGCGGCACTTAGGATTCATGTAGTCAACAATTTCATACCCGAGTGACTTCAACTCCGCCGTCAATTTAACCTGAGCATCAGACTGCTCGCCAAGATTAAATTGAAATACGTACTTCTGCTTGCAAGCCACGGGCTTTTCTATCTTACGCCATTGATTTGCAGTCAAAAGCATGGTCGGATCTAGGGTAACCGGCACTTTTCGACCAGTCAGTTCCTCTACAATGCGAGCTCCGGCATCTTCTCGCACACTAATATCCGAATAACATTCAAGAGCTTCCTTAAAGGAAGACGCCCAATTCTCGGGAAGAGATGCCAGGCCAAAACTGGCTGAGTATGCTACTCGTTTATTAGCGTCGGCAAATTGAAGAAGATAATCATTGGCGCATCTGCACTCCAGCGAATCGCCCCACCAAAGGGGATTCCAGACCTGGTCACTTCCGACAACAAAATAGTCGTACTCATCATTCAATTGAGACGAAATACCACTGCCGTTCGTTGAAATAAATCTTGTAGGAATTAGAGAATCTGTAAACTTAGAAAAAGCGGCATCGCGACCACGCTCTTTTTTAGTCCTGAACCTTATCGCACCGTTCTCCTTTTCAAAATACTTGTGAAAAATGGACTTAAGTGCAGATGTTTTTTCAAGAGTAACGAGCGTATCTACATCATGCCCCATTTGGCTCAAAACGGTATGAAGCGCATAATTCTGAAGTCTATTGCCGTAATTAAAATTACCAAATAATGTAACGATACCAATTCTCATATTAATAATCACCTTATCGTGCTTCTAAACGAATTATTGATCCCCATAGGCAAGCGACAAATCAATGAGCGATCCGAGCCATAAATCGTTTTTCTCGTCAATGGGATCAAGTCCGGCCCCATTAAACAGCGTTAACTCTCCGAAAACTAAGCGATCGCCCAGAACATACCAATCACAACGTACTTGAGGAATTCCCCTAGTGAGAACACTGCTCAACTCGAGCATTTTCTCAAGCTTTTCAGGACGCTCGACCTCAACAGGAGAAACTGGGATGCCAGCCCAATCGATGGTGACTGGATTCCAATCCTGATCGTAATAGTTGCAAGTATGTTCACCAAACCTGCCCCTATGCACCTCAATTAGGCGAGGATTTCCGTTAAAGCACGTAACTTTATAGTCAACTAGGCCAGTATCGAAGCCTTCATCCTCGAGATACTCCTCCGCCATGACCATGGGGGTAACATCCTTATAGGGCCACTCCCTTGTCCACCAAAAATAATTACTATTGAGGTGTCTACGAAGAACCCTCTTGGCCGCATCAAAATCAAACGAGGACTTGTCGCGGCAGATAGCAACTCCGCCGCTGTCATGATTCGTCTTAAGCACGAACTGATTGGGAAGATTCTCGAGGCTTATGCTCTCGACACGGTCCCAAGAGTCATAAGTCTCAGAAACGTATTGAGCGCCAATTTTGTCAGCGACCCACTGCTTAACAGCCAGCTTGTCAACAAGGATATTGTAGAGGGGGTTACGATCATGAAGCTTTAGCCAGTTCAGCTTCTCGTTAAAGCCTTTTGGATTATCAAGATTGATATTCTTTCCAATCAGCGCCCTATACATTATTTTTAAGTGAATTTCATCAGGCAAGCAGCGAGTCCATCCCCATTTTGAGATTAATGAGTAAGCTCTCAAAGGATGCTTCATATACTGAACTGCTTTACTACTTTTTCCCATTAATTATCTCCGTTGCTCTTACGCAGCATTTTGGCGGGAAATTGAATTCCACCGGAGGCTGCAAGTTATCGCGATAGCAAAGAAATACGTAATCAGGTTTGGAATCGTTGTGAATAGAGCTCCGCTCGTGAACGCATAGCTTAAAAAGAAAACCTGAATGCAAAGTGAAAGGCGTAGAAAAGCTTTTTGTTGCCCCTCCACAACCCTCGAAATAGTCGTGAAGGTCAATACAAAACTTGTTAGACAGCTAGCAAGAACCAAGGCAGTTCCAAAAAACCCGGTTTCATATAAAAGATTAAGGAGCTCATTGTGCGCCATATATGTAATAGTAAAACCGTCAGGCCAACGATAGCAGTAGCTAGTCCAGCCATGGCCAAATAAGGGTGCCTGGGAAAGGCCATTAAGGGCGTAATTCCAAAGAAATGTCCTATTGTTAACGTTGTCCTCGAAGCTGGTACCACTGGAAAAGGTTGAATTCAATCTTTCGATTGTCGCCTCAACGCCAGGAACAAGAGGCGCAAGGATAGCCACGGCAAGCAGCACCAATACCGTGGCTCCAATAGCCTTAAGATATTTATGGCTATTGCCAGAAAGCAAGTAAACCAAACCAATAGCAAAAATCCCGCACAACAAATGAGCCCTTTTTGTAGTCAAAACAAGAGCAATAAAGAAAATTAACGCAAGAATGCCGTAGAACCGTTTAGTTGAACTTGACTCGCTGCCATAAAAGGACATAGAGGAAGCGAGTATTAAGCCTATCGTGCAGAAAGTTCCATTATGACTATAGTGTGACGCTAAACCCGATCGATAGTCCATTGCCATTGGCACATTTGAATAGAACGTCGGTTTTATAAAACCAGTATAGAGCTGAGGCGCTACATAGCAGGCAATAGTTGCCAATGCAAAAATGAGTAAAACCCCAATAAAAACTTTAACGGCAGGGAGAATCCAATTAGGGTTTTCAGCTGCAAAATAACTAATAACAACTACGGAGACAAGGGCAATAGTTGCAGAAAGGTCGTAACCACCGCCCAGTACAAATCCGATAGCAGCCATAACAGCAACCGCGCCCCATGGCAATAGTGGCACGATTGCCCTCAGATCAAAGGACACAATCCTGCCACTTCGAACGGCAAGGGCAATCATCAGCATGATACTCAAAGCAAAAATAACAAAACTAATTCTATAAGTTATCAGAGAAGAGCAATAGGCAAATAAGCAGACGAAAAGAGCTATAACGCCAAACGCAAATTCACCTTTGCCCCGCATCTTCGGGCAATGCAAGCTTAGATACCTCCTCTTGCGAGTAGAAAAAAGATGACTTGTCTTCCGAGCAAAATAACTAAGAAAACTTGCTATCTGCGCGCAAAATAGTAAGGCCAGAGGCCGACAACGCTATACCCCTACATTGCCTCATGCGTTTCATACACGTGAGCGTCCGCCTTCGACGCCTCGGACAAACCATCGTTGATCTTGGCGCACAGGTCGCAAGTCGAGCAGGCGTCGAGCTGCTCCTTGGTCACGCGGCCCTCCTCGTAGTCGCGCACGACCTTAAGCTCATGCATGTCATAGGGCCTCTTGGTGAACAGCGCCTTCACCTTGTGCTTGAGTACCCACCAGCCGGGCTTCCAGATGTACTTGTGCATGGCCGGGCTCACCGAGCCGATCATCCAGCAGTTGCGGTCGCAGTGGCGGACCTTCGTGCGAACCTTCTCAGCTTGGTCGGAGTTCCAGAGCTCGTCCCAGGACTCCTCGTTGAGGTTGCCCATAACCTCCTTGTCCTTGGTGCCGTTGCAGGGCATGACGTCGCCGTAGGGGTCGATGAAGAAGGTGTCGAACGCCATGTCGCACGGCAGCAGGCGAGGCTGGCCGTAGACGTAGTTGATGAGGCCGTGGTTGAAGTAGGCGCGGAACCACTTCTTGGGGCTGTTGGACCTGAGCAGCTCGTTGACCAGGTCCTCGAAGTTCTTGGCCACCATGGGTCGGTCGTGGATGATGTTCTTGGCCTCGACGAAGTAGAAGCTGTTGTGAAGCGACGCCGTGGCGAACTCCATGCCCAGCTCGTCGGAGATCTTGTAGAGCGGCACCAGGTCGGGCGCGTTGAGGTCCTGCACCGTCATGCCGAAGCCCACGTCGGGGTGCTTGAGCTCGACGAGCTTCTTGAGAGTGGCGTAGCCGCGGTTGTATCCGTTCTCCAGGCCGCGGATCTTGTCGTTGGTCTGCTGCAGGCCCTCGATGGAGATGCGGATACCGACGTTGGGGAACTCCTCGCACAGGTCGATGATGCGGTCGGTGAAGAAGCCGTTGGTGGAGATGACGATGCGGTCGGACTTCTTGTAGAGCTCGCGCACGATGTCCTTGAGGTCCTGGCGGATGAAGGGCTCGCCGCCGGTGATGTTGGTGAAGTACATCTTGGGGAGCTTCTTGATGGTCTCGATGGAGAGCTCCTCCTCCGGGCGGCTCGGAGCCTTGTAGCGGTTGCACATGGTGCAGCGCGCGTTGCAGCGGTAGGTTACGATGACGGTACCGTTGAGTTTCTTTTCAGCCATGTGGATTAGTCCTCTTTCTTAGCGCAGGCAGGATCAAGAATCGCTTCAAGCTTTTCGAGATGGTTCTGCGGTGTATATTTCGTAAGCACTTTATTGCGGCCATTCATACCCTGGCGTCTGGCTTCATCCGGATTCTCCAGGTAAAAGGCGATGGTTTTCGAAAGCGCATCAACGTCGCCCAGGGGAAGCACGGACCCCGTCTCCCCGTTCTCCACCAACTCCGGCATGCAGCCGATATCGAAAACGACAACCGGCTTGCCATGTGCGTAGGCCTCGAGCACCGTATTGGGCATGTTCTCAAACCAAGTCGAAGGGCAGAGAACGCATGCGGCGCCATCGATAAGGCGTTCCTTCTCTTCACCCTTGACGAAACCCACGAAATCCACGCGGTCCGATATACCGGCCTCTTCTACAGCCGCTTTAATTGACGCAGCGTACTCGTCGTCGGTACGCCCGGTGATCTTAAGCCTTACACCGCTGTTACACATGGCGGCGCCTACGGTTAGATCAACGCCCTTTTCGGGACTGATCCTACCAAGATAGAGAGCGTACTTTCCCGCGGTAGGACCGTCCTCAAACAGAGAAGGAGCCATAGTAAACGTCGGAACAACATTGATTTTCTCTTCCGACACACCGGACTTTTCCAGAAGAGACGCCGTGAATGCAGAGGGACAGACAAATGCATCAACATAATCAAAAAGGCGCTTGCGGCGGTGGAACTTCATTGACGCGATACGCACTGCAGTTGTGGCCCTCGAGCCGTGGCAGCAGGACATATCGGCGGCTTTGGAGTAATCACCGTTGATACAAGCCGTACAGACCTCCCCGTTGCAGAGAAAATCGGAACGGGGGCACATAATATTGAAATCCGAAAGCCTGTGGACAACCCTTACGCCTTCATCGTGACAAGCCTTGAAGATACTCGGAGAAAGCGCGTTAATCTGTTGCAGGACGTAGACGACGTCCGGCCTCTCGTCCCGGATAAGACGTCGCAGATTCTCATATGCCTCGCGGTTATAGAAAGCGCAGGAGAGCAAACGAGCGACGTTCTTCGGAGTCTTCTTAACGTTGTTAAAGTAGGCGTCACCCGACTCGCTCTTCCCATGGGGAAAATAACGAGAATATGGCGTATCCTCATTAAGCGGGCTGCGGACCGAAAACGGAATAACAGTATGCCCAGCGTCTTCGAGAAGGCGCTTAACGTTGAACATATAAATCTCGGGACCGCCCGAGACATAGTAGCGATAATTCGCCAAGATTATCTTCATCGGGCCTCTCCTTGATAAAGCTCGAGGGTCCGTTCGACGACGGAATCCCAGTCATAGTTATTTCTCACGCGCTCGCGAGCGCTCTCGCCGAGCTTGTTGACCCTTTCCGGATTATCCAGAAGGCTGCGAAGGACGCGAGTAAGCTCAGAAACGTTGCCTTTGGCAAAAGTTGCGCCGGAGCTTCCAAGAACGTCAGCGCATTCGGGCACATCGCTCGTAACGCAACATGTCCCGTAGGACATGGCTTCCATAAGAGAAAGGGGCATACCTTCCACATCGGAAGGGAGCACGTAGACATATGCATTCGAATAGAGCTCGGCGAGAAGGTCGCCCGTGACGAATCCGGTGAAAACGACGCGCGGATCAGAAGCAGCCCGCTTTCTAAGCTCAAGTTCAAACGCATCAGTGTCAGAACCCCCACCAGCAATGACTAACCGTTTATCGGTATCGAGCTGGCGGAAAGCATCGACAAGCAAATCGCAACGTTTCTCGGGCACCAGTCGGCCAAGATACAAGATGTAGTCGCCACGAGATAGGCCCCAACGCCCAGCAATTAAACTGGCATCAATACACTCACGGATTTCCACTCCATTGTGTATGAGAGCGGCCTCGCGACCGTATTCCTGCTTGAAATAAGCCTTCGCAGACGACGATAGAACAATCAGCTCATTCGATTGGGTTGCAGCCGCCTTCTCGCCCATCTTGATATAAGTGCTAGCAAGTCGTCCCCACTTGGCTCGCTGCCAATCAAGACCGTGGATCGTTGCAACGGTGCGAATTCCTGCCCGACAGGCAAGTGGCAGTGGGACACAGGGTCCCTCGGCGTGGTAATGAATCACGTCGGGACGGTCCTTAATCGCCTGTCGAGTCGCAAAATAAGACGAAGAAAGTGCAGCGAGGCCCTTCTTATCAATTGTCTTAACCGGCACAATGCGCACGCCGTCGACAACACGCTCGGAAAGAGCTGTCGACTCTCCAGTCATCACGTCAGAACCAGAACGGTCATAGCATGTAACCTCATGGCCTAGGGCAGCCATGCGGCGAGCCAGCTCCGTAACAACAACTTCGACACCGCCTTCACGAGAGCCAAATCGCTTATGTCCAATCATTGCTATCCGCACGCTAGCAACAACCCCCGTAATACTCGCGATACCACTTGGCGAAGGCCCTCAGGCCGTCCTCGAGCGGCGTCGCGGGCTTGTAGCCCAGGTCGCGCTGGAGCGCCGTGGTGTCGGCGTAGGTGACGGGCACGTCGCCGGGCTGCATGGGCACGAGCTGTTTATGGGACTCGAAGTCATAGTCGGCCGGGAGCACGCCCTCCTCCACCAGCACGCGCTGCAGCGTGTCGACGAAGTCGAGCAGGTTCTCGGGGTGCGAGTTGCCAATGTTGTAGACGCGGTGCGCGGCGAGCGGCAGCCCGTCCTCGCCCATCTTCACCTCGGGCGCGGCGTCCATGACGCGCCTGACGCCCTCGACGATGTCGTCGACGTAGGTGAAGTCGCGGCGGCAGTCGCCCATGTTGAAGATCTTGATGGTATCGCCTCGGCGCAGCTTCTCGGTGAAGCCGAAGTAGGCCATGTCGGGCCTGCCCATGGGGCCGTACACCGTGAAGAAGCGGAGGCCGGTCGCGGGGATGGAGTAGAGCTTGGAGTAGGCGGCGGCCATGAGCTCGTTGGACTTCTTGGTGGCGGCGTAGAGCGAGACCGGCGAGTCGACGCGGTCCTCCTCGGAGAACGGAACCTTCTTGTTGCCGCCGTAAACGGAGCTTGAGCTGGCGTAGACCAGGTGCTTGACCGGGTGGTGGCGGCAGGCCTCGAGGATGTTGAAGAAGCCGACGAGGTTGCTCTCGAGGTAGGCGCGCGGGTTCTCGATGGAGTAGCGTACGCCCGCCTGGGCGGCGAGGTTCACCACGACGTCGAAGCCGTTCTGTGCGAACAGGCGCTCGATGAGGGCGGCGTCGCACAAATCGCCGCGCACGAAGGTGAAGCGGCCGTCTGTGTCGGCCTCGGCCAGCATGCGAAGGCGCGCGTCCTTAATACCGGGGTCGTAGTAGCTGTTGAGGTTGTCGAGGCCGACGATCACATCATCGGTCTCCTCGAGCAGCTTCTTGACGAGGAACGCGCCAATAAAGCCGGCGGCTCCGGTGACGAGGACTTTTCTATTTGCCATTCATACCACCTAGTCTCGTTTAAACAGGTCGCGTGTATAGACCTTGTCCGCCACGTCCGCGAGCTCGTCGCTCCAGCGGTTGGCGACGATCACGTCGCAGCCGGCCTTGAAGGCCCCAAGGTCGTGCGTGACCTCGGAGCCGAAGAACTCCGGCGCGTCCAGCGTGGGCTCGTAGACCACCACGGGCACGCCCTTGGCCTTCACGCGCTTCATGACGCCCTGGATGGAGCTCGCGCGGAAGTTGTCGGAGTTGGACTTCATCGTCAGGCGGAACACGCCCACGACCGGCCTCTCCTTGCCGGCGTACACGCGGTCCCACACCATCTGCAGCACCTCGTCGGCCACGAAGTCCTTGCGGGTACGGTTGGCCTCCACGATGGCCTCGATCAGGTTCTGGGGCACGTCCTTGTAGTTGGCCAGCAGCTGCTTGGTGTCCTTGGGCAGGCAGTAGCCGCCGTAGCCGAAGCTGGGGTTGTTGTAGTGGCTGCCGATACGCGGCTCCAGACACACGCCGTCGATGACGTCGCGGGTGTTGAGGCCGCGAACCTCGCAGTAGGTGTCGAGCTCGTTGAAGTAGGCCACGCGCAGCGCCAGGTAGGTGTTGGCGAAGAGCTTGACGGCCTCGGCCTCGGTGGTGCCCAGCACGAGCTCGGGGATGCCCACGGTGCCGTCGGCGTTCACGCGCTCGAGCTCGGCGGGGTCGGCGCCCTGCGCGAGCAGGCCGGCGAACTTCTCGGCGGCTATAACGGCCTCGGGGTCGTCCTTGGGCGCGCCTACCACGATGCGGCTGGGGTGCAGGTTGTCGTACAGAGCCTTGCTCTCGCGCAGGAACTCGGGACTGAAGAAGATCTTGCCGTCGCCCAGCCTCTCGCGAAGGCCAGCGGTGTAGCCGACGGGGATGGTCGACTTGATGACGATCCACGCGTCCGGGTTCACAGAGCGCACGGCGGCGATGGCGGCCTCCACGGAGCTCGTGTCGAAGAAGTTCCTGTCGCTGTCGTAGTTGGTGGGCGTAGCGATGACGGCGAAGTCGGCGCCAGCGTAGGCCTCGACCACGTCGACGGTGGCGTGCAGG
The DNA here is from genome assembly GCF_003459245.1 of Collinsella sp. AF23-2. Taxonomy (GTDB): domain Bacteria; phylum Actinomycetota; class Coriobacteriia; order Coriobacteriales; family Coriobacteriaceae; genus Collinsella. The sequence continues at coordinate 36,702 of NZ_QRVG01000009.1, forward strand.
TCGAGTTCGCGCTCCCCCGCCTTTGCCTCTGCTAGGAAGCGCTCGATCTCGTTGTCCTGGATGGGCGACACGAAGTTGTTGATCTTCTCGACCTTCTCGGGAACGATGTCCAGCGCATGGACCTCGTTGTGCTGCGAGAGCAGGACGGCGAGGGACAGGCCGACGTAGCCGGTACCGGCGACGGCAATCTTCATTTTCTTCTCCGATTCGAATCGAGCATTAGAGTTAGGCATTAGTACGCATCGCTTCCGTTGAAGACCTCCAGAACCGTGAGGAGGACGATCTTGAGATCCATGACGATTCCGCGCTTGGCTATGTACTCGAGATCACGGCGGACCATGCCGTCGAACCCGGTGGAGTTTCGCTCCGTAACCTGCCAGAGCCCCGTAATACCTGGCTTCACCGCTAGCCTCTGCAGGTCGTACTCGGTGTACTCCGCGACTTCGTTCGGCAGCGGCGGGCGCGGGCCGACGACGGACATCTGACCCAGGAACACGTTGAGGAACTGTGGGAACTCGTCGATGGAGTGCTTGCGGATGAACCTGCCGATCTTGGTGACGCGGGGGTCCTCCCTCATCTTGAACATGGCGCCGGCGATCTCGTTTCGCCCTTTGAGCTCAGCGAGGCGTTCGTCGGCGTCCTTGTACATTGATCGGAACTTCCACATGCGAAAGGTTGACAGGCTGCCGTCGCGGTGGGTCTGGCCCACGCGGATCTGGCTGTAGAAGGGGTTGCCCTCGCTCTCCAGGCGGATGGCAGCGGCGAGAATTAGACTCGGGATCGCGATGGCGACGAGCGCGACACCGCTGAAAACGATGTCGAACGCACGCTTTACGGCCCTATAGGCCAGGCGCGAGCGGTCCCAGTCCATGATGGATTGCATGGCCTTGTGGCGGCCGGCGCCCTCGCGCCGACCCATGGCCTGAGCAATCAGCGCCGCCCCCGCGGGCGCATTACTCTCTGTTACATCTTTAGCAGCCACAATAAAACTAACGTTCCTGTCCCCAGGAACCCCCCCCATCTATGAATCCAAAATCAAGTAATTTGCCGGTGCAACGTCTCCCTTACGTTTTGCTGGGAACATCAAGCGGTAGCAGCTCCCTAAATGTGGAGTCACCCTCGCCCACGTTTACCAGGCACCAGCGTTTATGACGGTCGATTTTCTTTACGCGGGCCTCTTGCCCCACCAAGGGCCCCTGTTCTATGTGCAACACGCCGTCTTCTATGCGCGCAACGCTGTTGCGCACCACGCCGTCGTCGTCCAGCACGCTGCGGTACCAATCCTGCGCATCGTCCGGCATGGGCATGTACGCCCGCTCCTTACTGCCGGCGATGCGACAGCCAAAGCTCAATTGGGCCAAAGCCCTATCGAGCGCGGCGGCATCGTGCGTGGCGACGAAGAAGTATTCCTTGTACATAGGTTTGGTTTGGAGCGACCATGCGCCGTCCCGCTTAAACCAGAACTCCTTTTGCATCACAAAAGCGTCCTGCATCAGGTTGTGCGGGATAATGCGGCGGACCTTTTCGCAGGTCTCGCGCTCTTTTCCATTGGGGGTATGAACCAGATACCAGCGGACGCGGCCGTGCTGGCTGTTGGTGGTGGTGCCGTTAAATGCGCCGGGCAGCTGCTCTTGGCGCCGTACCGTCTGTTCCATGTTCTCGCCCCCCTCTTTTGGCTTTGCGATGCACGCAAATGCAGGGGCGTTTAGAACAGGCTTCTCGCTCGCAGCTAGGCGCAGTCGCAAAAGTACAGGTTTTTGTAGAGGGGTATGGAGATGCACCTATTAGCAGTACATTTTGCGTAATCTGGGCAAACGCTGATTGATTGCTCGTATAATGACGTTTGTCGAAAGATACAAAAACCTGTACCTTTTTGTGCAACAAAAAAGCCGCTCAACCAGCGGCTTTTCTAATTTTGACATGAAAAAAGGCGACCGCCCTTTGTGGACGGTCGCCTTTATTAATTGTTGTGAAGTTTGCCTTAGGCGCGAGTCTTGATCTCCTCGGTCACCTTCGCAACAAACTCGTCAACGCTCATCTGAACGGTCTCGTTGGAGCGATCGCGGACGGAGATGTTGCCGGCCTCGACCTCCTTCTCGCCCAGGATGAGCATGTAGGGCACGCGGTCGATGCTGCGAGCCTCGCGGATCTTGTAGCCGATCTTCTCGTCGCGGTCGTCGCAGACCACGCGAATGCCGGCCTCCTCCAGCTTGGCGCACACCTCGTGGGCGTAGTCGCGGCTCTTTTCGGAAACCGGAAGTGCCTTGACCTGCACGGGAGCCAGCCAGGTGGGGAACTTGCCCGCAAAGTGCTCAATCAGAATACCGATGAAGCGCTCGATGGAGCCAAAGCACACGCGGTGCAGCATGATGGGGCGCTTCTTGGTGCCGTCGGCGTCCACGTACTCCAGGTCAAAGTTGAGCGGCATCTGGAAGTCGAGCTGTACGGTACCGCACTGCCAGGTACGGCCGAGCGAGTCCTCCAGGTGGAAGTCGATCTTGGGGCCGTAGAAGGCGCCGTCGCCCTCGTTGACCTCGTAGTCCATGCCCAGCTTCTCCAGAGCGGTGCGCAGGCCCTCCTCGGCGCGCGCCCAGTCCTCGTCCGAACCCATGGAGTCCTCGGGGCGGGTGGAAAGCTCAACGTGATACTTAAAGCCAAACTTTTGGTACACGGAGTCGATGAGGTTAACCACGCCCACGATCTCGTCGGTCAGCTGGTCGGGACGCACAAACAGGTGGGCGTCGTCCTGGTTAAAGCAGCGCACGCGGAACAGGCCGTGCAGGGCGCCGCGCAGCTCGTGGCGGTGCACCAGGCCAATCTCGCCGGCGCGGATGGGCAGCTCGCGATAGGAGTGCGGCTTGGAGGCGTACACCAGCACGCCGCCCGGGCAGTTCATGGGCTTAATGCAGTACTCTTCGTCGTCGATGACGGTGGAGTACATGTTGTCCTTGTAGTGGTCCCAGTGGCCCGAGGTCTTCCACAGCTGCTTGTTCATGATGAGCGGCGTGGAGATCTCCACGTAGCCGGCCTTGTGGTGAATCTCGCGCCAGTAGTCCAGCAGCGCGTTCTTAAGGATCATGCCGTTGGGCAGGAAGAACGGGAAGCCGGGGGCCTCGTCGCGCATCATAAAGAGGTCCATCTCGCGGCCGATCTTGCGGTGATCGCGCTTCTTGGCCTCCTCCAGCATGTGCATGTGCTCGTCGAGCTCTTCCTTGGTGGCAAAGGCGACACCATTGATGCGGGTGAGCATCTTGTTGTCCTTGTCGCCCTTCCAGTAGGCGCCCGAGACGCCGGTGAGCTTAAAGGCCTTAAGGGCCTTGGTGTAGCAGATGTGGGGGCCGACGCACATGTCGATGTAGTCGCCCTGCTGGTAGAAGGTGATGCGGGCGTCGTCGTCCAGGTCGCCGATGTGCTCGACCTTGTACTTCTCGCCGCGCTCCTCCATAAGGGCGATGGCCTCGGCGCGGGGCTTCTCGTACACGGAGAACTTGAGGTTCTCCTTGACGATCTTTTTCATCTCAGCCTCGATCGCGGGGAAGTCGTCCTCGCTGATCTTGACGCCCTCGGGCAGGTCGACGTCGTAGTAGAAGCCGTTGTCGGTCGCGGGACCGTAGGCAAAGTCGGCCTCGGGGTACAGGCGCTTGATGGCCTGTGCCATGATGTGCGCGGCAGAGTGGCGGATGACGTGCGTGACCTCGTCCTGCGGGAGCTCGGCCACCGAACCGTCATTGTAGAGTGCCTTCATGGGTATGTTTTCTCCTCTCGGATGCCTGATGCAAGTGCGTGCGATGCGCTCGGCGTTTTAACTTGCATCATTATAGGCAGGTTGCCTTGGTATACAAGCGCCCGCCGCACCTTAATGGCACGGCGGGCGATTTTCTACGCATGCTTCATCGTGTGGGGCGGGACTGCGGGGCGCGCGTGGCTTGCGGCGTGCCAGTGGCTTACGGCCGGCCCGGCGATGGATGCGTTACTGGATGCGAGTTCGGCAGTAGGGGCAGACCTTCCAGTGCGCGTCGAGCGGGCGATGGCAGCTGGGGCAGACGTTGCGAACCTGGGTATCGCACACCGGGCAGACGACGAAGTCCTTCTCGATGGGCGCGCCGCACTGCGGACAGGTGCCGTACTGGGCAAGCTGGCGCTCGCGCAAGGCCATGTCCAGCTCCTGCTCCTCGCGGTCGGACGCGTAGGAGTGCGGGCGCAAGACCAGGTAGGCGATGAGGCCTACAAACGGGATGAGGGCGATGATGCCCCATGCCACGTAGGCGCTGGCGCCGCGGCGGCGAGCGTCGATGAACACATAGACGACCGACAGCACATACAGGGCGATGATAAAGCCAACGAAGGCATAGACGACGCCCATAAGCTGCGGCGACATGAGCTCGTTGATGTATTTGGACATTGAGGTGTACCTTTCGGAATATTTACAGTCTGGTAAAGTTTACCACGGGGTTTGTTTATATGGGACCACGGCTGGGTACGGGGCTGGCGCGGACACAAACATCTCAATCTGTAACAGGTGGGAGCGGAATCCTGGTCTAGATGTTACAGACCGAGACACAGGGGTCCCTCCCCGACTTCAATCTCGATCTGCAACATCTTGGGCCGCAAAACCCCTCTTACTGTTACAGATCGAGACATTCAAAATCCGCCGGAAGGTTTGTCTTTATCTGTAACATCTGGAACCCAAATCCTCGTCTAACTGTTACGGATCGAGACGAACGGTTGCCTTAGTTGTCGACAGGCAAGGTTGTCTACCTTGTTGAGTCTCCCCCTTGCCTGCCGTTGGCGGGTGTTGCGGGGCTGTTCACCGCATTGCCGCCGCGCTGGGGGTGTGCAGACCGTAGGATAGTCTTATTGACAGCCTGTCAACTCGTCTGGGAGGCACCGTGGCAGAAACGTTTGATATCGCAATTGTGGGCGCGGGCATTACGGGGTGCGCCATCGCGCGGCAGCTCGCACGATTTGACCTGTCCATTTGCGTGGTCGAGGCAGCAAACGATATCGCGCTGGGCGCGTCGAAGGCCAACGGCGGCCTGGTGCACGCTGGCTACGATCCGGCGCCGGGCACCGTAAAGGCGAAGGTCAACGCCCGTGGTTGCGAGCTATATGGCACGTGGGCCCAGGAGCTGGGCTTTTTGTTTTGCCGCACCGGTTCGATGGTGCTGGGCTTCAACGATGAAGACCGCGCGCACCTAGAGAAGCTGCGCCAGAATGGCCTTGCCAACGGCGTGCCCGAGCTGTCGATTATCGGCCCCGAGCGCATCCACGAGCTGGAGCCGCGCGCGAGTGCTAAGGCGACGTGCGCGTTGTGGTGCCCTTCGACCGGTTACGTCGACCCGTTTGAAGTGGCCATCGCTGCGCTGGAAAACGCCGTCGCCAACGGCGTGACGTTTATGCGCTCCGCGCCGGTGAAGGCGATAGAGGTTGTTCGCTCGGATGACAAAGGCGTTGCTGCCGAAGGCGAAGGCTACGCGCGCTTTACGCTGGTGACACCCGCCGGCGACGTACACTGTCGGTACCTGATTAACGCCGCGGGCAACGGTGCCGCGGACATCTCGCATATGGCGGGCGCCGAGGAGTTTCAGATGGTATGGCGCCAGGGCAACATCGTGGTGCTGGACAAGGAGCCGCGTGCGCTCATGCCGCTCTACCCCGTGCCCACGCCGGTTTCGAAGGGCGTTATCGTCACGGGTACCGTACACGGCAACACCGTGATTACCGCAACGGCCGCCGTGCGCGAACCCGGCAACACGCAGACCTATGCGGGCGACGTCAACGCGCTGCTAGGCGGCGCGCGCAAGCTGGTACCCGACCTGGACACACGCCGCGTGGTGCGCGCGTTTGCCGGCGGTCGTCCGGTCATTAAGGGAACGAACGACTTCTTTATTGGACAGTCGGCCGTGGTGTCGGGACTGTTCCAGGCCGCGGGCATTCAGTCGCCGGGCGTGGCGAGCGCGCCGGCCATTGCCGAGCGCATGGAACAGGTACTGCGCGATGCCGGCGTAGCCTTGCGCGAACGTGCCGATTGGGACCCGATTCGCCGTGTGCCGGATGACTTTGACCGCGCGCCGCTCGCGCGCAAGGAAGAGCTCATTGAGACCGACCCCGCATGGGGGCAGATCGTCTGCCGCTGCGAAACGGTGCCCGAGGCCGAGATCGTGGCCGCGATCCGACGACGCCCGGGCGCGATTTCGGTCGAGGGCGTCAAGCGCCGCTGCCGCGCCGGCATGGGTCGGTGCCAGAGTGGTTTTTGCCAAAGCCGCGTGGTTGCGATCCTTGCCCGCGAGCTGGGCTGCGACCCCAGCGAAGTACTGTTGGAGGATGCCGGATCTTGGTTGGTCGAAGGACCGCTGAAGGGGGTGCGCTAGGATGGCGACGCTTGATATGCGTGACGGACGTGCGGAGACCGGAGCTACAGAGGCGGTGCAGACGCAGGCGTTCGACGTGATCGTTATCGGCGGCGGTCCCGCCGGTATGGCGGCCGCGCTTGCCGCGCATAAGGCCGGCGCGCAGGTGGCCATCGCGGAGCGCGAGCAGCATCTGGGCGGGATCCTCCGCCAGTGCATTCACCCCGGTTTTGGCCTTTCGCACTTTAAGCAGGAGCTCACCGGCCCCGAGTACGCGCAGCGCTTTATCGACCAGGTGCGCGCGACCGACATTGCGCTGTTCCTGGGCAGCATGGTGCTTGGGATTGATTCGAGCGAGGGCGCGGGCGCGGCCGACCCGGGCACGAACGAGGGCGCGGGAGATGCCGCCATCCATACCGTCACGCTCATGAACCGTGCCGGCATGCTGAAGCTCACCGGGCGTGCGGTCGTCCTTGCCATGGGGTGCCGCGAGCGCACGCGCAGCGAGATCAAGATCCCTGGTAGCCGACCCGCCGGCGTGTTTACGGCCGGCTTGGCGCAGCGATACATCAATATCGAAAACCTCAAGCCCGGCTCGCGCGCCGTCATTTTGGGCTCAGGTGACATCGGGCTGATCATGGCGCGCCGCTGCACGCTCGAGGGGATTTCGGTCGAGGGCGTGTACGAACTCATGCCATACGCCAACGGTCTGCGCCGAAACGTCAAGAACTGCCTGGACGACTTTGGCATTCCGCTGCACCTGTCCACCACTGTCACGCGCGTGATCGGACACGATCGCGTGGAGGCCGTCGAGGTGAGCCAAGTCGACGAGCACCTGGCACCCATTCCGGGAACCGAGCGCGTTGTTCCGTGCGACACGCTGCTGCTTTCGGTGGGTCTGATTCCCGAAAACGAGCTTTCGGTAGGCGCGGGCGTTGAGCTTGACCCACGTACGCGCGGCGCCGTGGTGGACCAGAACCTGCAAACGGGCGTGCCGGGCATCTTTGCCTGCGGCAACGTGCTGCACGTGCACGACCTGGCAGACAATGTAACGACCGAGTCCGAGCGCGCCGGCGCGGCCGCGGCGGCGTACGCGCTGGGTGGCAGCGCGGATGTCGAGACGGGCGCGAATTGCCAGCTCACGGTCTCCCCTGCCGGTATCGCGGGCTACGCACTGCCGGGACGCATTACGGCTGTGGCACTCACCAAACTCAACTTCCGTGTGCGCCGACCGGTTGATGCCGCCCGCGTACGTATTCTGGCAGGCGACGAGGAGCTGTTTGCAGGCAAGGTCCGCCCGTTAAAACCGAGCGTCATGGAAAGCTTCCCGCTGCCGGCAAAGGTGATTCAGCACGCACTCGACCAAGGTGTTAGCGAGATTGTCCTGTCCGTCGACCCCGTAGAGGAGGCGTAAGGCCATGAGCATAAACGCGATCGAGACACTGCAGTTCAACTGCACCACCTGCCCATCCGAGTGCCTCCTGACCGTAGAGGTGGAGCGCGGCGCAGACGGCGCCGTGGTAGAGGTGCGCTCCGTGACCGGCAACAGCTGCCCGCGCGGCGATACGTTCGCGCATCAGGAACTCACCTGTCCCATGCGCGTGCTTACCACCACCGTTGCCGTATCCGGCGGCGACGAGGCGCTGCTGCCCGTGCGCACGGCCGAAGCCATCCCGCTGACAGTCCACGCCCAGACGATGGACCTCATCCGCGGCCTGATCATCGACGCCCCCGTCCGTATGGGCGACGTCGTGCTGGAAGACCTCCTCCACACGGGCATCGACCTCATCGCCAGCATGGACATCGACCCAGCCTAAGCAGCTAATTTAGGACGGGCTCTTTTAGCAACTTTTACTGCTTGCCAGGTTAGCTATGCCAAGGAGTGTCCCAAAGTGCCGGCATAAAAGAAACGTCCCTAGCTGCCGGGCATGGGATACCATGGTGGCAACCTAGCGAAAGGATGTTTCATGGCACATGTCGATGGCCAGCGCGTGGCGCGCGTGCTCGATGCGCTCGAGGCTCAGCACCCCGGCGCGCAGCTGCTTGTGAACGACCCGTGGTCGATCTACTATCTGACCGGCTTTTATGCCGATATGTTCGAGCGTTTTTGCGGCGTGCTGCTCGCACGCGATGCCGAGCCGGTAATCTTGATTAACGCCCTGCATCAGCTGCCCGAGTACGACAATGCCCGCGTGGCCTACCACAACGACACCGACGTCGTGACCGACGCCATCGCTCGCGAGGTCAATCCATCCAAGCCCCTCGGCATCGACACCGTCATGCGTTCCGGCTTTTTGATGCCGCTCATGGAGCGCCACGCCGCAAGCGAGTTTTTCCTGGGTGACTTTGCCGTCACCGCCGCGCGCGCCCACAAGGATGCCGCCGAGCAGGAGCTCATGCGCGTGTCCTCGGCCGCAAACGACGCTGTGATGGCCGACGCCATCAAGCTCGTCCACGAGGGCGTGACGGAGCGCGAAATTGCTGACCAGATGCTCGGCCTGTACCGCAAGCACGACTGCGAGGGCTTTAGCTTTCCGCCCATCGTGAGCTTTGGCGCCAGCGCCGGTGATCCGCACCACGAGCCCGACGACACCGTACTCAAGCGTGGCGACGTGGTGCTGTTCGACATTGGCGGACGCCGCTGCAACTACTGCTCGGACATGACGCGTACATTCTTTTGGGGCGAACCGGACGAGGAGACGGCACGCATCTACGATATCGTGCGCCGCGCCAACGAGGCCGCCGAGGCGCTCATCGCGCCGGGCGTGCGTATGTGCGACCTGGACCGTGCCGCACGCGACGTGATTGAGGATGCTGGCTATGGGCAGTTCTTTACGCACCGTCTGGGACACTCGATCGGCCTGCAGGACCACGAGCCGGGCGACGTTTCACTTGTCAACGAGCAGGTCGTAGAGCCAGGCATGACGTTCTCTATCGAGCCGGGCATCTACCTCCCCGGCCACACCGGCGTCCGCATCGAAGACCTGGTCCTGGTTACCGAGTCCGGCGTCGAGATTCTCAACGCCTACCCACACGATCCGGTCCGTCTGGACTAGGCAATGCGGCAAAGGCGCTGTCCCTTTGCCGCATCCCACCAACGCTGCACCACGAAAAAGGACTATCTACTACGTTTAACCCGCATGGGTCGACCATGCGGGTCTTTTTTGAAAATTGGCAAGCCTTCTACCTGCGGTTTTGATTTCGCAATTCTCGGTGTGGTCGGGGGCAGTCGATTAAACGTAGTAAATAGGCCCATTTCCTGACGAACAGCCCAAATTAGCTGCCCCTCGAGTGGGTTAGTGCAGCAAGCCTGCCACTTCGCCGGCTAGGGTGATGGTGCCTGCCGCTACGAAAGGCTCGCCCGCGGCCTCGAAAGCTGCGAGGGCCTCGGACACGCTAGGGTAAACGCCCGCAAGCTTGTCCGCGTCCACCAGGGCAGCGAGTTCCTCTGCCGGTAGGGCGCGATCGGAATCGGTCTGCGTTACGACTACACGCGGGAAGGCCGGGATCAGCACATCGACGATGCCCGCAACATCCTTGTCGGCCAGCGCAGCGCACAGCAGCGTGGGGCGATTCTCCACGCACGGGTCGATCTCGTCCAGCGCGCTCACAAAGTTCTCGCAGCTCTGGGGGTTATGGCAGGCATCTATCAGCTTGAGCGGATCGGTTCCCAGCACATCAAAGCGACCCGGCGTGGGACAGCTCATAAGCGAAGCATCAAGCGTCTCATGGTCGAGCTCGTGACCCAGATACCCCTCGCAGAGCATAATCGCGCACGCAGCATTCTGCGGCTGGTAGGCCGGCTTGACCATACTCGACGTATAAATGGCACGCGGCGTGGTGCAGCTGAACTCAACCGTATCGCCCACATGCGCCGGCACCTTGGTCGTGGCGTGGCTCACCACGAGCGGCACGACGCCGCACTCGCGGCAACGGGCATCCATCACGCGCTGAACGCTCGACTCGTGCGTACCCTCACCCAGCACAACCAAACGTCCGGGCTTGATGACCGCAGCCTTCTCCCCCGCAATGGCCTCGAGCGTGTCACCCAGGATGCGCGTGTGGTCGAGCCCGATGCCGGTGATGGCAACGGCAACGGGATCGGTCGCACTCGTGGCGTCCCAACGGCCGCCCATGCCAACCTCGAGCACAGCAACATCTACCGCGGCCTCGGCAAACACCACCAGTGCGGCAGCCGTCAGCAGGTCAAACGGCGTGATGGTATAGGCGCACTCCCCCGCCGCCACACGACGGGCATTCACGCGATGCCCCGCCTCGACGGCGGCAGAAACGCCACGGGCAAAGGCCTCGTCGCTCACAACGCGCCCATCGACCTCCATGCGCTCGGGATAGCGCACAAGCTGCGGAGACGTATACAGTGCGGTCTTTAACCCCTCACCACGAAGGATGGCAGCCGAAAAACGCGTGGTCGAAGTCTTGCCATTGGTACCGGCAACCTGAATGCAATCGAAATGCTCGTCCGGACGTTCCAGCTCATCGAGCATATCGACAACCGTCTCAAGCAGAGGCCCAGCATCCCCAGAAATCCGCCCCGTATCAGCAGCCAGCCCAACAGCCTCATCAAACGAAAGCAAATCAAACTCAAAAGGAACGGTATACAAGCCGGAACGCTTAGGCATTTTTAGAACCGCCATTCATAGAAAAATAAAACAGTATAGGTTGAGGATAGTCAGCGAAAACGCCTCTGATGAGCCAAGGTGCCGTGAAACAAGGGCGCATAGGGCTTATGCCCATGCGCCCGAAGTTGAACGGCAGATTGGCCATCAGAGGCGTTTGCAGCGTCGAGTCAGCCGCCGTTCGTTAGAACGGCGGAATAGGTGTCCGCAGTAGCGAGCAATGCCCCAAACCGCGTCCCCCAGTGCCGCTTACGAGAAGTCAGCAACCTGAGCAGTCAGCGCCGCCAGGATCTCCTTGAGCTCAGCTGCACGGTCCCTCTTCTTCTGGACCACTGCGGGCGCGGCCTTGGCCACAAAGCCCTCGTTGGCGAGCGTCTTCTCGCAGCCGGCGAGCTCCTTCTGGGCCGCGGCGATCTCCTTCTCCAGGCGTACCTTCTCGGCCGAAAGGTCAACCTTGCCCTCGAGCACCACAAAGACCTCGACGCCGCTATCGACCACGGCGATGCTCGCAGCCGGCTTCTCGACGTCGGTACCCATAACCAGCGAAGACGTGTTGGCCAGCGGCTCGATGGTCGAGCGCAGGCTCTCGAGCTTCTCGATGTCCTCGGCACCGGCGCGCACGACCACGTCGAGCTCAGCCTTGGGGCTCAAGCGATAGCGCGAACGGGTGGCACGGGCGGCGGACACGACGGTACGGCACAGCTCAAACGCGCGCTCGGCAGGCTCGTCAACATACTTGGCGTAGTCGACGGGCTCGGGCCACTTGGCGATCATGAGCGCCTCGGCGCGATCCACGTTGCCCTCGGAATCCAGGTCGAGCACGCTCGCCGGCATGTTGTCCCAGATCTCCTCGGTGACAAACGGCATGAGCGGGTGCATCAGGCGAATGGAGGTGTCGAGCACAAAGATCAGGTTGCGCTGAGCCTGCAGACGGCCCTCGCCCTTCAGGCGGGCCTTGGTGACCTCGACGTACCAGTCGCAGACCTCGTTCCAGAAGAACTGCTGCACGCCGCGGGCCATGTCGCCAAAGGTGTAGTTCTCGATGCCCTCTGTGACCATCTTCACGGCCTTGGCCAGGCGGCTGAACATCCAGGCGTCGGCCGGGGTCTCCACGACGGGCTCGCCGGGCGTGTAGCCCTCCATGTTCATGAGCAGGAAGCGGCTGGCGTTCCAGATCTTGGTCACAAAGCTCTTGGCCTGGTCGGTGCGCGGGCTGTCGATGAGTTTCTTGGTCTTCTTGTCGATGTTCGCGTCGAACTTGACGTCCTGGTTGTTGGTGCACAGCGTGAGCAAGTTGAAGCGCATGGCGTCGGCGCCGTACATACCAATGAGATCCATGGGGTCAACGCCGTTGCCCTTGGACTTGGACATGCGGCTGCCGTCCTTGGCCAGGATCGTCGGGTAGATGACGACGTCCTTAAACGGCACCTCGTCCAAGAAATACAGCGAACTCATGACCATGCGGGCGACCCACAGCGCGATGATGTCTCGTGCGGTGACGAGTGCCGTCGTGGGGTGATGGCCCTCGAGCAGCTCCGGCTTTTGCGGCCAGCCCTGCGTGGCAAAGGTCCACAGCTGCGAGCTGAACCAGGTGTCCAACACGTTCTCGTCCTGGTGCACGTGATGGCCGCCGCACTTGGGGCACACGTCGGTGTCCTCGGTAAGAGCGTCCTCCCAGCCGCAGTCCTCGCAGTAGAACACGGGGATGCGGTGGCCCCACCACAGCTGACGGCTGATGCACCAGTCCTTAAGGTTCTCCATCCAGGTGGTGTAGGTCTGCGTCCAACGCGCGGGGTGGAAAGTGACCTTGCCGGAGTTGACGGCGTCGAGCGCCGGCCCCTTGAGCTTGTCGACGGCCACAAACCACTGCTCAGACAGCCACGGCTCCAGGGCGGAGTCGCAACGGTAGCAGTGCATGACGGAGTGGTCGAGCTCTTCGACGTGGTCGAGCAGACCGTGCTCGTCGAACCACTTGACGACGGCCTCGCGGCACTCATCGCGGTTCATGCCGGTGAACTCGCCGTAGCCCTCGACGACCACCGCGTGCTCGTCGAAGATGTTGATCTGCGGCAAGTCGTGAGCCTGGCCCATAGCGTAGTCGTTGGGGTCGTGGGCTGGGGTGACCTTAACGAAGCCGGAACCAAAGTTAGCGTCGACATGCCAATCCTCAAAGATAGGAATCTCGCGGTTGACAATCGGCAGCATGACGGTCTTACCCACAAAGGCGGCCTTCTCGGGATCCTTCGGGGAGACGGCGACGCCCGTGTCGCCGAGCATGGTCTCGGGGCGCGTGGTGGCGACGACGATGTAGTCCTGGCCGTTGACCGGCTCGGTCAGCGGGTAGCGCAGGTGCCACAGGTGGCCCTTCTCGTCCTTGTACTCGGCCTCGTCGTCCGAGATAGCGGTGGTGCAGTTGGGGCACCAGTTGACGATGCGCTTGCCGCGATAAATCAGGCCGTCGTGGTACCAGTCGCAGAAGACCTTACGCACGGCCTGGGCATAGTCCTCGTCCATGGTGAAGCGCTCGTTGTCGAAGTCGACGGAGCAGCCCATGCGCTTGATCTGCTCGACGATGATGCCGCCGTACTCGTGGGTCCAGTCCCAGCAGGCGTCGACAAACTTGTCGCGGCCAATCTCCAGGCGGCTAATGCCCTCGCTCTTGAGCTTCTTGTCGACCTTGGTCTGCGTAGCGATACCGGCGTGGTCGGTGCCCAGCACCCAGCGCGTGGACCTGCCACGCATGCGGGCCATACGGACGATGGCGTCCTGGATGGAGTCATCGGTGGCGTGGCCCATATGGAGCTTGCCGGTCACATTGGGAGGCGGAATGGTGACGGTGCAGTCGCCCACGCCCTCGCGGCGCTTGTAGTAGCCGCCGTCAAGCCACTTCTGCAGGATCGCCGGCTCGTTGGTCGACGGATCATAGTTCTTGGGCATTTCTTCCATATATCTCTCCCTGTCCCGCCGGGGAGGAATGCAGGCCCGCTAGGGTCTGTATTCCTCCCCTTAGGTATCGATTACTTCAGTCTGAATGACTTCGCTGAGGCTTAAACAAACACACAGAATAACACAGGTAGTTGGGGTTATTGCGTATATATAAAATAGCCTCCGACCGCGGGTGGTCGGAGGCTATTTGCAAGCACGTTTTAGGCAGGTCTAGCCGTAGATGCGTTGGGGCTGCTCTTCGCCCTTGACGGCGGCTTCGGTTACGACGACCTTGGCTACGCCCTCCTCGCTGGGGAGGTCGAACATCGTCTGCTGCAGCACGTCCTCGCAGATGGCGCGCAGGCCGCGGGCGCCGGTCTTGCGGGCGAGCGCCATGCGGGCGATCTCGTGCAGAGCCGCGTCCTCAAACTCAAGATCGACGTCCTCGAGCTGGAACATCTTGCGGTACTGTCGCACCACGGCGTTCTTGGGCTCGGTCAGAATCGACACCAGGTCGTCCTCGTCGAGCGCCTGCGTCTGGGTGACGACGGGCGTACGCCCCACGAACTCGGGGATCATGCCAAAGGCGTTGAGGTCCTGCGGGAGCACCTGACGCAACAGGTCGTTCTCGTCGACCGAGGTGGGACCGGCGATCTCGGAGTTAAAGCCCACGCCCTTGTTGCCCACGCGATCGGCGATGATCTTGTCCAGGCCCACAAAGGCACCGCCGCAGATAAACAGGATATTCGTCGTGTCGATCTGCAGCAGCTCCTGCTGGGGATGCTTGCGGCCGCCGGTGGGCGGAACGCTTGCCACCGTGCCCTCAAGAATCTTAAGCAGCGCCTGCTGAACGCCCTCCCCCGAGACATCGCGGGTGATGGAGAGGTTCTCGGCCTTGCGGGCGATCTTGTCGATCTCGTCCACGTAGATGATGCCGACCTGCGCGCGCTCGATATCGCCATCGGCGGCGTTGATGAGCTTGAGCAGGATGTTCTCCACGTCCTCGCCCACGTAACCGGCCTCGGTGAGTGCGGTGGCGTCGGCGATGGCAAACGGCACCTCGAGGATGCGCGCGAGCGTCTGGGCGAGCAGGGTCTTACCGGTACCGGTGGGACCGAGAAGCAAAATATTGGACTTGGCGAGCTCCACCTCGTCCATATCGTCGTCGAGCTGCGAGTCCAGGCCGTCATCAAAGGCCGAAAGCGCGGCGCCGCCCTCGATCACGCGGCGGTAATGGTTGTACACGGCCACAGACATGGCGCGCTTGGCGTCTTCCTGGCCCATGACATAGGCCGAAAGCTCGGCATAGATCTCGTGCGGCGTCGGCACGTGCGTAATGACCTGTCGGGCGTCGTCCTCGAGCTCAAAGCCCTCGGCCTCGGGATCCATGGCGGGCTGAGATGCAGCCTGGCCGTGATCGTTGAGGAAGCCCGGCAGCTTGCCGTTGCGGGCGGCGTCCATAAAGTCCGATGCCAGCGACTCCTCCAAGATCTCGGAGCAGGCGGCGACGCACTCGTCGCAGATAAAGATGTTGGTAGGACCCTTTACAAGGCGGCGAACCTGCCCCTGCTCTTTTCCGCAGAAAGAGCAGCGGATGGGGTTGCCGTTCTCGTCAAAGTTGTCCTGCATGTTACCGGCCATCCTAGGCGTCCTTCGCGGCGAGGTCGCGCGAGGTGACGATACGGTCGATCAGGCCGTAGTCGAGGGCCTCGGCAGCGGTCAGGTAGTTGTCGCGCTCGGTATCGGCCTGGACCTTCTCGATGGGCTGGCCCGAGGCGTCGGACAGGATCTGGTTGAGCTCGCGGCGGGTCTTCTTGATCTCCTCGGCCACAATCTCGATCTCGGTCTGCTGGCCCTGGGCACCGCCGCTGGGCTGGTGAATCATGACCTTGGAGTGCGGCAGGCAGAAGCGCTTGCCCTTGGCGCCGGCCGAAAGCAGCACGGCGGCCATAGACGCGGCCATACCGACGCAAATGGTGGAAACCTGCGGCTTGATAAAGTTCATGGTGTCAAGAATCGCCAGGCCGGAGTAGACCTCGCCACCGGGCGAATTGATGTAGAGCGAGATATCCTTCTCGGCATCCTGGCTCTCAAGATGCAGCAGCTGGGCAACGACCAGGTTGGCGCTGACGGAGTTGATCTCCTCGCCCAAGAAGATGATGCGGTCGTTGAGCAGGCGCGAATAGATATCGTAGCTGCGCTCGCCGCGCGGCGTCTGCTCGATAACGTATGGCACGAGGGCGGAATCGAACTTAGCGATCATACGCATCTCCATTTCTCTTACGGACCAATAGTGGTTCTAGACAAACGTACGGTGCCCGCATGCTATGCATTGGCTGGCACCGTACGAAGCAACCGGATAACCGGTGTATAACTTTACCCCATCACGGGCGCACGCAAGCGCTCGTGGGCAAGGTGGCGAGAATTACTCGGCGTCCTTGGCGGTCTCGTCGACCTCGGTCACCTTGGCGTCCTCGACCAGGTGGTCGACGGCCTTGGAGCGACGGATGGACTCGCGGACGGCAGGCATGCGGCCATCGGCGATGAACTCGGCCTTTGAAGCCTCGACGTCCTTGACGCCGGCCTTCTCGAACTCGGCGTTGATGTCGTCCTCGGTGACCTCGATCTTGAGCTCGCGGGCGAGGGCGTCGAGCGCCAGGGACTCACGGGCAACGTCGTTGGCCTGCTTGTGCAGGTCGCCGATGAACTGCTCCATGGTCAGGCCAGAAGCGGGCAGCCAGGTGTCCAGGGTCATGCCGCGGGCAGCGAGGTTGGACAGGAAGTTCTGGCCAAGCTCCTCAAAGACGGACTGCTCGTAGTCGGCGTCCATCTCGTCGAGCTGCAGGCGCTCGGCGAGAGCGGAGACGCAACGGTTCTCCTTCTCGGCCGGGAGGCGGGAAGCCTTGTCCTGCTCGATCTCGATCTTGATGGCGTCGCGCATGGCGTCGATGCTGTCGAAGCCAAAGTCGGACTTGACGAGCTCGTCGGTGAGCTCGGGGGTGTTGCGGACCTTGATGCCCTTGACGGTGACCTCGACGGTGTGGGTCTCGGCCTCCTCGCCCTCCTCGACCTCGTCGGTCCAGGTGACGGTCTTGACGTCGTCGACGTTAGCGCCGATCAGGGCCTCGTTGAACTCGGCGGGGTTGCTGTCGCTGCCGGCGATGAGCATGCGGCCCTCGGCAGCGAAGTTGTCGGCGTTCTCGACGGCCTTGAGGTCGACGGTCACGTAGTCGTCAGCCTCGACGGCACGACCCTCAACGTCCTCGAAGGTGGCACGGTAGTTGAGGAGCATCTCGACCTGGTTGTTGATCTCGGACTCGGTGACCTCCGCGGGAGGCATCTCGATCTCGACGGCGTCGAAGGAGGAGAGCTCGGCAGCAGGACGCAGGGAGAACTCGACGGTGTAGGTGTAGTCCTCGTGATCCTTGGCGAGGTCGAGCTCCTTGTAGTCACCGTTCTTGGTGGGGACGATGTCCAGCTCGTTGAGGACAGCGGGCTCGTTGGCGGCGATCAGGTCGTTGGTAGCCTGGGCGAGGGTAGCCTCGGCGCCCAGGGCGGAATCGATGACCGGACGGGGAGCCTTGCCGGCGCGGAAGCCCGGGAAACGGTACTTCTTGGCGGTGTCCTTGTAGGCCTTCTTGATCGCGGCGTCGACGTCGGCGGCCGGGATGGTGACCGTAGCGGTGAGCTTGGCGTCCTTGACGTCAGAAGCGGTGATGTTCAACACGTTCCTCCTCATACTGCCCAGCTTATCTGAGGTGCTGGTACCTTTATGCAACAAAGAGTCGCGACGGCCGAAGCCGACGCAGATGCGTTGGTGCGGGCGAAAGGACTCGAACCTTCACGGGAATCCCACCAGAACCTAAATCTGGCGCGTCTACCAATTCCGCCACGCCCGCATGAGCGCACAGACTAGGAATGATAGCAGATACGAACGGCAAGCGCACGCACACCTTTTACAGGCTCACGACCTCACCACGAGTGCAAAAGGCGGGACGAGTTGCCCCGCCCCGCCAATTACGACTTGTTCGCTGACCCGCTACTCCCCCAGCAGAGCCTTCTCGGGCGTGATGGGCAGCGAGCGGACCTGGTGGCCGGTGGCGTGTGCGACGGCCGAGGCCACGGCGGCGAGCGGCGTGTTGATGACGACCTCGCCGATCGACTTGGCACCAAACGGGCCCGTCGGCTCGTAGCTCGGCTCAAAGGCCACGCGAATGCTGCCGATATCCAGGCGCGTGGGCAGCTTGTAGCTCATAAAGTTGCCGGTGCGCAGGCGGCCGCGATCGTCATGCTCGACAATCTCATAGAGCGCATGGCCGATACCCTGGGCAATGCCGCCCTCGGCCTGGACGCGCGCGAGTGCCTCGTTGATCACGGTGCCGCAGTCAACGGCCGCCGCATAGTCCACCACAGTCACCTTGCCGGTGGCCTTGTCGACCTCGACCTCGGCAATGCCGGCCATAAACGGCGGAGGCGAAACGGGCAGGCAGGCAGAGGCATGCGAGGTGAGCGCGTCGCCGCCCGCGATGTTCTTGACGCACAAGTTGGCAAAGTCGCGCAGCGTGAGGTAGCGGTTCTGCTCGCGTGCGGCACGCTCGTCGGACAGGCGCACGTACTGACCATCAAAGACCACATCGGCGGCGTCCACGTCCCACATCTGGGCTGCCTTGGCGCAAATCTTCTCACGCAGCTCGGTCGCGGCGTTCTTGGCGGCCAAGCCCGTCACGTACGTACCCGAGCTCGCGTACGAGCCGGCGTCGAACGGCGACACGTCGGTGTCCACGCCGCGCACCACGATCAGCGAGCTTTCAACGCCCAGCTCCTCGGCGGCAATCTGCGCCAGGATCGTGTCGACGCCCATGCCGTTGTCGGTAGCGCCGGTGCCGATGGTAATAAAGCCATCCTCTTCCAGGCGCATGTCGATGCCGGCGATATCCACGTTGGAAATGCCCGAGCCCTGCATGGTGAGCGCGCAGCCCAGGGCGCGCACGCGGTCGCCCAGGTCCACGGCCAGCGGCTTGTCGCGCCAGCCGATCATGTCCATCGCGCGCAGCAGGCAGCGGTCGAGTGCGCAGGCGTTGAGCTTCTCGTTGTAGTACTGCGGCATGACCTCGCCCTCGCGCACAATGTTCTTAAGGCGCAGGTCGGCGGGATCCATGTGAAGCATGTCGGCGAGCTCGTTGACGGCGCTCTCCACGGCAAACTGGCCCTGGGTGGCACCGTAGCCACGATACGCACCGCCACGGTTGGTATTGGTGTAGACGGCGTCCCAGCTAAAGCGGCTCGCCTTCACGTGGTTGTAGATAGGCAGGCTCTTGTGGCCCGAGAGGCCGATCGTCGTGGTGGCGTGCTCGCCATACGCACCGGCGTTGGACAGCGTGTGCAGGTCGATGGCCGTGATGGTGCCGTCGTTCATGGCGCCCAGCTTAACGGTCATCTGCATCTGGTGGCGCGAGTTGCCCGCGGTGATGGTCTCCTCGCGGGTGTAGCAGCAGTAGCTCGGACGGCCGGTCTGCTGGGTAACGAATGCCACGAAGATCTCGCAGCAGCCCGTCTGCTTGGAGCCAAAGCCGCCGCCGATGCGCGGCTTGATGACCTGCACCTGCGACTGCGGAATATCGAGCGACTGAGCGACCATGCGGCGCACGTGGAAGGGCACCTGCGTAGAAGTGGTCACCGAGATGCGCCCAAACGCGTCGGTCGTCGCGAAGGCGCGGAAAGTCTCCATGGGCGCGGTCTGCGTGGCCTGGCTGGTGTAAGTGCGCTCAAAGACGATGTCGCTCTGGGCGAAGGCCTCGTCAAGGTCGCCAAAGTCGCTCGTGCCGCTGCACACCAGGTTGCGCGGAACGTCGCCGCCCTGCGGGAACATAAAGGTCACGTCGCCCTCGGGGTGGACCACGATATCGTTATCGAGTGCCTGGGTAAAGTCGAGCAGGGGCTCGAGCACCTCATAGTCGACCTTGATGAGCTTGAGCGCCTTGTCGGCGGCCTCCTCGGTCTCGGCGGCGACGATCGCCACCTCTTCGTTTTGGTAACGGACGAGGTTCTCGAGGATCAAGCGGTCGTAGGGACTCGGCTGCGGATAGCTCTGACCGGCGATGGTAAAGCGGCGCTTGGGCACGTCCTCATAGGTGTAGACTCCCACGACGCCCGGCACCTTCAGGGCGCGAGACGTGTCGATGGAGCAGATCTTGGCGCGGGCATACGGGCTGCGCTTGAGCTTAACGATGAGCGCGCCGGCGGGCACCATATCGCCCGTGTAGACGGGACGGCCCTCGAGCAGGGCCTTCGAGTCCTTCTTAGGCTGCTTATGGGTGATCTGCTTGTACGAGACACCGTCGCAGCTAGTGTCGTTGACCGGCAGCTCGGGCATCTCAAAGCCCACCTGCACGCCGGACTCGTTAAGGAAGCGGACGATGGCGCGCAGCTGGCTCTCGTAGCCGCTGCAGCGGCAGAGGTTGCCGGCCAGCTGGCGCGAGAGCTCCTCGCGCGTGGCGACGAGGCTCGGGTCCTCCTTGGCGGCGCGGGCGAGCGCCAGCACGTTCATGATGAGGCCGGGGGCGCAAAAACCGCACTGCTCGGCGCCTTCGGCAGCCATCGCACGGGCAAGCGCCTCGGACTCGGCCTTGAGGCCCTCGAGCGTGGTGACAGAGCGGCCCTCGACACGCGCGGCGGGAACCGAGCAGCTCAACATCGGATCGCCATCGAGCCACACCGTGCACAGGCCGCAGTTGGTGGTCTCGCAGGCGCAGCGCACCGACGCGCAACCCTGCTCGCGCAAAAGCGAAAAGAGCATGGTGTCGGGGGCAATCTGAACCTTGACCTTACGGCCGTTGAGCGTAAAGGAAAGATCGATGAGTTTGGCAGCCATTAGCGCACCTCGCTAGAATCGACGCCGGGCACGCGGCGGCAGGAATACTCGTCCGTGGCAAACTTAGGCACTTGCACGGTCTCGAGCTCGCGGGCAAGCGCGGCCGAAAGCTCGATGCCGGCGGCGCGGCGCACGGCCTGAATCGCCAGCGGGGCCGAGATGCGGCGTCGATACTCGGCCGAGCCCCACATGTTGGTGCCATAGCTCAGCGCGCGCACGGACGCGGCCAGGGCGCGCAGCTCGTCCTCGGAAGGCTGTTCGCTCTCGAGGCCGCATGCCTCGCCCTGCAGCAGGGTCGCACGCAGCGGGCGGGCACCCACGGTGACATGCCAGCTGTTATCCCACCAGGCGGCGGTAACGTTTAGAGAGGGGAAGTCGGTCGCGGCCTTGCGCACGGCCTCGTAGCTCGCGCGGTAATCGTGCTTTACGACCACGACGTGCTCGATCACGTCGCGCACATAGCCCATGTTCACAAACTCGGCGAGCGGCACGCGGCCGGCACCCGTCAGCTCAACGTACGAGTCGAGCGCCAAAAAGGCGGAGAGCACGTCCGAAAAACCAAAGCGGCCGTAGATGCTGCCACCCACCGTGGCGGTATTGCGAAGCTGCACGCCCACGATGTCGTGAACGGCAAACTCAAATACGTTGTTGACGAGCGCGTTGAGCTCGGCATGGCGCTCGAGCTGGCGCAGGGTGCACATGGCACCGATGCGAAACTCGGTCTCGGTCTCCTCGATCTGATCGAGTCCGCAGGCCGAAAGGTCAATCGCCGTCGCCACGCGACGTGAACCAAGGCGCATCCAGATGCCGCCGCCCACAATCTTGTTGTTGCGGTTTTTCTGCAAGAGCTCATAGGCTTCGGCCGCGTTTCCAACACGGACGTAGGTACCGAACTTGAGCACGTTCTCCCCCATCTCTTTACTTGTCCAGTATCTCTAAGTGTACCAAACGAGGGCGCACGACCCTCACCACCATAGAAAAAGGCTCCCGGCAGGAATTGTCGGGAGCCTTAGCGCATCAGCGAGTGCTGTACGGAGCTATGTCAGGCTGAATTTAGCAGACGCCCTGAGCGAGCATGGCGTCGGCGACCTTCAGGAAGCCGGCGATGTTGGCGCCCATGACAAAGTTGCCCTCCTGGCCATACTCCTTGGCGGTGTCGTCCACGTTGTGGAACATGCCGCGCATGAGCTGCTCGAGCTTGCCGTCGACCTCCTCGAAGGTCCAGGACAGGTGCTCGGCGTTCTGGCTCATCTCGAGGCCGGACACGAGCACGCCGCCGGCGTTGGCAGCCTTACCGGGCATAAAGGCGACGCCGTTCTCCTGGAAGTAGGTCGTGGCCTCGATGGTCGTGGGCATGTTCGCGCCCTCGCCGACCACCTTGCAGCCATTGGCGACGAGCGCCTGGGCGTCCTCGAGCAGCAGCGTGTTCTCGCGAGCGCAGGGCAGCGCGATGTCGCAGGGCAGCTGCCACACGCCGCGGCCGTCGCCCTCGTGCCACACGGCACCGGGCTTCTCGTCAACGTACATGGCGAGCGTGACGCCCTTGTCGTGGCCGGAGCGCTTCTGGTTGTAGACGTGCTCGAGCACGGAGTAGTCGATGCCGTCGGGATCCTCGACCCAGCCGTGGGTATCGGAGCAGGCCAGCACCTTGCCGCCAAGCTGGGAAACCTTCTGGACGGCGTAGATAGCGACATTGCCGGAACCGTGAACGACGACGTTCTTGCCCTCGAAGGAGTCGCCGCGGCTCTTGAGGTACTCGTCCACAAAGTAGACCAGGCCGTAGCCGGTGGCCTCGGTACGGGCGAGCGAGCCGCCAAAGGAGAGGCCCTTGCCGGTGAGGACGCCGGTCCACTCGTTGGTCAGGCGCTTGTACTGACCGAACATGTAGGCCACCTCGCGGCCGCCAACGCCCAGGTCGCCGGCGGGAACGTCGGTATTGGGGCCAATATGGCGATAGAGTTCGGTCATGAAGGACTGGCAGAAGTGCATGATCTCGTTGTTGGACTTGCCCTTGGGGTCAAAGTCGGAGCCGCCCTTGCCGCCGCCCATGGGAAGGGTGGTCAGGCTGTTCTTGAGGATCTGCTCCAGGCCCAGGAACTTGAGCATGCCCAGGGTGACCGTCGGGTTAAAGCGCAGGCCGCCCTTGTAGGGTCCAATGGCAGAGTTGAACTCGACGCGATAGCCGCGGTTGACCTGGACCTTACCCTGGTCGTCGACCCAGGGAACACGGAACATAACGATGCGCTCGGGCTCGACGAGGCGCTCAAGCAGGGCGGCCTCCTCGTACTCGGGATGGGCGTCGAGCGCCGGCTGGATGGTGCCGAGGATCTCGGTCGCGGCCTGGATGAACTCAGGCTGCTCGGGATAGCGGGCCTTGAGCTCGTCGAGAACTTTCTGCGTGTAGCTCATGCTTCCTCCAATGATGGGAAACGAAAAATGTTGATCGCGGCACCCCATGCGCCGCGAACTTTATCGTTTATGGATAATATCGCACTGTTGCGGGAAAATTTCGCATAAGCCGACGAGCAGATGTTTCGTTTTGATTACGATGCAGGTAGAAGCGTTTTTGAGCACCCGACGTACAAATCGCGTGTTTCGAAGCTGTTTCGTCCACATGGTCCATACCACCACAAAGAGGACAGGCACCTTTGTGGTGGTTGGCAGGATGCGTTGGCGGGAACGTATGTGAATCGAACACATCCAAGACGTTTTGCACGCCTCACAACGGTTTTGAGGACCGCGGGGCCCACCGGAGCCCATCCGTTCCCAAACGTGGCGGTATTTTACCAAACCCAACAGACCACAACCGAAAAGAGCGATGCGGAAACCGCTAACGCAGCGATCTCAGACCGCCGGCCTCCCTGTCGAGTACTGTAAAGCGCACGGCATCCAGGTGCTCCAAGATGCTAATGGTTCGTTTGCGCGACACGCCCAGGGCTTCGCGCAGCACACTCGTGGTGGCGGCGCCGCCAGCAGCCTCGATAGCCGTCGCAACAACCTCACGCGCATGGGCCTCGGCAGCGGCGGACAAGGCAACGTCGCGCTCGACCTTAACGATCGAGTGGTTGAGCGAAAGCTCGCGCAGTGCACGCGTCATGGTGTCGCGATCGAGCTGCAACTGTTCGCTCACCTCGGGAAGCGTCGGCGCATTAAGACCGGCCTCATCCAGCAGGGCCACGATACGCTGGCCAGCCTCGCGCACCACGCGTATCGCCGCGGTGGCGGAATGCGGGTCGAACACCTCGGCACCGTCGACGGCGCACACGCCACGTGCACAGCCCTCGGCAATAAGTGCCATCGCGACATCGTTACCGGCGCCCGGCCAAGCCGCGTGCGCGACCGCACCGGACGTAAAGCCGATCTCCTTGGGAGCCGCCGCGTGCATGGAGGACAAGGCCGCAGCCAGCACATCCATTGCAGCATCGAGAGCCGAGGCATCTGCGTAGAGCACCGCACCGCCCGCAGCAAGCTCGCACACGGCAGCCTGGTCCACAAGCCCACGCAAAACGATCTCGACCTCGCCGGTAACAAGATCGAGCGCTGCGGCAACACCGGCAGCAGCAACAGGCAGCGTTTGCAGCGCCAGCCACGCGTGTACGCCGTCCGCGACATCTCCGGACTCAAGCGCCGCATACAACGCGCGCTCCCCCGCCGACAGGACCCGCGCGCGGCGACAGCGCGATAGCAGGACGCGTCCGCCGCCAAGCAGCGAAATCGGCGAATACGACAGAATGACGGCATGATCGCCGGCGCGCAACGGCAGCGGCCGTTCCAGGCGCACCTGCACCACACGCGTCTCGCCGACCGCAATAGGCGGCTCGTCGTCTAAAAGCATAATGCGGCCGAGCACCTCAGCCGTGCCCGCCATAACGTGCACGCGTGTACCCGAAGCAAGAACGCCGGCTCGCACGCCATCGCGCCCCACATATGTCAGTTGCATCAAAAAGCGCAGCGTCTGGCCCACGCGACCCTCGACGCCGAGCATCTCGCCGCGCTTGAGGCCCGCCACGCCATCGCCCACCAGGTTCAGGGCGACGCGCTGGCCGGGAACCGCGCACTGGGTATCCCCGTGAACCTGCACCCCGCGCACGCGACAGCGCGTTTGCGACGGCAGCGCAACGAGCTCATCGCCAACCGAAACGGGACCGTCGTGCAGCGTACCCGTCACGACGGTTCCGGTGCCGCGGATGCTAAAGCAACGGTCGATGGGAAGACGGGGCGCGGCGCCCGAGCCAGCGGTCGCCTCCAGATGCTCCGACCAGCACGAACAAACCGTGTTATCGAGCGTCGTAAGCAGCTCGTCCAGGCCCTCGCTCGTCTTGGAGGACACCGGCACTATAGAGGCACCCGCAAACACGGTCCCGTCCAGAAACGCCTCGACATCGAGCTCCGCCAGCGCGGCAATCTCGTGGTCGGCCAAATCGCGCATCGTGAGTGCGACGACCATGCGCGTCACACCCAACAGCTTCAGAACCCGAACGTGCTCGCGGGTCTGCGGCATCACGCCCTCAACGGCCGAAACCGCCAGCAACGCAACGTCCACGCCGGTGGCGCCCTGCACCATGGCGCGCAGATAGTGCGCATGCCCGGGTACGTCGACCAAGCCGACAAGCTTGCCGCTGGGAAGCTCGAGCTCGCCAAAGCCGAGCTCAGTGGTCATGCCTCGGCGCCGTTCGACCTCCAGACGGTCGGGATTTTTGCCGGTCAGCGCCTCGATAAGGGCCGACTTTCCGTGGTCGACGTGTCCTGCCGTTCCGACGATAACGGGACATTCGACAAGCTCGCGCGCGGTCATCGACGCAAACCTGCCCGCACGGCATCCGCCAACGCAGACGCACACAGGTCAAGGTCGGTGTCGCGCAAAAGCGTGCGAACGTCAAAAAGCACCTGGTCGTGCCGCACGCGCGTCACAACCGGCGTATCGGGCTCCTGTACCATAGCGCGCTTTAGGCCATCGGCGGATAGACGCCCATCGACGGGACAGACGGCAACGCAAAAAGTTGGGAGCTCGACGGTCGGCAGCGAACCGCCGCCCGGAGCAGACACGCCCTCGACAACCTGCAGCTCCACCGCCTCCTCACACTGAGACTCGCGAAGCTTGCGCAGCATGCGGTCATGCAGGCGCTTGGCCTGACGCTCGAGCGGAGCCGGCGCGCCGGAAAGCATGTTGAGCACCGGGATCTCCCGATGCGCTGTATCGGATCCGGTCACATACAGGCGCAAAGTGGCCTCGAGCGCCGCGAGCGTGAGCTTGCCGGGGCGAAGCGCGCGCATAAGCGGATGCGAGGCACAGGCGGCGATTACCTGGGCGCTACCGAGAATAATGCCCGCTTGCGAGGCGCCGAGCAGCTTGTCGCCCGAGCACGAGACGACGTCAACGCCGGCGCAAAGCGAGGCGGACGTGGGCTTCTCCCCAGCATCGACGAGCACCTCATCTGTAAGCAAAGCGCCCGAGCCCTGGTCCTCGTACAGTAACAGCCCGTGCTCATGCGCCAGCGCAGAAAGCTCCGCCGCGGAAACCTCCTCGTGGAAACCCTCGATACGGTAGTTAGAAGGATGAACTTTCAAGATCATCGCCGTATTGGGCGTAATGGCGCTTCGGTAATCATCCAGATGCGTGCGGTTGGTGGAGCCCACCTCGACAAGCTTGGCACCCGAAGCCGCCATGATATCGGGAATGCGGAAGCTGCCGCCCACCTCGACAAGCTCGCCACGGCTCACGATGACCTCTTTGCCGCTTGCATGCGCGGCAAGCACCAGCAGCACCGCCGCGGCGTTGTTGTTGACAACCAGGGCGTCCTGCGCCCCCGTGAGCGTGCGCAGCAGACGCGCGGCATGCTCTTTGCGGCCCCCACGGGCACAGGTCGCGACGTCATACTCAAGCGTGCTGTAGCCGCGGGCGACATCGGCCACCGCCTGCACCGCTGCGGGAGCAAGCGGAGCACGGCCCAGATTGGTGTGAATCACAACGCCCGACGCGTTGACGGCAGGGCGCAGGGTCGGCAGCGACAGTCGGTGGCACCGCTGCTCGATGGCCAAGGCGAGCTCGCGCTTATTCCTAGCGGGGACGCCAGAGCGAATCGCCTCGCGCTCGGCATCGAGCTCGGCATCAATCGCCTCGCGCACAATCATGTCGCCCGCATCGCCGGCAGCCTTCATGACCGGCCACTCGGCCAGCAGCTCGTGAACGGCGGGAATGGAGCGCAGGCGGTCGCGCACCTCGGCAGGCATGGATTCGCAGTCGCTCATGGAAAGCCTTTCGACATGTTCAATAAAAAGCGGGCCCCCTTTGTCGTCAGCAGCAAAATGCGGCAACGCACATGCAAAAAGGGACAGGTCCATTATGGCAGCTCGTGACAAGACGGCGCAGCGCCTCGCTCAAAACCTGCCAAAATAAACCTGTCCCTTTTTGGTCGGTTATGGGTTGGGTCCTTTAGGACTCTTTGTTGGCGTAGATAAACCAGTAGCCCAGCGCCACGATCAGGGCGCCACCCACGATATTGCCCAGCGTGGCGACCGTAAGGTTGAGCGCCAACCCGGCAGCGTTGAGGGCATCGGCGCCAGCGACATCGGCTCCATAGCCGCAGGAGTGCATCAAAATACCCATGGGCAAAAAGTACATGTTGGCGACGCAGTGCTCAAAACCGCAGGCCACAAAGGCAGCGATGGGCAGCAAAATGCCCACGACCTTGTCGACCACGGTCTTGCCGGCAGTGCCGATCCATACGGCCAGGCAGACAAAGATGTTGCACAAAATGCCGCGGAAGAAGATGGTAACGGCGTCGATCGCAACCTTACCGGCGGCGACGCTCACCATGGCATTGGCGACGGCCTCGCCGTTGAGCTTATAAATAGCTGCCATGTAAATCAAAAAGACAACGAACAGGGCGCCAGCAAAGTTGCCGATCCACACAACAGCCCAAGCCTTGAACATCTGGACGAGCGTAATCTTTTTGCTCTTAAGCGCGCATACCATAAGCGAGTTACCGGTAAACAGCTCCGCGCCGCAAATGAGCACGAGCACCAGTCCCAGGCAAAAAGCAAGACCGCCCACGAAGCGCTGGGCGCCCCAGCCAAGCGTGGGATCGCTCAGAAAGACCGTGAAGAACAGGCCGCCGAAGGCGATAAACGCTCCGGCGAACATGGCGAGCAAAAAGGCCTTCGAGACCGGCAGGTTGGCCTTGGTAACGCCGGCGGCCTCGGACTTAGCCTCGATCGCGGCGGGCGCCAGGCAGTCGGGGGTGGGGTATTCTGCCTTACTCTGTGCCATGGCAATCACTACTTTCTTACGATGTGGGACAAACGCTCTTGGTTCATTTGCCCCGCGAGGTCGGACGGTATAAAAATAAACGCGAGCCAAATTAGCATATTGGCCTGCGATTATATAGCTTGGAGCGGGCGACGGGAAGTCCAAGGATTTGCTTCGCAAATCCTTGTTTCGCTGCGGGCCTTCGGCCCTTGCGTGCTGCGCTGGAAAATGCTCACGCATTTTCTCAGCTCCGCACCCTGACGGGTTCGATTCCCGTCGCCCGGCGCGTAAACGAAAACAGCTCTGATTCCCAAAGGAAACCAAAGCCGTTAAAACAATTCTTATGGAGCGGGCGACGGGAATCGAACCCGCGTCATCAGCTTGGAAGGCTGGGGTTCTACCATTGAACTACGCCCGCAAGATATGGTCGGGACGACAGGATTTGAACCTGCGACATCCTGCTCCCAAAGCAGGCGCGCTACCAAACTGCGCCACGTCCCGAAGGTGTTGAGCAGCTAAGGCATAAACCTTGCGTGTCCCAAAGCGAAGGAAATTATAGGGGAGACTTCCCGCCTGTGCAAGCGGCGATATTCTAGCTCCTCGAATGTGCGACAAACCGGCTGTGGAGCAGGCCTATCACAAACGCCACCACGGCGACCGGCGCCCACGCGGCACCGATATCCGCCAGCGGCAGCGCATCGAACGGTAGCCACGCGCCAGCAAAGAACGCGTCGCGGACCGAGGTGATCACGCTCTGCACCGCGACGACGCCGCCGACCCAGACCCATACCTGCGGATGCGCGTCGCAAAAACCGTGCACCAGGCCCATAAGCACCAGCACAATGGCAACGGGATACAAGGCATTGAGCATGGGCACCGAGAACATAAGAATCACGTCGAGGCCCACGTTGGAGAGCACGCACGAAAACGCTGCGAACACAAAGGCGAGAACCGCAAAGGGGCGGCGCATGGCCTCCTCAGAGGCCTCCGCTCCCCCTTCGACCACATACGTCTCGCAGAAGTAACGCGAGCAGCAGCTGATGAGGCCGATGCACACGTTCATGCAGGCGAGGAAAAAGATCGCAAAGACCACGACCGTGCCGGCAAGCCCAAAATGCATGGAGGCCGAACGGGCGAGGATGGCGGCGCCGTTGGTAGCGTCGGGCATCACGGTGCCGAGCTGCATACCGGCAAGGCCCAAGCCGCAGTAGATGATGGCCATGAGTACGCCGGCGATCACACCGGAACGCGAAATCTCGAAGGCCACGCGCTTGTCATCGGTAACACCCAACTCGTGGATGGTCTCGGCGATGATGATGCCAAAGGCGAGCGACGCGAGCAGGTCCATGGTCTGATAGCCAGTCAGAAAGCCCTGCACGGCAGCGCCAGCATCGTAGGGGGCCTGCGGCGCGGCAGCGGGACCCAGCGGCGAGATCACGGCAGCACCAACGACCAGCACGATGAGCGCAATGAGCGCGGGGCCCGTAATGCGGCCGAGCACGCGTGTGATGACGCCCGGGCGCAGCGTGAGCGCAAACGCGACGACAAAGAAGCCGACGGCAAACACCAGGCGCGCCGTGCCGAGCGAGACGCCCTCGGGCAACAGCGGCACCAGCATCTCGAAGGCCGTGGAGCTCGTGCGCGGAATGGCCAGGCACGGGCCGATAGCCAGATACACCGCCGCGACAAAGAACTCGCCGAACTTGGGATGCACACGGCCGGCAAGCTCGCGCGCCGTTCCGGCAAGTGCCACGGCGATAAAGCCCATGACGGGCAGGCCGATGGCGGCAATGAGAAAGCCGAGCATGGCGACCGGCGTGGCAGAACCTGCCTGCAGCGCCAGCAGCGGCGGAATAATAAGGTTGCCGGCGCCAAAGAGCATCGAGAACAGGGCGATACCGACGGTAACGACATGGTCGGAGCGCAGGCCGCGCGGCGCGGATGAGGCCATGGGACCACCTTTCGGGTCGAAACAAAAACGGGACGGGCAAAAGGCCCATCCCGCAAGTATATACGCTTTAGCAAGCTAAATCGCGCAAAGCTTCAATCGCGGCGTCAACTTCCTCGTCCGTGTTGAAATACCCAAACGAGAAGCGAACGACACCCTGGCGCTCGGTCCCCAACGCGCGGTGCATGAGCGGAGCGCAGTGGGCGCCGGGGCGCGTCGCAATCCCCCACCCTTGCATGAGCGCGTCCGAAATCTCGGCCGAATCGATATCGCCCACGTTGAGTGAAACGATCGCCGAGCGCACGGGCTGGTCAAAGGCACCGTAGAGCTTGATCTCCGGGATTTCGCGCACGCCAGCGAGAAAGCGATCCGCCAGTGCTCGCTCATGCGCCGCAATCGCCTCGACCCCACCTTGGGCCTCGATAAAGTCGAGGCCGACAGAAAGGCCGGCGACACCGTGGCCGTTGAGCGTGCCCGCCTCCAGGCGCGTGGGCCACTCAAGCGGCTGCAGCGGATCAAAGCTGTGCACGCCCGTACCGCCCATGGCCCAGGGGGCCACGTCAATGCCCTCCGCCACGGCCAGGCCGCCGGTCCCCTGCGGACCCATGAGCCCCTTGTGGCCGGTAAAGCACACCACGTCGAGCCCCATGGCCTGCATATCAATATGCGCCGTGCCGGCAGACTGCGAGGCATCGACGATCACGAGCGCACCGGCCGCATGGGCCATGGCGGCCACGCGCGCAATGTCGACCGCGTTGCCGGTCACATTGGAGGCGTGCGCCACCACCACGGCACGTGTGCCCGGCGTCACCAGCCGCTCAAGCTCTTCGTAGTCGAGCGCACCGTTCGCGTCGCAGCCCGCATGCTCAACGGTCACGCCCTGCTCTGCCGCCAGGCGGTTGAGCGGACGCAACACGGAGTTGTGCTCGAGCACCGTCGTGACCACGCGGTCGCCGCGGCGCACCACGCCATTGATGGCGGTGTTGAGCGCCGCGGTGGAGTTGGACGTAAAGCACACATGATCAGCCCGCGGGCAGCCCAGCAAGCGCGCGAGCTTGGCACGGCAACCGTGAATCGTACGAGCGGCATCGAGGGCACCCGACGTGGCGCCGCGCCCGGCATTGCCGAGCGAGCACATCGCCTGCGTCACGGCATCGATGACCGTCTGCGGCTTGTGCATGGTCGTCGCCGCGTTATCCAGGTAGATCATCGCACGACCTCCCACATATCAATCACGGTATAGCCCTCGGTGGGAACGCCCGCCGCGGCGAGTTCGCCGCGCAGCAGCTCCTCATCGGCAGGCAACGCTTTCCACGCCAGACCACAGCCGGCAGCGACCTCCCCGGGCACGGGAATCGTTCGCCCGGGAAGGCCACGCTCAACGCACAGGGACTCGCAGCCCATGGCGGCCGCCGTGGTGGGAAACGTGATGACAAGCGCCGGGCGCTTCTCCCTCATGGCAACTCCAACCAATACGCTACGGGCGCACGACGCGCACGGCCTGCTCCATCTTCTCCACGATCACATACATGTTCGTGACCTCGCCCACGGCAAGCTGGTCCTTAATGCCATAGTGGTCGAGGCAGGTGCCACAGGTGAGGATCTCAACGCCCTGCTCGGCCAGGCCCTTCAGGTCGTCGAGTACCGGCGAGCCCTCGACGGTGAGCTTGGCACCGCCGTTGTAGAACAGCATGGTCGCGGGCAGCTCCTCCTGCTGCGTCACGGCAAAGATGAAGGCCTTCATGAGCTTGTGGCCCAGCTCGTCGTCGCCACGGCCCATGCAGTCGGTGTAGACGGAAATGACGAGTTTGCCCTTGCCGGCGCTGGCATCACAGAAGGCAGCGCCATCCTGCTCGGGATCGGCCATGGCAACGGCGCCAGAGGTCGCCACGGTCACGTGCCACTCGGCGTCAGAAACCTTCTCGACCGAGGCCGTGCAGCCCTTCTCCTGCGCCATCTTGGAGATGTTCTTGACGGCGGTCTCGTTATCGACCGAGGTCACCACGGCACCCTCGCCGTCAAGCTGTTTGAGCGCCTTAAGCGTCTTGACGACGGGCAGCGGACAGGCATCGCCCATGGCATTGACTTCAATCTTGGTAGACATAGCAAAATCCTTTCGAAAGAACCGTTCTAGAGAACGTAAACAGTTACATAAACGTGCGGGCTAGCGGACAACGTGGACGGCAGGACCGCCTGGCACCGGCTCGCACGCGCGACCGACGACGGCGGCAACGCGCCCCTCGGCATGTAAACGACGCGCAAGCTCATCCACATCGGCAGCTGGCGCTGCGATGAGCAGGCCGCCCGAGGTCTGCGGATCGTACAGCGCATCCAGCATTCCCGGCTCCAGGTCCTCGTCGGCAGCCACGCGCGGGCCAAAGAAGTCCTGGTTGCGGTAGGAGCCCGCGGGGATAATGCCCAGACGCGCCATGTCGAGCACCTGGTCAAAGAGCGGCACCGACCCCGACGCAAGCTCAACCTGCACGCCCGAGCCCTCAGCCATCTCGCACGCGTGCCCGATCAGGCCAAAGCCCGTAATGTCGGTACAGCCGTGAAGCTCGAGTCCCTCGGCCAGACGAATCGGGGCCTCGTTGAGGGTGCGCATCGAGTCAAACATGGCTGCGGCCTCGTCCTGCTCGATGAGCTCGCCCTTAATGGCCGTGGTGATAATGCCCGAGCCGATCGCCTTGGTCAGCAGCAATGCATCGCCCACGCGCGCGCCGCTGTTGGCGAGCATACGGTCAAGCGCGACAAACCCGCTCACGGACAGGCCGTACTTGGGTTCGTCGTCGTTGATGGTGTGGCCGCCCGCGATGGAGCAACCCGCCTCGACGCACTTGTCGGCGCCGCCCGCCAGAATCTGACCGGCAACCTCAACGCCCAGACAGCTCGGGATACACAGCAAGTTCATGGCATGGCTCGGCCGCCCGCCCATGGCGTAGATGTCCGAAAGCGAGTTGGCCGCGGCAATCTGGCCAAACAAAAACGGGTCGTCGACCATCGGCGGGAAGAAGTCGATGGACTGCACGAGACCCAGGTTATCGCCAACGCGGAAGACGCTCGCATCGTCGGAGGTATCGAACCCCACGAGTAGGTTGTCGTTATGCACATTGGGCAAGTCGCCCAGGACCTGGGCGAGGGCTCCAGGAGCCAACTTAGCGGCTCAACCGCTCGCGGCCGTCATAGACGTGAGCTTAATCTGATCGTCAGGCATCGATACCTCCTCTCATCGGTCAATCATTTTCTCTCAGTATACGCATGAATGCGAGCCCAAGGCGGATGCATTAATTGAGCGCCTGTGCGCGAATCGCCGCGCCGATGGCACCGGCAAAGCGAGCCTGGGGCGAGGTTGTCACCGGCGACCCCAGTAGCTCGCCCAACCGCTCCACCACGAAGGCGTTCTCGCACAGGCCACCGGTCAGGTAGTACGGGGCGCCCGCGGCCTGCCCGGCCATGGTCGCCACGCGCGAGACCACGCTGTCGATCACGCCACGTGCGATGTTCTCGCGCGGCTCACCGCGACCGATCAGGCTGATAACCTCACTTTCGGCAAACACCGTGCACATGCTGCTGATCTTGCTGGGCTCGCCGGAACGCGCCAGGTCGGCCATCTGCTGCTGGGAAATGCCTAGGCGGTCGGCCATGATCTCCAAAAAGCGCCCCGTGCCGGCGGCGCACTTGTCGTTCATGGCAAACTTGGCCACGCGGCCGCCTTTAAGCTGGATGACCTTGGTGTCCTGGCCCCCCACGTCAATCACCGTGCCGTGATCGCCAAACAGACGCACGGCACCGGTGCCGTGGCAGGTAATCTCGGTCACGACCTTGTGCGCATAGGGCACGGCAACACGGCCGTAGCCAGTCGCGATCACGCGCACGTCGTCGGCAGCCACGCCATAGCCAGCCGCTGCCAGTGCCTCGCGCAGCCGCTCGGAAGCATCGACCGAGGAAAACCCGGTTGGCTGCACGCACGTCCACGCCACCGAACCCTCCCCGTCGACCACAGCAGCCTTAGCCGCCGTAGACCCGATATCGATCCCGATCCCTATCATGGCTCTCTCCTAATCAGCAAGAAAATCAAACGATCAGACACTGCTGCAACAACGGCCCTCTGGCGTCTGAGGTGCCCGAGATTCCGAGCGACAAGCCCGACGAAGCGTACTCAAGGTACGCGAGGAGGGTTGGAGCCGGAAGGTCGGGCGCCTCAGACGTCAGAGGGTTTCGATAAAGGCGGCGATGCGCGTCTCGATTTGGCCCATGTCACCGTTGCTGTAGTCGGTCTCGATCTTCATATACGGAATGCCCGCACCCTCGACAGCTTCCTGCATGCGCGCACTCTCCACGTTAAAGGTGTGGCAGGCCTGTAGCACGCTCTCTACCACGCCATCGACATGATACTTCTCGCACATGGCAAGCGTGTTCCCCATGCGGCTGTCGTTGGGCGTCATGACCGAGCAGTTGATATCCAGGTAGCGGTCGGCGATGGCGCGCAGGATATCGGGAGCATCGGGGTCGATCATCATGGCCGCCGTGCGCTCACCCGAGCAGTCGTCCATGCACACGACCACGCCGCCATTGGACTCGATAGTACGGCCTATCTTGTTGATCACGCCGCCCACCGGGCAGCCGGTGATCAGAATGCGCTTGGCATCCGCCGCAACCGGGCGCTCGCCCGCGTCGTAGGCCTCGCGCAGCTTGGCAACCTTTTGCTCCAGCTGATCCGTATAGGCCTCGATATCAAAGCTGAACGTACCGGCAAACATGGTGCTCATCAGGTCGACGCCGCTCATGGCCGCCGGCTGGTTAGCCTGCAGCGCAAACATCTCGAGCTGGGCCGCACGCAAACGGTTGCGACGACGGACGGCGGCGCGCAGGTCATCGTCGGTAATCGTGATGCCGTAGAAGTTCTCGAGCTCCTCCTTGAGTAGGCGGCACTCCTCGTACCAGCTTTCACGCTCGTAGGCGCGATCGCGACCCTGCGGCAGGTGCAGAATGTGCGTGCGCTTGAGCTCCCCCAGCAGCTCGTACATCTTCTTCTTGCCGTCGCAGGTGGTCTCGCCGATGATCATGTCGCTAAAGTACGTAAACGGGCACTTTTGCGAGTAGGCAAAGCCGTAGGTCGACTTGATGAGCGGGCAGAGGTTCGCGGGCAGTACCTTCTCGGCCTCGGGGATCACCTCATCGGACGTACCGCACAGAGCGACACTTGCGGCCCCCGCGGCATCGATAATCTCGAGCGGCGTATAGCTGCACAAAAAGCCGACCAGGCGATTGCCGGCCTGTTTATAATCCTTGACGCGAATAAACGCGGCCTTGCGCTGCTCGTTGAACTCCTCAAACGTGCTGGGCAACGGCTGCTCAATATTTTCCGACATATAACTCCTAAACCTTTTAACCAACCAAGGAAACGGCTTTCCCAGGCGCCCGAGGTTGCCGTGAAAGAGCAGCTCCGCGCACTTTGGTACGCAAGCGACGGTTTGAACGGCAAGATCGGGTACCTGGGGAAGCCGCCGGAACGTATAGCCCTAAATGGTTTCCAAGAAAGCTTCGATGCGCGTCTGCAATTGGCCTGCGTCCTCGCCGGCGTAGTCGGTCGTGATGTGCATGAACGGAATGCCCGCCTCCTCGGCGGCCTTCTCCACGGCGAAGGACTCCATCTCATAGAGCGTGCAGAACTGCAGGGCCACGTCGACGATGCCGTCGGCATGCAGGTCCTTGGCCATCTGGACAATGTCCTTCATACGCTGGTCGTTGGGCGTAAAGACGGCGCAGTTGATCTTAAAGTAGCGCTCGGCGATGGCATCGAGCATCTCGTCGACCGTCTCACCGGACTCGTCGACCAGGTCCTTGTAATAGCGCGAGCCCGTGCAGGACTCCTCGCCTACCACAATGCCACCGGCTTTCTCGATGAGGTTGAACAGCTTCCAGTTGGGCACGGCCATGGGCGTACCGGTGTACAGGATGCGCTTAGTCCCCTTGGGCGCCACGCCCTCTCCGGCCTCGACACGCTGCTCACACTCGGCCGCCATATCGTTAATGGCTCCGGTCAGACGTGGCGTGTCGTCCATAAAGGCGGCCTGAACGGTCAGCAGGCTGTCAAGACCGCTGATGGGCGCAGGGTCGGCAGCGCGCGTGGCAGCGAGGCGCTGCAGGGCGCGACGCTTCTCATTGACGGCGTGGATGGCGGCCTTCAGACGCTCAGGCGTAATCGTGACGCCGCACTCTTCCTCGATCTTGGCGGCGAGCTTCTTGACCTCGGCCTTCCAGGTCACGAGCGTCGACTCGTCGTGTACGTTGGGAATATCCATGACGTACATGTTCTTTTGCGTGGCAAAAAACTCGTAGGCCTTCTTCTTGCCATCGCAGGTGTTCTCGCCTACCACCAAGTCACTCGACTCAATGTAGGGGCAGACCTCGCCCAGCTTAAAGCCGGCAAAGCTCTTGATAAGCGGGCAGGTGTTGCGCGGCAGATGCTCCTCGACCTTATCGGTTGCCCAATCGGCACCCGAGCACAGGCCCACGGGAATACCGTCGCAGGCGAGCACAATCTCCTCGGGCACGTACACGCAGAACGAGCCCACGATTTTGGTGGCCTCGCCAGCCTCCTTTTTGTCGAGCATCTCCTTAATGCGGCCGCTATGGATGTTGGTGGCCACAAAGTCCAAGTAGGACGTGGACTTGGGGCGGTTCTTCTGCGACAGGAACATGTCCCCGTACATCTGGCCCACGGCGCCCAGCAGCATATCGTGGTCGGCAAGATTCATGCCGAGGCTCTCCCACATCGGGTGGAAATCAAATTCTTCAGCCATAACGGTTCCCCTCTCGAACCAAAAACGGATAACAGCGGTATCGATGCACGACGGACGGCGATTGCCCGGCCGTGCTCAAACCCGGAATTTTAGGGAACCTGCTTTGCGGTCGGTTATTTAGTTGTGCGTCGTCTCTCCCGGAGCCGTGAACATACCTGCTCATATGCGACTCCGAGCCATGTATAGGGCACGCGCGGCAACGCGGCGAATGTATGTCGTCTGCGGCATGTGCGCACCCTCCTTTACAAGTTGAGGTCAACTATATCAACGGTCGTCGTCCAGACGAATACCGCCGACACGCGTACGACAGCTGCGGGATGCGAACACCTCGCTGTCTGATAAATAATTATCAGATTGATAAGATTTTGTTATATAGAAATCGGCGAGCGGTAAAGTGGAAACAAAGCGGTCGAGGACTACCTCCTCGCCCGCATCGCCCACCGAATTAACGACAAACCAAATGGATCCTGCTGGCATCAAAATGCATGCGCAGCGTCTCGCCTGCTTGCGGCAGCTCGTCGACAGGTATGCCCACTTTGTTGACCTTCCACTGCAGGCGCGTCGGCGCATCGGCACGCGGCACGTCCAGCAGCACCAGGCGCTCAAAACGCGAATCGCTCACTCGGGCCACGTGCAGGTCATAGCTGTTGCGACCCCGCTCGGCACGGTTGTCCACATGAAAGTAGCTCGCACGAATACCCAGGTACGCCACGTTATCGGGAACCTCACGGCCCACGTTGAAGGTCATGCCCCAGTCCAGGGCCTCAACTTCCTGAAGCCCGATCTTGCGCGCGCGGCTCGTATTCTTGCAGCCCGTCAGGCGCAGCGCAGCCAAGGTTTGCGGCCGGCGGACCACGTCCTCGACGGAGCCGATCTCCTCCACATGTCCGTTATGCATCACGCAAATGCGCTCGCACAGGCGGCATGCCTCGTCAATATCGTGGCTCACGTAGAGCACGGTACGATTACAGACGTCGAACAGGTCGAGCATGTTCTGCTCAAGCGCGCTCTTGAGATACGCGTCGAGCGCACTCATGGGCTCATCGAACATAAAAATGCCCGGGTGTGCCGCCACCATGCGAGCAAGCGCCACACGCTGCTGCTGGCCGCCCGAGAGACGCGCGGGATAGCGGTCGGCAAAATCGGCCAGTCCAAAGATACCCAGGTAGCGCTCGGCAAGTTGCCTACGCGCCGCGGCGTCGCCTGCACCCTCAACGCCGGCGCACACGTTATCGGCCACCGTCATATTAGGGAACAGCTGATAGTTTTGAAACATCAGGGCGCACTTGCGCTCCTGGGGCGACAGATTGATGCCCGCCACCGAGTCAAAGAAGGTTACGCCGTTGACGACGATCTTGCCCTCGTCGGGCGTCTCCACGCCGGCAATACAGCGCAAGGTGCAGCTCTTGCCGCATCCGGAGGCGCCGAGCAGCGCCACACGCTCCTCGCCGGCATCGAGCTGAATGTCGAGGGTAAAGCCGGGATAGCGCTTTTTGATATCCAGAACGAGCGACATGGCCTATCGACCTCCCTGCAAAGCGGCATCATCGCGCATGAGCTCGGCCAGCGCCTCGCGATCGATACGCAAGGCATCGCCGCCCGCCGGGTCGAGCGAATCGCCCTGTCCGGCAAGATCTTTGATCCGCTTGCGCTCCACACAGGAAAGGCCCCGCTCGCGATACTTTTGCGAATGAGCGGTGTACATATTGATAAACAGGATGACCAGGAAACTAAACACGATCACGACGGCGACCCAAAAGAGGGCCACCGACGTGTTACCGCCCATCCACTCAAAGTAAATCGCAATGGGAATGGTCTGCGTAATGCCGGCATAGTTGCCTGCAAAGAACAGCGTGCAACCAAACTCGCCCATCGCGCGGGCAAAGGCGAGCACCGTGCCGGCGGCAATCGAGGGCCAGCCAAGCGGCATCATAAGCTTGGTAAAGATGCGACGCTCGGACCATCCCAGGGTTCGCGCCGCATCGAGCATCTGCGTGTCAAGGCTCTCGAAGGCTCCGAGTGCCGTACGGTAGACCAGGGGAAACGACACCACCACGGCAGATATCACCGCCGCGGGCCACGTAAAGACGATCGAGATACTGTGTGCAATAAGCCACTGGCCAACCCCGGTTGAGCGGCCAAACAGCATGAGGAGCAGAAAGCCACACACCGTGGGAGGCAGCACCATCGGGATGGTAAAGACCGAGTCGAGTAGGCCCTTCACGCGGCTCGTCGTACCCATGGTCTTCCATGCGGCAAACAGGCCCAGCGCAAAGGAGATCAGCAGGGCAAGGCCGCTCGTTTTGATAGACACCCAAAACGGGCGATAGTCGATGTTGCCCAAAAAGGAGGCCAGAGAGGCCAAGGGCCCCTGCTCATCCCGCAACACGACAGACGATGCTTCTACCATTTGAGCGCTATCAAGCCAACGCGCGCCGCCCTTGGCATCACCCGAGGCTGACGCAATCACCACATAGCGGTCCCCATCCGCACCACGCACATCAAAGCCATAGGTATACCCGCCGGCATCAAACGTTGTTTCCGCCGTGACATACCAAGGAAGATCCACGTCCCCCAGCTGCGCACCTCCCATGCAGTTTGCGCTGTCGAGCTCACAGACGAGAGCCTTGAGACCCGATACGCACTCGTTGTCCTGCGGATCCAAACCATACTTCTCGACTGCCTTGGGCGATATCCACACCACAACGCGATCGGCAGCGGGCGCCACTACAAGGTCCACGTCCTCGTCAACGGGAAACCGATAGCCCTCAGGCTGGCCCTCCATGGCACGAGCGGTCCCCTTGGCCAACCGCTCAAAACCCTCGATCCCATAGGAAAGCCCATGAGCGGTCGCAGCAACCTGGGCCCCGTCCTCAGCGTCCCCAGCAAACGCAAGTCCCGGCACCCAGCAAAGCGCGAGGGTCAAAGCACAGACGACAAGCATGCGGAATCTATTAAGCACGAAAAGCTCCAAGCGAACACAAGGACGGAGTGAGACACAACACGATGGAATTATCGCGCCAAGCCGCACTACTCGGAAAGCTCAAAGCCGTACTTAGCCCAAATCTTCTGAGCCTTCTTGTTGGTCAGACAGAAGTCGATAAATGCCTTGGCCTCGTCGGCGTGCTCGGAGCTCTCGGCAACGGCGCCCGGGTACACGATGGGCTTGTGCGAATCCTCGGGGCACACGAAGGCCTCCTCGATGCCGTCATAGCGGAAGATATCGGAGCTGTAGACAAAACCGGCCACGCAGTCGCCCGTAGACACATAGGCGGCGGCGGTACCAACTTTGTCGGCCAGTGCGACCTTGTCGGCGATCTCGGGTGCGTACTCGCCATCGTCACCCTCGGCACCGGTGTAGAGGCCCGCGGAGGCCAGTGCCTGATTGGCGTACTTGCCGGCAGGAACGGTCTTGGCGTCGCCGATGGCGATCTTGCCGTCCAGGCTCGCGATGTCGGCGATGGCCTCGACCTTGGTGTCGGAGCCCTCGGCGCGAATGACCACAAGATCGTTGACGAACATATCCTCACGCGTGTCGGCGTCGACGAGCTCGGCGGCCTCGGCGTCGTCCATGGTGCCCTTGGAGGCTGTGATGGGCACGTCGACCGTGGCGCCGGCGCGCATCTGCTCGACAAGGTCGCCGGACGCCTTAAACTGCGTGTCGGCAAAGGTGGTACCGGTCTGCTCGGTGTAGAGCTTCTGAACCTCGGGCAAAGCCTTCTCGAGCGAGTTGGCAGCAAAGACCTGCAGCTCGACAGCCTTCTTGGACGAAATCTTGGCGGAACCGGCATCGGAACCGGTCGACTCAGGCTCCTTGTTGCCGGAGCAGCCGGCAAGGCCAAGGCCGGCAGCGGCGACAGCGGAGAGTGAGACGAATCCGCGGCGAGAAACCATATCGAACATGTTCAACCCTTTCGGACCTTGTGCCCGGGTACCCCACCGCAGGCTTTATTCTGTTATTAAATTATACTTCGGTGCGAATAATGATTATGAGAAATTATTCTCGTCTGAAAATATAGTTTCAAGCATGCCTACAGAATGCCGTCCCCTTGGGCGCAAATAAAAGGCGGAGCAGCCGTTCAGGTCGCTCCGCCGCAGGTAAACCGCTTAGTTGGTATGTCCGCCGCCCGCTGTCATCTGAGCCGCATGCTCCAGCTGGTCCGCTATGGCCTCCCAGCTTTCGCGGGCGGCCTTCGTAGAACCTGGAAAGTTTACGACAAGTGTATGACCTCGTTGCATGCAAATAGCGCGCGAGAGCATAGCGCGGCGCGTCTTGGTCATGGAGTACGCACGGATTGCCTCTGCAATACCCGGCACATCGCGCTCGCAAACGGCACGCGTCGCCTCGGGCGTCACATCGCGCATCGAAAGCCCCGTGCCACCGCAGGTGAGCACGACATTGGTGTGGCACTCATCGGCAGCTTCCACAATGGCATCACCGATTTCGCTGACGTCGTCGCGCACGACCACATGTGAGGCGACCGTCCATCCCTGCGCCTCGATAAGCTCCTCGAGTGCGGCACCCGCCTCGTCCTGGGCAAGGTCGCGCGTATCCGAGCACGTCACGATCGAAATCTTTAGCTCCATAACATTCCTCCTATAGCACCGTGCCCT
Organism: Collinsella sp. AF23-2; assembly: GCF_003459245.1. Lineage (GTDB taxonomy): Bacteria > Actinomycetota > Coriobacteriia > Coriobacteriales > Coriobacteriaceae > Collinsella. The sequence goes on from NZ_QRVG01000009.1 coordinate 78,102, forward strand.
CAGGCAGGTCGACTCGCACGACATCCACGACATCGCCCGCCTTGAGGTCGCACGGTCCTTCGTCAATACGCAGCAGGCAGTTAGCCCGCTGCATTGTGCCGAGCAGCGCCGAATTCTGTGTCTTGGCCTCGGTCACCAACAGCTCACCGGTCTCGGGGTCGCGCAAAACCGTGGCGCGATCGAAGAAGCGGCGATGCTGTCGCTTTTTCACGCCGTGCGTGAGCGTCGCCTGCTGCACGGGACGCACGCCCTCGGCAAAGCCGCGCATCTTGCGAATCGCCGGACGCGCAAGCATCTCAAAGCCTACATACGCCGCGGCCGGATTGCCTGAAAGTCCCAGGTAGGGCTTACCCCCAAGCAAGCCAAACGTGATGGCCTTGCCCGGACGCATCGAGATGCGATCGAACAGCACCTCACCCTCGCGCCGGACGAGCGCCGTCACGTAGTCGTAGTCGCCTGCCGAGGCGCCACCGCTCGTAATGACAAAATCGCACTCCTGCACGGCACGATGCACCAGCTCGGCAATCGCCTGCTCATCATCGGGCGCAATGCCGTAGAACACGGGCTCGGCTCCTGCATCGAGCGCTTCGGCCATCAACGCCGACGAATTGGAGTCGCGAATCTGCCCGCGCGCCGGCAGCTCACCCGGCGCGACCAGCTCCGTGCCCAGCGAGATAATGCCCACACGCGGCGCGGCATGCACCTTCACGCTCGCATAACCGGCGCTCGCCAACAAGCCGGCGCCCGCCGGAGCCACGACCTCGCCAGCGCGCATCACGACATCGCCGGCATGGGCCTCCTCGGCGGCAGAGCGAACGTTCTCCCCTACCTTGGCAGGCGCCGAGAAGCGAACGCGCGAGCCCTCGTTGCCGTCGCCATCGAGTACGTCGACGATCTCGTACTTCACCACGGCATCGGCACCTTCGGGTACCGGCGCGCCCGTCATGATGCGGACCGTCTCGCCCGCGCCGATTGTGTCCTCAAACACATGGCCCGCGGCCTCGTGTCCGATAACGTCGAGCGTCACCGGCGCCTCGTCAGACGCCTGCGCCAAGTCCGCCGAGCGCACGGCATATCCGTCCATAGCGCTGTTGGCAAACGGCGAGATGTCGATATCGGCCACCGCATCCTCGGCCAAGGGAAGACCGGCGGCCTGCCACACGGGAATCTCGATGAGATCCGTCGGAGCAACGTGCGACAAAACAATCGATTGCGCATCCTCCAGCGGTATGAGTTTCTCTGCCATATGCACCTCTTAATGCCACGGCGCACAACAAGGGCGCCGATTCATTATGCTTGTCTCAGTATAATCCCCCCGACGCACGACCGTGACTCGGCCTGTACCCGCAAATACACCTGTCGGTTGCACCTTGATTCTCATTTTCATTGCAACGGCCTCAGGACT